>JBGANQ010000087.1:0-38467 GCA_044222245.1 Polyangia bacterium | reverse complement strand
TAGTTGTCTGCCATTGCCGCACCCTACTGCACGCCGGCTGCGCTGTCACGCGGTCGGTCGCGCCCGGTGAACCGGCGGAGTGTGGTAAGCAATAAGGATGGCGGGCAAGTCACAGCGTTTACCTCCCGCGGCGGCGCCGCCGGCAGCCGCGGTGGCCGACGCCGCCGGGCCAGCGTCCGCCATCGAGCAGTGGCTGCCTGCGGCGGCCGCGGAGCCGCGCGGGGTGCTGCTCGTGCACGGCTTCTCCGGCTCGCCCTACGAACTGCACCTCTTGGCGCAGGCGCTGCATCGGCGCGGCTACCACGTCGCGGTGCCGCTGCTCGCCGGGCACCATCGCAGCCTGCGCGAGCTGTCGGCCAGCCGCTACCCCGACTGGCTGGCCAGCGCCGATCAGGCCCTGCACGAGCTGTGGACGCGGCTGGCGGCGCAGGCGAGCGGCCCGCCGCGGGTGGCGGTCGTCGGTTTCTCGATGGGAGGCCTGCTGACCGTCGAGCTGGCACATCGCTACCCGGCGCCGCCTGCCGCCGCAGGCCTGGCGAGCGCCGCGGAGCCAGCGATCTCGGCGGTCGCGGTCCTGGCGTCGCCGCTGTGGCTGTCGCCGCTGGCCGAGCGGGGGATTCGCGCTCTTTCGCGCGTCCCCGGGCTGCGGCGGCTGTTTGTTCCCAAGCTCACCGGCGCCGATGTGCGCGCTCGCGACCTGCCGCCGCACCGCTTGCGCCCGCTCGGCATGCCGCTTTTGGCGCTGCGCAGCATGCTCGACCTCATGGCGCAGGTGCGCGGCCACCTGCCTGCGGTCCGCCAGCCGGCGCTGCTCGCCCACGGCGAGCATGATCACACGGTCCCCTACGCCTGCCTGGCCGCCTTCGCCCAGGAGCTCGGCACTCCCCGCGAGCAGCTCACCTGCCTGTCGCTGCCGCGCAGCTACCACCAGCTGCTGCTCGATGTCGAGCGCGAGGTGGTGTTCGCGGCCGTGCTGAGCCACCTCGCCCGCTACCTCGGCGAGCCCGCACAGCCCCAGTCCGCCTGACCTGCCAGCTCAACCTGCTAAAGAGACCCGCAAGCTCGTCCGGCCGGCCCCGCGGGCGGCTGCGCTCTTGGCCGCCGGCCGCGGTCCTGCCGGCGGCCGGCCTAGCCGATCGGTCCGACACACGAGCTGAGCTCGAAGATCAGGTACTCCAGCACATGCTCCTGGGTGATCATCTTGCCGCTGGCGCAGTAGCCGGGGAACAGCGTCTGCGCCGCGTGCTCGCGGGTGTGATACGAGGAGTAAAGGACCTTGCCGCACGCCATCTCCTGCGGGTAGTCAAAGGTCACTGACAGCGGCCGCTTGCGGCCCTTGACCGTCCCGTTGAGCCAGGTGGTCGAGGGAAACTTCGCCAGGTCGAGCGCGGTCTGGTGGATGAGCACCCACTCGGGCAGCAGATCCTGGATGTGCACCTTGCCGCCGAGCACCGGCGTCGGCAGCTTGGTCAGCCAGGCGGCCAGGTTCTGCCCCGCCTCGGTGCTGGTGTCGACGTCGGCGTCAAAGGGCGTGTCGCCGGCGCCGCGGCTGGGAGCGGTGTGGAAGCCGTGCGGCGTGGTCACCGTGCACGCCTGGTCGTCTTCAAAGCAGATGTACGGCGAGAAGCTCGGCGGCTGCTGCACGAAGTCGTACGACCAGTCGGTGGCGTACAGGCGGCCGCCGCTGGCGACATAGTCGACGAGGTTCTGCTTGACCTGGCTGTCGGCGAGCAGGCCGCCCGAGTAGGTCGTCTCGCTGCAGTTGAGGAAGATGAGGTTGTACTGCCGCATCGCCGGCAGGCTGCGCAAGAGCTCGCCGACGTTGACCTTGCCGGGGGCGCCGGTGCCGGCGGTCTCGTTGTCGTAAAGGTGGATCGCTCCCTGCTTCTTGGGCGAGGTGAACTCGGACGGCGCGACGCCGATGTTCTTGAGCACGCACTCGATCGAGTCATAGTCGCCCACGGCGACCGCCATCTGCGGCAGCGTGCCCTCGGTGCGATCGCGCGGCAGGCGGGTCTGCTCGGCGGAGAGGCCCTGGCGCTCGCACTTGCTGATCGGGACGTGGACGGTCTTTCGCCAGCGGCCCTTCTGGATCACGATCGGCGTGTTGTCGGTCACCGGGACGCGGCTGAGCTCGAAGGTGCCGTCGATGCCGCTGTGGGTGAGGGCGACCGGGCGGCCGCCTACCGGGCTGTTGCACACCTCGCAGGCGACCTGGGGGGGAAACTCCTCGGGGGCGCCGCTCTCGGGGACGTAGATGATCGCATCGCGGATCGGATCTTCTCCATTTGGCGCGGTGATCCGCCCGGTGACAACGGTGTCCGAGCCGGCGGGCGGGCACTGGGCGATCTGGCAGCCGAGCCCCATGCACTGCGGCGTCGGCGTGCGCATGTCCACCCCGCCAGCGCCGGGGTTGTCACCGCGGCCGCGATCGGTGTCGGCGCTGCCGCCGCGCAGGCCGCTGCAGCCCGCTCCCGCGCCCCAGGCTGCCAGCGTGACCAGCGCTCCCAGCAGCAGGCGCGCGCTCAGGAGGCCAGAGCCACCCGCGCACAATGCTTCAGCGGCCAGTCGACGGTTGCCAGGGCATCGGGTTCGCATCGCATCCTCCACGGCCTTGCGGCCAAGCCGGTGCGAACCGTACTGCGGAGCTCTGTCGCCTGCAATCCCGGC
The DNA here is from genome assembly GCA_044222245.1 of Polyangia bacterium. Taxonomy (GTDB): domain Bacteria; phylum Myxococcota_A; class Polyangia; order Palsa-1104; family JAEUJZ01; genus CALFML01. The sequence goes on along the minus strand of JBGANQ010000087.1, from coordinate 35,797 downwards.
CGGCGGCACCAGCGCAGGTCTTGTGCGATGTCGCACGCCCAGGGCGGCGTGAAAGTCCGAAATCGCACGCACAAGCGTTCCAAATCGCACATCACAGTGCGGCGGATCTTCGAGGCTGATCCGGCTCTTTTTTGGCCTCCGCAGTGCTTGCCCGCGGCGTGGAAAGTCTATACGGTGCCGGGCTACTGTGACTGACGTACCCTCGGATCATCCTTCAGGCGCGCCGTCGGCATCGTCGGCGAGCTCGTCGGCGAGCTCTCTGTCGGGCCCGGCGCGGCTGCTCGCCTGGCCGCGGCTGCTGCTTCTGCTGACGCTGGTCTGCGCGGCGGTGGGCGCGATCGGCCTGGGGCGGATCAAGAACGAGGAGGACGTGCTGGTCTTTCTCCCCGAGGGCGATGCCAGCGTCGCGGCGTTCAAGGACGTGGCGCGGCGGTTTGGGGCGCTGCGGGTGGCGCTCATCGGGGTGGTGCCGCGGCCGCAGAGCGCCCCGCTGCGCGGCGAGCGCGAGCTGTTCTCGGTCGAGCTGCTGAGCGCCATCGACAGGCTGTCCACGGCGCTCAAGAACACCGAAGGGGTCGACCGCGTGGTCTCGCTGTCGACGATGACCGACCTTGTGGCCAGTGACGGCGGGGTCGAGGTGATGCCGCTCATCCCGGTGCCGATACCCGCCGATGCCGCCAGCCTGGCGCGCCTCAAGGCGCGGGCCCTGGCGCTGCCGCAGGTGCGCGGCAATGTAGTGTCCAGCGATGGTCGCGCGGCGCTGGTGATGGTGTTTTTCACCGAAGGGGCGCGCACCCGCGTGCTCGCCGACAAGGCCCGCCAGCTGGCGCAGGCCGAGCTGGGTGAGCGGGCGAGCCTGTATTACGGCGGCGGCCCGTTCGCCGGCCAGTCGATCTACGACGACACCCAGCGCGACGTGCGGCGCCTGACGCCGCTGGCCATGCTGCTGTTCTTCGGCATCGTCCTTATCGCCTTCTGGGACGCGATGCCGGTGCTGCTGACGGTGGTGACCGTCGGCCTGTCGGTGGTCATGGTGCTGGGCGGCATGGGCCTTGTCGGTCAGCCGTTCACCGTCGTCATCGGCACGCTGCCGCTCATCCTTTTTGCCTCGGGCAGCCAGTACGCAATCCACATCCTTGGCCGCTACTATCTCTTGCGCGCTGAGCAGCCGCAGGCCTCGACCCTGAGCGCGGCGCGCGGGGCGCTGCGGGTCGCCGGACCGCCGGTGACGGTCGCCGCGCTCAACTGCTGCGTCGGCTTCCTGTCGTTTCTGATCATGAACATCGGCGCCATGCGCACCTTCGGCATCGCCTGCGCCTGCGGGGTCGGGTTCTGCTGGCTCTTGTCGGTGACCGTGCTGCCGGCGGTGGTCGCGCGCTGGCAGCAGCGCGGCGGCGTGCCGCGGGCGCGCTTTACCGAGCTCGGGGGCGTGCTGACCAGCGGCTTCTACTGGGTGCGGCGTCACCGCCTGCTGGTGGTGGTCGTCACCGGCGCCTTGGCGGCGATCGGCGCCGTCGGGCTGAGCCGGGTCACGGTGCGCATGGAGCCGCGCGCGTTCTTCCGCCCCGGCTCGGAGCCGGCCGAGGCGCAGCGCTTCCTGGACAGTGAGTTTGGCGGCGCGCAGTTCGTTCAGCTCGTCCTCGACGGCGATCTCGGTGATCCGCGGACGCTCGCCGAGGTCCGGCGGCTGGGGGCGTTCGCGCGCTCGCTGCCGGGGGTGACCCAGGTGCAGTCGATCGTGCAGCCGCTGTCGATGGTGAACGCGGCGATGGCGGGCATGCGCGGGCTGCCGGCCGAGAAGGCGCAGGTCTCGACGCTGCTGTTCTTTGTCGAGGGGGAGCCGTCGCTCAAGATGCTGCTGACCCTGGATCGGCGGGCGGCGCTTTTGCATGTGCGGGTGCTCGGCGAGGCGCAGCCGGTGCTCGATGCGCTGAACCACTACCTCAAGGAGCGCTGGCCGTTCGCCCTGCGCCGACCTACCAACGACGAGCTGACCGAGGAGCTGACCTGGCTTTTGCCCCAGCAGGCGCGCGATGCCAAGCGGCCGGCGGTGCGCGCCGCGGTCGAGCGCATCCAGGGCGCCGGGCTGACGCTCGCCGGAGCGCTGCCACCGCCGGCTGCGCCCGCGGCGGCGGCCGGCCCGGGGGCCGCCGGCGCTGACCCGGCTCGCGGCGAGGATGGGCAGGCCCCCGACCCGGCGGCGCAAGAGGCGGCGCGCCTGGAGGCGGCGCAGCGGCAGGCTTCGAAGCTGCTGCTGGCGGCGCTCGGTCCGGCGAGCGAGCACCTGCCGGGCCTGGCCGCCGACGAGGTGGCGGCCAGCGTCGAGCTGGTGGCGACCAACCTCCTGGCTCCGCCCGCCGATCCGCCGGCCAGCGGAGCGACGCTGCGCGGCCAGGTCACCGGGGAGCCGGTCCTGGATCAGGCGTTCTCGCGCGCCGTCGATCACAACCAGTGGGCGAGCCTGGGCCTGGCGCTTTTGTCGGTGCTGGTCGTGCTGCTGGTCGCCCAGCGCTCGCTGTGGAGCGCGATCCTGTCGGTGCTGCCGGCGATGATGGCGCTGCTGGTGGTGTTCGGGTTCCTCGGCTTGTCGGGGCAGCCGATCGACCTTGGCACGTCGCTGGTCGGCTCGATCGTGACCAGCTCGGGGGCGGACTTCGCGATGCACTACATCTGGTACCTGCGGCGGCGGCCGGCGGCGCAGGTCGTGTCCACGGTGGGGCCGGTGATCTTCACCACTGCGGCGCTGCTCGGCCTGGGCATGGGAGTGCTGATGCTGGGAGCGGCGCCGCCGATCCGGCTGTTTGGTGGCCTGTCGTGTGCAGGCATGGGACTGTCGGCGATCTTTACGTTTCTGCTCATCCCGGCGCTGATTGGCAAGCTCAACGAGGATCCAGCTGCCGGTTCGGCGCCACACTGATGTATCTAAAGCGCGCGCCCGCGGCGCGCCCGAGCTAAAGCGCGCGCCACAGGGTGCGCAGGAGGACCAAGCGATGTTCAAGAAGTACCCCCTCTCCGCCTGGCTCTTTGTGAGCCTGTCTCTGGCACCGCTTGGTGCGGCGGCCCAGCAGCCCCCCGCGGCCCCCGCCACGCCCGCCGCCGCGCCCGAGTCCGCCGACGCGCTGCTGGCGCGCGTCGACCGCCAGAACAACGCCTTCAAGGACGCCTTTTTCCACTTCAAGATGCGCATCATCGAGAGCTCGGGCGTGCGCGAGGTCGAGTTCGAGACCAAGCAGAAGGGCAACCAGAAGCGTCTGGTCCGCTTCCTCGCCCCCGCCGACGTCAAGGGCATGGGCTTCTTGTCGGAGTCGGCCGAGGTGATGTACGCGCTCTTGCCGGCGTTCGGCAACCGGGTGCGCCGCGTCGGCACCCACCAGATGAGCCAGAGCTTCATGGGCTCGGACCTCAGCACCTCGGACATGAGCGTCATCGACATCGCGCCGCTGTACGCCCCCAAGCTCGCCGGCACCGAAGGCAACCTGACCGTCCTTGACCTGACGCTGCGGCCGGGCAAGGAGTCCGAGTACCCCAAGCTCAAGATGTGGGTCGACCCGACCCGGGCGACGATCGCCAAGATCGAGTACCTGGACGCCACCGGCAAGAAGCTGCGCACCGCCGAGCGCCTCAACTTCACCGAGGACGCCCCCGGCCACTTCTCGCCCGGCAAGATGGTCTACACCGACCACCGCCGCGGCAACCACCAGACTGAGCTCATCCTCATCAAGGCCACGGTGAACAACGGCTACACCGACGATCAGTTCACCCAGCGGGCGCTGACCCGCGAGTAGAACCCGAGATTTCGGACCCGCGAAGGGGGGGGGCGCGGGCGGCGGAGTGAAGGAATGCGAAGACTGATTCTCTCGTGCGCGCTGCTCGTCTCCCTGGCGGCCTCTGGGCAGACCGCGCGCGCCGACGTCGACCTCAAGTTCTCCGGGTGGATCTCCAGCGACATCCGCTTTCGCGTGCTGGGCGAGGAGCGCCCGCTGCCTAACCCCGTGCCGGCGCAGTGGTCGCTGCTCAAGAACGGCTTTTCGCGCAACGAGAACCGGATCCGCGCGGCGCTGAACCTGAAGGTCGGCACCAAGGTGCGCGCGGTCGCCGACGCCGAGCTGCAGCTGTACGGCTTCTCCGACATCCGCGACATCGACTCGACGACGCTGCGCGACCGCGTGGACCCCTACTACCTCGAGGTGCACGCGGCGTTTATCGACATCAACAACCTGTTTGGCGACGTCATCCCGCGCTTCGATCTGCGCATCGGCCGCCAGACCGTGCCGTGGGGCGCGGCCGACAAGTTCAACCCCATCTCCAACATCAACACCCTGGACCTGTCGGATCCGCTGCAGTTTGGCCGGATGCTCGCCAACAACATGATCCGCGCCGACTGGAACCCGATCGGCGATCTGACGTTCACGGCGGTGCTGATCCCGATCTTCCGGCCGGCGCAGCTGCCGCGCACGGCGCCGAGCGCGCTGCTCGATCCGCTGCGGCCGGCGCCGCTGCAGAACCAGGGCATCCGAGCGGCGCTTGATCAGGAGCGCGGCCTCTACGTGCCGATCGTCGATCCGAACACCGGCGCGCTCATCCCCTCGGGGCGCTCGCTGACCATCCAGGCCGATGTGCTGGCGCCCGAGATCACCGCCGCCAACCTGCAGTTCGCCTTTCGCACCGGGGCCAAGCTCGGCGGCCAGGACGTGGGGCTGTCGTACTACCACGGCCGCTTCGGCGTGCCGACGCCGGCGTGGTCGGTCGTCACCGGCTCGGTCGACAAGAACGTCGTGCAGACGACCCTGGTCTACCCCAAGACCGACGTCATCGGCGTCGAGATGGCCGGCTCGATCCAGCGCCTGGGCGGCCTGGGCTACTGGATCGAGGCCGGCGTCAACATCCCGACCGAGATCCGCATGGGCATCTACGACGCCATCACCCTGCCGGGCAGCCTGCGGCCGCTTGAGTACCAGCTCGATCCGGCGACCGGCAAGTACCTGCGGGTGACGTTCAACCCCGACCAGCTGCCGCCGCGGCCGGTGGTCGTCGAGGGGACGCCGTTTGTCAAGGCGACCATCGGCGTCGACTACACGATCGGCGGCCGCGCCTACCTCAACGTCCAGTACGTGCACGGGTTCATCGACGAGTTCGGGGCGGGGCGGGCGGCGCGGCCGCGGCGCAACTCGATAGACATTCGCGAAGACCCGCGCATCGAGACCCGCCTGGGCGACTACATCGTCGCTGGCGTCGATGTGAAGACGCTGCACGACCGGCTGCTTTTGCGCCTGTTCGGGGTGCTCAAGGTCCCCTCGGTCGATCTGGAGACGCGGCTGTGGGACGACTATGCGCCCACCGGCGTGCTGTTCCCGCAGATCATCTGGACGGTCGCCGATGCGACAGAGCTGATGCTCGGCGGGTTCATCCTTCTAGGGGACCGGTCGACCAAGTTCGGGGATCCGGCGGCGGGAGCCAGCGAGATCTTCGTCAAGGCGCGGGTCAGCTTCTGAGCTGCTGAGCTAGGCGATGGCGCCGGGCGCGGCGTCGGCACCGCTCGTCGGTGGGAAGGGGTCGTCGGGGGGGCTGGCCAGCGGACTGCAGGGCTCGTCGCCGAGATCGCAGCTCAAAAGGACCGGTCCGTGGGTGTCGAGCAGGGCCGACAGGTGGGTGAGCTCGCCGTCCACCGGGACCGTGCTCTCCAGGCGGAGGTAGCGGCCGCTGCTCGATAAGGTGAGATCGGCCGCGGCGATGAGGTCGGCAAGGACGGGCAGCGACCACAGCGCTGGATCGAGCAGGGTGGGGTCGGCAGGCGCCTGGTCATCCGAGTCGGCGACCGACCCCTGGCTGGGCGCGCGGCAGCTGCGCACAGCGAGCGCGGGAGACAGCGGCGAGCAGAGCGCGAGCTCGAGCCCGAACCAGTCGAGCAGCAGCACCTCGCCGGTCGGGGCGACGAGGAAGCAGCTCGGCAGCAGCTCGGCCAGCCAGTCGCTTACCGCCGCGGGCGTGAGCTGTCCGGCCTCGGCGTCGTGGAGCACCTGGAGATCGCCGATGCCGAGCTGCAGCGTCGCGCCGGCCATGGTGTCAGCGGCGCGGTCGTGCCGGAACAGCCGCAGCTCGACCTGGGTCGCGTCGCTCTCGGGGTCGGCATCTTCGTGCAGGGCGCTCTCTTCGAGATGGAGGAACAGGGCGTAGCGGCCCTGGTGGTGGCCGGGCAGGGCGGCGGCGGGCAGCGGGGTCCCGGCGGGGTCGGCGGCGACCGGGGGTGCGGCGCCAGCGCCGGGCAGCGGCAGCCGGCGGCGCTCGGCCAGTGGACGCAGATCGCGCAGGTTGGCCAGGCGGCCGCCGAACATGGGCACCTGCAGCCCGAGCACCGGCACGCGATCGCCGGGGACGGGCGGCAGCCGCTCGGGCCGCGGCTGCAGGCCGCGCTGGATCTGCCAGCCGGCGCTAGTCACCGCCGCGGTGCCGGCGACTGGCGAGCCGCTGCCCTGCAGCGCCGCGGCCAGCGAGTCCGGCGTCCAGCGCGCCGGATCGGCGGCATAGAGCACATAGTCGGGCGCGTCGCGGTGAAGATCCAGGCCCAGAAACCGCAGCTCCGGCCACTGCAGGGCGTCGGCGAGCAGCAGCCGCATCGCCAATAGCAGCACCGCCGAGCCGCCAGCGGCTACCTCGGAGTCGGTGCGCAGGCCGGGGACCGGGGGCGTGTCGCTCTGCCGTCCCAGCAAGAGCGGCGTGTCCCACAGGGCCGGCTCGCGCTCGGGCGCAAAGCGCAGGGCGTGGGCGACTTCGGTGATGTACCGCTTGTCGCCTGGAAGCAGGTCCCGCAGCGCGAACACGACCGCGCGGAAGCCGGGGGCTACAGTCATTCCCATTTCCTCACCAGACCGGATGCCGCCAATGGGTGCCTCATAGAAAACCGTCCCTGCATCGTAGCCCGGGCGAGCGGGAAAATGAAGCGGTTTAGCGAGGTTAGGTCGGCGCGACGGTGGCCTTGCGGTGGCCCGGGTCGGGGCGCCCTGGCGGAAGGACTTTCCGTCGGCAAAAACTACAAAATCGCCGGATTTTTTTGAGGCCGCGCAGATTGATCTTTCCCTGTCCCCGGCCCTGTCCCCGGCCCTGTCCCCGGCCCTGTCTCCGGCCCTGTCCCCGGCCCTGTCCCCGGCCCTGTCCCCGGCCCTGTCCCGGCCCCGGCCCGGCCACGGGCGGCGGCGGTCGGTGGCATTAAATGCTGGGAATGAAGGAGGGAATGGAGGGAATGGAGGGAATGCAGGGAGCTAGCGGACGAAGGGACGGAAGGCGTAGCCGATGGTGATCATGACGCCCAGGTACTCGTCCTGGGCGGCGGTCACCGGCGTCAGCTGGCCGGTCTGCAGGACGTTTCCCTGGCCGGCGAACGAGAGCTTGTTCTGCTCGTAGAAGAAGCTTGCCGCCAGGGTGATGCCCTTCCACAGATCGTACGAGGCGCCCAGATCAACGCGCCACAGCGTGCCGTCCCCCGGTCCGTAGGAGCGGAAGCCGTTTGACTGAAACAGCGGCTGGCCGACCCCGTCGAAGGCGGCGGTGGACAGCGCCCCGAGGCTCAGCAGCTTGGCGAAGGTGAAGCCAAGGCGCGCCGCCACCTTCTGGGTAAAGAAGATGCGACCGCCGATGAGCGCTCCCAGGTAGCGGTACTCGCTGGAGGGCAGGTGGCCGTAGTCGATGTTCTGCTTGGGGTTGATCGTGAAGTTGTGATCACCGAACAGGCCCTCCAGCTCGATGATCGGCCGCAGGATCTCGCCCCAGTAGTTGTACTGCCAGCGGATGGCCGCCTCGACCCGCTGCTCGGTGGCGGTGTAGTAGCCGAGCACCGGGCCGCCTTCCTGCGACACCTGGCCGATGTCGCGCCACACCGGCAGCATCGCCGTGACGCGCACGCCCAGGCCGGCCAGCGCCGGGGGCAGGCTCTTGCCGAACGAGAACGGGTAGAGCTCGCCGTGCAGCACCGCGCCGTGCGAGCCGGTGCGCGGCAGGCGCAGCTCGCTGCCGACGTTGGTGAAGCTGCGGGCGTTGTACAGGTAGCCGGCGCGCAGCTCGAAGCCGGGCAGCCAGGGCGGCCGGCGGTCGTAGAACTCGTGCGCCTCCTTGCTCTGCGGGATGAGCGGCCCGGTCGGACCGAGCGGGGCCTTCTCCTTGTCCTCCAGCTGCACGACCTGCCCCTCGGGCATCGCCAGCGGCGGCTGCTGGCTGACCGGCTGCCAGGCAGCGGGGCCGCTGGCCGGGGTCGGGGCCTGAGTCGGGCCTGGGCCGGGGCTGCGACCGGTCGGGCTGGCCGGCGGCGCGGTGGCCACTGCGACCTGGGCGGCCGGCGCGGCGGAGGCCGGCAAGTGCAGCGCCTGATCGAGCATCTGGAAGAACGCCGTCCCCTGATTACTGAACTTGCGCGGGTCGAGCGTCGCCTTATCGACGTCGTAGCCGAGCTGGCCGAGCACCTGGCCCTGCTCGTCGTACACCGTCACTGTCAGGCGATAGGGCTTGGGGGCGTCGGGACCGGGCGTCGCCTCGATCCAGCCGCCGATGACCACGTTGGCCTTGATAAGGCGAGCGATCGGCCGGACATCGGTGGCCCGGCCGCGGTGGCGCAGCCGCGCCATGCCGGCCCACAGGTCGGGACCGAGCACCTTGTAGTACCGCGCCTGCGGTCGCGCCGACAGGGTGTCGGCCACGGCAGCAGCGGTATTGATCGGCTGCAGCGGCCGCTTGGGCGGCGCCGGGGTGTCCTTGCCGTCAAAGGGCATGAGCGCGATCAGCAGCGGCGCCGCCTGCGCCGCCGGGGCCGCCGGAGCAGGTCGCGCGGCTGCCGACTGCGCCGCGCGCGACGAGGCGGTGGGCGCCTGGGCCCGCGCCTCGCCCGCCTGAAGACCAAACACCATCAGCGCGGCGACCAGCATTTCTCTGGTCCACCGCGAGGCCGCCACGTTTTCTCTAGGCGCTGTCACAGATTGCTCCCTGGTGTCGCGAGAACCTCGCCGGTGCCGCGGCACCCGGGCGGGGTGAAGTTCGATGCCGGCGACGGATGGCTCTAGCAGTGTACCCTGGTCTGCAAGCCAAACCCCGACAACATGTGCCTATTTTTCATTTTGGCACAACTTGCCCCTGCTTTGAGAGATTTGTCGGCGCCTGCCAGGTTGGCAGAGGTTGGCGCGGCTCGCGCCCGCTGGCGCTTGCCGGGGCCGGGCCCGGCAGCTACTGCGCCGCGAGGCTTGCCTGGGGGCGGCGCCGCGGCGGAGGCTGGCTATTCCTCTTGGAGGAACCCGTAGCGGTAGTCCTTGGGCGGCAGGAAGTTTTCTTTGATCGTCCGCATCGAGATCCAGCGCATAAGGTTCAGCGCCGAGCCGGCCTTGTCGTTGGTCCCCGAGGCGCGAGCACCGCCGAAGGGCTGCTGGCCGACCACGGCGCCGGTCGGCTTGTCGTTGACGTAGAAGTTGCCCGCGGCGTGGCGGAGCCTGGCCATCGCCTGGCCGATGACGTGCCGATCGCGGGCAAACACCGCCCCGGTGAGCGCGTAGGGCGAGGTGCGATCGACCAGGGTCAGCGCCTCGTCGAAGCTCGTGTAGGGGTGCAGGGTCACCACCGGGCCGAAGATCTCCTCGCACATCAGGCGGTGATTGGGGTCGCTGGCCTCGACCAGGGTCGGCCGGATGAAGTAGCCCTCGCGGTCGTCAGACTGGCCGCCGGCGACGATCCGGGCCCCGGGCAGCTCGCTGGCGGCGCGGATGTAGCCGGTGATCGAGGTAAAGGCGCGGCGGTCGATGACCGCGCCCATGAAGTTGCGGAAGTCGGCGACATCGCCGATGCGGATGCTCTCGATCTCGGCGACCAGGCGGTCCTTGAGGCGCGCCCACATCGGCGCCGGCACGTAGATGCGCGAGGCGGCGGAGCACTTCTGGCCCTGGTACTCAAAGCCGCCGCGGACGATCGCCGCGATGAGCGCCTCTTCGTCCGCGCTGTCGTGGGCGAGGATGAAGTCCTTGCCGCCGGTCTCACCGACCAGGCGCGGGTAGGTCCGGTAGCGCGGCAGGTTCTCGGCGACCGTGCGCCACATCTGCTGAAACACCGGGGTCGAGCCGGTAAAGTGCACGCCCGCCAGGTCCGGGTGGGTCAGCGCCACCGCGCTGATCTCGGCCGACGGCCCGCTGAGCAGGTTGATGACCCCCGGCGGCAGGCCCGCCTCCAGCAGGATCTCCATGATGACGTGCGAGGACAGCATCGACGTCGCCGCCGGCTTCCACAGCACCGTGTTGCCGAGCAGCGCCGGGGCGGTGGGCAGGTTGCCGGCGATGCTGGTGAAGTTGAACGGGGTGACCGCGTAGACAAAACCCTCCAGCGGCCGCAGGTCGACCTGGTTCCAGGTCTGCCCCGGGCTCATCGGCTGCTCGCTGTCGAGCAGGCGGCGCAGGAAGTAGACGTTCCAGCGCCAGAAGTCGGCCAGCTCGCAGGCGGCGTCGATCTCGGCCTGATAGCAGGTCTTGGACTGCCCGAGCATGGTCGCCGCGTTCAGGCGCATGCGCCACGGCCCCGACAAGAGCTCGGCGGCCTTGAGGAACACTGCCGCCCGCTGCTCCCACGGCAGCGCCGCCCAGTCGTGCGCCGCCGCCGCCCCGGCTGCGATCGCCTCCGCGACGTGCTGGGCGCCGCCAGCGTGGGTGCGGCCCAGGATGTGGTGGTGGCGGTGCGGCGAGGTGATGGGGACGAGGTTTCCCGTGTGCACGCGCCGGGCGCCGATGTAAAGCGGGACCTCTGCCTGCTGCGCCGACATCTCGGCGAGCGCCGCCTTCAGAGCCGCGCGCTCCGGGCTGCGCGGCAGGTAGCCAAACACCGGTTCGTTCTTGGGTTCAGGGTAGCGAGCGATGAGATCGAGCATGTCCTTAGCGTCGTACCACAACCGCGGGCGGACAAGCCACCAAAACGCCGCTCGCTCCGGGCGGCGCCTGACAGCTGGCGGCGCCTGACAGCTGGCGGCGCCTGACAGCTGGCGGCGCCTGACAGCTGGCGGCGCCTGACAGCTGGCGGCGCCTGGCTCAGCGGGGGATGCGGAACAGCTTGGGATCGAGCTTCTCGTCGAGGGTCGCCGACTCGACGTCGATCACCACCCGGTAGTTGAGGGCGGTGTTCTCGATCTCCATGTGGGTCGGGACCGACTGGCCCTGCACTTCCTTGAACTGCATGCAGCGCACGGTGCGCTCGGTCTCGACGATGCGCAGCTCGCCTTCTTTGAGGCCGATGTTCTTGACCCGCGAGGGCAGCCGCGGCTCCAGATCGTAGGCCGCCGACAGGTCGTTGCCGATCGACAAAAGGACCTTCTGCTGCAGGCTGCTGCCGGCGCCGGCCAGGCTCTGCACGACCTTGACCTCGCCGCCGACCTTGACGATGTCGAACAGCTGGATGTCGCCCGGCCCGAGCGCCTGCAGGCGGAAGCGGTCGGGACGCTCGACGGCGAGCATGCCGCGCACGTCGTTCTGCTCGCGGCCGTCGCCGATCGCGGCGTCGATGTGCACGCGGTGAATCGCCCGCATCGTCCCCCAGCGCGCCTCGGCGACCGGCTGCACGGTGGGGCCCTTGATGATGATCGGCTTTACCTTCGGCTCGCAGCCAAGGCCGGCCACCCCCAGCAAAAGCGGCGCGCCCAGGTAGAGCCCGGCGACAAGGCGCGCGCGCAGAGTGAAGCGACCGCGCGGCCGGCGCGGGCTCGGCTTAGCGGCGGCGTGGGGGGCGGGCGGCGGGGAGATCGGCGTGGGCATGTGAAGGGGCCTCCATGGTCGGGGCAAGATACTCAACTGGAGCCGGCGGCGCGCCACCACGGCGAACCGATCACCAGGCGGATCACGCGCAGCGTGTCCTCCCAGTTGCGGAAGTGACTTTTGTGCTCAAGCCCCTGGTGCTGACCGGACTCGGCACTGGCGGCGGCGTCCGCGGGGGTCGCGTCGGGACGGGGGCCGGGGCTGTGGCCGTGATAAATCGTCTGAATCGGCACTTCGATAAGGGGAATCCCGAGCTTGGCCGCCCACAGCACGAGCTCGGTCTCGGTGTCGAAGTGGCGGGTGCGCAGCGGCGCCGCGAGCAGGCGCCGGGGGTAGATGCGGAACCCCGACTGGGTGTCGCGGTGCGGGCGGCGGGCAAAGCGCGAGATGAAGAACGTCGAGATCTGGTTGCCGATCCGGCTGCGCCGCGGCATCACCGCCGGGTCGAAGCTGCGCACCCCGATGACCAGGCTACCCGGGGTGGCGGCGGCGGCGGCCAGGAGCTTGCTGGCCTCGACCGGATCATGCTGACCGTCGGCGTCCAGGGTCAGCACGGCCTGCGCCCCGCGCTGCCCGGCGTAGGCGAAGCCGGTCTGCAGCGCCGCTCCCTTGCCGCGGTTGCCGGCATGGCGGAGCACGATCGCTCCGGCCGCCGCGGCCTCAGCACCGGTCTGGTCGGTGCTGCCGTCATCGACGACCAGCACCGGCGACAGGCTCTGCCGCGCTTGGCGGACCACCGCGGCAATGGTGGCCTGCGCGTTGTACGCCGGGATGAGCGTCCACACGGCGGCCGGGGAGGGGTGCGAATTCATTGGGAGGTCTCCAGGATATCACGCTCGGGTCACCGCGAAAAGCAGCCGCCCGCAGGCGATCTCCCGAGGCTGGGATTGGGCCGACGGCGCCGCGATCGTGGCGCAGCAGGCAAAGGCGATCACCTGGCCGAGCTGCTCCCGCTGCGCGACTTCAAGCCGAGCGGTCTCGCCGACATAGGCGAAAGCCGGGAACCTGAAGTCGCGGATGGCCACCAAGTACCCGTGATGCGGCGTCGCCAGCTGAGCCGGATCGGGAGCCGCGGCGGCCAGGGCCAGCGAGTTGAAGCACGCCGCGGCCTGGCACAGCGCCTCGACAAGCAGGGTAGCGGGAAACACCAGCCCGGCCGCTTCCGCTGGATCAGCAGAAAAATGCGGCGGCGGCTGCGACTCCCCCGGCCACAGCGCGTCATTGAGGGTAAGACGCCGCTCGGCGCGCAGCCAGCGGTCAGTGAGGTCAAAGGCGAGCACGCGGTCGAGCAGCCGGAAGGGCGCCTGGTGCGGAATCGGCAGCAGCCCGGCAGCGGGCGGCCTGGGCCTGGGGGTGGGCGGCGGCGGCGGCGACATGGAAGTTGTGTTACGTCGGTCGAGGCCGGAGCGGGGCTCGCGGGTCGGCTGGCGAATCGGCAAGATACCCAAAGAGACAAGGAGATACCATGGATCGGCAGCATGCTTGGGCCCGCGCCGGGGCGACCCGTCGGGCGCTGAAGAACAGCGGCTTGTGCGCCGGGGCCTGCCTGGCCTGGCTGCTCACGGCCTGCAGCCACGGCCCGCAGGTGCGGCCGGGCCAGCTTGGAGCGCCGGTGACCAGCGTTGAGATGGAGCCGCTGCAGCTGGAGGTCGGCCGCCCCGGCAGCGAGGCCGAGATCTTTGACGCCCCGACCCTGTTCGAAGAGGGCGGGCAGCACCTGGACGCCGACCGCTACGCCGATGCCGCGGCCAGCTATGAGCGGCTGCTCAAGAACTTCCCCGACAGCCCGTACGTGCCGCCGGCCCTTTACAACGCCGCCCTCAGCTACGAGGGCCTGGGACGCTTTGCCGACGCAGCCGAGCGCTACCGCAAGATCCTCGACGAGCACAGCGCCAGCAAGCAGGTCAAAGATGCCCTGTTTCGCCTCGGCGCCTGCTACGCCGAGACCGGCCGCTGGGTCGCCTCGGCCGAGATCTACGGCCAGGCCGTGCAGCGCCTGGACTCGGCGCTGAGCGACCGCCTGGAGGCCACCGCGCGCCTGGGCCTGGCCCACTTCGAGCTTCACGATCTGCCGGTCGCCGAGCAGCACTTTGGCCGCACCGTCGAGCTGTTCAAGAGCCAGGGCGAGCGCGAGCGCCTGGAGACCGATTTCTTCCTCGCCATGTCGCACTTCTACCTGGCGCACATAGCCCACCTGCGCTTCCGCGAGCTGCCGGTGCGCCTGCCGCAGCAGCAGCTGGAGCGCGACCTGGAGGCCAAGGCGCGGGCGTTCCTCGACGCGCAGGTCAAGTACGTCGAGGCCATCAAGGTCAAAAACCCGAGCTGGGCGACCGCCGCCGGCTACCACGTGGGGACGCTGTACCGCGAGCTGTACGACGCCCTGGCCAAGGCGCCGCTGCCGCCCGAGGTGCGCGCCGGCGACCAGCGCGTCATCTACGACCTTCTGCTGCGCGACAAGCTGCGCGTGCTGCTGGAGAAGGCCAAGGACATCCTGGAGAAGAACGTCAGCATGGCCGAGCGGGTCGGGGTCAAAAACGGCTGGGTCGCCCGCTCGACCGAGCAGCTGCAGGAAGTAGCGCGGCTGCTGGCGAGCCTGGACGGCGGCGGCAGCCCGACCGCGCCGCTGCCAGCAGCGGTCTGGACCCGCGAGCCCCGCCCAGGCGGCGCCCAAGGTGCCGGCGCGGCCCAAGAAGGACTACCTGGCCACGTCGGCCTGTAGCCGCCCGCCGCTACTGCGGCTCCATGGTGCACAGCAGCGGGAAGCGCGCTCCCTTGGCCAGCGCCAGGACCTTCTGGACCTTCATCTCGGCGATCTCGGCCGAGTACACCCCGGCGACGCCGACCCCGTTTTGGTGGATGTGCAGCATGATCACCGTCGCCGACGACTCGGTGTGGTTGAACACTGTCTGCAGCACCGCGACCACGAGTCCATCGAGGAACGAAGTCGTCATGAAAAGGACGCACGGTGGCTGCGGCGGTTTCCCGCTTCGGCGCGGCCTTCTTGTCGAGCACTACGTTGGTGTCGTCGTTCTGCGGGCGGAGACGGCTCGCTGCCGCTCAGGGCAAATTGAACAGGGAGTGGTTTGCGACCTGGACTCGTACTGGCGGCACAGGGCGACCACGGAGGGCGTGTCTCGCGCTCCCCCTGGCGGTTGCCGGTCAATCTTTCGACCGCGCGGCTCTGAATCCTGCTCCTGGGCCCTTGGGCGCGCCGCGGCGCCGCGAGGTGGGGCGACGAGCGGCGCCCGGTCCGGCGGGTGCCCCATGGTGATGTAGGGCGCTTCACCGACGCTGATAGCTGGGGGCCTGGGCGATGAGCAGAAGCACCTGCACCGCCCTGGACGAAGGCGCGTTGGCCGCGGCGCTCGCGGGATGTGGTCGAACGGCACGAATCAGAGCACAAGCGATGGCGGCGGCGGCGACGGCGGGACCGGGATGTACCGGCGGCAGGACCTGCCGGTCGGCGCGCTATGATCCGCTGGCGGTCACCGATGTCGACAACGACAAGCGGCGGATGTGCTGTTCGGCGCGGGCGACCGGCAGCGGCGCGCTGACGCTGGTCGGCGACTTCGACAGCGATGGCATGGTCGATGCCGCGGTGGCCAACTTCCTTGGCGGCAACGTGACCGCGCTGTTCGGCTCGAGCTTCGTCACCAAGACCAGCTTCGGCGATGGCGCGCACCCGATCGCGCTGGCGGTGGGCGACGTCAACAGCGATGGCCGGCCCGACGTGCTCACCGCCAACCAGGTGGGCAACTCAGTGGGCGTCAACCTCAACCAGGGCAACCGCATGTTCGCGGTGCGCACCGACTACGCGGCGGGGGCGGCGCCCGGGGCGCTGCTGCTGGCCGCCACCGATGGGGCGCGGCCGAGCCGGCTGGACATCGTGGTGGCGCTGCCGAGCCTGAACGCGGTGCGCATCCTGCCGGGGCAGGGGGGCGGCTCGTACTCGGCCGCGGTGTTCACCGATCTGCCGGTGGGCAAGTCCCCGGCCGGGCTGGCCATGGCCGACCTCAACAGCGACGGCAACCCGGATCTGGTGGTGGTCAACCGGATGGACAACACGCTCGGCGTGCTGCTCGGCCAGGCGGGCGGCAGCTTCGCCAGTGCGCTGTCCTATGATGTCGGCACCGAGCCGATGCAGGTGGCGCTGTCCGACCTCGACGGCGACGGCCGGCTCGACGCGGTAGTGTCCAACTCGGGCAGCGCCACGGTGTCGATCCTGCGTGGGCAGACCGGCGGCGGGTTTGCCGCAAGCGACACCGTGCCGGTCGGCATGCAGCCGCAGGCGGTGGTCATCACCGACATCGACAGCGACGGCCAGAAGGACATCCTGGTCGGCAACAACGGCTCGGGGACCGTGACCATCCTGTTTGGCAAGAAGGCGTAGCCGCCCGTTGCAAGAGCGACTGCGCTCTTGCGATAGCTGGTGGCAGGCGGCGCCGCACCTGGGCGGCGGCGGTTCTAGAAGATGAACTGCGGTCCGATATAGGTGTCGATGAGGACACCGAACTGGCCGCCCAGGGCGGTGAGGATGTTGACGTCCACCGACAGTCCGGCGTGGCGGCTGCCGGCGTAGAAGCCCAGGCCGCCGCCGACCATGACCTTGTTGAGCAGCACCGCGTCGCGGCACGAGCCGTTGGCCGGGCACACGGGGTTGAGGTTGGTCGGCGGCACCGACTTGGCAGCGGCGTCGCGCTGGTTGTAGCCGACGTTGCCGCCGATCGAGCTGCAGCCGGGCGGATCGCGCGTGGTGTCGGTCTTGCCGTTATAGGTCGCGCTGCACACGTCGGTCGGCTGGTAGGGCGAGCTGTTGTCGATGGCGCCGTTGGTAAGCGGGCGCGAGCCGTCGATGTTCAGGGCGCCGCGCCACTCGCCGCCGCCGACGTCGACGTGCAGGTAGGGACGGAAGGCGTGGCCCTGGCGGAACTGGTAGCGCAGCTTGCCGAGCACGATGAAGCCAAACTGCCCCTTGGTGGTGGTGCCAAAGCACGGCGAGGGGTTGCCGCGGCTGTCCTGGCAGACCGGGCTGAGGTTGGCGTTCTCGTAGCTATCGGCGGTGTGGTTGAGGAACGCCTCGAAGCGCCCGGAGACGCCGAGCGACAGCCCACGGTACAGGTAGGCGCCAAGCTCGGCGCGCACGCCGAGGCCGGCCCAGATGAAGCCGCCGCTGCTGGCGCGCGCCGGCTCGAAGGCGTTGGCGGAGCGGTTGTAAAACCACGCCACCTCGGTGGTCGCGCCCGAGCTGATCACCGCCCCGCCCGAGCCGACCGAGACGTCGATGTAGACGTGATCGCGCAGCATGCTGAGGCGGCTCCGCTCGTCCTCTTTCTGCACATAGGCCAGCGGGTTCTCGACGTCCTCGGCCGGGATGGCGGCGATGCCGCGGGCGGCGGTGACGCGGATGATCGTCGGGTTGTCGGCGGTGCCGAAGTTGCCGCAGACGCGGCCGAGGTTGTCGTACGCCTCCATGTAGTACTGGATGGCGCGGCCGGTGGTCGCCTCGACCGGAATCTGCCCGTCCAGTCGCCCTGCTGCTTGCGGCTGAGCGACATCGCCGCTTCGCTGTACTTGGCCTGACCGAGGGTCCGGTAAAACAGCGTCGCCTTGCTGACGGTGCCCATGGGATGGATCGGCACCGGGGTGAAGTAGATGCTGAACTTCTGGTTGGCCGGCACCTCCTCATACGGGATGCTGCGCAGCTCGACCTTCTTGGTGGGGTTTAACAGCTCGTCGGCGCTGTACTCCAGGCCCTGGTTGGGCGTCAGCGTCGTCGGCGGCTTCTGCGGGATGTCGATGCCGCCGACATTGTCGCTCGGCGGCGGCGTCGGCGGCGTCGGATCGGGCCGCGGGGTCGGCTCGGGCGCCTGGGCGACCGGCTGCGGCCGCGGCGGCTCGACCTGGGCCACCGGGGCAGGGGCGGGCGCGGGGGCCGGCGAGGCCTTGCCAGTGGCTCTATCCCAGACGGTCTGGATGTCGGGGGTGGCCAGGGCGGGATCGAGCTTGGCGTTGGGGTTGATGGTCAGCGCCTTGCGGAACCACTGCTCGCCGCGGGCGTTGTCGTGGATCTGGACGTAGACCATGCCGAGGTTTATGTAGGTGCGGGCGGCCTGGATGCTCTGATCATCTTGTTCATGTGCAGCGCCACGCACTCTTCGAGGTCCGGCGGGCGAGGAACTCGAGGCGTCGTAGCGCCTCCATGGCCTTTTTGTTCATGCTGGCGACGCGCTCGGGAGGACCGGCCCACGCCGAGCTGGTCGTCGCGCGCGAAGAAACTTGCCAGCAGCCAGCGCACCGCCTGCTGAGAGAGACTTGTCAACTTGGGCTGCTGATTAAACTCCATACCTTCTGACATGGAGGTCGATATCGTTCACTCTGAATTCGAAACAGCGGCCTACTGCTGGAGCTTTGGCGGCGAATCGGCGGCTCAGCGCGAGCAGGCTCTAGCCAAACGCGACTGCGCGGGCGGGCGCTGAGCTGCCGCAGGTTCGGTGGGGCGCAGCGGAGCGGGCCGCTGCGTGGGCTCCCCGGAGGGCTAGGGCTCGGCGGTCTTCTTGCGGCGCTTCTTCTTGGGCGCGTCGCCGCCGTCGCCAGCCGGGGCGTCGGCCTTGCCCTTTTTGCCCTTGACCTTGCCAGCAGGCAGCGGCGCGCAGGTGCTGCCGACGCCATCGCGGGCGATGAAGAAGTCGGTGCGGCGGTTCTTCTCGCGGCCCTCGACCGTCTTGTTGTCGGCGACCGGGCAGGTCTGACCGTAGCCTTCGGAGGTCAGGCGACCCTGGTCGATGCCGTGCTCGACCAGGTAGTCGTTGACCGCCTTGGCGCGGTCCTGCGACAGCTTGATGTTCTTCTTCGGGTTGCCCTTGGTGTCGGTGTGACCCTCGATGCGCAGCTTGATCGTCGGGTTTTTCTTGAGCAGATCGACGACCTCGTTGAGCAGATCGAACGACTCGGGGTTGATCTTGGCCTTGCCGGTCGCGAACTGGACCTGCTCCTTGAGCTCGATCTTCTCCTGGGTGATCGTGATGTACTTCTTCTCGGGACAGCCGGCGTTGGACGGCGGACCGGGGTCGTCGGGGCACTTGTCGAGGCGATCGACGACGGTGTCTTTGTCCTTGTCGGTATCCGGGCAGCCCTGGTTCTCTTTGGGCCCGGGTTCGTTGGGACACTTATCGTCGACGTCGAGGATGCCGTCCTTGTCGTTGTCGGGATCGGGGCAGCCGTCCTCGTCCTCGAAGCCGTCCTTGTCCTCGGGATCGTCGGGGCACTTGTCGACATCATCGAGGATGCCGTCGCCGTCGCGATCGCCGACCTTGGGCACGATGACGGGCCGCTCGTCCTGGAACTTGCAGGCGTTGGGGGGCGATTTCTCCAGCGCCTCGCGGGCGTTGCGCTCGGCAACCGCGAAGTTGTCCTTGGCGGCGAGGTAGTCGCCGTAGTACAGGTCGGCGGCGGTGAAGTCGTAGTGCGACTCCGCCATTGCCAGCTCGACCGGGGCGCACAGGTAGGCGCCCTGGTTGCGCGCCTGATCGATGTTGGCCTTGACGGCGACCAGCTCGCGCTTGAGCTGGCTGCCCGGGCAGGCGGCAAATAGCGGCAGGGCGGCCAGCACCAGCGTGCGCGCGGCGCCCAGGCGCGGCCGGCGGGCAAAGAAGTCAGTGAGGCGAGCCATTATTTCGCCTCCTTCTTCTTGGCGTCCTTGTTCGGATCGATGATGAGCGGCGGCTTCTCGTTGTCCAGGCCCGGCGGCTTCTCGAAGTCGGAGTCACCCGACTCGAGGCTCGACTTGCGCCGGACAAAGCCGTCCTTGTCGATGAACATGCTCTTGTCGCGGGGGTTGAAGATGGGCAGCTCGGTGCCTTTGTTGCGCCGCTGCGCGACCTTCTTGGCATCGGCGGCCTGGACAAGAGCCTTCTTGGCGAAGTTATTCGCGTCGTGAAAGCGCGCGTACCCGGCGAGCTCCATGGAGCGGCGCAGATACTGGGTCGCAGCGGTGAACTCGTACGGGGCCAGCTGTTCGGCGTTGAGGGTACGAGCCTCCGCCACATCCCCGGTGGCGCCGAAGGTGACTCGGTGCACGTAGGTGATCGGGCCGCAGGCTGAGGCTAAAAGCAGCCAGGGCACGGCACTTAGTGCGAGCAGACGCGACACTCCTGTCATAAGGCTCACGGTATCAGGGCGAGAAGGGCGCCGTCAAGATTGCCAATAGCTTATGGGCCTATCGACAATGAACTCACTTTTAGTCACAAGGGCGCGGCAGACTAGGAAAAGCGCCGCGGCCTGGCAGAGGTTTATCGCGATCAGATCGTAGAGCAGGGCAAATGCTCGATCGCCGAGCCGCCAGGCGTCCAGCGAGAACAGCGGCCGCATGAGCCAGCCGCCAAGACTCGGGCCGCCTGCCAGGCCGGCGTGGAAGTTTGCGTAGGTGCCGACCTCGGACAGCCTTCCGGCGCGCAACGCCAGAGTGACAAGTGCCAGGTAACCCAGCAGCAGGCCGCCCAGGGCGAGCCCGAGCGCCCGCCCGCCGTAGCGCTGCCAGCCGCGCAGCCCGAGGAGGAAGCCGGCCACCACGGCGGCGCCGGTGAGCAGGGCGGCGCCGAGCACCCACAGGCCCTGGGTGGTTGCCGAGAGCCGCTGTGGGTCCAGCAGGTACATGAAGGACCAGTCGGGAAACTGCGCTCCCAAGTATCCGGCCGCCGGCACCACCGCGACCAGGACGTACAGCAGCGGCGCCTGCAGGAGACGCAGCCAGTAGGAAAGGCTCGCGGCACCGAGCCCCGGCTGCCGGTGCCGCGGGCGGACCGCCATCCGCGCGCCCGCGCACGCCGCCAGGCACCCACCGCACAAGAGGCCAAAGAGCAGGTTGAGCGGGATGGTGGACAACTTAGGCCAACTGGCGGCAGCCTACTTCAGGCCGACCGGCCGGCGCAAGCGGCTGCCGACCTTTGTCGGTCTGCAGCGGGGCGGCCGGGGCCGCGGGCCAGCTGCGGTCGGGCGCGGCGGTCAGGAGCGCGGGGAATTTAGCAGCGGCGGCGGGGCGGCGAGCGCGGGTCGGCCGCCGCTTGGGCGCGCCCCGCGACCCGGTCGGGCGACGGGCGCGGCCTTTGCAATGGGGCCGCCAGCCGGGGCCCGCGGGGGCTTGCGCCAAGACGCGGAAGTGTACAATCGCGCAAGGACCTGATATTACCTATTAAAGTTGCTATCCGTCCTTACCCTCACCGCAGTGCGGAGGAAGTCGTGAACGCTCTCATCAATTATTTGCTTGAAAATCTCATGCTCGACTTTCAGGGAGACCTGACCATTGAGATGGTCCGGGACTTCCTGAGACACGATGAGAGCCGTGATGCACGCTCGCTGCTGACCCGGCTGGCCGAGGATCGCAGCACCTCCGACATGATGATCACCCTCGCGGACTGCCTCAAAGAGTACCTGCGCACCGGGATCACCGAAGATGTCGTGCGCGAGCAGATTCGGATGTACACCGAGAGCTGATGCGGCCCCATGCGCGAGCCGGCGCGACCGGGGGGGGAACCTTGGGGCCGGTCGCCAGACTCGCCGCCCTCCTGGCTGTCGCCGCCTGCAGTGTACCTACTGACGCCGAGCTCTATCCCCCGCTCACCGACCCACCTTTTACTGTCACCGCCGTAACGCTTCCCCAGCCACTCGATCAGCCGCAGCCGGTAAACCCGACCATCAAGCTCACCCTGAGCGATTTCCCCGATCCGGCGACGGCGCAGTTTCCCGCCGTGCAGCTCGGGCTGCGCGGGCAGGCGATCGAGTTTCTGCTCGAGCTGAGCCTGGCGAGCCGGCAGCTGGTCCTGCGGCCGCGGCGCCAGCTGCTGCCGGAAAACGACTACTTCGTCAGCCTGACCAAAGAGGTCCAGGCGCTTTCGGGGCGGGCGCTCGATCCGCCGCTCGCGGTGCGCTTTCGTACCGGCAGCTTCGTCGCCCCGGCCGCGCCCCCAGAGCCCGAGGTCAGCCTGAGCCAGCTGCTCGGCGATCCGGCGGGCCTGGGCGCTCGCTGCGCGCTCGCCGGCTGTCACCGCTCGACGGCGGCCGGCGGAGCTGGTGGGTCGGCTGCGGCGCCGGCGCAGGGACTGGCGCTGGATCTGCCGGCGGCATCGCTGGCGACTTTTCTGACGACGACGCGGGCGCGCGGCAGCTTTGAAGGGCTGCTGCTCGTGCAGCCGGGGGCGCCCGAGCGGAGCTATCTCTTGCGCAAGCTCATCGCCGGCGGCGGCGCGGCGCGGATAAGCGGCGCGCCGATGCCGCCCGCCGGGGAGCCGCTCAATCCGTCGCTGCTGCACGCCCTGGAGCTGTGGATCCGCCAGGGCGCGCACTGAGCCGCCGGGGCTCCTGTCCGGCCGCGCGCAGCCGGCCTGACGCGACGAGCCTTGACAAGGCAAATGCCGCTGTCCACACTGCGGCATCGCGAAAGCAGCAACTGTTTCTGGCAACCGTTTCTGGGAGTGATAAATGGCCTCGAATACCGCAGTTTCCGAGAACCGTCGCAAGCGCCACCACGAGCAGGCGGGCAAGCGTCGCAAGAAGAAAGAGAGCAAGAAGTCGACGCTGAGCAGCGCCGAGCTGTTCGCCGGCTTCGGCGAGCCGGGCAAGCCCGCCCCCAAGAGCGCGCAGTCCTAGAGACAGCTGATGCCGGCGACCGCGGGGCGGCGGACGGCGCTGCTTTGTCTGGGGGCGGCCGCTCTCTTGCTGCGGGCCGGCGCGGCCTGGGCGCAGTCGGTCACCGCGACCGGCATCGCTGTCGATCGCTACACCCCGGCGCCCGGTCCAGCGGCCTTTGGTCAGGTCGAGGGAGCACCGGTAGCGCCGGCGGGGCAGGTCTGGGTGACGGGCCTGGCGACGGGCATCGGTCATCCATTTCGCCTGCGCAGCGCGCTCACCCTGGATCAGGTCGCCGAGCCGGTCACTTATCGGGTGACGCTGGACCTGGGGGCCGAGTTTGGCCTGTGGCGCAAGCGCCTGGCGTTCGGGGTTGGCGTGCCGGTGGCGCTGTGGCAGATCGGCGATCGCCTGCAGGCAACCGGCAGCGCCGATCCGATGGCCGATGGCGCGAGCGCCCTTGCGACCACGGCGATCGGCGATGTCCGGCTGCGCGGCAAGGCGCTGCTCACCCCGCCAGAGCGCTGGGCGCAGCTCGCCCTGGCGCTGGAGCTCTCGTTCCCCGGGCCGGGCAGCGGCGCCGCGAACTTCGTCGCGACCTCGGGCTTTACGGTGGCGCCGCGGCTCATCGGCTGGCTGCACAAGGGGCCGATCGCTGCGGCCGTCAACGTCGAGCTGCGGCTGGCGCCGGCGCGCATGCTCTACGAGACCTCGCTGCACAACTCCTTTGCCTGGGGCGTCGCGGCCGGCGGTGAGCTGCCGGTGCGCCGGGTCGGCCTGGCGCTCATCGCCGAGGCGACGGGCCAGGTGAACCTGGTGGGCGGCCAGGACCTTGCCTCCACCGAGCTGCGCGGGATCTTCCGCATCGCCTGGTGGCGGGGCTCGTTCGATGTCGGCGGGGGCGGCGGCTTCGGCCCGCTGACGCCGGCGTGGCGGGCCCTGATCAGCCTGCGCGGCTTTTTGGGCCGGCGCGATCCGAGCATCCCCGGCTGCGCGGCGCGGCCGCTGACGTTTTAGTCGGCTCCGCCTGGCCTTCCCTGCCTGGGCCGGCTTATAAGGCCGCGGCCGGCCCAAAATCCCTGCCCGCCACCCGCGGACCGTGCTTGACATCGAGAGAGCGGTCTCTATGATGCAGCATCTCGGTTTCGGCCATGACAGAACTCAGCTATCGGTTAAAGGACCTCGACAACAGTCAGGTCGACATCAACACCCCGCTCTCGCCAGAGCTCTTGCGCGACGCCGTGGGGGACATGGACGCTGAGCTCGACGGCTGCGCGGTCACCCTCAAGGCCGAGCTCAGCAAGCACAACACGACGGTGCAGTGCGTGGGGCAGATGAAGGGCGTCCTCACGCTGCCCTGCCACCGCTGCCTGAGCCCCGCCCGGGTGCCGCTCGACATCCCGGTGCATACGATCTTTGCCCCGCCGAGCAAGATCCAGGTCGAAGACACCACCGCCGATCCCGATGCCGATGACCTCGACTACGCCCACCATGACGGGGAGATTGTCGACCTCGCACCGATTATGCGAGAGTACATCATCCTGGCAGTCCCCCTGCGAATCCTGTGTAAAGACGACTGCTTGGGTCTGTGCGCGCAGTGCGGTACAGATCGCAACGTAGCCCCGTGCAGCTGCTCGCCTGTGCCCTCGATCGGACCGCTCGCGGCACTGAAGAACGTCAAACTGTAACCCGACCTGGAGACTTTTCGATATGGCCGTTCCCAAGAGAAGACAGTCAAGTGCTCGCCGCGACTCGCGCCGCGCGCAGTGGATGAAGACCCCGGTGCCGGCGGCCAGTCCGTGTCCCAACTGCTCGGCGGCGCGGGTGCCCCACCGGGTGTGTGACTCGTGCGGGTGGTACGGCCCGGCCAAAGAGGGGCGCGTCGTCATCCAGCCCAAAGACAAGTCCAGCGCTCAGAACACCGCCGACGAGAACTCATAAGCTGAAAGCGACTGGTCGTGGCGGCTGTCATTGCCATCGACGCCATGGGCGGCGACGCAGCGCCGGGCCCGGAGGTGGCGGGCGCGGTAGATGCGGTGCGCAGTCACGGCTCGCAGGTCGTGCTGGTCGGCAATGAGCCGCTGCTCCAGAACGAGCTCGCGCGCCTTGGGGCGAGCGAGCTCGCGATACCGATAAGGCACTGCACCGAGGTGATCACGATGCACGATCACCCCGGGCAGGCGATGCGCAAAAAGCGCGACTCGTCCATGCGAGTGGCCTTCGAGATGGTCCGGCGCGGCGAAGCCAGCGCGGTGGTCTCGGCGGGAAACTCGGGGGCGGCGCTGGCCTGCGGCCTGTTCATCCTGCGGCGCCTCAAGGGCCTGGATCGGCCGGGCATCGCGGTGCCCTTGCCGCGGCTGGAGCGCTCGCCGCAAGGGACGTTTAGCGGCGTGGGCCAGTGCCTGCTGCTCGACACCGGGGCCAACGTCGAGGTAAAGCCGTTTACCCTGGCGCAGTTCGCGGTGCTCGGGGCGACCTTCGCGCGGCTGCGCACGCCGGGCTCACCGGTGCGGCCGCGCGTCGGCCTTTTGTCTAACGGCGAGGAGGCGAGCAAGGGCACGCCGCTCCTGCGCGAGGCGCACGCCCTGCTATCGCAGTTTCCCTCGCCGGAGTTTGAGTACGTCGGCTTTGTCGAGGGCCGTGATCTGTTTCAGTGGCAGCGCGCCGGCGGCGGTGACAGCGGCGGCGGCCTGGATGTCATGGTGACCGACGGCTTTACCGGCAACGTGGTGCTCAAGACGGCCGAAGGCGCGGGGCGCTTTCTCGCCGAGTTTCTGCGCATGCAGGTCAAGCGGTCGCTGCTCGCGCAGCTCGGGGCGCTGCTGATGCGGCCGGTGCTGCGCGGGCTCAAGCAGGTGGTGGACGTGGACGGGCGCGGCGGGGCGCCGCTGCTCGGCGTGGACGGCGTGGCGATCATCTGCCACGGCCGCTCCAGCGCGCGCGCGATCTCGCGGGCCATCGCAGTCGCCGAGGAACATGTGGCCGCCGGACTGGCTCCGGCGCTCCAGCAGGCCATTGTGGCGCACCGGAGCCTGGGGCCGGGCGGGGGCGCAGAGTCCCCGCCCGCCAATCCGAGCGCGGAGAGCGAATGACAGCAGAGATGACAGAGCAAGGCACTTCGACGACGCCGCCGCGGCGGATGATGATCCTCGGCACCGGCAGCGCGCTCCCCGAGCGGGAGCTGACCAATGACGACCTGAGCAAGCTAGTAGATACCTCCGACGCCTGGATCCGCGAGCGCACCGGCATTGCGGCGCGGCGCGTCGTGGACAAGGACAAGGGAGAGGCGGCTTCCGATCTGGCGGCGGCCGCCGGACTGCGCGCCTGCGCCGCGGCGGGGATCTCCCCGCAGGAGATCGACTGCGTCATCTGCGCGACGATCAGCGCCGACATGACGCTGCCCTCGTGCGCGGTGTTCGTGCAGCGCAAGGTGGGGGCGGCGCCGCACTGTCCGGCCTTCGATCTGGCGGCGGCGTGCGGCGGCTTCCTGTACGGCCTGGCGGTGGCCGAGGGCCTTTTGCGCAGCGGCCAGTACCGGCGCATCCTGTTGTGCGGCGTCGAGGTCCTGTCCGGCTACGTGAACTGGCAGGATCGCAACACCTGCATCCTGTTCGGCGATGGCGCCGGCGCCGCGGTGCTCGGGCTGGCCGATGACGAGCAGCAAAAGGCCGAGCGCGGCGTGCTGTCGGTGCACCTGTACGCCGACGGCACCCAGGCCGAGTCGCTGAGCATCCCCGGCGGCGGCTCGCGCTATCCGACCAGCGCCGAGACGCTGGCCGCCGGCCAGCACTTCATCCACATGGCCGGCAAGGTCATCTTCACCCACGCGGTGAGAAACCTCGCCTCGGCCTGTCAGGCGGCGCTCAAGCACCAGGGGCTGCGACCGGCCGACATCGACCTCGTGGTGGCGCACCAGGCCAACCTGCGCATCGTCGAGGCGCTGGCGCAGCGGCTGGAGCTGCCGATGGACAAGTTCTTCATCAACATCAGCAAGTACGGCAACACGTCGTCGGCCTCGGTGCCGATCGCGCTGGACGAGGCGGTGCGCGCCGGCCGCGTCAAGCCCGGCGATCGGCTGCTGTTCTGCGCCCTGGGCGCCGGCCTGGCCTGGGGCTCGGCCTGCTTGCGCTGGTGAGCTCATGACTGCGATCGCGTTTGTATTTCCCGGGCAGGGCTCGCAGCACGTCGGCATGGGCCGCGCCCTCGTCGAGGCGTTCCCCTACGTGGGCGAGCTGTTCGCCCAGGCCGACGAGGCGCTCGGCTTCAAGCTGAGCGAGCTGTGCTGGAACGGTCCGAGCGAGGAGCTGGTGCGCACCCAGCACACCCAGCCGGCGCTGCTCGTGTGCTCGGTGGCGGCGGCCACCGTGCTGCGGCGCGAGCTGGGCCTTGTGCCGACGCTGTGCGCCGGGCACTCGCTGGGCGAGTACTCGGCGCTGGTGGTGGCGCAGAGCCTTGCGTTCGCCGACGCGGTGCGCCTTGTCCACCTGCGCGGGCGCTTCATGCAGGAGGCGGTGGCCGAGGGGCTCGGGGCGATGGCGGCGATCGTCGGCCTGTCCGCCGAGGTGGTCGCCGAGCTGTGTCAGAACGCCAGCGATGTGCAGGAGCGCTGCCAGCCGGCCAACGAGAACGGCGCCGGCCAGATCGTGATCTCCGGCCACCGCGCCGCGGTCGAGCGGGCGATGGGGCTGGCCAAGGCGCAGGGCGTAAAGCTATGCAAGCTGCTGCCGGTGAGCGCGCCGTTCCACTCGACGCTGATGGAGCCGGCGGCAGAGCGCCTGCGCGCCGAGCTGCACAAGACGCAGGTGGCGCTGCCGCAGCTCACCGTGATCGCCAACATCGACGCCGCGCCCTACCCGCAGAGCGGCCCGGTCGACGCGGTGCGCGAGCGCCTGTTTCTCCAGGTCGCCGGCACCGTGCGCTGGGAGCGCTGCGTCCACCGGCTGGTCGAGCTCGGGGCCACGGCGGCGATCGAGGTGGGGCCGGGCCGCGTCCTGTGCGGACTCATCAAGCGCATCGCGCCGACCCTCGCGCTCTATTCGTTCGCCGAGCCCGCCGGGCTGGCAGAGCTCGGCGCGCTCGGAAAGACCTCGTAACTCCGAGGTCCTGTAAAGGAGCCCATGACTGCCCAAGAATCAGCGCGCCCCCAGCACGCCGACCGCCGCGTCGCCCTGGTCACCGGTGCCTCGCGCGGCATCGGTCGCGCCATTGCCTGCGCCCTGGCCCGCGACGGAATGTTCGTGCTCATAAACTACAACCAGGGGGAGGCGGCGGCGCTGCACGCCCTGGAGGCCATCGGCGGCCCCGAGCACGGCCAGATCGTCCAGTTCAACGTCGCCGATGAGGCAGCAGTGGACGCGGCGATCAAGTCGATCGGCGAGCAGTACAAGCGCCTGGACGTGCTGTGCAACAACGCCGCGATCGCCGTGGACGGCCTGCTCATGCGGGTCAAGACGGCCGACTGGCACCGGGTGCTGGAGACCAACCTCTCGTCGGTGTTCTACCTGTGTCGGGCCGCCTCGCGGCTGCTGCTCAAGGCCAAGGAGAGCGGCCGCATCATCAACCTCACCTCGGTGGTCGGGGAGTCGGGCAACATCGGCCAGGTGAGCTACGTCAGCGCCAAGGCGGGCCTTATCGGCTTTACCCGCACCCTGGCCCGCGAGTTCGCCGCGCGCGGGGTGACGGTCAACGCGGTCTCACCGGGCTTTATCGAGACCGACATGACCCAGCAGCACCTGCAGGGCGAGGCGCGGCAGCAGCTGCTCGGCCAGATTCCGCTTGGTCGGATCGGCCAGCCGCAGGACGTCGCCGACGCGGTGGCGTTCCTCGCCTCGCCGCAGGCAAGCTACATCACCGGCCAGGTGCTGCGCGTAAACGGCGGTCTGCTGATCGGCTAAGCGGACATATTCCTCGACGAAGCGGGACTAGTGTTTCAGCTTTTCCCGATGCAGAATGGCGGGGCGAAACGGCGGCCGGTCCCCAAACCGCACCCAGACCGCACCCAAACCAGAAACCCCCACGCACAACGTACGCACCGGAGGAGTGGATGAGCGACGATATCGAAAAAAAGGTCCGCGAGATCATTGCTGCCCAGCTTGAGATCTCGATGGACAAGGTGAAGCGCGAGGCACGGTTTATCGACGATCTGAAGGCCGACTCGCTGGCCGTGGTCGAGCTCGTGCTGGCCCTTGAGGAGAACTTCAACATCGAGATCCCCGACGAGGACACCGAGCAGATCAAGTCGGTCGGCGATGCGATCTCGTACATCGAGTCGCACCAGCCCAAAAAGTAGGTCGCTCGGCCAAGCGGCCGGCGCTGCCTCGCGGCCCGGTCGCCGTCCGCGTCGCGGGGGCGCTGATTTCTCGCTCGCTGCCCGTCGAGAGCGCAAGGTCGCAGCACCAGGACAAAATTTGCAATTGACATTTCCGGCGGTGTGACTAGTCTCTTCCCATTCCGCTTGCGCGGTGTTGCAAGTCTTCTTCGGGGATCGTCCAACGGCAGGACGCCAGACTCTGGATCTGGCTATCAAGGTTCGAATCCTTGTCCCCGAACTCGGTAGTACTCAGCTTCTCTCGGCCCCATAGTCTAGCGGTTAGGACGTTGGCCTCTCACGCCGAAAACGCGGGTTCAAGTCCCGCTGGGGTCACTCTGCAGTTCCATCGTCAGTCTCACTCTCAGTCTTTCTTAGTCATTCTGCAGCTCGGCCCCATAGTCTAGCGGTTAGGACGTTGGCCTCTCACGCCGAAAACGCGGGTTCAAGTCCCGCTGGGGTCACTTGAATCTGCCTCCTGTTTGCCGCTGAGTAAGCCTGCGGCAGAGCAGAGGCAGGCGGCCCGGGGGAAGCGCCGCGCAGCCTGGTCTAGCTCCAGCCGCAACGGCCGGGGCAGGGCAGGCGAAGCTCGCTTGGCGGTGGCGGTTGTCGCGCCGCTGTGCGGAGCTGGCGCGCTCAGGCCGGGCGGCGCGACTTGCCGCGCGCGGCTTCGGGGGGCACGCCAGCGACGGGCAGCCGCAGCGGCTCGCCCAGGACCTGGCGGAGGTACTGGCCGGTGTACGAGCTCGGCACCGCCGCCACCTGCTCGGGGGTGCCGCTGGCGATGATCTGACCGCCGCGCTCGCCGCCCTCGGGGCCGAGATCAATCAGCCAGTCGGCGCACTTGATGACGTCCAGGTTGTGCTCGATGACCAGCACCGTGTTGCCCGCGGTGACCAGGCGGTCGAGCACCAGCAGCAAGCGCTTGATGTCGTCAAAGTGCAGGCCGGTCGTCGGCTCGTCCAGGAGGTACAGGGTGCGTCCGGTGTCGCGCCGGCACAGCTCGCGCGACAGCTTGACGCGCTGCGCCTCACCGCCCGACAGCGTCGGCGCCGGCTGCCCGAGCGCGAGGTAGCCAAGGCCGACATCGCACAGCGTGCTGAGGATCGGCGACAGCCCCGGGTGGTTCTGAAACAGCTCGCGCGCCTCGGCGATCGGGGTATCCAGGACGTCGGCGATGCTCTTGTCGTGGTAGCGCACGCGCAGCGTCGCCTCGTTGTAGCGCTTGCCCTTGCAGATCTCGCAGGGGACAAACACGTCGGCGAGGAAGTGCATCTCGACCCGCTTCATGCCGTCGCCCTCGCAGGCCTCGCAGCGGCCGCCGTGGACGTTGAACGAGAAGCGGCCGGGCTTGTAGCCGTAGGCGCGCGCCTCGGGCAGCTCGGCGAACAGGTTGCGGATGAGGTCGAAGGCCTTGGTGTATGTGGCGGGGTTGCTGCGCGGGGTGCGGCCGATCGGCTGCTGATCGATGGCGATGACCTTGTCGAGATTGCCCAGGCCAACGATGCGGTCGTGCGCCCCCACCGGGTCGCGGCTGTCGTGCAGCTCCTTCATCAGCGCCGGCCGCAGGATGGCGTTGATCAGCGAGGACTTGCCGGCCCCCGACACCCCGGTCACCGCGCACAGCGTGCCGAGCGGGATCTTGACGTCGACGTTCTTGAGGTTGTGCTCGCGAGCGCCGACGATCTCCAGCCACTCCCAGGCGGTGCGGCGGGCGGTGGGCACGGCGATGCTCTGCTTGCCCGACAGATACGCTCCGGTGAGCGAGCGCTCGTCGCGGAGCAGCTGGCTCGGGGTGCCCGAGAATACCACCTGTCCGCCGTAGCGGCCGGCGCCCGGGCCGAAGTCGACCACCCAGTCGGCCGACAGCACGGTCTCGGCGTCGTGCTCGACCACCAGCACGCTGTTGCCCTGATCGCGCAGCCGCTGCAGGGTGGTGATGAGCCGCTGGTTGTCGCGCTGGTGCAGGCCAATGGAGGGCTCGTCCAGCACGTACATAACCCCCGACAGCTCCGAGCCGAGCTGCGAGGCCAGGCGAATCCGCTGCGCCTCGCCGCCCGACAGCGTCGCCGCCGCCCGCGACAGCGACAGGTAGTCGAGCCCGACATTGAGCAGAAACCCCAGGCGCGCGTTGATCTCTTTGAGCAGCTCCTTGGCGATGACCTCGCGCGAGCCGGACAGCGGCAGCTCCTTGAACAGGGCGACCGCGTCGGCCACCGTCATGGCGCAGATCTCCGAGATCGGGTAGCGCGGCGGGCTGCCCGGCTCGCTCAAAAGATAAACCGCGCGCGACTCGGGGCGCAGGCGGGTGCCGCTGCAGGCGTGGCAGTCGGCCTCGCGCAGGAACTTCTCGTAGTACTGCCGCATCTGCTCGCTGGGGGTCTGCTTGTAGCGGCGCATGAGGGTGTTGAGCACGCCCTCAAAGCGCATCGCCCACGCCCCGGCGCCGTGCCGCCCCTCCCAGCGCACCTCGACCCGGCGGTCCCCAGCCCCGAACAGCACCAGGTGCTGCTGCTTGGCGGTGAGCTCCTTCCACGGCTTGTCTAGATCAATGCCAAACTCGTCGGACAGGGCGCGGATGATGCTGTAGACCCAGCCGTCGCCGCGCTCCATCGAGGCCGCCCACGGCTCGATGGCGCCGCCGCGGATCGACAGCTTGGGGTTCTGGATCACAAGCTGCGGATCCATCTCCATGCGCGTGCCCAGGCCCGTGCACTCCGGACACATGCCAAGCGGCGAGTTGAACGAGAACGACGGCGGCACGAGCTCGGGAAAGGCGATGCCGCAGTCGGGGCACGAGCGCTTGTCCGACAAGAGCTGCTCGGGCTCGGTGACCCCGTCGCGCTCCTTGCTGACAAGCAGCGTCCCGCCCGACAGCTTCAGCGACGCCTCGACCGAGTCGTGCAGCCGCCGCCGGGTGTCGGCGTCGGCGCCGCTGTCTCCCCCGGCGATGGCGATGCGGTCGGTCACCACCTCGACCGAGTGCTTGTGCTTCTTGGACAGCGCCGGGGCGTCCTCCAGGCGGACGATCTCGCCGTTGACCCGCACCCGGCTGTAGCCGCCGCGCCGCGCCTTGTCGAAAAGCTCGGTGTGCTCGCCCTTGCGGTTCTGCACCACCGGCGCCAGCAGCGTCACCACCGTCCCCGCCGGCAGGCTCGCAAGCCCCGCGGCGATCTCGGCCGCCGACTGCGCCGCCACCCGCCGCCCGCACTGGTGGCAGTGCTGCTCGCCGACCCGGGCGTACAGCACGCGCAGGTAGTCGTAGACCTCGGTGACCGTGCCCACGGTCGAGCGCGGGTTGGACGAGGCGCTCTTTTGCTCGATGGCGATGGTCGGCGACAGCCCGCGCAGCGACTCGTACTTGGGCTTGTCCATCTGACCCAGGAACTGCCGGGCGTAGGCCGACAGCGACTCGACATAGCGGCGCTGGCCCTCGGCATAAAGGGTGTCGAACGCCAGCGACGACTTGCCCGAGCCGGACACGCCGGTAAAGACCACCATCCGCTTCTTGGGGATCTCCAGGTGGCTGATCTGCAGGTTGTGCTCGGTGGCGCCGTAGATCGAAATGGTCTCTGGCTCGCTGACCGGGGCCAGCCCCAGGAGCACGCTGCTCCCCACGGGTCCGGGGGCGGCAGGCCCCAGGGCTGCCGGTTCGGTGTGCTCGGAGAGCGAAGGGCGGCGCGGCGTAGTAGACGGTCTCGACTTGGCCATAGGCGGTTCCGGGGTACTGAAAATTTGACGAGTCACATCGTAGACAGGTGCCGGCCGGCGTCAACAGCCATCCGCCGGTCAGCGCACGGCTGCAGGTGACCTCGCTGCGGCCGGGCCCTGCCCGACTTGCCAGCTTGGGAGCTTGAGAGCACCCAGCCCGCCAGGGCGATGGCCGGGCCGGTCATCGCGAAGTCCAAGGCGCGCCGGTGGCTCGGGATCGGAGTCTGCTCAGGGGCCCCCCAAGAGGTGTCAGCTATGCGTCAGTCAAACAAGGGCATGGTCGGGCAAATTGTGGGGCTAAGCAAGCAGAATTTCAGCGCAATCGCCGCCGGCTGCGGGCATACGCCAGCCCGGCCTGGAGGCTCCGCTTTGTGACAATTCTCGACAGGAGGATGTTGTGCGCGGTGAGCGGCGCGGTGAGCGGCGCGGTCATCGGGCGCGCGACCTCGGCCGAGGCGCCCAAGTAGACGACCTCGGAGCCGAGCAGCTGGCCGGCGCGCGCCGCCTTGCCGAGCTGGGCGACGCGAAGCCAGCGACGTCGGTGAGCGGGATGCGGGCGCTGACAAGGCCCGCATCCATCGCTGGCGAAGCTCCTGGTGCAGCTAGGAGGTCAGGCGATTGCGTAGCCCTCAGCCCTTCATGCTGGCGATGATCGCATCGCCAAACTCCGAGCACTTGACCTCTTTGGCCCCGCTCATAAGGCGGGCAAAGTCGTAGGTCACGACCTTCTGGCCGATCGTCGCGTCCAGCCCCTTCACGATCAGATCCGCCGCCTCCTGCCAGCCCAGGTGCTCCAGCATCATCACGCCCGACAGGATCACCGAGCCGGGGTTTACCTTGTCGAGGTTGGCGTACTTGGGCGCGGTGCCGTGCGTCGCCTCGAACACCGCGTGGCCGGTCAGGTAGTTGATGTTGCCGCCGGGGGCGATGCCGATGCCGCCGACCTGCGCCGCCAGCGCATCGGACAGGTAGTCGCCGTTGAGGTTGAGGGTGGCGATGACGTCGAAGTCCTCCGGGCGGGTCAGCACCTGCTGCAGGGTGATGTCGGCGATGGCGTCCTTGATGACCAGGCCCCCGGGCAGCTTCACCCACGGGCCGCCGTCGAACTCGACGCCGCCGAACTCGCGCTTGGCGAGCTCGAAGCCCCAGTCGCGGAAGGCGCCCTCGGTGTACTTCATGATGTTGCCCTTGTGCACCAGGGTCACGCTCTTGCGCTTGTGCTTGATGGCGTACTCGATGGCGGCGCGGATGAGGCGCTCGGAGCCCTCGCTCGACACGGGCTTGATGCCGATGCCCGAGGTGCCGGGGAAGCGGATCTTTTTGACCCCCATCTCGTTTTGCAGAAACGCGATGAGCTTCTTGGCCTCGGGCGAGCCGGCGGCGTACTCGATGCCGCTGTAGATGTCCTCGGTGTTCTCGCGGAAGATGACCATGTCCACCGCCTCGGGCCGCTTGACCGGGGAGGGCACGCCGCGGAAGTAGCGCACCGGGCGCAGGCAGACATACAGGTCGAGCAGCTGCCGCAGCGCCACGTTCAGCGAGCGGATGCCGCCGCCCACCGGGGTGGTCAGCGGGCCCTTGATGCCGACCAGGTACTTCTTGAACGCCTCGACGGTGGCGTCGGGCAGCCAGCTCTGCGTCTTGTTGAACGCCTTCTCGCCGGCCAGGACCTCCAGCCACGCGATCTTGCGGCTGCCCTTGTAGGCGACCGCCACCGCGGCGTCGATCACCCGCTCGGAGGCGCGCCAGATGTCCGCGCCGGTGCCGTCGCCTTCGATGAAGGGGATGATCGGGTTGTTTGGCACGTGGAGCTTGCCGGTGCTCTTGTCTAGCTCGATCGCGGTGCCCGCGGCGGAAGAGGGAGTCGTGGTCATCGTCGGTTGTCTCCAGGTCAGAAAAATGTGCGGCCGATGATCCTACGTCGACCCCGCCTTGTAAACCCCCGGTTATGGTCCGCGGGACCGCGCCCGCGCGGCGGCCCCGGCCGCTGCCGCCGGCCCCGGCTCGCTGCCCACGGTCTGCGTCGGCCGGGTAAGGACGGCGCCGCGCAGGTCGGTGGTCAGGGCGACGACCCGCAGGTTCCACTGCGCGACCACCGCCGGCACCGTGAACTCGATGGCAACCGAGCCATCGGGCCGAACGGGCAGGTGAGGCAGGAAAAACGCAGTCGCTGCCGCCGGCCCACCGCCCAGCTGCGCCAGCGCGCCGGGCCGCGCGGTCCCCACAAGCTCCCGCGCCGCCGCTGCCAGCGCCGCCGGAGCCGAAGCTGCCGCGGGGGCCGAAGCTGCCGCGGGGACCGACGCCGCCGCGGACGCCGAAGTCGCCGCCGCCGGAGCTGAAGTTGCCGTGAGAGCTGATGCTGCCGCGGGAGCCGAAGTCGCCGTCGCGGGCGCTGAAGTTGCCGCGGGAGCTGAAGTCGCCGCCGCGGGCGCTGCGGTTGTCGCCAGCGCGGCTGCCGGCAGCGCCGCGGCGCGCCAGCGCGCGCGCCCGGGCGCGGACTCGGCGGGGCGGCCGCTGCGGAGCAGGGAAAAGTTCAGGCGCAGGCGCAGCCGATCCGGGCGCGGGGCTGCGCTCGCGGGCGGCTCCGCCGGGGCATCGGCGAGCAGCCAGTCGCGCGAGCTGTCGCCCAGGCTGTGGGCGACCGGAGGCGCCGGCTCCTCCGGCTCGCCCTCATCGCGGCTTGGCAGCGCGGGCGGCGGCTGCGGCGCCAGCAGATCGAGGCGGCGATCGTACATATAGGCGAGCAGCTCGGTCGTGCCCGGGGCCGGGATCGCGCCGGCCGCGGTCCGCACCTTGACCTGGAAGGTCGCGCGCGTCCCGGGCCGCAGCAGGTCGCTGAAGGCGGCGAGCTCCAGCTGCAGCCCGCCGTCGTCATCCACCACGCGGACGCGCTGCTCCTTGCGGGTGAGCTTGTGCCCGCGGACCCAGGTCAGGGTGGCGACCACCTGACCGCGATCGGCCGGCCGCACGGGCAGCTCGAGGAGCTGCGGCGTCCGTCCCGGTCGCAGCCACCGCCGCTCGACCGGGGCGCCGGGGCGATGCAGCTCGACAAGCAGCGCCGGCTCGTCGCTGCCGGCAAGGACGGCAAAGCGCGCCGTCTCGCCGACTTGCACCTGCGGCCGCTCGCGCAGCAGCAGCGTCGGCAGGCCAGCGGCCGACCCCTGGGCGCCTGCCGCCGGCACGACCACCAGCTCCTGCGCCGCCTGGCAGCTCTGGCCGAGCTCGTCGCGGCTCTCATAGAGCAGGCGATACCCGCCCGCCGGCAGGCCGGGGAGCTGCAGCACCGCGATGCCGTCCGGCCCGTGCCGCAGGGTGCCGCCGCCCTGCTCGGGACCCGCGGGCAGCGCGCGCAGGCTGTCGGCCTCGGCGGAGGCGGGCCCCAGGCGCACCAGCCGCCAGC
>JBGANQ010000086.1:8567-38632 GCA_044222245.1 Polyangia bacterium | reverse complement strand
GCGCGCGCGTCGCCGATTGCGTGGTGGAGCTGGAGCGAAAGCAGCACCGGTCCGGCGCCATCGGCCAGCGCCCGCTGGTGCAGCCGCACCGGCAGCTCGTCGGCAAGCTCGATGGGCGCGCTGATGAGCTCGGCCTGCAGCAGCGCGGCCGGCTGCGGGTCGGTGCTGGTCCGCAGGGCGTCGCGCAGGCACGCTTCATCGCGGTGGACCCGGCGCCAGCGGGCCCCCGCCTCCACCCAGGCGAGCTGCAGGCGTGGCGTCACGGCGACCAGCGCCGCCAGCGCCGTGCGCAGCCGCTCGACCTCCAGCGGCCGATCGAGCACGGCGGCAAAGGTAATCCACAGCGGCGCCACCTCACCCGAGAGCCGCGCCAGCAGGGTCTCTACTGCAGATGCGCGGTGAGCTCGCTCCATGCTTCGATGATCTCCTCCCACGCCGGGCGCACGAGCGCCATCTGCGCGAGCAGCCCCGGCGGCAGCGCGCCCCGCCACCACAGGATCTCATGCTCACGCTTGACCCCGAGCCGCAGCCCGACCGGCAGATAACCGGCCTCGTAGAGCGGCCCGCTGAGGGTCGCAAGCTCCTCCTCCTGGGCCGGCAGGTGGATGAGCTCGACCCGCGCCCCGGCGTCGATCAGCGGCGGCGCCCCGCGATCCACCGTGGCCCGCCGGCGCAAAAGGCCAAGCCCGCTCGACCGCTCTAGCTCGGTCAGGCGCGCCGCCGCCGGGGCCGCTGGGGCGACCACCCCCGCCAGCAGGCCAAGCTCCAGCGCCAGTCGGGTCAGCCACTCGGCGTGCTGGCCGGGAGGAATCAGGATGGTGCGGCGCTCCTCGGGCAGCGGTCGCAGCAGGGTGGTCATCATCAGGGCGTGCATGGTCGCGCCGCCCTCGTGCAGTCCGACCAGCCGCTCGCGCATCGTGTAGGTGGGGATGAACCCGCTCAGGCGGGCTCCCATGTAGCGCAGCGCGTAGAGCTGCGCGCCCTTGTGCAGGGTCGTAGTGTGCTGATGCACCAGGGCCACCGACGCCGTCAGCTGCTGCAAGAGCCACGGCCACACTGCCGCCTCGCCGGCCCGCCGCCGCCCCTGCCGCGCTGCCGGAGCGACCAGCGACAGTCCCGACTCGACAAAGTCGCCCTGCGGGTCCTTGAACCAAAGTCCGGTGTGGCCGCGCAGCGCGCCGGCTTCGTCAAAGTCGCCCAGCGAGGCCAGCCCCCCCGCCGACCACAGCGCCTGAAACGCTCCCGGCAGATAGAGCCCGCGGTGGCTGTAGGTATCGCCGTAGCAAGCGCGCAGCAGCCCGATGAGGCGCGCCTCGTCTTCCGCCCCGCTGAGCCAGCGGACGCCGAGCAGCGGCGGGACCACGGCAGTGAGTGCGTGAGCGGACAGGGGGCGCAGGAAGGGCTCCCAGGGCAGGTCTTACCTAGACCTTGGCACGCGGCGCACCGACCCGCAATTCCAGCTTCATAAGTAGCGCTGACGGAAGTGGAACTGGCCGCGCGCGCCGCTCCCTGCAGAAAGCGACCCCCCGCAAAGCGTGCCTTGCCGATGTCGGTGGACCGGCCCAGACTACTTACTTATAGGGCGCGCAATCCAGCGGGCCGCGGCACAGAGACTCGGCCCGTCACCGGGAGCTGGCAATGAAATCGATCCTGCTTACAGGAGCCACCGGCTTTGTCGGCGGCGCGGTCAGACCGCGGCTTGCGGCCAGCGGCTGGCAGGTGCGCTGCCTGACCCGGGATGTGGCCGCGGCGCGCGCCGCGGCGCCGGGGCTTGACTGGGTCGAGGGCGATGTCAGCGACGGTGCGGCGTGTGCCGCGGCGCTGGCCGGGTGCCAGGCAGCGCTGTATCTGGTGCATGGGATTGGCGCCGGCTCCCACTATCACGAGCATGAAGTGGCGGCGGCGGCGCAGTTTGCCCGCGCCGCGGGCGAGGCGGGGCTGTCGCGCATCGTCTATCTCGGCGGCGTCGCCCCGCGCGGGGCCGGCTCGCAGCACCTGCGCAGCCGGCTGGACGTCGGCGAGGTGCTGCGCAAGGGGCCGGTCCAGACGATCGAGCTGCGGGCGAGCATGATCGTCGGCCACGGCAGCTTGAGCTGGCTCATCGTGCGCGACCTTGCGGCCCGCCTGCCGGCGATGATCCTGCCGGCGTGGCTGCGCTCGCGCACCGAGCCGGTGGCCATCGATGACGTGGTGGCAGCGCTGCTGGCGGCGCTCGAGCTGGAGGTCGCCACCAGCGCCTGGTTCGACCTCCCCGGCCCAGAGGTGCTGTCAGGCCGTCAGATCCTGGAGCAGACCTCGCAGGTCATGGAGCTGCCGCCGCCCCTCATCCTCGAAGTGCCGCTGCTGACACCACGGCTGTCATCGCTGTGGGTCCACCTGGTGAGCCGCGCCGAGTGGTCGGTCGCGCGCGAGGTGGTGATCGGTCTGGCCGACGATCTGCTAGCCCAGGACGATCACTTCTGGCAGCGCATCGGCCACCCGCAGCGGCTGCGGTTTGCCCAGGCGGCGCAGCTCGCCATCGAGGCAGAGCGGCGCGAGCGGCCGGTGCCCGGGTTCTGGGGCGCCATCGAGCGGGCGCGCAGCTACCTCAAGCCCCACCCCGCCTGAGCGGCACCCCGGCAGCGCTGGCGCAAGCGGGCCCAGCAGCTGAACATTTTTTCAGTATTTTTCTTGACCG
This sequence comes from Polyangia bacterium, assembly GCA_044222245.1. Lineage (GTDB taxonomy): Bacteria > Myxococcota_A > Polyangia > Palsa-1104 > JAEUJZ01 > CALFML01. Next base: position 35,955 of record JBGANQ010000086.1, on the reverse strand, counting down.
CCAGGTAGGTCTCGAGGCATTTGTTCCAGCCGAAAGGAGGACTAAATGTCCCAGACCGATTCCCATCCCGATCCACTGTCCGCTCATCAGATCTCTCCGCATCTTTTTGTCGATGACGCAGCCAAGGCCATCGAGTTCTACAAGCGCGCCTTCGGGGCCGTCGAGCTCAGCCGTCACGCCGCCCCCGACGGCAAGCGCCTGATGCACGCGGCGCTGCGAATCAATAACTCCCTGCTCATGCTGTGTGACGATTTCCCCGAGATGTGCGGCGGCAAGAGCCGTACTCCCAAGGCGCTCGGCGGCTCGCCGGTGACCATCCACCTGCAGGTGCCGGACGTCGACTCGCTGTGGCAGCAGGCGGTGTCCGCCGGCGCCGAGGTCGAGTTCCCGCTGGCCGACCAGTTCTGGGGCGACCGCTACGGTATCGTCCGCGATCCGTTCGGCCACAGCTGGTCGCTGGGCAGCCCGAGCAAGAAGGCCAAGGCCTGAAGCGCCAGGACCGCCCGCTGCCGACCGTACGAAGTTGATTGGCATCGGGCGATCCGCCGGCGCTAAGATGCGCGGCGTCGGTTGGCCTTGGTTAGGAGAACGCCATGAAACGCTGCGCTCGCACTCCCTCACTGCTTCTGTCTCTCACCGTCGCTGCCGGGCTCTCCGGCTGCTCGACCTCAGATGGGCTGCCCGAGCCGCCGGGCGCGGACAACCCGCCCGGTACCCTGGCAGAGCCGCTGGACTATCACCGCGATGCCAAGGCGCTGCTCGATCGCTACTGTACCGACTGCCACCAGCCGGGCGGCATCGCGCCGTTCTCCCTGACCAGCTACGCCGCGGCCAAGGCGCAGGCCAGCCAGATAGCGGGGGCGATCGTCGGCGGCTCCATGCCGCCGTGGATGCCCTCGGACAACGGGGCGCCGCTGCTCCACTCGCGCAAGCTGCGCCCTGAAGATCGCGCCACGCTCCTGTCGTGGATTGCGCAGGGAGCCCCCGAGGGCGACCCGCAGGCCGCCTCGCGCATCGTCCTGCCGCCCGCCGACAAGGTCGAGGCGCCGCGGCCCGACATCCTCGCCGACATGGGCGTCACCTACCAGCCCAACACCAAGCTCACCGACGACTATCGCTGCTTCGTCATCGATCCCGGCCTGACCGCCGAGCGCTACCTGCGGGCGGTCGATGTAAAGCCGGGCAACCGGCGCCTGGTCCACCACGTCATCCTGTTCGAGGTCCCGGCCGCTGCCGCCGCCAAGGTCCGCATGAAGGACGCGGCGGAGGACGGTCCCGGCTACACCTGCTTTGGCGGCGCCGGCTCGAACAGCGCCCAGATGGTCGCCGGCTGGGCCCCCGGCGGGGTGCCCACGCGCCTGCGCGATGACGAGGGGATCCTTTTGCGCAAGGGCTCGCTGCTGGTCATGCAGGTCCACTACAACAACCGTCAAAATGATGGCCAGGGCGACCGGACGGTGGCGACGCTCGAGCTGCTCGCCGACAAGCCGGCGCATCAGCTAGTGCTGCTGCCGGTGGCGCGCCCGGATCAGCTGATGATCAAGGCCGGCGATCCCAACGCCCAGCAGCTCATCGCGGTGCCGGTCTCGGTCATCATGAGCTACGCCCAGATCGGCGGCAGCGAGCTGGTCCTGTCGGGCAGCACGCCGCACATGCACACCCTGGGCAAGCGGGTGGTGACCTCGGTGAACGACAGCCCGCTGCTGGAGATCCCGCGCTGGGATTTCCACTGGCAGCAGGCCTATCAGTTCCAGCAGCCGGTGTCCCTGCGCCCGACCGACACCCTGGTGGTCGAGTGCGACTATGACAACAGCTTCGCCAACCAGCCGATTGTCGATGGCCAGAAGCAGATGCCGCGCGACGTGACCTGGGGCGAGAACACCTCGGACGAGATGTGCATCAGCTTCCTGCACGTCCGCATGCCGACGCCGGCCATGTAGCTCCCGCCTTCGCCCTTCCCGCCGCTCCTGTCGCTTTTTTAACCCTCCACAAAACAAGCTGGCGCCGCCTACCGGCGCCTGGCCACGACTGCGCTAGACTACATGCTCAGGACCTGGGGGCGCTTAGCCGCCGCGGAGAGAGCCATGTCAACTGCCGCAACTGGAGCAACTGAGTCAGCCGGGTCCCCGGCGAAGCGGAGCCGCAGCTTCGCCAGCGTGCTGGTAGCCAATCGCAGCGAGATCGCCATCCGGATCTTTCGCGCCTGCAGCGAGCTCGGCATCCGCACCCTGGGCCTGTTCAGCAAGGAGGACCGCTCGGCCCTGCACCGCTACAAGGCCGATGAGTCCTATCCTTTAAACGAGGCGCTCGACCCGATCGCCGCCTACCTCGACATCCCCGGCATCATCGCCATCGCCCGCCGTAACGGCGCCGACGCCATCCACCCCGGCTACGGCTTCCTGTCCGAGAACGCCGGGCTCGCCCGCGCCTGCGCCGCCGCCGGCATCACCTTTATTGGTCCCTCGCCGGCGGTGCTCGAGCAGATGGGCGACAAGACGGCGGCGCGACGCCTGGCGCAGACGCTGGGCATCCCGGTGGTGCCCGGCACCGATACGCCGCTGCCCGATTTGGATGCCGCGGCGGCGCGAGCGCAGGCGATCGGCTACCCGGTCATCCTCAAGGCGTCGTTTGGCGGCGGCGGCCGCGGCATGCGGGTGTGCCAGAGCGAGAGCGAGCTGCGCGCCTTCTTCGCCCAGGCCGAGCGCGAGTCGCAGCTGGCCTTCGGCCGCGCCGAGGTCTTCCTGGAGAAGTACCTGCAGAGCCCCAAGCACATCGAGGTCCAGATCCTCGCCGATGCCTACGGCACGACGGTGCACCTTTACGAGCGCGACTGCTCGGTGCAGCGGCGCCACCAGAAGGTCGTCGAGATCGCCCCCGCGCCCGGCCTTGCGCCGGCGCTGCGCGACACCCTGTGCGCCGCCGCGGTGAAGCTTGCCACCGCGGTCGGCTACGTAAACGCCGGCACCGTCGAGTTCCTCGTCGAGCCGAGCGGCACCTACTACTTCATCGAGATGAACCCGCGGATCCAGGTCGAGCACACGGTGACCGAGCTTTACACCGGCATCGACATCGTCAAGTCGCAGATCCGCATCGCCGAGGGCTACCCGCTCGATAGTCCCGAGATCGGCATCACCTCGCAAGAGTCGATCTCACGCCGCGGCTTCGCCATCCAGTGCCGGATCACCACCGAGGACCCGGTCAACAACTTCATGCCCGACTACGGCCGCATCGCCCACTATCGCCCAAGCGGCGGCTTCGGCATCCGGCTGGACGCCGGCACCGCGTTCTCGGGCGCGGTGATCACGCCCTTTTATGACTCGCTGCTGGTCAAGGTCTGCTCGTCGGCGCTGACCTACGAGGACGCCTGCCTGAAGATGGACCGCGCGCTGGCCGAGTGGCGCATCCGCGGGGTGCGCACCAACATCGCCTTCCTGCGCAACGTCATAAGCCACCCGAGCTTCATGCGCGGCGAGGCCACCACCACCTTCATCGCCGACACGCCCGAGCTGATGGTGTTCCCCGAGATCTTCGATCGGGCGACCAAGCTCCTGCAGTTTATCGGTGACCTCAGCGTCAACGGCAACCCCGATGTGAAGGGGCCGCGGCCGTCCGGGCTGCGCCGCCCGGTGGTGCCGCAGTTTGACCTCGACACGCCGCCGCCGCCGGGCAGCCGCGATCTGTGGAAGAAGCTTGGCACCGCGGCGTTCTGCACCTGGCTGCGCGAGCAGCCGCAGCTGCTATTTACCGACACCACGCTGCGCGACGCTCACCAGTCGCTGCTGGCCACGCGCCTGCGCACCTACGACATGCTGCGGGTGGCCCCGGCGATCGCCCGCCACCTGCAGGGTCTGTTCTCGCTGGAGCTGTGGGGCGGGGCGACCTTCGATGTCGCCATGCGCTTCCTCCACGAGGATCCGTGGGAGCGCCTCGCCCAGCTGCGCCGGCAGATCCCCAACATCCTTTTTCAGATGCTGCTGCGCGGGGCCAACGCCGTCGGCTACACCAACTACCCCGACAGCGTCGTGCGGCGCTTTATCGCCGAGGCGGCGCGCAGCGGCATCGATGTGTTCCGGGTGTTCGACTCGCTCAACTGGCTGCCGGGCCTTCTGCCGGCGATCGAGATGGTGCGCGAGACCGGCGCGCTCGCCGAGGCGGCGGTCTGCTACACCGGCAACATCGACGATCCGCAGCGCAGCCGCTACGACCTTGCCTACTACGTGAAGCTGGCCAAGGAGCTGGAGCGGGCGGGCGCCAACATCCTGGCGATCAAGGACATGGCGGGCCTTCTGCGGCCGTTCGCCGCCCGCCGCCTGATCAAGGCGCTGCGCGAGGAGGTCGGCCTGCCGATCCACCTGCACACGCACGACACCGCCGGGGTGCAGGCGGCGACGCTGCTCCTTGCCGCCGAGGCCGGCGTGCACATCGTCGATGCGGCGTTCGGCGCCTTCTCCGGCCTCACCGCGCAGCCGAACCTGGAGTCGGTGGTCGCAGCGCTCGCCCATCACGAGCGCGCCCCGGCGCTCGACTTCCACAAGCTGCTCGAGTTCACCTACTACTATGAGGACGTCCGCGACTATTACGTGTCCTTTGAGAGCGGCCTGAAAGCGCCGTCAGCGGACGTGTACATCCACGAGATCCCCGGCGGCCAGTACTCCAACCTGCGGCCGCAAGCCGAGGCGATGGGGGTCGGCCACCGCCTGCCCGAGCTCAAGCGGATGTACGCGGTCGCCAACCGGCTCCTGGGCGACATCGTCAAGGTGACGCCGTCGTCGAAGATGGTCGGGGATCTGGCGCTGTTCATGCTGACCAACAACCTGTCGCCCGAGGAGCTCTTGGCGCGCGGCCGCGAGCTGAGCTTCCCCGAGTCGGTGGTGAGCTACTTCGCCGGCGACATCGGTCAGCCGCCGGGCGGCTTCCCCGAGGCGCTGGCGGAAGTGGTGCTGCGCGGGCGCCCGGCGAGCAGCGGCCGGCCCGGCGACAGCCTGCCGGCGGTGGACTTCGCGCAGGTGCAAAAGACGGTGGAAGACAAGATCGGCCGCAGCGCCAGCGACGCCGAGGTGCTGTCCTACCTTATGTACCCGCGGGTGTTCGTCGACTTCGCCGCCCACCACAAGCGCTTCGGCGACGTGTCGATGGTGCCCACCGACGTCATGTTCTACGGTCTGCGCAAGGGCGAGGAGCTGGCGGTGGAGCTGGAGCAGGGCAAGACCCTGTTCATCAAGCTGACCGCGGTCTCCGATCCGAATGAGCAGGGCCAGCGCACGCTGTTCTTCGAGCTCAACGGCCACCCGCGCGAGGTGCTGGTGACCGACCGCAAGCTGGCGCGCAGCGCGCCGAGCCGGCCCAAGGCCGATCCCGACAACTGGCACCACCTGGGCGCGCCGATGCCGGGCCTGGTCGCCACCGTCCTTGTCCGCCCCGGTCAGGCGGTCAAAGAGCAGGAGCGCCTGCTGACCCTGGAGGCGATGAAGATGGAGACCACCGTGGTCTCACCGCTCGCCGGCATCATCAAGGAGGTCTATCCCAAGCCGCAGGAGCGGGTGGACGCGGGCGATCTGCTCATCGTCTTTCAGTGAGGCGATCGGCCTAACAGCCTGTTGCAAAAGCGTAGCGAGCGGCCCGAGCGCAGGATCTGGCGCGCGGAGCGGCCTTTTGGCCGTGAGCACGGCAGGTCCTGTGATCGGGTCGCGTAGTAGCTTTGCAACAGGCTAGGAGGCGGGGCGGTGGGCCATGGCGATGCCGCTCTGGCGCTCGTCCTTGGTCGCCAGGCGCACGCCGAGGATCTTGACGCTGATGGCGATCTTCTGGCCCGCCAGGGGGTGGATCATGCGCACCAGCACCGCCTCGGGCTTGGCCTCCAGCACCTGCAGCATGATCTTCTGGCCGCCGGGCAGGCCGGCCTCGAACTGCGCCCCGACCTTCAGATCGGTGCCGGCGGGAAACTCCTTGCGCGGGATGAGCTTCTGCGGTCCGTCCTCGGGGCGGCCGAAGGCCTGCTCGGGGCTGAACTCGAAGGTCGCTTCCTGGCCGTTCTCCATGCCGGTGAGCCGCTCATCCAGGCTGCGCAGGATCTTGCTGTTGCCGTGGACAAAGGACACGGGTCCGGACAGCCCCGAGGACTCGATGATCTCGCCGTCTTCGCGGTAGACGTCGTAGCTGAGGGTTACGACGGTGTTGGCTCCGACTTTCATAGTCGCCTCCCGATGCACGGATCGCTGTTAGCACTACAGAGAGAACTTGCGGCTCGTCCACCTCCCAAGGAGGGGACCGCGGCCTTCAGGGAATTCCTTCGGGGGCCAGCACCAGCGAGCGCAGCGCCGGCAGCACTGGCGCCGCCTCCACCTGCTGGACGAGCGCCGCGCTGACCTGGGTATTCTGGCGCTGCGGCTCGGCCATGACCAGGCTGCGCTCGGCGCGGCCGCGCATACGCTGGCGCAGGCTGCGGTAGACATCGCCGACCCCGCCCGAGGACCGCCAGCCGTCCAGGACGCCAGTGGTGTTAAAGCCGTTCATCGCCTTTTTGATGTTGGCCAGGGTCTCGGCCGGCAGGCGCTGCGAGACCTGGACGAGCGCCGGGTTGGGGATGCGCCCGCTGTCACCGGCATCATAGGCGCGGCGCAGCTGCTTGCCGACCACCGCGACCTCGGGCGCGAACACGCAGTCGGCGCGGCGCAGCACGACCTCGCTGACCGCCGCCGACAGATCGGGCGCCGCCGGCCGCAGCTGGAAAAACTGCGCCTTGAGCTCACCGTAAAGCAGCACGTTGGTGATGTAGGTCGGCTGGCCGCCCGAGGGCGAGACCCAGGCCAGCCGCTTGCCCGCCATATCGAGGATGCTGCCCGACGGCAGGTGCGTGTACAGGCCCCAGCGCAGGAACAGCTCGCCCGAGGCGGTGGACACCGCCACGACGGGGTAGCCGCTGCCGCGCTCGGCGATATAGAACGCATCGAGGATCGCCAGATCGACCTGGCCCTTTTTGATCGCGCTCTCCAGATCGCCGGCCTTCGCATACACCTTGCCCTCGGCGGGAATTCCCGAGGACTGCAGCTTCTGCACAAGCTTCTCGACAAAGGCGAAGCGCGCCTCGGCCGACGGCAGCGGCGAGGTCGGCGCGTACATCGCCACCACCAGCTTCTGGCCGTCGGCCGGAAAGTCCCGGGCGTCATCGCCGCGAGCGACGCCGACGAGCACCGTGGTGAGGAGCAGCGCCGCGGCCGCGGCGCGAGCGATGGGGGTAAGGTGGCTCATTGGGCTTGTCCGAGCAAGCGGTCCTTGGTGTCAATCCACTCGCGCAGGCGGCCGGTGCGGGCGCCGCGCTCCAGGGCCTTGCGATATAGGTCCAGCGCCTTGCGGATCTCGCCGCGGCGGTCATACAAGATGCCCAGGTTCACCAGCGCCTCCGGCGGGCGCGAGCCGAGGCGCTCAAAGACCTTCTCGCCGCCGCCGTGCCCCTCCAGCACATCGGCCACCGCGAGGTTGTGGGTGAGCACCGCCTCGTCGTCCTCGCTGAGCCGCGCCTGCGCCTTCTGGGCGTTGCGCAGCGTCGGACCCACCAGCTTGCTGCGGCCGCTCAGGTAGTAGTCGTAGGCGAGCGCGAGGTTGGTCGAGAACTGCATCGCCCGCAGCAGCTTCTGCAGCGCCGCGCTGTCGGCGCCCGAGCCCGCCTTGCTCTGCAGCTTGGGCAGGCTCTTTAGCAGCTGCTCGCGCTGGGCGATGGCGTTGCCGCCGCGGTAGTTGATAAACGCCGCGATGAGCTCGGTGCCCAGGCGGTTGTAGGGGCTTACAAGCTCGCAGCCGTCTTCCTTGCCGCGCGTGAGCAGCTCGCGCGCCGCCTTGCCCTGGCCCGCCTGCACCGCGGCGAGCGCCGCCAGACACTCGGCGCTGCCGCGCTCGTGGCCCTGCGACTCCAGGTTGCCGAGCTCGATGGCCCGCTGCAGGTCGGCCAGCGCGTCCTCGGCCTGCTTGGTCGAGCCGGCGCTGACCCCGCCCTTGCTGATCTGGGTCTCGGCCTCCAAGAGCCGCAGCCGCCCGCGCCGCAGGTGGGCGAGCGTGAGGTTGCGCTGGCCGCCGCGCAGCAGCTCCTTGTTCTCGGCGCCCGAGGCCTGGCCGAGGTCCTTGACCGCCAGCGTCAGGGTCTCGACCGCGCGGTCGAGCCGCTCGCGATCGCGGCTGTCGCGCTGCGCATCGCGCGGGGCGTCGCGCTGGCCGTCGGTCCGATCCATGGCCAGGTAGCGCGCGCCGAGCTCCAGCCGCGCCTCGCTGAGCCGCATGGCGAGCTGCGCCCGGCGCACCGGATCGGTCGCCGGCACCGCATCCAGGGCCTTTTTGGCCTCGGCCACCGCGCGCTCGGCCGCCTCCTGCGCCGCCGGCATCCGTCCGAGCAGCAGCTGGGTGCGCGACTGCAGCCGCCACAGCGTCGGATCGGTGCGGCCGGCGCCGGCCAGGGCGGGGCCGAGGATGTGATCCGCCTCGCTCGGGCTGTTCTGCAAGAGCAGCACCGCCGCCAGGTTGCGGGTCAGGCTGGGGCTGTCGTCCAGCCGCTGCGCCTCGCGGAGCAGGCCGGCGGCGGTGCCGAGCGCCGCGGTGCGCTCCTGCTCGTGCCGCTCGCGGTCGCGCTCACGCTCGTGGCCCGACTCCTCGCTGCCCCGGGTCAGGCCGGCCAGGGCCAGCTGCTCCAGGGTGCGCGACAGGCCGATGCGCGCCCGCGGCAGCTTGGGATCGATCTTCTGCGCCTCCGAGTAGTACTTGCGCGCCCGCTCGAAGTTGGCGCTGGCATACGAGGCGCTGCCGGCGAGCGCCAGCACCTGCGGATCGCCCGCCGGGGCGAGCTCGAGGAGCTTCTCGCTCGAGCTCAAAAGCGTCGTGGGCACCGCGCTCGCCCCGGGCGCGGTGTGGTTGAGGTTGAGCTGCAGGATCTGCGCCTCCAGCAGCAGGCCGCGCAGCTCCAGCTCGTAGTTTGTGTAAAGCGTCGCCTGCGGGCTGCCGGCGGGCGCCGCGCTCACCTTGGTGGCCAGCGCCTCCAGCCCGGCTTCGGCGGTCTCGATGGCGTGCTTGGCATCGCGCAGCTGCAGGTAGGCGCGGGCGATCGCGGCCGGCAGGTTGACGCGGCTCTGCAGCTCGGGCTTGTCGGCGGTGTCCTTGAGCGCCGTCTGGGCGTCCTGGTACTTCTTGAGCGCCTCGCGGGCGTCGGTCTCCTTGTCGCCGGTCTGGTCGATCGCGGCCAGCAGCGTCAGCACCCGCGGATCCTCATGGCGCAGCCCCTGGTACTGCAGGGCGAGCTTGCGCGCCTCCTCGCGCCGGCCCAGGTGCAGGTAGCAGGTGGCGAGGTTGAAGGCGACCGCCGGCCGCCGCTTCACATCGGACAGCAGCGGCTCATACTGCGCCACGCCGCGGCTCCACTGGCCAAGGGCAATGTAGACGGTGCCGAGCATCTGGCGGATCTGGTTGTCGCGCGGCCGCGCCTCCTGCGCCTGCTCCAGCAGCTTCTGCGCCTCGGGGTACTTGCCGCGCTGGAAGTAGGCGGTGCCGAGGAACAGCTGCGCCGAGGGGTCGATGACCTTCTGCTCCTCGGGGCGGAAGCGAAAGTACTGCTCTAGAGCAGTGCTGGCGCGCACCGGGTCGGTGCGCGCGTAGTGCTTGCCGATCTGGAACTGCGCCTCGTACGCCTCGGGGCGCAGGCGGGTGACATCTTCCAGGTAGACCAGGCCCCGGTCCTTCTGCCCGCTCTCGTAAAGGCACAGACCGAGCACGGTCTTGATGCTGGTGTCGCTCGACGACAGCTTCTCGGCGCGGGTGAGCAGCTCGATCGCCTGGGTGTAGTTGCGCTCGCGGAAGTACAGGGTCGCCCGCTTGACGAACGACTCGACGCGCGAGGGGTTGAGCTTGATCGCCTGGTCGTATAGCTCGGCGGCGCCCTCGTAGTTGCCGGAGTTGAACTGCTCCTCGGCGCGCTTGAAGATCGACTCTTCCTCGGTCTCGTTGCCGGCGCGGCCCTGCCCGTAGGCGGGGGCGGGGGCGCACAGCAAAAGCGGCACCGCGAGCCCAAGCCCCAGGCTCACCGCGGTGCCGAGCAGCGCCCAAGGGATGAGCGCGCGGCGTCGCCCGACGGGATGCCTGGGAACCAAGGAGGGAGCGCCGGGTCGCCCTCCTGCCCGCCTGAAATCCGCAGATCGAGAAGCCCGCATCTTGATTCCATCATACTGCGGAAGACCATGGGCAAAGCGAGAAAAGCGGACGCTACCTGCCTTTGGCGCACTCCGCTTTCTTCTAGCAGGGGCCGGACAGGGCCAGTCGGGTGCCAGTCAGGTGCCAGTCAGGTGCCAGTCAGGTCCCGGAGGGGCCCGGCGGACGGGCTCGGCGCTAGTGGATGTGCGCGACGACGAGCGTGATGTCGTCTTTGCGCGGCCGGTCGGCGTAGAACTGACCGGCGACGTTCATCATCGAGTCGCGCATCTCTTTGGGCCCGAGCTCGGCGGCCTGGCGGATCGACAGGCGCAGGCGCTTTTCGCCGTACTCCTCGTTGCCCGGGTTCTCACACTCGATAAGACCGTCGGTGTAGAACACCAGCTTGTCGCCGGCGCGCAGCGGCTGCGAGCTCTCGGCGAAGCTCGAGTCGGGCACATCGCCCAGGCGGTTGCCGCGCGACATGAGGACGGTGAACTCGGCCTCACCCTCGCGCAGGGTGCTCGGCGCGCGGTACAGGTAGGGGAAGTTGTGGCCGGCGTTGGCGTAGGCGATGAGCTTGGTCCGGGTGTCGATGACGCAGGCAAAGCAGGTCATGACGAACTTGCGGCGCGCGCTCTCGAAGATCGCCCGGTTCATGAGCTCCAGCAGCCGGCTCGGGGTGAGCCGCGGCCCCTCCAGCGCTCGCCCGACGTCGCACGCCGCCTTGGCCGCGGCGGTGATCATCGCCGCCGGCACGCCGTGGCCGGTGACATCGCCGATGATGATCAGCACCTTGTGATCGGGCAGATCGTGCACCGCCCACCAGTCGCCGCCGCACTGGGTGGCGGGCTGGAAGTGGCCGGCGACCTTGACCGGGCCGCGCTCGATAAGATCCGCGGTGGGGACCAGGGTCTCCTGGATCGTGCGCGCCAGCTCCAGCTCTTTTTCCAGGACGGCCTTGGCCGCGGTCTCATCGAGCAGGACCTGCAGGCGATCGGCCATGTAGTTGAAGTTCTCGGCCAGCATGCCGATCTCGTCGAGCGAGTTCACCTCGACGCGCGTGGATAGATCGCCGCGGGCGATCTGATCGGCCCGCGAGGCGAGAAGCTTCAGCGGCTGGGTGATGCGCAGCGACTGCACCACCGCCAGGCCAGCGCCGACCAGCACGAACAGGAGGCCAATGAGTCCGATCTGGACCATGTACTCCTGGCTCTGCTGCTGCTTGCCTTCCTCGACCGCGCTCAGCTGGCGGAGCAGCGAGGCGCGGCTGTAGATGACGACCAGGGTGCCGAGCTTTTTGCCCTGCGCCGTCACCGGCCGGGCGAACAGCTTGCCCGAGACCTTCTCGCCGCCGGCGACCGTGATCTCGATCTGCTTGGCCAGGGGCTTTGTGATCTGCGCCAGCTCCGGACCCTGCTGCGGATCGACCTCGGAGACCGGCTTTTCCTTCAGGCGCGGATCGCTGTGCGCGGCGACAAAGCCGTTGTCGGTGATGACGTACAGGGCGGCGACATCGCTGTCGGTCTTGGCCGCCTCGGGGACAAAGGTCTGCAGGCTGCTGTAGTCAGACTGGATGAGGGCGGCGCGGGCGCTCTCGACCATCGTCTGGGTAAGCGTCTGCGCCCGCGCCTCCAGCGCCGAGTCATACGCTTCCGACAGGCGATGCGCCGCTTCATCGAACGTGCGGCGGCTGTAGATGACGCTGATGGAGCCAAGAAGGCCGACGACCAGCGTAATCAGGGACACGCTGGTCAGGATCATCTTGACGCTAATCGAAGAGCCGCGTTTGCTGGCCATTCGCTTCGAGTCTACGCACCCTTGCCCTTATGGTCAATGATCGCTACGATCGCCGACATGAACCCGGCCCTGGAGCGCTTTATCCAGCAGTTCAAGGCGACCTCGGACGCCATCATAGATAGCTGGTTCATCTGCGACCACGAGCGCAACATCGTCGACTATAACCGCGCCTTCTTCTCGCTGTTTCCGCGCCCCGAGGCGCGGCAGCTAAAGAGCCGCAAGTGCTACGATGTCATGCGTCTCACGATATGTCAGAACGCCTGCATCGCCCAGCAGTGCTGGCGCGAGCAGCGCCACGTACGCCTGGACGAGATCGACGGCAAGCCGCTTGGCCAGGCGGACGACGCGACGCCGCGCCGCTACGTGCTGTCGTCGATCCCGATCCTCGATGAGAACAACCAGCCGGTCGGGGCGCTGGAGATCCAGCGCGACGTCACCGATGAAGCGCTGGTGCAGGACAAGTACCGCCGCATGCTCGACACCGAGGCGCGCGAGCGCGAGCGGCTGGCGGCGCAGATCCGGGCGCGCACGCGCGAGCTGCTGGACACCAACCAGCTGCTTTTAAAGGTTCAGAAGGAGCTCGTGCACCACAAGAAGGGCCTCGCCCTCTAGCGGCGCCAGCGCGGCGACCCATCGCTTGCAGGCTGCGGCAGACGGCTACGCGCAGGCGACCCGCCTGCGGGTCCGGCGACTCTCGCAGCCCCGAGGCGGCTCCGCGCGCCCGAGCTCGGACCGCTCGCGACGTCTTGCCGCAGCTGGCTAGGTGAGCAGCGGCGTGATCGCCAGGCGCAGCGCGGCTTCGACCTCGTCGCGGGTGCGACCGGCGTCGATAAAGACGATCGGCTCACCGGCCGCTTGCAGGGCCAGGGCCTCGCGCTCGTAGGCCGCGGCGACCCGCTGCTGGACGCTGTCGGCGTCGTAGATCTCCACCGCCGAGCCGCGCACGGCACGGCGCTGCGCGGCGACGCTGACCGGCAGGCTGAAAAACAGCGTCAGGTCCGGGCGGCGGAGGTCGGCGTTGGCCTGCGCCACCACCTGATGCGGCACGCCGGCCACAGTCTGGTAGGCCAGGGACGACAGCACGTAGCGATCGCACAGCACGGTCACCCCCTGGGCGAGCAGCGGCTCGATCTCGCGCTGCAGGTGGTCGCGCCGATCGGCGGCGAACAGCAGCGCCATCGCCCGCGGCTCTAGCGGCGTCGCCGCGGCGGACAGGAAGCTGCGGATGAGCCGCCCGATCGGCCCGCCCGAGGGCTCGGCAGTCTTGTGCCCGCGCCGCCCGCAGCTGCCCAGCCAGGCGAGCAGGCGCTCGGTCTGGCTGGTCGTGCCAGCGCCGTCAATTCCCTCAAGGACGATGAAGCGACCCGGCCGCTCGCTGCCAGGGGTCGGCTGGCTGGCGGACTGTTCATTCTCGGCCGCGTGCGGCCGGTGCGTGGTGGCTGTCATGGCCGGCAAGAATGAAGTCCAAGCCGGGGCGGGTCAAGCCGCGCCGCGCCGCGCCCAGACCGCGGGCCGCGAGCCGCGGGCCGCGTTGGCCGCCGCCGGGCGCCGCGGCGGTGGTCTAGCTCGGGTCGCCGCCGGTCAGGGCGTACCGTCGGCCTTCGAGTTGCCGCCGGGCACCAGCTTGCAGGCGAAGCCGAGCACCTTGGGCCCGTCCCGCAGCTCGGTGGGCGTCGGCCGCCAGCCGGCCGCCACGCGGGCCGCGAGCAGCTCGTCTGCGCTTGGGCGGTGGTCCCACACGGAGACCGCGTTGACGCCGCCGAGTCAGGTACAGTCAAGGACCAGGGCGCGCGCGTCGGCCTCGTTACCGAGCACGATGTCGTGCGTGTACTCGTCCTGGATCACCACGTCGACCACCTGCCACTGCGGCCGGACCGCCAGGCCCCACGGCAGCACGTGGGCGAGGGTGCCAAGGAACCGGACCTGCGCGGCCAGCGACTCGAGATCGGCAAGCGCCATCCACGTAGTGTGTTCCCGCCGCGCCGCCGCAGCAAGGGCGGCGCAATTGAGCGCTGATTTCCCCGACCTTGCCGGCGCGGCACCACCCTGGCCTGCCGCTGCGCGCACCCCCGCGCCATCCGCTGGGAACGATGGTAGGCTGGCGCCAGCTCACTTCATCTTGGGTCTGACCACGCGCATGGCGAACAGCAATCCTTGGTCCACGAAGCTTCCTCCGGGGTCTGGTCCCTGGGATACGATCGTCATCGGCTCGGGGATGGGCGGCATGACCTGCGCCGCCCTGCTCGCGCGGCTTGGCCAGCGGGTGCTGGTGCTGGAGCACCACTATGTGCCCGGCGGCTTCACCCAGACCTTCACCCGCAAGGGCTGGACCTGGGACGTGGGCGTGCACGCGGTGGGCGAGGTCGATGAGCGGGCCCTGCTCGGTAAGGTGCTGCTCGATCTGACCGGCCAGCGGCTGCGCTGGGCGAGCCTGGGCCCGGTCTACGACACCTTCGACTTCCCCGACTTTCGCATCGACTTTTCCCGCGACCGCAAGGCCTGGCAGGCGGCGCTGCAGGAGGCCTTCCCCGCCGAGCGCGACGCCATCGCCGAGTACGGCCGGCTCACCCGCGAGGTCGGCGGCGCGATGCGCGCCTATTACCTGTCGCGCCTGTTTGGTGCCTGGACGGCGCCGCTCACCGACCGCCTGCTGGCCGCGCCGGCGCACCGCTTCCTTGCCCAGACCACCGAGGCGACGCTCGCCCGCTTCGTCAAAAACGAGCGCCTGCGCCGCGTCCTCACCGCGCAGTGGGGCTACTACGGCTCGCCGCCGAGCCGCTCGTCGTTTGCCATCCACGCCCTGGTCGCCCGCCACTTCCAGCACGGCGGCTACTACCCTGAAGGCGGCTCGGCGCGCATCGCCATCGAGCTGCTGCAGACGGTCAAGGACGCCGGCGGGGCGACGCGCATCCGCGCCGACGTCGACTCCCTGCTGGTGGCCGGCGGCCGCGCGGTCGGGGTGCGGCTGCGCGACGGCGAACAGCTGCGCGCCCGGCGGGTGGTGAGCGCCATCGGGGCGCAGGCCACCGTCACCCGCCTGCTGCCGCCAGCCGAGCGCCAGGCGGCGTGGGCGCGCTCGATCGCCCAGCTGCCGCAGTCGCCCTCGCATGTCTGCCTCTACCTGGGGTTCCGCGGCGACATCCGCCAGGCCGGCGCCGGACCGGAGAACCGCTGGTTCTACGAGACCTGGAGCGACCAGGCCGAGGCCTGGCACCCCGATCGTCCCGCCTCCTCCGAGGCCGACGCCCAGGCGCCCGTCCTTTACTGCAGCTTCCCTTCCCTCAAGGACCCGCGTCACGACCCCGGCCCGCAGCAGCTGCACACAGGGGAGGTCGTGACCTTCGTGCCCGCTGCCCTTACCGCCCGGTTCCGCGACGCCCGCTGGCGCCGGCGCGGGCCCGAGTACGAGGCGCTCAAGAAGGACTGGACCGAGCGCCTGCTGGCGCAGTTCTTCCGGCACCTGCCGGCGCTCAAGCCGCACCTGGACTGGGTCGAGCTGTCCACCCCGGCCACCACCGAGACCTTCACCCGCGCCCCGAGCGGCGCGATCTATGGCCTTGAGCCGACCCCGGCCCGCTACAGTAACCGCTACCTGCGCCCGGCGACGCCGCTGCCCGGGCTGTTCATGGCCGGCGGCGACCTCGCCTCGGTGGGCGTCATGGGGGCGATGGTCGGCGGGCTCCTGTGCGCAGCCGCGATGGAGCCGTGGGCGGCGATTCGCCACTTGCGAGCAGTCTCCCGCTAGCCGCGCACATCTTCCGTTGACAGCGGTGCTGCGGTGCGCAAAAGTCAGCATCAAAAGCTTTGTCGCGTACTTAACTTGCAAGAAGCGCCCGGTCGGATCGGGCCAAATCCCGGCAGGCCGGCAAGTTGTCAGTCGCCGGCCAGTGCAGGTTGGGTCCAGAGCGCCAATCATCGACAAGACACCGCTTACAGCTCGGTTCACTCAGGAGGACATAAGACATGGGTCGCGGAGACAGCCGTAACAGCTCGAAAATGCGTCGCCTCAAAGCGCAGCGCCATCTGAAGCAGCGCATCAAAAACCGGCGCGCCGCCGCCGCCGCCGCCCGCGCCGAGAGCAAGGCCGCCGCGACTCCCGCGCCCAAGGCCAGCAAGAAGGCCCACTAGTCCGTCCCTGCTGCCGCGCGCCTCGCGCCGGCACCTGCTCCCTGCCCTGCTGCCGCGCGCCGGCACCTGTCCCTGCCTTTTCCAGTCAGCTCACCACGGCCTGCGCCGGCGGCTGTCCACGTCCGCAGCTGCCCCTCGCGGCGGCCCGCTCACGCCTGCTCGCCGCCGCGGCCCGCTCGCATCTGCCCGCCGCCGCGGCCCGCTCGCATCTGCCCGCCGCCGCGGCCCGCTCGCATCTGCTCGCCGCCGCGGCCCGCTCAGGTCTGCCCGCCGCCTCGGGGCGCGGCCAAAGTCGAACTAAGCCTCTTGATTCAGATATTTGTTCATAAAAAACAAGTGCGGGTAGTCACATACATCTTGTAAGATGATTCTGTCTCCCATCAGGTTTAAATGAGCGCGCAGCCCGCCCCCAAAAGCGACGAGCCGCATCCGCTGATCGGCCAAACCCTTGGCAAATATCGCATCACGCGATTGATCGGCAGCGGAGGTATGGGCGCGGTGTTCGAGGCCAGCCACGAGAGCATCAACCAGCGCGTCGCGGTCAAGGTGCTGCACGCCAAGCTGACCGCTGATACCGAAGCGGTGCAGCGCTTCATGAAGGAGGCCAAGACCACCAGCCTTGTCCACCACGTGGGCCTGGTGCGGGTGTTCGACTTCGGCCAGCTGCCCGACGGCGCCGCCTACATGATGATGGAGTACCTGGAGGGCGAGTCGCTGCGCGCCCGCCTGGCGACGGTGACCAAGCTCGAGGTGGTCGACTCGCTGCGCATCACCCGCCAGATCGCCGCCGCGCTCGCCGCCGCCCACGACAAGGGCGTGGTCCACCGCGATCTGAAGCCGGAGAACGTCCTTTTGGTCCCCGACCCCGAGACGCCGTCGGGCGAGCGGGCCAAGGTGCTCGACTTCGGCATCGCCAAGGTGCTCGAGCCCGACGGCGAGGTGCTCAAGACGACCACCGGCGCGATCCTCGGGACGCCGACCTATATGTCGCCCGAGCAGTGCCGCGGCGTCGGCAACGTCACCGAGAAGGCAGATGTGTACTCGCTGGGGGCGATGCTCTACCAGATGATCGCCGGGCGGCCGCCGTTTGTCGGCCAGGGCTCGGGCGATCTCATCGCCATGCACATCATCGAGACGCCGACCCCGCTGCACGAGCTCATGCCTGGGGTCTCGCCCGACGTCGAGACGCTGGTGCACCAGATGCTCATCAAGAAGCCCGATGAGCGGCCGTCGATGCGCCAGGTGCTGCAGTCGCTGGAGCAGCTCGGGCTGACCGCGACCTCGGCGACCGGGACGCAGGTCGTGATCGTGCCGCCGCCGCCGCCGCCGCCCTCGCGCAGCCGCGCCGTGGTGCTGGGGGTGGCGCTCGGCGTGCTGGGACTTGGCGGGGTGGCGCTGCTGCTGGCCGGCGGCGGACGGCACCGCGGACCCGAGCCGACCGTGCCGCCGCCCGGGCCGGCGCAGGGGCCGCCGCCGACGCCGCCGCCGACCCCAGGGCCGGCGCTGGTCAAGCTGGAGATCCTCAGCCAGCCGCCCGGGGCGCAGGTGCTGGGGCTGCCCAGCCAGGAGCCGCTCGGGGTCACGCCGTGGCGGCTAGAGCGACCCAAGGATCGCGGCCCGCTGGAGCTCGTCTTGCGGCTGCCCGGCTACACCGATCAGAAGCTGCTGCTCACCGCGCAGGCCGACGAGACCCGCCGCGTCACCATGAACCCCGAGCCCGTCCCTGCCGCAAAGCCCGCGGAGAACACGAAGAAAAATGCTCCCGTCAAAAAGCCCGGCGGCCCCGGCAAGCCGGGGAAGAACCAGGGAAAGCCCCCGAGCGGTGACTCCATCGATGTCCCCATCGTTCGCTAGAGCGCGCCTGGCCTGGGTCGCGGTGCTGCTGGGCCTTGTGGCCGTCCCGCACCCGGCTGCCGCGGCGGGCAAGGAGGCGGCGACCGCCCCCGGCCAGAAGACGGTGCGCGAGCTCATCGAGAGCGCCACCAAGTCCTACCAGGACGGCGACTACGACAAGGCGGCCTCGGAGTACTTTGCCGCCTACGAGAAAAAGCCGCTGGCGGCGCTGCTGTTCAACGTCGCGCAGTCGCACCGCAAGGCCGGCCGCTTCCAGGAGGCGCTGACCCTGTACGAGCGCTTCCTGAAGGAGGACCCCAAGTCCACCCTGGTGCCCGAGGCCGAGGCGCACGCCACCGCCATGCGGGCGCAGATCGAAGCCGCCAAGAGCTCGGCCGAGCGCGAGGCGGCCGAGCGCCTGGCCAAGCAGCGCACCGAAGAGGCCGAGGCGCTGGCCCGCATGCACGAGGCGGAGCGCCAGAAGGCCGAGGCGGCGCTGCTCCTCTCGAGCCGCAAGACCGAGCAGAGCACGCCCGTGTACAAGAAGGCCTGGTTCTGGGTCGTCATCGGCGGCGTCGTCGCTGCCGGCGTGGCCACCACGGTCGCAGTGGTTCTTACAAGACCCCAGGATCCGTCCAGCGATCTCGGGGTGCGCGTCGTGCAGTTTTAGCGGCGCGGCAGGCCCGCGCAGGAAGCGAAGCAACCATGAAGCGCTACAGCACTGCCCTAGCTTTGAGTCTGGCCTTGCTCACCTGCTCGCGGTCCCCGACCCTGCTTGTCACTGTCGAGAACGTGCCAGCGACGGCGCAGTCGCTGCAGATCATCGCCACCCATGCCGGGCTGGCGGCGATCACGGACGTCGATCCCTATGAGCTGCCGCAGCCCCCGCCGGCGACCTCGACGCTGCTCCTGCGGCTGCCGGCCAGCTTCTCCGGCGACATCGGCGTCAACGTCGGCGCCTTCCAGTCTCCCGGCGGCACCGGGTGCCTGGTCGCCACCGGCAGCACCAGCGAGCCGATGTTCCAGGGCCCGGACGCCACCCTGCGGGTGCCGCTCACCACCGTCACCGATACCGCGTGCAGCGGCAACAAGATCGTCCTCACCGACGCCTCGCCGAGCCTGGGCAGCATCAACGGCGGCGAGACCGTCATGCTCAACGGCTGGGGCTTCAAGCCCGGCGCCAAGGTCAGCTTCGGCAGCACCGCCGCGCGCACCGTGACCTTCAGCTCGGCGGCGCAGCTGCAGGTGGTGACGCCGCCCAAGGCGGGCTTTGGCCTGACGCCGATCAAGGTCACCAACGCCGACAACACCAGCGCCAGCCGCAGCGACATCTTCCGCTTCTACAGCGACGCCATCAGCTATACCGGGCTGCCGTTTCAGCCGACCGGCGACTTCAGCAACGCCAACGGCTTTGTCTTTGCCATCTTTGATCCGGCGACCACCATCGACGCCGCGGTGGCGCAGCAGAGCAAGGACTACGTCCGCATCCTGCTTACCACCGGCACCTCGAGCACCTCGATCGACTACACCATGCTGCCCGTCGGCAGCAAGCCCACCGGCGTCACGGCGGCGGACTTCAACAAGGACGGCAACGTCGATGTCGCGGTCGGCACCCAGGGCGACAGCATGGTGCGCATCCTGCTAAACGACGGCAAAGGGAACCTGCGCCTGGGCGGCGCGGCCCCGGTGGGCATGGGGCCCGAGGCGATCGTCACCGGCGATCTGAACGGGGACGGGAACGCCGATGTCGCCATCGCCAATCGCCCGGACAACAGCCTCACGGTGCTGTTTGGCGATGGCCAGGGAGCCTTCAAGAGCCAGTCCACCATCACCGGCATCACCGACCCGGTGAGCCTGGCGATCGGCGATCTGAACCAGGATGGGCAGCTCGACCTGGCCGTCGCCAGCTACTCCAGCGGCTCGGTGACCCTGCTCATCAACGCGCAGGGCAAGTTCGACACCGGCGGCGCCACCAAGGCCACGCTGGGGGTCGGCAAGATGATCAGCAGCGTCCTTATAAAAGACGTCAACAGCGACGGCAAGCTCGACCTCGTGGGCGCCCTGCCGGCCGATGATCAGGTGGTCGTGGTCATCAATAACGGCCTGCCCAACGTCGCCAAGATCTACCTGCCGACCGAGAAGAGCCCGCGCGCGGTGCAGACCGGCGATATGAACGGCGATGGCTTCCCGGATCTGATCGTTCCCTGCAACACCACCAGCTCGGTCGACATCTTCCTCAACATCAAGGGCACCGGCTTTATGCCCGCGGTCCCCTACAAGTCGTTCGCGGCGCAGTGCACCGGCCCCGTGCAGGCGGCGATCTACGACATCGACCGCGACGGACGACTTGATATCGGCGTCCTCTGCCAGACCGGCATCGGCCTGCTCATCAACCAAACTGGACAGTAGTTAGACCCCTCCCAGGTCGCACCGCTCCTTCCCCAGGCACTCCCTCCGTTATTCACTACAGCAGCGCCGCCCCGGCTGCACGGCCAGTCCGTGGGCGCCGGCAGCGGCGATTTTCCGACGCAGACCGCGCAAAGCTTTTGGGCTTTGCCGTTGTCCGTTGTCAGTGCCCTTTGCTATACCCCTGGCCAGCTTGAGTCCCTCGCAAATCCGCCGCCGCGCGGCCGTGCTTCCCTGGTGAGTCTGCTGTGAGTGAGCCTTCCGTCCGCTGCTTCTGGGCCGTGCGCCCGCCCGAGCCGAACCTTGAACAGGTCGGCCGGCTCGTCCGCGTGCTCAAGCGGCCGCTTCTGGACTGCGGGCTGAAGGTGGGCTGGGTGGCGCCGGCGTCGTATCACCTGACGCTCAAGTTTCTCGGCGAGGTCGCCGAGGGGCGGCTCGGCGAGATGACGGCGCAGGTGGGCGCCCGGCTGGTCGCGGCGCCGGCGCTGCTGACGCTCGCCGGGCTGGGAGTCTTTCCGGGCTGGCACCGGCCGCAGGTGGTGTTCCTCGGAGCCACGGCGGGAGCGGAGGCGCTGCGCCAGCTGCAGCAGCAGCTTGAGGGCTGCCTCGGCGAGCTTGGCTATGCGCGCGACCCGCGACCGTTTCACCCCCACCTCACCCTGGGCCGGGTGCGCCTGGCGCGCGAGCTGCCCGCCGAGGCGCAGTCGGCCGTGCAAGAGCTGCTGCAGCGCCACGACGAGCCTCAGGGTCCGCCGTTCCCGCTGGCCGAGCTCATCCTTTACGAGAGCCGCGCCACCCCGCAAGGGCCGAGCTACATCCCGCTTTTCCGACTGCCGCTTCTGCCCGAGCCCAAGACCCCCGCGCGCTGAGGCCAGGCGCCTCGCCGCAGAGCCACTTTTAGTCAAAGTCGAACTTCAGCAAGTTTTCCAAGGAGAACCCATGGCCCCCGAGAAGAAAGAAGAGTCCAAGAGCGCATCGAACACCTCGCAGCTGGCCCGCGGCGAGCGCGCCGCCGCCATCGAGGCGCTCACCGGCACCATCGAGAAGCAGTACGGCAAGGGCGCGATCATGCGCCTGGGCGAGGGCATGGCCCTGCCCGAGGTGACGGTGATCCCCACCGGCTCGCTGGCGCTCGACATCGCGCTCGGCTGCGGCGGCTTCCCGCGCGGCCGGGTGGTCGAGATCTACGGCCCGGAGTCTTCGGGCAAGACGACCCTGGCGCTGTCGGCCATCGCCGAGGCGCAGCGGCGCGGCGGCGTGTGCGCGTTCGTCGACGCCGAGCACGCCCTGGACGTCTCGTACGCCAAGAAGCTCGGCGTGCGCACCGACGACCTTTTGGTCTCGCAGCCCGACAACGGCGAGCAGGCGCTGGAGATCGCCGACATGCTGGTCCGCTCGGGCGCCATCGACATCGTCGTCGTCGACTCGGTGGCGGCGCTGGTGCCCAAGGCCGAGATCGAGGGCGAGATGGGCGACTCGCACGTCGGTCTGCAGGCGCGCCTGATGTCGCAGGCGCTGCGCAAGCTCACCGGCACCATCAACAAGTCCAACACCCTGGTGGTGTTCATCAACCAGATCCGCATGAAGATCGGCGTCATGTTCGGCAACCCCGAGACGACCACCGGCGGCAATGCGCTTAAGTTCTACGCCAGCCAGCGCCTGGACATCCGCCGCGTCGGGGCGATCAAGCAGGGCGAGAAGACAGTCGGCAACCGCACCAAGGTCAAGGTGGTCAAGAACAAGCTGGCGCCGCCGTTCCGCGAGGTCGAGTTCGACATCATGTACGGCGAGGGGATCAGCAAGGAAGGCGATCTCGTCGACCTCGGCTCCGAGGCCGGCGTCATCGAGAAGTCGGGCGCCTGGTTCGCCTTCAACGGCGAGCGCATCGGCCAGGGCCGCGAGAACGCCAAAGAGTTCCTGCGCACCCACCCCGAGATCGCCGCCGTCATCGAGGCCGGCGTCCTCGCCAAGCACGGCGTCAACCGCCTGGGCGCCGATACGCAGGCCGCTGCCGCCGCCGCCGCCGCGCCGAGCGACGCCGCCCCCGCCGCCGCCCCCCGCGGCAAGCGCGGCCCGGCCGCCGAGGCCCGCCCCTAAGAGCCCGCCGTCAGGCTCCGGACCCTATATGCCCCCTGCGTCGCATGGGTCCCCCAGGGTCCGGACCCTCCCCAGACCCTGCGCCGCATGGGTCGACCTGGGTCTGGGCCCTGCCGACAGCGCGCCCTTTATACTGGGGTCACGCTGCGCTTGCGCGGGAAAGCCGCCAGGCGCTTGTTCTCGGCGAAGGCGAAACGGCGCACAAGCTCGTCGCGCAGCTCGTCGCCCGAGACGATGCCGTCGATGTGCAGGTCGCCGGCCAGCTTGTACAGGTCGACATCGGCGCGGTACTGGGCGCGCAGGC
Organism: Polyangia bacterium; assembly: GCA_044222245.1. Lineage (GTDB taxonomy): Bacteria > Myxococcota_A > Polyangia > Palsa-1104 > JAEUJZ01 > CALFML01. The sequence continues at coordinate 13,226 of JBGANQ010000086.1, read as the reverse complement.
TCTCGATGTAGGTCGGCCGCTCGGCCTCGGGCTGCTCCTGGATCTTGTTGAAGTAGACGGCGTTGACCGCCGCCTCCGGCCCCATCACGGCGATGCTCGCCTGCGGCAGCGCCAGCGTCACATCGGGGGCAAAGCCCGGCCCGCACATCGCGTACAGGCCCGCCCCGTACGCCTTGCGCAGCACCACGCACAGCTTGGGCACCGTCGCATCGGCCACCGCCGAGATCATCTTGGCGCCGTGGCGGATGATGCCCTGACGCTCGACCGCCTTGCCGATCATGAACCCCGGCACATCGGCGAGGAACAAGAGCGGGATGTTGAACGCGTCGCACAGCCAGATGAACCGCGCCGCCTTGTCGGCGCTATCGACAAACAGCACCCCGCCCTTCCACTTGGGCTGCGAGGCGACGATGCCGATCGTGCGGCCGCCAAGGCGCGCCAAGCCGGTGACCAGCTCGCGGGCGAACAGCTTCTTGATCTCGAAGAAGCTGCCGGCGTCGACGATCGCCTCGATGACCTGCACGACGTCGAACGACTGGTTGTGGTTTTTAGGCAGGATGTCGTCAATGCGCTTTTTGTCGGGGCGCGGCTGGCGGGCCGCCTCGGGGGGCGGCGGCGGCGGCGCGGCCTCGGCGCAGGCCGGCAGGTAGCTTAAGTAGTCGCGACACTTCTTGATGCACTCCTCCTCGGTCTTGGCGAGCAGATCGCCGCAGCCCGAGGTCTCGCAGTGCATGCGCGCCCCGCCCATCTCCTCCAGCGTCGTCTTCTCGCCGATCACCATCTCGGCCATGCGCGGCGAGCCGAGGTACATGCTGGCGTTGTGCTCGACCATGAACACCACGTCGCAGAAGGCCGGGATGTAGGCGCCGCCGGCCGCCGACGGACCAAACAGCAGGCAGATCTGCGGGATCGAGCCGGACAGCTGCACCTGGTTGTTGAAGATGCGCCCGGCGTGGCGGCGGCCGGGGAACATGTCCAGCTGATCGGTGATGCGCGCCCCGGCGCTGTCCACCAGGTAGATGAGCGGGATGCGCAGGCGTCCGGCGGTCTCCTGGATGCGGATGATCTTCTCGACCGTGCGCTGGCCCCACGAGCCGGCCTTGACCGTGCTGTCGTTGGCCATCACCGCCACCGGGCGGCCGTGCACGCGGCCGATGCCAGTGACCACGCCGTCGGCCGGCAGGTCGCGCGCCTGGTGGTTGGCGAGCAGGCCGTCTTCGACGAAATCGCCGCCGTCCTGGTCGAACAAGAGGCGCAGGCGATCGCGGCAGAACAGCTTCCCTTCGGCGGTGTTCTTCTCGTGGTACTTGTGCGCTCCACCGGCGCGGGCGCGCTGCTCGGCGCGCTTGAGCTGGGCGACCAGCTCACCGGAGTCGGGGGAAGCGGACAGGGGAGCGCCGGCAGCGGCGGCCGGCGACGGAGCTTGCGGGGGCGGGTTATGAGTCGACATGGAGCTCGAATCATACACAAAAACGCCCCGCCGCTCTCGGCTACAAAGCAAGCCGGCGGCGCTTGGTGGGGCGCCGCGCGGGGAGCGCGCGATGCCGGGAGGCTCGCCCGGCTCGGCCCGGTGGAGGAGGCGGGCAGAGCCCCCAACTTTCTTAATTAGTAGGTGAGCAGGGACTGGATGCTCTGCGGATCGCCGCCCAGGCGGGCCCGGCCGCCCAGGGCCGCCAGCTCAATCACGAACAGGTAGCCGACCACCTGCCCGCCGAGCCGCTGGCACAGCTCGCCGGCGCACGCCGCGGTGCCGCCGGTGGCCAGCAGATCGTCGACGATGAGGACCTTGTGCCCGGCCACCGCGTCCTCGTGCAGCTCGAGGACCCCGGAGCCGTACTCCAGCAGGTACTCGCCGCGCGCCACCTTGTGCGGCAGCTTGCCGGGCTTGCGCACCGGGGCAAAGCCCAGGCCCATGCGATCGGCCAGCGGCACCCCGAAGACGAAGCCGCGCGACTCGATGCCGACGATCCGGGTCGGCCGCAAGAGGCTCGCCCGCCCCTGCAGCAGATCCAGGGTCGTGCCCAGGCCCTGCGCGTCGGCAAGCAGGGGCGTAATGTCCTTGAACTGGATCCCCGGCTTGGGAAAGTCGGGGATGGTCCGGATGGTGGAGGCGATATAGGCAAGCTGATCTTCAACCAAGGTGGGCACTGAAGTGGGCCCGCGGGTGAGCCCGCGAGCGGAGGTTGGCTCGGGCCGGGCCGTGAGGCTCGCGGCAGGACGTGGGGGCAGAGGATCCATGCGCGTGCAGTAGACCACGCTGGCGGCGGCCGCGGCAACCGCTACCGCGACGGGAGGTTACTTCGCCTTGGGCTTGCGCGGCGGCGACTTGGGGGCCTTGGGCGGTCCGGCGATCAGCTTGGCCATGCCCTGCTTGACCGCCTGCTCGATCGCGTCCTTGAGCGCTTCGGTGAGCACCTCGCTCTCCTGGCGCTCGTTGATGGGGTTGCCGACCTCGATCTGCACCGTCGACTCGCCATCGCCGCCGAGCGCCAGCAGCTTCTCGGGGAAGGTCACCCCGACGAGCGACAGGCGGATGTTCTGCTCCAGCAGTTGGAACTTCTTGCCCGCCGGGGGCGGCTTGACCGAGCGCTCCTGCTTGAGCACGCGCAGGGTCAGCTCGTAGGCGCGCAGGTTCTTGCGCTTGACCTCGGCCTTGACCGCCGCCGGATCGTCGAGCGAGGCCCCAAGCTCCAGCGTCACCTCGGGCCGCTTGGCCAGCGCCTCGCGGAGAAAGTCGCGCGCCATCGGTCCCGCCTTGTCGTCGAGCGTGCTCTTGCTGGCGTCGGCGGCCACCCCCTCGGCGCCGCCCTCGCCGCGGGGGACGTTCACCTTGACGGCGCCGGCGGCAAACTCGACCTCGCCGAGCTTCATGAAGTAGCGCGGCCCGGCGGCCAGGGCGGCTCCCGCCGGGTGCAGGACCGCCGCCAGCTGAAACAGGGCGGCAAGAGCAGTCGGGATAAGCGCGCGCGAAATCCTCATCGTCTTATTGGAATATCACAGCCGCAAAGGGCCGCCCAGCCCGAACTGGCCGCGCAGCCCGAGCTGGCCCCCGGCCCGCCCGGGTCTTGGGGTCACCGCGGCGGCCCCAAGACCGCGATCAGGCGCTGAAGCGCTGAAGCGCTGAAGCGCTAGTCTACGGATATAGAGGTAGGGATATATGCGTACGCGCCGACCTCGGGGGCCGGCGACCCACAAATAGTCCTTGTGATTCGCCCCCGCGCAGGCCCCGCGCAGGCCCCGCCGCCGGGCGCCATAGAGACCCTTGTAGCCGACGGGCAGTCAAGGTGTGCCGGACCGCCCAAAAAAGCCAAAGCATGCGAAACCGCTGGCTGACCTATTCAAGCCGGGCAGATATTTTGTTATTGTTAAAGAGTGGAAGGCTTAGCTAAACCGGCCGCCCTGCCTGCCCAGGCCGCCCTGCAGCATGTCCAAGTCTCAAGTCCGGATCCAGGCGGCGACACCAGAGCAGTACCAGAGCAGTACCAGAGCAGTACCAGAGCAGCAGCGCAAAAGGGCCGGCAAGCAGGCCAGAAACTGCGTCTCCAGAAACTGCGTCTCCAGAAACTGCGTCTAACGACTCGTAACTAAGTGCTAGTGCCCGGCAACCAAGTGACAAACCAAGTGACAAACCAAGGGACAAACTAAGGGGTCGACTGTGAGTGTTCTTGAGCACCTAGCGCAAGGAAAGCGCTTGACCAACACTCGTCGAGCATCGTAAGTTATGCCCCAATTGCAGCGACGCTTGCGCAAGGGCAAGCATAAAAGCGGCAAGGAGAATGGTCAGATATGTTCTCCATTTTGATTAGCGAAAAAGGCGGAGAGACAAAGCGACTCGACTTTGACCGCCCGGAGATCACCATCGGTCGAGTCGCGGGCAACGACATCGTCCTTCCCCGCGGGAACATATCCAAGCGCCACTCTCGCATCGTCTTCAAGGACGCCAAGTTCATCATCGTCGACTTGAAGAGCACCAACGGCACGTTCGTCAACGGGCGCAAGATCACAAGCCCGCTGGTCGTCAAGGGCTCGGACAAGATCTACGTTGGCGACTTCATCATGACCATCGAGGAGGGCTCGGGTCCGTCGACCAGCTCGACCGCGGACATCGAAGGGGACGGGGCCCGACCGGGACCGCCGCCGCCGCCGCCGACCAAGAGCCGGCCGTTCCCGCCCACCGGGCGCGCCGAGGCGACCTCGATGGACATGCCCACCGGTCAGGCCGAGGACGCAGCCGACGAGGAGGCCTCGGCCAAGTCGCCGATGGAAGAGCTGCCCTCCTCGCGGCCGCCGCTGCCGCCGCGCCTGGGGACGCGCCCGCCGCTCGGCGGACCGCCCGAGTCGGCGCGGGCGACGATCGCCAACGAGGTGATCCGCGACGCCGCGGCGCTGCAGCGCATCTCGGTAAACCGCGACTCGGACGCGCCGCTCGGCGGCCTGAGCCCGATGGATCGGCCGGTCCTGCCCTCGGATCGGATCTCGGACAAGGCGACGATGATGGCCCAGGAAGGCGGCCGCGGCGGGCCCTCGTCCGCCAACACCGGCTCCCCGCTTTCGTCAAGCCCCGCCGCGCTGACGCCGGTGGCGCCGCTCTCTTCGGCCAGCGCCACCTCGACGCCCGGCGCCCAGCCGCCGGCCAGCGCCTCCAGCGCGGTGACGCCG
>JBGANQ010000086.1:0-8520 GCA_044222245.1 Polyangia bacterium | reverse complement strand
GGCCCCACCGGCGCCGCCGCCCGCGCCGCCGGTGCCGCCGCCGAGCAACCGCCCGCCGCTGCCCTCGCGCGCCCCGGGCGGGATGGCACCGCTGTCGCCGAGCGGACGCCCGCCGCTGCCCAGCCGCCCGGCCGCTGCCCCGCCGGCGCGCGCCACCGCGAGCATGCCGGTGCTGTCTTCTGAAGATCCGCAGCGGCGGCGCTACATTGAAGCGCTGACCCAGGTGGTCAACAAGACCCTGGACCAGACCTCGCTGCGCGAGGCCAGCCCCGAGCAGCTCACCGATGCGACCTCGCGCCTTGAGCGCATCGCCCGCGAGCAGGCCGACAAGGTCTTCCCGCTGCCCATGGGCCTTGAGACCGACGTGCTGGCCAAGCACGCGATCGCCGAGCTGCTCGGCGGCGGACCGCTCGACGACTTCCTCGCCGATGACACCATCCACGAGGTCGCCGTCGCCAGCCACGATCGCATCTACATCGACCGCGGCACCGGGCAGAGCCTCAGCGATCGCATGTTCTCCTCTGCCGCGGCGGTCCAGCGGGCGGTGCACCGCATGCTCGCCCGCGTCGGCAGCAAGCTCGATAACACCCTCATCGAGGTGCGCCTGGAGGGCGGGGCGCTGCTGCAGGCGGCGCTGCCGCCGCACGCCCGCGTCCCATCGCTCGTGCTCAAGCGCGGCCGCAAGGCCGGCGGGCGCCTGCAGGACCTGGTCAACCAGGGCGTGCTGTCGGCGGCGATGTCCGAGTTCCTCGAGGTCTGCATGCGCGAGCGGCGCAACCTTTTGGTCTCCGGCTACGGCCGCGGCGTCATGCTGGGAGCCCTGGGCGGCGCCACCTCGGCCGGGGCGCGCGTGGTCACCGTCGAGCCGGTGAGCGAGATCGACCTATCGGCGACCCACGCCGCGTGGATCGGCCTTATCGGCCGCGGCACCGAGATGCGCAACGTGATCGGTCACGCCGTGCGCATGCACCCCGATCACCTGATGATCACCGATGTGCGCGGACCCGAGGCCCTGGAGGTCGCGGCCGCCCTGTGCGGGGGCCAGGGGGTGGTGGTCGGCGTCGATGCCGCCTCGGCGCGCGAGGCGCTCGGGCGCATCGAAGCGCTGGCCCGCCTCGCCGGTGAGTCGCCTTCCCGCCGGGCGCTGCGCGAAGAGCTGGCCCAGGCGGTCAACCTGGCAATCCATGTCGGGCGTACCGCTGGCGGCGCATATCGTGTTATGGAGATCTCTGAGGTAACATTGGCTGACGAAGGTGGCATAGACTTGATCCCGGTGTTCACCTTTAAGCCCGAAGGTGGAGATGGACAATTTGTTGCTACCGGCCACGTGCCCGCGTTTGCGGGCTAACCCCTGCCAGGTTGAGCGTCCGTGTGGAGAGTAATCGCCAGCGATCGTGAAGGCCGTGAGATCGCCCGCAAGGAAATCGACGCGGGTGAGATCACTCTTGGTCGCGACGGCGACCGCATGCTGGTCCTGCAGTCGCCGAGCGTGTCGCGCCGGCACTGCCGCCTCCGTGCCGACCCCACGGGACTTACCATCACCGACGATGGAAGCGCCAACGGGGTGCTGATCAACGGCACCCGCATCAGCCCCAACACGCCGACCCCGATCAACGCTTCGATGCGCGTCGAGATCGCCGAGTTCCGGCTGACCGTCGAGCAGTTCGGGATGCAGCCGCCCCCGCCGATGCCCGGCCAGATGATGCCCGGCCAGATGATGCCCGGCCAGATGCAGGGCCAGATGCCAGGCATGATGGCGCCGGCCGCCATGTCGGGCGTCGTGCCGCCGCACATGCAGGGCCAGATGCAGGGCCAGATGCAGGGCCAGATGCAGGGGATGATGCCCTCGGGCCAGCCGCCGATGGGCATGATGCCCATGGCCGGCATGTCGGGCGTGGTCCCCGGCGGCGCTCCGGGTCAGATGGGCGGCGCCGGACCGGGCGACATGGTGCGCCTCATCGCCGAGGGTGGTCAGTACAGCGGGCGGGTGTTCGACCTGCCGCAGCTTGGCGAGATCACGGTCGGGCGCGGCGTCGGCAATGACCTGGTGCTCGACGATCCGTCGATGTCGCGCAAGCACTCCAAGCTGCGCCGGCTGGGCGGCGGGCGCCTGGAGGCCGAGGATCTGCAGTCGGCCAACGGCACCTACGTGAACGGCCGCAAGATCACCACCGCCCAGCTCGGGCCCGGCGACACCCTGCGCTTCGGCGAGGTGATGTTTCGCCTCGACGGCACCGGGGCACCGGGCTCCAAGGCCTCGGCGGCGGTCCACGCCGGCCAGGCGATGGCCGGTCCGCCAGGCTGGATGAAGGGGGCGTTCTTCGCCCTGGTCGGCCTCACCGTCGTCGTGTGGGTGCTGTTCGTGGTCAAGCTGGTCGCCCCGACCAAGCCCGAAAAGGGTGTCGTCGAGGCGGCGATCACCGCCAAGATCAAGGACGCCGAGGACAAGGTGCACGCCGCGCAGGAGGCCTTCAACAAGCGCGAGTGGGGTCGGGCCAAGGATCTGGCCGATGCCGCGCTCGAGCTCGATCCGGCAAGCCTCGACGCCAACCGGGTGCGCGCCCAGGCCATCCACGCCAGCGACGACGAGACCAAGTACAAGCAGGGCACCGCCGAGCTCGACAAGGGCAACGCCGACGGCTTCAACGCGGCGATCCGGATCTACGACTCGATGTCGCCGGACAGCTCGTACCGCCAGGAGTTTGCCGACAAGCTGCGCGGCAAGCTCGTCCCCGCGGGCGAGGAGTACTACAAGAAGAAGATGTTCCGCGAGGCCGTGGACACCCTGTGCAACGCCTACCGCGTCGCCCCCGCCAACCAGAAGCCGGGCAGCGGCACGATCAAGATGCTGCACGACGCCGAGCGCAAGGCCAAGGTCACCACCCCCTGCAACCTCAAGTAGCCGGGCGCCGCTCCCCTCCTCTTCCTCTTTCTCTTTCTCGGGACTGACTTTCTGCCATGCCTTTTTACGAGTCGCTCCGCACGGCGCTAGCGCGCTCTGCCGCCTTCGTTCACACGGTCGAGTCGCCGGCCAAGCCGGCCGCGCTCACCGCCGCGGCGCGCCGCCTTGAGCGACCGCTGCCGCCGAGCTACGCTGACTTTCTCAGCTCGTTCAACGGGGTGGCGCTGTTTCACGAGTCGATCGTGCTGCACCCGATCGCCGCGGTGCAGCCGAGCGGGCCCGCCGGCCGCTTCCTCCACATCGGGGACACCGCCGAAGGGGACCTGTGGCTGGACGCCGCCGGGCGGCTACGCCTGGTCGCGCCGTCGGCCCCGGACCCGATCGTCTGCGGCAGCGAGATCGAGCGCTGGCTGGACGCGACGCTTTCGCGCGAGGCCCTGGTGCTCGATCGCGACGGCGAGTTTCGCGAGGTCTTCGAGGAAGACGGCGAGTCGCTGAGCGCCCCGGTGCGGCGCAAGCGGGCGCAGGTCGGACTCAAGCGCGACCCGGGGGCGGCGCTGTACCTGCTGGAGCAGGCAGAGCTGCTCACCGAGGACCTGGACCTCGACGGCGCGCGACAGCTCTTGCACAAGGCAGTGGCGCTCGACCCCGAGGCCGGGCCGGCGTGGGAGCTGCTGAGCGCGCTCTTGCACAAGCTCGGGCAGCTGCCCGCCGCCGAGCACGCCGCTGTGCAGGCCGCCGCGGCGAGCCTGGACCCCTACCTGCGGGCCTCGCGGCTGCTCGATGCGGCCGAGCTCGCGGCCTCGCCGGATGGCGCTCCGACCTCTACCGCCGGCGCGACGAGCGCCGCCGAGCACGCCGCCGCCGCCGCCGCCGCCGATCCCGAGCACGGCCAGCGGCTGTTTGAGCAGGCCGAGGAGCTGATCGCCCAGGGCGGCCGCCATCACGACGAAGCGCAGCGCCTCTTGCGCCGCCTGCAGCTCTTGGTCGCGCACGGCCACGGGGCGACACCGCCCACCGCCCAGCTGGCGCAGCTGGAGCGCGAGCTGCGCACCCGCGGCGCCCTGCGCGTCCTTTAGGGCGGCGCGGGCGACGGCCGGCGGAGCGCGCCGGCTCAGGGGGCCGGGCGGGCGCCGAACAGGGCCGTGCCCACGCGGATGAGCGTCGCCCCTTCGGCGATCGCCACCGCAAAGTCGTGGCTCATGCCCATCGACAGCTCGCGCAGCTCGACCTGCGGCCGCGGGACCTGGGCCTGCTCGTCCCGCAGCTCGCGCAGGCGGCGGAAGTAGGGGCGCGCGTCCTCGGGCTGCTCGGTTGCCGGGGGGATGCACATAAGGCCACAGCAGCGCAGGCCAGCGGTGGCGGCGATGGCGTCGAGCAGGGCCGGCAGCGCGGCGGGCGGGCAGCCGGCCTTCTGCTCCTCACCGGCGAGGTTGACCTGGACCAGGCAGTCCTGGACAAACCCGGCGCCGGCCGCCGGCTGCTTGACGGCGCGCGCCCCCAGGGCCGCCGCCAGCTCGCGGCTGTCGACGCTGTGGATGAGGCCAACCCGGCCGACGACCAGGTGCACCTTGTTGCGCTGCAGCGGCCCGATGAAGTGCCAGCGCGCGGCGGCGGCCTCGCCCTGCAGCTCCTGATACTTGTCGCGCAGCTCCTGGGCGTAGTTCTCACCGAAGTCGCGCTGGCCGCAGCGCAGCGCCTCGCGGATGGCGCCCGTCGGCTGCAGCTTGCTCACCGCGACCAGGGTGACGGCATCGACGGCGCGGCCGCTGGCGGCGCACGCGGCGGCGATCTCGGCGCGCAGGGCGGCCAGGCGCTCGGCTAGGGCTGCCATGCGGGCCACTCCGCCGGCAGAAGACCCGCCGTGCGCAAGTCGACGACGACCTGGCACAGCGGCAGGCCGACGACGTTCTCGTAGCTGCCCTGCAGGCCGGTGACAAAGCATGAGAAGCGGCCCTGGATGGCGTAGCCGCCGGCCTTGCCCCGCCACTCCTGGCTGCGCAGGTAGCCGTCCACCTCGGCGGGCAGGATCGGTCGCACCTGCACCTCGGTGCGCACCGTGCGCGCAAGGCGCCGCAGCTCGCCGCTGGCCGGATCGAGGTAGCGCAGGTGGCAGCCGGTGACCACTGCGTGGGTGGCCCCCGACAAAAGCCCCAGCATCTGCCGCGCCGCCCCCTCGTGCGCCGGCTTGCCGAGCAGCGCGCCGCCGGCCACCACCATGGTGTCGGCGCCGAGCACCGGCGAGCCCGCCGGGGCCCGCGCCGCCGCCGCGTCGGCCTTGCCCTGGGCCAGGCGCGCCACCAGCGCCTCGGCCGACTCGCCGACCCGGGGTGTCTCGTCGATGTCAACCGGCCACACCGCGTGTGGGATGGCCGCCGCGCGCAGCATTTCGATGCGCCGCGGGGAAGAAGAAGCCAGGACTAACATGGACATGGCGGCAATCTAGCGCGAAACCGGCCTAGCCCCCACTTCGCAGCGCGGGGTGCGCGTGATATAAGAGCGGCATGTCAGCGAGCCAACACCTTCGCGATCTGGTAAGCCACCGCGTCACCTTCGACTTCGAGAACGGCTGCCATGTCACCGGCTACGTCAGCACGGTCCGCCCGACCGAGGGCGAGCCGCTGATCATGGCCCTCACCCGGGTCGAGATCACCAACGACGCTGGCGAGGTCCTGGAGCGGCACCGGGAGTTTGTGCTGGTCCCCTCGGTCATGGTGAACTACCGCACCACCGAGGGCCCCTCGGCCAAGCCGCGCTGAGCGGCCCCCGCCCGAGCCATAGCCCCAGCCGTGACCGCCGCCCCATCCAGCGATCTGACGCTCCACCTCGCGCTGTTCTCGCACGTCGCCTGTCGACCCGAGTCTGAGATCGATCTCGGCCAGGCGGCGCTGCTCATCGCCGAGCCGGAGTACGAGGACCTGGATGTGGCGGTGTACCTGCGCACCCTCGATCGGCTTGCCGATCAGGTGCGCCCGCGCCTGGGCGGCTCGGGCGAGCACGCTGCCAAGGCGACCGCCCTGCTCGGCTTCCTCTTGCAGGACGAGGGCTTCCGCGGCAACACCACCGAGTACGAAGATCCGCGCAACAGCTTCCTCAACGAGGTCCTGGAGCGGCGGCTCGGCATCCCGATTAGCCTGGCGGTGCTGGCGATGGAGGTGGGGCGGCGCTGCGACATCCCGCTGCACGGGGTCTCCTTCCCCGGCCACTTCCTCTTGCGGGTCGACCGCGGCTCCGAGCACAGCGCCAGTCGCGCCGGCGTCGGCGGGCTGCCGGGGCTGCCCGTGCTCATCGATCCGCTCGATGGGCGGACGCTCGGCAGCGAGGACCTGCAGGTGCTGCTGCTGCGGGTGCTGGGGCGGCGGCGGACGGTGACGCCCGAGGATCTGCAGGTGGCGACCAAGAACGCCATCCTCATCCGCATGCTCACCAACCTGCGCAACATCTACAACCGCGTCGGCGATACGTTCCGCCAGCAGCTGGCCCACGAGCGCATCCGCGCCCTGCAGAGCGCCGCCCAGAAGCCGCCGCCGCGCCCCGGTCGTCCCCCGCGCGTGGTCCACTGATGCCGGCGCCGCGCCCCGGCGAGCGCGGCCCCGGCCGGGCCCGCCAGCAGCTTGCTCCCCGTCGCACCGCCCGCGCGGCCGCCGCGGTGCTGGCGCTGGCGGCGGCGTGCCGACCGAGCCCCCCGGCGGCGCGGGTGCCGACCCAGCAGGAGGCGGGGCCCGAGCTGGTGGTGGTAAACTATGCGCCGCAGCGGCTGCGCGCCCTGCCGGGCGGCACGGCGGAGAGCAGCTACCTGCTGCTCGGCAGCGAGCGGCCGCTGCTGCCGGCGGTGTTTCGGCCGCTCGGGGTGACGGCGCGCAAGGCGCCGCCGGACTTCAGCGCCCGCGCCGGCGAGCTCGCCTGGGTCGGCGGCCATGTGGTGGCGGCGCCGCCGCCCGAGCCGCGTCCGGCCCCTAGCCAGCAGGCGACGCTGCTCGTCTATGATCGCGACAGCAAGGTGGCGACGCCGACCCCGCTGGCGCTGCCGGTGCCGTGCACCCAGGCGCGGCCGCTGCTGCTCCACAGCGATGGCCAGAAGCTGCATGTGCTCGTGCGCTGCGCGGCCCAGGACACCGCGATCGTGCTGCACCTGGCGGCCAGCGGGGAGCTCCTGGCAAGCCGCGTCATCCCGGGCGCCGGCGCGGCAGAGCTGCTGCTGCACAGCGGGGAGCTCGACTACCTGCTGGCCGGCCGCAAGGTCCTGCGCGCCGGTCCGGCGGGCCCGCCACTGAACGCCGAGCTGCCGGCGGGCGCGGGCGGGCCGGACACCCGCGAGCTCGTGCTGGCCGGTCCCCTCCTAGTGGTCGCCGACGGCGGCGCCGGACAGCTGTTCGGGCTGGACGCCGAGCGGCTGCAGCTCCGCTTCAGCGAGCGGCTCTACAGCGCTGACCCGGTAGTCCGCCTGCGCGCCGCGCTGGCCGGCCCGGACCGGCTGATCCTGGTGGTCGCCGAGCGCGCCGCCGGGGCCGCCACGCCAACGCAGCTGGTGGCAACCGCGCTGCCGCTGGCCGGCCGCAGCGCGCCGCTGCCGACCCGCATCCTGCTCGGCAGCGGCCCGCCCGAGAGCAATCACGAGCTCGTCCCCGTCGCCTCTAGCGATGGCGGCGGCGCCTTGCTTGTCCGCACCCACGCCGGCAACACCGGGCCGCTGGTGGCGCTGACCCACCTTCACCTGTAGACGATTCCGATTTCAGGAGCTGCCATGATCCAGATCCGGTTTGACGATCTCGCCGCGCTCGGCCAGCGCGTCGGCGAAGAGTTCTCCCCCTACGGCGAGCAGCTGCTCATCACCCAGGAGATGATCGACCGCTTCGCCGACCTCACCGGCGATCGCCAGTGGATCCACGTCGACGTCGAGCGCGCCCGCCGCGAAAGTCCCTTCAAGACCACGATCGCCCACGGCTTCTTCATCCTGTCCCTTTTGCCGCGGCTGCGCGTCCGCTCCGACCTGCAGCTCATCGGCTACGGCAACGTGACAAACTACGGCTCGGACAAGCTGCGCTTTGTCAGCCCGGTGCCGGCGGGCAGCACCGTGCACGCGCGCTGCCGCCTGGTCGCCGCCGAGGCCAAGCCCAAGGGCACCTTGTGCACCGAGGAGATCGAGATCTCCGTCGTCGGCCAGCCGCGCCCCGCGCTCAGCTATCTCATGCTCATGCTGTACCAGCCGGGACTCTGAAGCCCCCCGCCCGCCTCCGCCGCGCTGCCGCTCGCGACCCGCTCGCGCTACACTGGCACAGGTTCACTTCACGCTCCCTCTGCGCTGCAAGGAGGAGGACCCATGCTCCCGTTCCCGCAAGCGACCCTGGCCCACCTGACGACCCTGGCCGCCACCCTGACCCTTGGCGCCTGCACCGACAGCTTCCACTCCGTCGGATTCTACGACAAGGTCGACACCCAGACCGCCGGCGGCAAGGCGGTGGCGGTGCTCGGGTTGGGGGACCTCAACGGCGATGGCCGCGCCGACATCGTGTTTGCCGACACCGCGAACTCGCTGAATGTGCTGATCAGCAAAGGGGATGGGACCTTCGCCGCCGGGGTCAGCTATCCCCTGGAGGTCATCGGCAATCAGGCGGCGC
>JBGANQ010000085.1:0-38891 GCA_044222245.1 Polyangia bacterium | reverse complement strand
GGACCTCAACGGCGATGGCCGCGCCGACATCGTGTTTGCCGACACCGCGAACTCGCTGAATGTGCTGATCAGCAAAGGGGATGGGACCTTCGCCGCCGGGGTCAGCTATCCCCTGGAGGTCATCGGCAATCAGGCGGCGCGCACGCTGGTGGTCGGAGATCTTAACGGCGACGGGCGGGCCGACGCGGTGGTCGGCAATGTCGAGCAGAACAGCATCCAGGGTTTCCTCAACCAGGGTGACGGATCGCTGCTGGCGGTGCAGCAGAACTCGCAGAACATCGGCTGCCGGCCCTCCTACCTGGCCTTGTATGACCTGAGCGCGGATGGCCGGCCGGATCTAGTGGTCGGCTGCACCTATCCAAACGAAGTCCGGGTGTTCAAAAATGACGGCCCGGGGGCCGGCCAGGGCCCGGCGCAGTCGCTGAACTTCGCGGCGTTCTACAGCCACCAGTGGACGACCGCGACGAGCCAGAATAACCCCCCGATTCCCACCGGAATGGCCGTCGGTGAGCTCAACGGCGACGGCTTCCCCGACATCGCGATTGCGACCGACACCGATCTGCGCATCCTCAACAGCCCCAAAGAGACTGGCCGCGACTACAAGGACTATCTGGTCAGCGTGCCGCTGGCGGTGCGTCCGGGGGCGGTGCGGTTTGGGGACATAAATGGAAACGGAGTCACCGACATCGCCGCCCTGCTGGATGGGAAGTCGGTGCAGGTGTTCGAGTATGCCACTGGTGGTACCTACAACCAGGTCAGCATCTACCAAAACCTTGGGGTGTCTGGGCGGTCGACCACCCAGACCCTGGGCCTTGGCGACCTGTCTAGCGACGGCAAGAGCGATCTGGTAGTGACCCTGGGCAACCCGAGCGAGGTCAAGGTCGTGGTGAGCCGCGGCGAGACCGGCATCGTCGATCAGCCGGTGACGCTGTCCTACCAGTACCCCACAGGTGTCCAGAGCTGCGACGGCTGTCTCAGCCTGGGCGATGTGAGCGGCGACAGCCGACCCGACCTCGTGCTGCGAAATGGCAGTAAAATCTCGGTACTCATAAGCGCCTCGCGATAGTCCCCTCTTCCTCCTAATTATTCGCGGCCTTCCTGGGCTCCCGTCGCCGTTTCCATCTTAAAAAACCCCGCAGGTCCTGTATCATAGTTAGTATCCTGCATCTTAGCGGCTTCGGCTCAAGGCCTCGGCCTATGGTTACTCGCGTGCGTAACGTCTCAGTCTTTCGTGCTGAACCCTGTCCAGATTTGGTGCCAGCCGTGGTGCCAAAGCTCGGACGCGCGTGGACCCGCCGGGTGGCGCGCCTGCTCGTGTGCGGGGTCGGGCTTGGGCTCGGGCAGGGGGGGCTACACCTGGCGCACGGCGAGCCGGCGGCGACCGCGGCCCCGGCGGCCCGCGGTAAGAGCGACGAGGCGGCTGCGCGCAGCCTGTACCACGAGGCCAAGGAGCTCGCCGCCGCCGGCAAGCTGAGCCTGGCGCTGGCCAAGTACCGCGCTGCCCATGACATCCTGCCGACTCCGACGCTGCTGTGGCCCATCGCCGAGCTGAGCCTGCAGCTCGACCAGCCGGTGGAGGGCCTGGAGGCGCTGCACCAGTATCGCCAGACGATCACCCCGGCGCTGATGGAGCCGGGCCAGCAGCTGGCCGACGCCGAGCGGCTGGAGAAGCGGCTGCGCGAGCGCCTGGGCCGGGTGCGCCTGCTCGGCGGCAGCGGCGCCCTGATCGCGCTCGACGGCAAGGAGCTTGGCCAGGGACCGCTCGGCGACCCGCTGGCGGTAAACCCAGGCAGCCACCGCATCGACAGCACCACCGCGCACGGCACCTACACGGTGATGGTCGAGGTGGCGGCGGGCCAGGAGCTGCCGGTGACCCTCGCCGAGCCGGGGACCGTCGTCCCTTCGGCGGCGCCGACCGCTGCCGGGGCAACCCCGCGCTACCGCATCCACCCGCTGCCGGCGGTCCTGTTTGGCCTGGCCGCCGGCACCATCACCGCGGCGACGGTGGTCGGCGGCCTGGCGCTGGACAAGACGCTGTCCCTAAACGCGCAGTGTCCCGAGCACATCTGCCTCGGCATGCAGGGCTCGGACCTGGACGCCCTGGCCGACTCGGTGACCAAGCAGCGCAGCTACTCGACCTCGGCGATCGCGCTGTGGGGCATCGGCGGCGTGCTGCTGGCGGGCAGCGTCGTGCTGCTGGCCATCGATCTGCACCGCCAGCGCTCCGGTCACAAGCTGTTCTCTTGGGCGCTGCGGCCCAACCTCGAGCTGGCAGCGAGCGGCGCCCGGGTGTCGTCCTCGCTGCTCCTGGGAGGGCGGTTCTGAGCGCCGACAAGCCAGACAAGCCAGACAAGGCAGAGAAGTGTTCCAGCTGCGGCGAGCGCTACGTCCGCGGCGAGGGACACCGCTGCCGCGCCGGCGCTGGCTCGGACCGCGGCTCGCTCGGCGACGACGCGCTCATCGGCACCACCATCGACAACCGCTACCAGATCGAGTCGCGCCTGGGCGAGGGCGGCATGGGCGTGGTCTACCGCGCCCGCCACGTCATCCTCAATAAGCCAGTGGCCATCAAGGTCCTGCGCAAGGCGCACGAAGAGTCGGCGTGGAAGCGCTTTGTCCAGGAGGCGCAGTCGGCCTCGATGATCAACCACACCAACGTGGTGGCGATCACCGACTTCGGCGTCATCAGCAACCACGCCTACCTGGTCATGGAGTTCCTGGAGGGCCAGACCCTCACCGAGGCGATCAACGAGGGGCCGCTGCCGGCGGTGCGCATGTGCCGCATCGGCGCCCAGATCGCCCGCGGCCTGCAGGAGGTGCACGAAAAAGGCATCGTCCACCGCGATCTCAAGCCCGACAACATCTTCCTCCTGGAGCGCGAGGGCCGGCGCGACACCGTCAAGATCGTCGACTTTGGCCTGGCCAAGATGGACGCCGGCGAGCGGCTGACGATGGACGGCACGGTGGTCGGCACCGCCGAGTACATCTCGCCCGAGCAGGTCACCGGCCAGGACACCGACGCCCGCAGCGACCAGTACTCGCTCGGCTGCATCCTGTACGAGATGCTGACCTCGCAGCTGCCCTTTGACGGCGAGTCGACGGCGACCCTCATCTACAAGCACGTCTACAAAAACCCGACACCGCCGCGCAAGGTCCGCCCGGAGATGAACATCCCGCCGTCGGTCGAGGCGGTGGTGCTAAAGTGCATGGCGAAAAAGCCCAGCGACCGCTTCGCCAGCATGCGCGAGCTGGAGCAGGCGCTGGTCCAGGAAGAGCAGAACCTGGAGCCGCTCACCTCGGGCGGCACGACGATGATGGTGCGGCCGCGGCCGGTCGCGCAGCCGCCGTGGTGGCGCCGGCTGGCCGCCTTTGGCCTGGGCGGGCTGGGCCTTCTGGCGGCGCTCGCCCTGGTCCTGCACCTGGTGCCGCTGCGGTTGTCGCTGACCCCGGTGAACCCCGAGGACCTGGCCCCCTACAAGCTGCCGGATCTGGCGACCCGCGAGGTGCCCAAGCCTGCCGACGGCGGCACCGCGCCCCGGCCCGATGCGGCGGTGGTCGAAAGCCCCAGCCCGCCAGGCCCCGTCGAGCCGCCCGACAGCGACCCGCCCGACGGCCCCAGCGAGAAGGTCAAGACGCCCAAGAGCGCCAAGGCGCAGCGGGGCCTGGTCCCGGTGCGCTTCGTCGTCGAGCCGACGGCGGTCAACGCGACGGTGATCTGCAAGAACCGCCGCACGACCTGCAAGGGGGCGTGCACCATCAGCATCCCCGCCGGGTCGAGCTGCCAGTTCACCGCCCGCGGCTACCGCGACCGGGTGGTGCGCTACCGCGAGCTGCGGGTCGACCGCGGCAAGCGCCTGTTCCGGGTCGTGCTCTCGCCGTTCAAGCTGTAGCCGCGGCGCGGGCTACGGCGCTGACGGCAGCTCGAGCCGGCGGCCGCCGGGATCAAACAGCGCCGGGCTGGTCAGGCCGAGCCGGGTCGCCCGATACTGCAGCGACACCCCGACCACGCCCAGGCCATACACGACGCTGCGGCGGAAGTTGATCGAGGACGAGTCGGGGGCGTAGCGCGTCGGGCAGGTGATCTCGCCGATGCGGTAGCCAAAGTAGATGCACTGCGCCAGCATCTGGGCGTCGAAGACGAAGTCGTCGTCGTTTTCGTGCAGCGGCAGGCCCTCCAGGACCTTGCGGGCAAAGGCGCGGTAGCCGGTGTGGTACTCGGAGAGCTTGGCCCCGGTGAGCACGTTCTCCAGGGCGGTGAGCGCCCGGTTGGCGACATATTTGTAAAGCGGCATGCCGCCCTGGCGGGCCCCGCCCGAGAGGATCCGCGACCCCAAGACGACGTCGAACTGGTCCACGGCGATGAGCGAGGCCATCGCCGTGAGCAGCTTGGGCGTGTACTGGTAGTCGGGGTGCAGCATCACCACGACGTCGGCGCCGGTGCGCAGCGCCTCGGTGTAGCAGGTCTTCTGGTTGCCGCCGTAGCCGCGGTTCTTGGGGTGGACCAGGGTCCGCACGCCCAGGCGGCGCGCCGTCTCGGCGGTCGCGTCCTGACTGGCGTCATCGACCAGGATCAGCTCGTCGACGACCGTCCGATCGATCTCGTCCAGGGTCTTTTCCAGCGTCGCCGCGGCGTTGTACGCCGGCATCACCACACAGATCTTCTTCCCAGAAAGCATGCTGCACTTTGCAAAAGCCCTCTGGTGCTGTCAATCGGGTGGGCCGGCGGGGCTGGCCCGGTCAGCGGTCCCCGGTCAGCGATCAGCGGTGAGCAGTCAGCGGTTGCGCTGGACGAGCTCGTCGGCGACGTGCCACAGGGCGTCGCGGTAGGGGCCGGCGGGCAGAGCGGACAGGCGGGCACAGCCGCGCTCGGCTTCGGCGGCGGCGTGCTGGCGGGCGCGGCGGGTGGCGTCGCTGTCGCCCAGGGCGCTGCGCAAAAGGGCCACGGTCGGCTCGGGCAGGCTGTCATCGGTGAGGCTCTGCGGCGACAGCTGGATCTGCTCGCGCAGCGCCGGCCGCGCGTCCAGGGCGAGCAGCACCGGCAGGGTCAGCTTGCCCTCGCGCAGGTCGGACAGCACCGACTTGCCGAGCTGCGCCGGATCGCCGTCGATGTCAAGGACGTCATCGACGATCTGAAAGGCCTGGCCAAGGTGGCGCGCGTAGTCGGCGAGCACCTCGGCGTGGGCCTCGGTGGCGGCCCGCGCCTCGGGCGGGGCGACGGCGCCGGCGCACAGCGCACCGGCGCGACCGCAGAAGGCAAACAGCGCCGCGGTCTTGCCTTCGACGACCTCCAGGTAGTCGCTGATCCGCACATCGCCGCGCCCGCGCAGCGACAGCTGCAGCGCCTCGCCGGCGATCATCGAGTGGATGGTCTGCAGGATCGCCGGCATCGCACCCGGGATGTCGGCGCCCAGCACCTCCTCCAGCGCCCGCGTCAGCACGAAGTCGCCGGCCAGCACCGACACCGAGTTGCCCCAGCGCATGCGCGCCGTCTCCCGCCCGCGCCGCACCTCCGAGACGTCGAGCACGTCGTCATGCAGCAGCGTCGCGGTGTGCACAAGCTCCGCCGCCACCATGAGGGCGCACAGCGGCCCCGGCAGAAGCGGCGGCGCCTCGGCCGGCTGGCAGGCGCGGGCCGACAGCGCCAGGAGCAGCGGCCGGATCCGCTTGCCGCCGCCCGCCAGCAGGTGCTCGGCGGCGGCGCGCGCGTCGGCCGGCCCGCCCTTTTGCAGCACCTCGGGCAGGCGGGCCTCGCACCGCGCGAGGGCCTCGCTGGCCAGGCTGTAGAGGACGGCGAGCCGGCCGGGCTGGTGACCCAGGCGCTCCGCGGCCTCCAGCCGACCGACCAGCAGGGCGTCCGCCGGCCGCGCCTCAGGGTGCGAGGCGGTGGCCAGGGAAGCGAGCACAGGCGTGAGCGAAGGCGGGGCGGCGCTGAACATGTAACCGTCTTTCAGAAAATTTTGAAGTGACGTTCAAGCATCTAGCATAGTTGCGACCCCTAAGCCCACGCTAGGCGCTCGTCAGCCGGTCAACTGCTCCGGTCGACGGGCCACCGCACTGCTGGGGTCTGTCTTGAGCGGACTGAGCTACAGAGTTCTCTGTTGTTGAGTTCGGAATCTGCAAAGTAGAGACCGCTTCTCCGCCTTAGATCTAGAAAAGAACTAGATCTTGCCACAGTGAATTCCCTTGTCGTTATGTCCAACCATCTGTGCTAAAGACCGCGATGAAACGGACATCGCATCAGGTTTCCGTACATAGGCTTATTTCGGATCGCTCGGCTCGCGCCGACCGCTGCTGGCGGCCTGCGGGGGTCCAAACACGATGCCAAAGGAGGACTTCATGTCTCAACCGCGAAACTCCGGCGTGCTCGGCTTGATGCTGACACTGTCGCTACTGCTCGGGTTGGCAGCCGAGGCGAGGGCCCAGAAGGCGGTCATCGTCACTGGCACCCGCTCGGGCGAGAACCCCTGGTGGCAGTATGTCAAAAATAAGATAACCCAGACCGGCCTCTACCCTGGTGGAGTTGATCACATAGATGCCGCCTTCTCCGATCCTGCGACAGCTTCTCTTCTGCCCTACAAGCTGGTAGTCCTGCTGAGCAGCGACTACGGCCTGTCGAGCTCCGACGGGGTGGGCAACGCGCTCGGCGATTACATGAACATGGTGCCGGGCGGCGCCGTGCTGCTGTTCCAGCCGTTCACGTTCCAGACCGGCCTGCTCGCCGATCCGGCAGTGGGCGGCTCGTTCCTGGCGCAGTACGCGCTGACCACGCAAGGCAATGCGAGCGTCGCCACCGCGACCAAGCGCGGCAACGTCACCGCCGGCGATCCGCTGGTCGACGGGGTGACCGCGTTCGCCTGCGGCTCCAGCTGCACCCGCGTCACCGGCCAGGTGGCAAAGCCGGGCGCGAGCGTGGTGGCCTACTGGCAGGACGGGACGATCCTGGCGGTGCGCGGCAAGCGGCGCGTCGACCTCAACATGCTGCCGGCGGACGACACGACGATCACCGGCTCGTGGAAGGACGCCGGCGGCGAGCTCATCACCAACTCGATCCTCTACCTCTCGGCCCCGGTCATCCAGTCGCCGCGGCGGGCCGACTTCCCCGCCACCGGCCTCGGGGTGACCAGCAAGCCGACGCTCATCACCTTCCGCAACATCTCGGGCGCGACGCAGACCGTCACTGGCATCGGCATCGACGGCCCGGGGCGCAGCCAGTTCATGTTCAGCTCGTCCAAGACGCCGACCCCGGCCACCCCCTACACCCTGGGCGTCAACGCGACCTTTACCGCGCAGGTCTGGTTCAAGCCGCAGGTCAAAGGGACCTACCAGGCGATGCTCTACGCCGACCTGGTCGGCCAGCCGCGCATCCAGGCGCCGCTCAACGGCATCACCCTGGGCGACCTCTATGTCTCGCTGTCGCCGATCGACTTTGGCGGCATCCAGTCGGGGACCACGGCCGGCCCGGTGACGGTGCGCCTGAAGAACACCGGGGCCTCGACGATCAACCTGGATCAGCCGGTGATCGGCGACACCACCCACTTCGTGCTGACCCCGGCGGTGCCCGATCCCAAGATCACGATGTCGCCGGGCTCGACCTACTCGTTTGAGGTCAAGTTCGTGCCGGGCATGACGGCAGGCGACTACAGCACCGAGATCACCATCACCTCGACCGATCCCGACAGCCCGCTGGTCATTCCGGTGCGCGCGCTGGCCGGACCGCCGCAGGCCAAGGTCGCCTATAGCTCGCTGCTGCTGCCCGACGTGCCCACCGGCAGCATGGGCATGCCCATGGACATAAACATCACCAACGAGGGCAACTCCGACCTCCAGGTGACGTCGATCACCGCCGACAAGACCGATTTCGTCATCCCCAACGCGCCCTCGGCGATGTCGCCTCTGACCATCGCCGCGCGCGACACCAAGGCCTTCCAGCTCATCTTCGCGCCGCAGCAGGACGGCCTGCGCACCGGCACCCTGACCATCAAGACCAACGAGCCGGCGCCGATGGGCATGCCGAGCTCGGACAAGCTCGTCGCCCTGGCCGGCAACGGCACCAAGCCCAAGTTCCACGTCAGCGTCACCTCGCTCGACTTCGGCGCGGTGGAGATCGGCCAGCCGAGCCCGACCAAGACGGTGGACCTTATCAACGACGGCGATGGCGATCTGACGGTCAAAGAGGTCGCGATCGCCATGGGCATGGGGGCCGAGTCGTTCTCGGTCAGCACGCCCGACGCACCGCCGTTCCTGCTACGCGCCGGCACCTCGGTCACCGCCACCGTATCGCTCAAGCCCAAGACCGCCGGCATGCTCACCGCGACCCTGCGCGTGGTCACTGACCTTGTGACCGGCGGCTCGGCGACCATCGACCTCAAGGCGTCGGCCAGCGGCGCCGTCGGTCAGCTCAACCCGACGATGCTCAGCTTCGGGGACGCCAAGGTCAAGCAGAAGGTCAGCAAGACCGTCACCCTGACCAACAACGGCAACAAGGACCTGACCATCCTCAAGAGCAGCCTGAGCCCGATGGTCGGCGTGTTCGCGGCGATGCTGCCGCCCAACGGGACCAAGATCGCGGCGGGCAAGAGCGTGACCATCACCGTCGACTGCATCCCGGCGATGGTGGGCATGGCGACGGGCAAGCTGCAGATCGACACCGATGACCCGGGGATCCCCGGCGGGACCTCGTTCACGGTGCCGCTCAGCGTCAATGGCGTGATCGCCAACGTCATGCTGATGCCGACCACGCTCGACTTTAGCGGCACGCCGATCTACGTCGGCCAGCAGAGCGGCACGCAGCTGCTGCGGGTCACCAACACCGGCAACGTCGTCATCGACAACCTGATGATCATGCCCTCGGGTCCGGACGCCGGCGACTTCAGCGTGGTCACGGGCTTTAAGACCAAGCTGATGCCCACCGAGTCGACCGACATCGGCGTCATCTTCGCCCCGCACGTCGCCAAGGCGATGAGCGCGGCGACGCTGGTGCTGGTCGCTGACGGAGTCCAGGTGACGATGACGGTGGCGCTCAAGGGCTCGTCGATGTCGCCGGTCATCGATGCGCAGCCGACCGATCTGAAGTTCGAGCACACCTTCGTCGGCGAGATGTCGGCGCAGAAGTTCATCATCCTCAGCAACAACGGCGCGCAGCCGCTGGAGATCGAGATCGTCCCGCCGACCACCGAGGACTTCATCATCGACGTGGCCGCGGTCAAGTCGACGCTGGCACCTGGGGACACGGTCAAGCTGCCGGTGCTGTTCACGCCCAAGACCCCCGGCGACAAGAGCGAGACCATCAGCGTCCGCCTCAAAGGCACGACCAACCTCGTCGCCAGCGTCGGCATCGAGGGCAACGCCACGGTCAAGCCGATGATGATGATGGAGTCGGGCTGCAGCGCCACCGCCACCCGCGGCCGCTCGGCCAGCCCGCTCGGCCTGCTGGCGCTGTCGCTGCTCGCCCTCGGCCTGCGCCGCCGCCGCCGTCTCGCCTAGCCGCCCCGCCCCCTGCCCCCGCCCTGCGCGGGGGCCTCCCTTGCTTCCCCTTATTTCCCCGCCAAGAGCCCTTTACAAGGGCTCCTCGGCTCGTCTATGACCTGCGGGTGCGCGCACGGCGAGCCGAGGTAGAAGCCGCAGGATCCTGGCCCAGCAGCTGGGGGCGAGCCCACCGGGGTCCCAGGTGAGCGGGCTGCGTCCGCTCGCGCTGCGGGCGCTGCCGGTGCTGTGGGCGGCGCTCTCGGCGATGGCCGTGGCCTCGATCCTGACCCGCCTTTATGGCCAGTCGCCGCTGGCGGTCTACCGGCTGCTCCTGGCCGGCACCTGGGGCAGCAGCTACGGGCTGGGGCAGGTGCTGTTCAAGACGACGCCGCTCCTGTTCACCGGCCTGGCGGTGGCGGTGGCGCTGCGCGCCGGCCTGTTCAACGTCGGCGGCGAGGGTCAGCTCATCACTGGGGCGCTGTGCACGGCGCTGGTCGCGGCGGGGCTGCCGGCGGGGACGCCGAGCTGGGTCGCGCTGCCGCTGGCGCTGCTCGCCGGCTTTGGCGGCGGCGCGGCGCTGGGGGCGCTGCCCGGGCTGCTCAAGTGGTGGGCCGGCGCGCACGAGGTGATCGTCACCATCCTGCTCAACTTCATCGTCCGCGCGATCCTGGTCGGGCTCGGCGCCCGGCTGTTCGTCAAGGAGTCGGTGCACACGGCGCCGGTGCTGGTGGCGGCGCGGCTGTCACGGCTGTCGCGCTTTTTGCCGGTGCTGCACGGCTCGGCGGTGAACACGGCGCTCTTGCTCGGGCTCTTGATGACCGGGCTGTTTGCGCTGCTCCTTGGGCGGTCGCGCCTCGGCTTCGCCCTGCGCACGGTGGGCCTGAACCCGGACGCGGCGCAGGCCGCCGGGCTGCACCTGGGGCGCGTGCGCACCCTGGCGCTGCTCCTGTCGGGCGGCATCGCGGGGCTCGGCGGGGCCAACTTCGTGCTCGGCTACAAGTACTACTATGAAGACGGCTTCTCCTCGGGCATCGGCTACCTGGGGATCGCCGTCGCGGTGCTCGGACAGAGCCGGCCGCTCGGGGTGCTGGCGGCGGCGCTTTTGTTCGGCACCCTGTCGCAGGGCGGGCTGGCGGTCAATGCGCTGTGCCCGCGCGAGCTGATGGACGTGCTGAGCGCGGTGATGATCCTGGCGGTGGCGACGTTCACGCCCGAGGTCCGGCGCCTGCTCAGCCGCCTGCCGCTGCCCCTGCGCTCGCTCGCCGCCACCCAGCCCGCCGCGGACCCCCAGCCGCCCGAGCGGCGCCCGGCCGAGCTGCCCGCGCAGCCGCCCCAGCCGGCGCCGGCGCGCCAGGATCAGCGGGGGGCGGCCTGAGCCTGCCATGCTGACCGTCGCCAGCCTGTGGCTCCTTGGCTATGTCCTGGCCGTGCTGCGCATCAGCGTGCCGTACGTGATGGCGGCCCTGGGCGGCACGGTGTGCGAGCGCGCCGGGGTGACCAACATCGCGCTGGAGGCGTTCCTGCTGCTGGCGGCGCTCGGCGCGGCGCTCGGCGCGCCTTACGGGGCGGCGGTGGCGGTGCTGTGCGGGCTGGGCGCGGGGCTTGTGACCGCGGCCTTATATGGGCTCTTGGTGGTGTTCTGGCGCGGTGATCAGATTGTGTGCGGGGTGGCGATGTTCATGCTCGCCGATGGGCTGTCGCGCTTCCTGCTGAAGGTGGTGTTCGGCTCGACGAGCAACTCGCCGCGGCTGCCGGCGCTGGTCGGCCGCGGCGCGCTCGCGCTGGGGCTTGTGGCGGTGGTGAGCGTGGGGCTCCTTCACTTCTTTATGTACCGCAGCGTGTTCGGGCTGCGGCTGCGCGCGGTCGGCGATAAGCCGCAGGCCGCGCGCTCGCTCGGGGTGTCGGTGCTGGGGGTGCGGCTCGGCGCGGTGCTGCTGTCGGGTCTGCTCACCGCGGTGGGCGGCGTGTACCTGGTGTTCGAGCAGCGCCAGTTCGTTGCGCTGATGTCGGGCGGGCGCGGCTTCCTGGCGCTTTCGGCGATGATCTTCGGCGGCTGGCGGCCGGTGCCGGCGGCGCTGGCGGCGCTGCTGTTCGCCGCAGCCGAGGCGCTGGGCATCCGGCTGCAGGCCAGCGACCTGCACGTGCCCAACTGGCTCACCCAGCTGCTCCCCTACGCGCTGACCCTGGTCGCGCTGCTGCTGCGCGGGACGCTGGGCACGCGCAAGAACCTCGCCCCCACCGCGCTCGGCCTGCCGCGCGACTGAGCCGCCGGGCGCTTGCGGGGGCGCGCCGGCGGGCGGACTACTCCAGGCCGCGCAGGTCGCGCAGCGGCATCGCGGCGGTCTCGCCGGGGCTGACCTCGCCGAGGCTGGTCTGGTCAGGGCTGGTCTCATCGGCCGGCGCGGCTTCGGGGGCGGGCGCGGCAGCGCTCGGCGCGGCCACGGAGCGGGGCTCGGCGGTCAAGCGCTCGGGACCGCCGCCGTGGCCGCGGGTCGTTCGCACGACGGTGACATCCTGGGCGCGGACCAGGGCCAGCCGGTGGTTGAACGACACCACGTAGTACGGGGTGCTGTCGGCGACGACCTTGTGGCTCGCCATCGGCAGCGTCGCCGCCCACACCCGGGCCCAGTAGTAGTCGGCGGTGATCGGCCCCTGCGCGATGTAGCGCTGGCCCTCGGGCAGGTCGTAGACCTTCTCCAGGCGCTGCGGGGTGGTCGGCGGCTTGTAGGCGGCGTCGCCGGGGTAGCCGCCGCCATAGACAGCGATGCTGCCGCTGCCCGCCTTGGGGGTGATGACCGCCTGATCGGCGCGCAGCAGCGGGATGCGGGTGAAGCGGTGGCCGGGGTTATAGAACCAGGCGGCCTGGCCACCAAAGTAGATGGCGTCCCAGTCGCCGCTGGTTTCCAGGCGGTAGTAAAGCCGCCCGCTGCCCGCCTTATTGCCCCAGTTGTACATGCGGTCGGCCGGCGTCGCCGCCAGGTAGCGGTTGACGATGAGCGGCGCGCTCGCCCGCGGCTCGGTGCGCAGGTACAGGAAGTTGCTCGACTGCGGGGCGGCGGCGCGGCAGTCGGTGCCGCCGGTCCCGAAGCAGTAGCTGACGGTCGGCAGGTTGCTCTCGTAGTCGGGCTGGATGCGCACCGGGCCGCTGACATCGCTGCCGTCATCGCGACGGTCGCCGGGCGCCTCGCCGCCGCCCGGGCGGAGCATGCGCATAAAGCGGTCCCAGTCCCAGTACGGTCCGGGGTCCCAGTGCATGGCGGGCGTGCGAGCCTGCGACAGCCCGGGCACCTCGTCATGGCCGATGATGTGCTCGCGATCGAGCGGGATGTTGTAGCGGGCGGCCAGGTGCCGCACCAGCGCTGCCGAGGTCGCGTACAGCTCGTCGGTGAACCAGCTGTGGCCGGCGGCCGAGGCGGCCTCGTGCTCGATGCCCACCGAGTGCATGTTGAAGTACCAGTTGCCGGCGTGCCAGGCCACGTGCTCGGGCGAGATCATCTTGGCGAGGTGGCCATCGCGCGAGCGGATGACATAGTGCGCCGAGGCGGCGTACTTGGGGTCCTGGAACACGCTGAGCGTGCCGGCGTAGCTGCCCTCGGTGGTGTGGATGACGATGTAGCGGATGGCCTGGCCGTCGCGATCCCGATCGGCCAGGTCATAGTTGCCATAGGAGCCGGTCTTGGCGTCGGTGACTGCGTAGGCCGCCGGCACCGCGTCGCAGGGCACGGTGGGCGGGCAGTCAAGGTCATCGGTGCCGGTGATGAGCGCCGGCCGCGCCGCATCCGGCCCGACCTCCCCGCCGCAGCCCGCCCCCAGGCCGAGCCCGAGCACCCCGGTGCAAAAGACAAGCGGTGAAAACCTGGAACCTCGCGAGCGCAGCAGCATCGGATCACCTCGCAGAACGGCGCAGAAACTTGGGAGATACGCTGCTCGCTTCGTATCACAAAGCGCGCCCCAAGTCCGAAGCGCGGCGCCGCAGCCCGGCCCGGCGCCGCGGTGCTCCCTAACCCGCCGGGCGCTGCCTTTAGGCGCGCACGAGCTCGAGCAGCGTGAGCTCCTGGCGGACGCCGAGGCGGTTGGGCGGCCCCCAGTAGCCGGCCCCGCGGTTTACGTACAGCCACAGGTCGCCCACCCGGTACAGCCCCGCCAGGAACGGCTCCGCCCACTTCACCAGCAGCGTCAGCGGAAAGAACTGGCCGCCGTGCAGGTGCCCGCTCAGCTGCACGTCGATGGCAAGGCCCGCGGTCAGCTGCACGTCGCTTGGCCGATGGGCCAGCAGGATCCGCAGCGCGGCCGGCGGCGCCTGGGCCAAAAGCCCCGCGAGCACCGCGGCGCGCGGCGCCTCGGGGGCGGCCTCCAGGTCGTTGAGGCCGATGAGCAGCACCTTGGTCCCTTCGTGCTCGATGAGCTGGTGCTGATCTTCGAGCACCCGCAGCCCGAGCGCCCGCAGGGCGGCGCACCACTGCGCGCCGCGATAGAAGTACTCGTGGTTGCCGGTGACGAAGTAGACGCCGTGGCGGGCGCGCAGCGCGGCCAGCGGCGCCACCTGCTCGCCGAGCTGGCTGACATAGCCGTCGACCAGATCGCCGGTGATGACCACCAGGTCGGCGCCCAGCGCATTGACCGTCTGGACGAGCTTCTCGACATAGCCGCGGCGCAGGGTCGGCCCGACGTGCAGGTCGCTGATCTGGGCGATGCGCAGCGCGGGGAAGTCGGGCGGCAGGCCGGCGCAGGGCAGCCGGACCCGCCGCAGCACCGGCTGCGCCAGGGCAATCCCGTAGCCCACCGCCGTCGCCGCCCCCGCCGCGCCGCAGGCCACCACATTGAGCCCGCCGAGCAGCAGGCGCCGCCGCGCCGGCGTCACCAGAGGCACCGACCCGGAGGAGCGACCGCCAAGCCGCCGCGCCAGCCAGCCGGCGCCGCTCGCGAGCAGAGCTCCGCAGGCCCACGCCGCATCGCGCACACCCAGCCCAGCGCCGAGCAGGATGCAGAAGCCGACGTCAGCGAAGGCGACATGGGCCAGCGGCACCGCCCACGGGGCCGCCGCGGGCGTCGCGTAAAGGGTCAGCACCATCGTCCCCGGCAACAGCGCGCAGTTGCCAAGCAGCAGCCAAAAGACCCAGCGCCGGCCGCGCGTGCCGGCAGCCAGCGCCGGCAGCAGCCGCAGGGCAAAGTACCCGTGGGTGAGCAGGGTGAGCAGGCTGGCGATCAAAAAATAGCTGAGCATGGCAAGCGAGCCGGCCGCGGCGCGCGGTCCGGCGGCAGCAAGCGGAGGTTACTTCAGGTGAGCCTGACAGCCTGCGGCAAAAGCGTAGCGAGCGGCGCGCCCGCAGAGCCTCCTGCGCGGAGCGGCCTCTGGGCGGCGGGCACTGCGGTTCCCAGGCTCGGGTCGCGTCCTGGCTTTGGCACCAGGCTAAGGTGTGGGTTAGGGCTTGCTGTCTTCCACCAGAGTCGGCCAGGTGCTGGGCGGGCGGAACGCCCCGTCGGGCAGCGGACCGTCGACCACTTCGTGCAGCAGCTCGCGCCGCGAGGTGGCCAGCAGGGGCCGCTGCAGCGCCTGCCACACTGTGGGCACGCGCTCGGGAGAAAAGCCCATAAGGCGAGTGCAGCACAGATCGAGCAGCACCGGATCCAGCGCCGCGCACAGGAGGCCCGCGTGGCGCGGCGTCGCCGCCAGCGGTCCCTCGCCCTCACCGGCGATGATGCCATCGACCAGCGACAGGCAGCGGCGCTGCGGCGTGTCGTGCAGGCGCCCGCTGCGATCGGTGTGCAGCACCAGATCGTGCAGGTCGAGCGTGGTCCGCCAGATCGTGTCGTTGCCCTCCCACGACCCTTCGACGATGTAGTCCTGCAGCTGGCCGTTCTGCGGCCGCTCAAGCCGCGGCGCCCGCGCGATGAGCGAGTGATCGCCGGGCAGCGGGAAGCGCTGCAGCTGGTTCTCCAGCCGCACCCACAGCGGCGGCCGCAGCGGGAACTCATCGCCGTCCTCGGCGGTGGTGCCGGCGGTGTAGTGCGGCAGCCAGTACTTCTCGTTGCACAGGCCGATCACCGCCTTGAGGGCCAGCGTCACCCCCGACTTCTTGTGCGTCTTGAGCTTGGCGACATTGAGGATGGCGTCCGCCTCCAGCACCGTGCGCGGCAGCGAGTACTCATGGCGGCCACCGCTGTGGTGCGGCACCGGCGTATACAGGTGCGAGCGGTGGAAGCGGTAGCGCCCGGCGCGCTGCTCGACGTCGGCAAAGCGCGAGCGGGCGCCCAGATCGACGACCTGCGAGCCGCGCGGATCGCCGGGCAGCTCCTGCCGCACCAGCAGTCCGAGGTTCCACGACCGCCCATGGCGGCGGACATTGTCGAGCAGCATGCGCGGCACGACCTGGAACTTGCGCAGGTCGTAAAACTCGATGCGCTGCCCGCGCTCGCGGTAGTAGCGCAACAGGTCCTCGATCCCAAGCCCGCGCAGGACCTGCTGGATGTTGCAGCCCTCGACCGGGGTGTCGACGAGGGTCACCGTGCCGCGCGGACCGGTGGCGCGCAGCGCATAGTCGATAAGCGGCCGCAGCACCGAGCCGTGCGTCGAGCTGCAGGCGAGCAGCTCGCCCTGCATCACCTGGTGGAAGTTCTTGGAGGCGACGAAGTTCGGCTTGATGACCACCCGATCGCCAGGCGCAATCACCGCGCCGAGCGGGTTCCACTCTGGCGTGCCCACCCGACCCTGATCCATGCCGAGGGAGCGCAGCGCCGCCTCGACCATCTCGTAGACGGGGTTAGGCGGCGCAAAGGGCGGCAGCAGCGGATAGCTGGCCCCCGGGCGGGAGATGACCGCTACTTTCTCCGGCGCCGGGTTCACGGCTCCGACCGCGCGCCGGGGACGGAGCTCGAGCCGGTGACCGCCGCGCCGCCGTCCTGCAGATCGATCTTGAGCTTGGACAAAGCGACCAGCCGCTTGCCGGTGCGCACCATGGGAATCGAGTCGGTGAACTCGACGATGATGTTCATGCGGGCGCCGAGGAACTTCTGCAGCACGGCGAGCATCTCGGCGAGCGCCTGCTCGCTGAAGCGCCCGCCCTTGACGATCTTGAGGACAATCTCGCCCGGCTTCTCCTGCACCACCTGGTAGTGGCGGATGGCGTGATCGTAGTCCTTTAGAAGGTGGGCAAAGAACGTCCCGGGCAGGTACTGCCCGTCGGCGCCGATGATGATCGACTGCACCCGGCCTTCGATCTTGCCGATGCGCGGCAGGCCGCGGCCGCAGGCGCAGGCCCCGCTGTTGTCCATCGCCTCGGCGAGGTCGCCGATGCGGTAGCGGATAAACGGCAGGCAGTAGTTGTTCAGATCGGTGATGACGATCTCGCCGATCTCGCCGGGGGCGGCGGGGCGGCCGTCCTTCAAGATCTCGACGATGTAGCCCTCGGCGACGACGTGGTGGCCGCTGTGCGCCTCGCACTCGTAGGCGATGCCGGAGAACTCGCGGGCGCCGTACTTGTCAAAGACCTTGCAGCCAAAGGCCTCCTCGATGATCTGGCGCGAGCTGTCGGGCAGGGTCTGCGCCGAGGACATGATGCCGCGGGGGCTGTAGCGCAGGGTGCGGCCGTGCGCCTTGAGGTAGGCGGCCAGAAAGTTCAGCGACTCGGCGTAGCCGTCCATCAGCACCGGGCGGAACTCCTCGATCTCGGTGATGAGGTCGGCCAGGTTCTGGTCGGTCATCTCGAACGCCGGCACGAAGCGCCGCCGCGACAGGAAGGCGTCGGTGAGCTCGCGGGCGATCTGGGTCCGGCTCATGCCCAGGGTCTGGTGCCACAGGCGCAGGGTGCGATCGCCGAAGCGGTAGCCGGTCCACTCCTGGGCGCGCAGCGTCGCCGCCCAGCGGAACTCCAGCTGCGCCCGGTCGACGTAGCAGACAAACGGCTCACCCGTCGACCCCGAGGTGCTGATGCGCAGGATCTCGGACTTTTTGTGGTTGTCCGACAAGATGTCAAAGTAAAGGTGCTTGCGCACATCCGCCTTGGTGAGAAACGGCAGCTTGCGCAGATCGTCGAGCGTGCGGATGTCCTGCGGACCGATGCCGAGCGCGCGCAGCTTGTCGCGGTAGTACGGCACGTGGGTGTAGGCGTGCTGCACCAGCTTGCGCAGCTTGCGCTCCTGCAGCTCGCGCACCGCGTCGACCGGCAGCCACTGGCTCTTCTGCAGGTCGTCAAGGTGCGTGGCGACGTCGCCGGTCATCATCCAGTGGGTCGCCCCGAACACCGCCAGGTAGGCATCCAGGTAAGCGCGCTGCAGAAGCGGCCGCGGCGACGAGCGGTCGAACACCGGCCGCGCCTCGCTGAGAAACGGCCCGAGGTCGGAGCTGCGCGCCGGCCGGATGCGGTACTCGTAGAGGGCGTGCCCGAGGTCGACGAAGGTGCGCAGGATCGGCTTTATGGGCTGCTTGTCGAGGAACGAGACGCCCGCCTTGCGGTTCTCAAACAGCGTCTCGACCTCCTTATAGGTATAGCCCTTGTGGTGGGCGGCCACGAGGATGAACGACTGCCAGTACGAGTAGTGGCCGCGGTAGTCTAAAAGGTCGGCCATCACCTCGCGAGCGCACAGGACAAAGCCGCTCTTGTTGTCCTTGCAGCGCATGCCGAAGGCGGCGTTGAGCATCGAGTTGAGGCCGCGCGAGTAGTAGTAGCGCGGCCCGCGCTCGCGTCCGACCGGCGAGCGCCAGCCCTGCACCAGATCGACTCCGGAGAAGCGCAGCTCGCGGCGCAGGCGCAGGATGTCCTCGGGCTGGTACTGCAGGTCGGCGTCGATGAAGCAGACTAGGTGCCCGCGCGCCGCGGCGACTCCGGTCTTCCACGCGGCGGCGATGCCGCGGTTATGAGGATGGCGCTGCGGTCGCACAAACGGGTGCGCCGCCGCCAGCTCGGCCATGAGCGCGGGGCTGCGATCGGTCGAGCCGTCATCGACGAGGATAAGCTCGCCGGCGTGCTCGGGCCGCAGCTCCGCCGCCGGCTCGGCCCCTGCGACCCGGCCGCTGCCCGCCCCGCCGGGGTGCAGCTCGGGGTGGCGCAGCACCTCGCCGATGCGGCGCACGAGCTCGGGCAGGTTGGCCTCCTCGTTGAGGCAGGGCACGATGATGCTCAAGTCCATGGCGGACATCATCGTTACATAGTCCGTAGGCGTCAACCAGCCAGCAGGACCTGGCGGCGGCGACCGCGGTAAGCGGCGGCGGGGGCGGCGCCAGGGCGGCCGGGTGCGCGGAAGGCGTAGAATCTCGCCGCCGCCCCGGGTATACATACGTCCATGCAGATCCACACCGCCAGCGCCGCTGGCCCCGCTCATCGACTCGCAGGTCGCCCGCTCTGGTTGCGAGACCTGGGGCGCCGCCCGGAACGTCGCCTGACGCGTCGCCCAGAGCGTCGCCTGGCGCGCCGGCCCCTTGGCCACCGCTTGCCCGGCGGACTTCTGGGCGGACTCTTGGGCGGACTCTTGGGCCTTGCCGGCTGCGGGGTGGGCAGCGTCGATCTGACGGTGACGCGCGGCTCGCTCAGCTATCACCTCGGGCTTTCCGACTGCGTGGTCCACTACACGGCGATCCCCGATCAGCCGCCGTCCTCGATCGACCTCAACTGCCCGGTCGACCTCCAGCCCTCGGCGACGAGCCCTTCGGTGCTGCTGTCGGTGCCGCTCACCACGCCGACCACCACGGTGCCGCTGCTCGACGCCCGCTACGGCGACCCGAGCTACCTGCCGGGTCACTTCCTGCTTGTAACCTACCGCATGGCCGGGCGCACCGTGACCTGCGACCCGCGGCAGGCCAGCGGCGGCGTCAACTACGTCGCGGTGCCGCAGGCCGCCGCGACCAAGAAGCAGCGGCTGGCCGGCAGCTTCTCGCCCGACGCCGCGCTGCTCAACTGCTACAGCGACGCCGGCAAGGAACCCGGCGAGCCCCTGCGCCTGAGCGGCAGCTTCGACCTGCCGACCCCATAGCAGGCTGCTAGTCGGCGGCCGCAGCGAAGCGGGCCCGGCGCCGCGCAAGCCGGCGCAGGCGCAGGTTTTTTTCACCTCTATATCGAGGCTGGAGAGGACGCGCGATACTAAGGGACGATGGACTGTGACTCGCCGTCCCCTGGTCGTAAGTCGTTGTGGGCAGTAACCCTCCCGCGCTGGGCCAGAAGGGCCCGGGGAGGCAGCGGCCAGGTCAGCAGGCTCGCCGCGCTGGCCGCTCTGGCCGCCCTGGCGACGGCTGGAGGGTGCGCCACGGGCAAGGGACGGACCGCCGCGCCGCCCGCCCCGGCCGCCGTCCAGCCCTGGCCGAGCGACGCGGTGTTTGCCGGCTTTCCGGTCCTGCACTGCAGCAGCGAGGAGTTCTCGCGCGCCTTTCTGACCGACCTCAAGCAGCGCGGCGGCGACGAGCAGACCGCCAAAGAGCTGTACCTGACGACGCGCGACGCGGTCCTTTTGACCATGAACCTGTTTCTCGCCACCGGCAGCTGGGCGGGCAAGATGGTGCACATCACCCCAACTCGTGAACAGCCGCGCCAGGGCGGCCCGCCCGAGTGCCGGATGTTCGAGCTCGCCCTGGCCGACGAGATCGAGGTGCGCCTGCCCAAGAGCTGGAGCGCCGCACCCTACCTGGCCCCGATCGCCATGGTCGGCTACGACTTCGAGCCGGCGAGCGGTCCCGACAGCGTGCCGCGGATCGCCGTGCGGGTGGCGGCGCTGTTGGCGCGCGGCGATGGCAAGGTCCTGCGCACGATCTCGACCGTGGCGCGCGCCGACTACGCGACCCGGCTGCCGGTCTACCAGGAGCGCACCTCGCAGGAGGTGGCGCAGGAGCTCACCGAGCAGATCGCCCGCGGCCTGTCACAGAACCTGCGCAGCGACGCGCCGCCGCCGGGCAAGCGGCCCTAGCCGAGGAAGGTGCCTCAGTCGGTTGCGCCGGCGTCGCTCGACTGGAAGCAGCGGTCGATCGTGTAGCTCGCGTGGCACTCGCACAGGCAGAGGCTGCGGGCGCTCGGGTCGGTCTGGGTGCAGCGCGGCATGACCAGGCGCGAGGCGGTGCCGGTGTTGCCTTTTTCATCTGTGTACACGACCTGCACGTAGAGCTTGTGCTCGGGGAGCTCGACCGGGAGAAAGTTCGGGCAGGCGGGGATGTTGGCGACGTCGCCGATGTCGGCGCGCACCTGCTGCCAGCCGGGCTCCGGGCTCGGCGCAGCAAGGCCAGCGGCGAGCTCGACGAGCTTGGTGCTGCGCTCCTCAAAGACCAGGATCGCGCCGGGGGCGGCAAGCGGCTCGCCGGTCGCCGACTCGCCGCGCCGCAGCTCGCCGCGGATGGTGCCGCGGCTGCCCACCGCGCCGCGCACGAGCGCGCCGATGAACAGCACATGCCCGCCCTGGATCGGCCGCACGAGCTCGACCGGATCGCCGCTGGCGACCGCCACCAGCGAGGCCCCGGTAAACCGCGTCGGCACCACCTCCAGCGAGCCGGCCACCGGCCCCTGGCAGCTGGCCACAAGCCCCGCGGCGACCCAGACGACAACGCCAAGACCCGCTGCTGACAAGGCCCCGCGCCCGCCGCTCGCCCCTAAGCGGCCCGCCTCCTGCCCCGCCGCCTTGCCGCTGTCATATCTGCTTGCGATCATCGGGGTCAGCTCCTCTTTGGTGACGTGGCCACAGAAGAAGGCTCCATACTCGCACTACACTCCTGCAGAGGGAAAAAACCGGACCAGTGAGTCCGAGCTGGGAGCCAAGCAGTAAGCCAAGCAGTAAGCCAAGCAGTAAGCCAAGCAGTAAGCCAAGCAGTAAGCCAAGCAGTAAGCCCGCCAAGCTCGCTGCCTCCCATGGCGCCGCGCATCCTACTAGTAGGTAGCAAATTCACCTGTGGTTCTAAAGGGCTGGCCGATCCGCAGCCAGCCGTCCGCCCCGCGGCGCACGCGAAAAAAAGCCGCGGTAAGGCGCCCAATCCGGCGCCTCGCGAGCTGCAAAAAGGCCGCAAGGAAGGGCTAGTCAGGCGTGCGGGTTCCGAAGTATGCTGACCAAATGGGACCCCGGTCGCTTGCGTGCATGCTCTCACAGGAGCTAGTGCCGCAGATGCGCGCGCTTGCCGAAACTGTCTGGCGTCTGGTTCGCCGCGACAAGAGCCAGACTGCTGTGCACCTGATCAGTCGCGTGCTGAGTGAGCTCGACCTGCAGCGGCAGGATCCGGCGAAGCAGGATCGCGAGCAGCGCGCCTATCTGCTTAACTTGCGCGGCGTCATCTATGCCCAGCGCGGTCAGGAGCAGACCGCCCTGTGCGACCTGCAGGCGGCGAGCGAGCTGTCGCCGAGCTGGCCGGTGCCGCTTTACAACCTCGGGCTGTGCCACAAGCAGGCCCGGCGCTGGAGCGAGGCGGCGATCGTGCTGCAGCAGGCGCTTTCGTGCGTGCGCCGGCAGGCCGGGCGGTTTCTCGGCAGCGGCTCGCTCGGCAGCGGCTCGGGGCTCAGCCGCTCGGTGCTGTGGAACCTCGGGCTGTCGCAGACGGCGCTGGGCCACCTCGACGAGGCGCGGGCGACCTGGCAGGCCTGCGGCATCGCCCCGCCGCGCGGCACCGCGCACGCCGACCTCGGGCTGGCGCAGCTGAGCCTGCCCACGCAGGGACCGTACTCGGTGGAGCGGGTGTGGGTGCAGCGGCTCGATCCGGCGCGGGCGCGCATCCTCAGCGTCGTCCGCTACGGCGCCCCCTGCCAGTTCGGCGACATCGTGCTCTGCGACAGCGGCAGCGGCCAGAGCACCTTCAGCGACGGCCTGGTCACCAGCGACAGCGAGGAAGAGGCACACGAGGACACAAGCTCCGGCCTGCAGTTCCTCGATCTAATAGAGTCGGCGTCCTACGCGCTGCATGTGGTGCAGGGCGGCCTGGCGACGCCGACCCAGGCGATGGCGCTGACCGAGCGGCTGCGCGAGAGCGGCCTGCACATCGAGGTCTGGTCGCTCACCATGCGGCTGCCCGGCAGCGCGCCGCCGCCGGAGAACACCGACGATCGCTCGGGCACGCCGCTGTGCGCGGGGCTGGTGCTGCCGGCCGGTCCGCTGCGCGAGGCGGCGCCGCTTGGTCCGGTGCGCATCGGCGAGGGTGAGATCCCAAGCGCGCTGTTGCCCAACGACGCCCGCCGCACCGCCGAGAAGGCAGTGGCGGTGATGAGCGGCGCCTCGCGCGAGCTCGGTCTGTCGCTGTACGCGCCGACCCTGATGACCGCCGCTGGCGACGAGCTGGGGGCGGCCCGCCACCGCAAGGCGCTCAAGCGCGCCGCCGGGGGCGAGCGCTAGCCGCCGCGACCCCGCGACAGCGATGCTCACCGCCTGATTGTGCGGCCTCGCAGGCGAGTGGCTCTTTTTTGGTGCGGGGAAATGCTGCACGATGACGAAGATGAGTTCCTCGTCGCGGCGAAACTTCTTGCGCGGGCTAGGCGGCCTGGCCGGCGGCGCGAGCGCGCTGACAGCTGCCGGTCGCCGCGGCGGCGTCGCGCTCGCCGGCGAGAACCTGCCGCCGCCCGGCTCACCGACGCTCGCCGCGATCAAGCAGCGCCAGCGCCTGCGCGCCGCCGTGCTCGTCGGCTCGGCGCCGTTTGCCAGCATGGACGAAAACGCCCTGGAGGTGCGCGCCCTGGCGAGCGCCGACCCGCCCCCGCTGCACCCGGCGACCGGCGGCCATCAGGTGGTGGGCCTGGACGCTGACCTGGCGGCGGCGGCGGCCAAGCTGCTCGGGGTCGAGCTGGCGCTGTATCCGGTCAGCCAGTTTGACGCGCTATTTGACATGCTGAGCCGCCGCGAGGCCGACATCGCGCTCGGGGGACTGAGCCGCACCGCGGCGCGCGCCACCGCGCTGGCCTTCTCGCTGCCCTACCTGACCTCGGGGCAGGAGCTGTTCGTGCTGGAGGATCGCCGCTTCGCCACGCTGGCCGAGGTCAACCGGCCCGAGGTCCGGCTGGGCGTGCGCGAGGGAGCGACCGGCCAGGCGTTCGCTCTGCGCGAGCTTGGCCGCGCCCACCTGTGCGTGTTTCCGAGCATCGCCGCGCTGTTTTCGGGTCTGTGGCAGCGCCAGGTGGACGTGGTGGTCGCCGACGGGCCGGTCGGCCGCGATTTCGCGCTGCGGCGCAAGCAGACCTTGTTCTCGGTCGAAAAGCGCCGCGTCACCACCGAGTCGATCGCCATCGCCGCCCGCCAGGGGGACGGCGACTTCGTCGAGTTTCTGTCACTGCTTATCCGCGAGCTGCGCCAGACCGGGGAGTTTATGCGCATGGCCCGCCGCTATCACCACTGGCTGCGAGTGGACCGGTGAGCCCACCGCCGCCGGTCGCGCCCGACCCGGAGCCCGCGGCAGCGCCGTCCTCGGGAGCCAGCCCGCCGCCGCTCGTCATCAAAAAGAGCCGGCCCTCGCGGCTCGCCGCCTTTCGCGCCCGCGTAAAGGCGCGCCTGTTGCGCAGCAGTCATGTGTTCCTCCTCGGACTCCTGGTCGCCTGCGGCATCGAGGTGGTGGTCGACTGGAACTCCACCCTGTTTGAGATCAACGTGCTGCGCGATGGCATGCGCCAGCGCGGCCTGAACTACTCGCGCATCCTCGCCCACTCCGCCGTCGATCCGATGCTGTCCTTTGATCCCGAGGCGCTCGACCGGCTCTGCGAGGGCCTGTTTCATGACGAGGATGTGGTGTTTGTCCGCTTCACCGATCAGCAGGGCACGGTGATGCTGGACCGCCTACGCGAAAAATATGCGTCCCGTTTTGCGCGGCGCCGCAAGAGCTCCTTCCCGGACTACTACGCCTCACAGATGCGCCGTGACATCGGCGGCATCCTGGCCGACCCCGACATGCTGGCGCAGCGCATGGCCAACAGCCGGCACCGCGACTTTGTTCAGGCGTGGAATGACTTGGTCGACCGACTGGCCCGGCGCTTCAGCGGACCCAAGCCGCAGCCGGAGCGGCGGGGGGCGGTGGTGCTCTATCAGGACCGCCTCAAGCGCAAGCCCGATGGCCACGACAACGAGGTGACCTACGCCCTGAGCACGGTGACCGACGAGCGCGGCGAAGACCTGGGAGTTGTCCTAGTTGCTTTCAGCATGGATTCGGTCAATGACCAGATTATCAAAAAGTACCTCAAAGGTCTGGGCATGGTGGTGTTCTTCGTCGGGCTGATCCTGATCCAGAACATCATGTCGCGACGCGAGAAGCTGCGCCTGTTCGAGCTGGAGGAGCGCCAGCGGGCCGCCAAGCAGGCGCTGCGCGAGGCGCTGCCGGCCGGCACCGGGGACACCATCGACTTCGGCACGCTCACCGTGGCCGGCGGACTCCTGCAGTCGGAGGGAATCGTAGACGGAGTGGCCTGGGACCTGCTCGCGCCCGGCGAGTCGGGGGCCCCCGGCGAGCTCTCGATCTTGGTCGTCGATCCGGATGGCGAGGGAGTGAGCGCGGTGGCCACCTCCCTGCATGTGCTCCGGACCTTCCGCCAGCTCCGCGCCGCCGGCTCCCCCCGGGACGCGATGGCTGAGCTCACGGCGCTCGGCCAGGCGGCGCTGACCATTCCCCTTACCCGACCGCTGCACCTGTGGCTGCTGCGGCTGGACCTTGGCAGCGGAGCGATTCAGGGCGTGTGCAGTCCGCTCGGCGGCCCGTGGGTGCTGCGCCCACGCACCGCCGAGTCGGACCCCGCGCGGGCAGAGCTGACCGAGACCCCGCTGTGCAGCGAGGCAGAGACCCCCCCGGGTCTGGTAGGACCCCTGTTCCACTTCAGCGGTGAACTTCCCCCCGGGGGGCTCCTCTGCGGGCTGTTCACCGGAGTCGGACGTCCCGACAAGCGAGCGGCGGATGGCCACGCGCTGGCCGAGCACCTGAGCCGGGCGCGGCGCGGTCGGACCGAGCTGGGAGCCATGGCTGCGGCCGCGTGCAGCTGGGCGCGCAGCAGGCTGGCCCCTGAAAAAGGAGATGTCCTGGTCCTGCTCGCGGCACGGCCGGCCCCAGGCGCCGGCGCGGCGACGTAGCACCTCCGCAGCTCGCGCAGCAACCCTACACTACAGGGCTGCCAAGGACCGCGGGCCCCGGCCGGTGTGGCCAGGGGTGAGGCGCTACGGGAGCGTGTAGTTGCTGCCGGCCTTGCCGGCCAGCTTGGTGCGCTTGACCTGGTTGCGCTTGACCAGCCCGGTCAGGTTGTTCTCGGCCTTGCCGCCGCGGCCGCTGGCCTTCCAGTGATTCCGGATCTCCTCCGTGGTCCCTCCCCCTTTTTCCTTCAGGAACTGGAGGATGAACTCATCACCGGTGACGGCGAACTTGCCCGACCGCGGCGCGCGGCGGGTGGTGGCTTTGGGGGCGCTGGCGGCCTTGCTCCCTTTTTTGCGTCCACCGCGGCCCTTTTTTGGGGCCGTGGGCGCAGATTCTGCGCCCTTGCGGCGTCCTCCCTTGCCCTTGCGGGGGGTGGCGCCGCCACCGATTCCAAATTCCCGGAACGTCTCATCGATCTCGGCGATCGAGTCGATGTGGTGCTGCCGCTCGACGCACAGCTGGTTGATGAGGTTCTTCAGCTCTGTGGTGCCGGGGCGGCTCTTGGTGCCGCTCTCCGCGGTGGCTGCCTTGTTGAGGTTCTTCGCTGCAGTCTTGCGTGCCGGTTTTCTCGCCATGTTGTGTATTCCTACCTTTAGGAAGTCTGTCGTGGAAGCTACATAAGGAAGTCTCCTAGGACAAGCCCTATTCTTTTGTATCATGCAGTTTTTAGCGGAGGCGCTGCGCAGTGCGCTTCCAGAGCCCCCTCCCAGCGCACGCCAGAGGGGTCCGGATAGGATTCCGGAGCCCTTTATCCTACTGCTCGCCTACCAATTTTACGCCGGGGGTCTGGAGACGGTAAAGGCGAGGAAATAGGGATCGTTCGGGGGCTGTTCAGGGGACTGCTCAGGGGACTGTTCAGGGGATTGCTCAGAAGATTGCTCAGGGGATTGCTCGGGGGATTGCTCAGGGGATCGCGCGGGCGACCACGCGCTGCACCAGCCGCAGGAGGGTCTCCAGGCGAAACGGCTTCTGCAGGGTGCCGGCGATGGGCAGCCCGGAGAGCTGCTTGATGTACTCCGAAGGACCATAGCCGCTGAGGATCACCAGCGGGAGCGCAGAGCGCAGCCGGTGGAGCTGGCGCACGATGGATTCCCCCTGCTGGCGATGGAGCGACCAATCGATAAGGGCGAGCGAGAGCCGCGTCTCCGTGCTCCGACACAGGGCCAGAGCTTCCTCCCCCGTGCCGACCGGCAACACCCGGTAGCCCGCGGTGCGCAGCACCCGGGCGATAAACTCGCGCACCGTAGTCTCGTCGTCTACCACCAGGATGGTGTGCTCGGCGGCGGTGGTCGCCAGGGGTCCGGGGCCCTCGCCAGCGGTCTTGGCGGGCGGCTCGGCGGGGGCGCTGGCGCAGGGAAACAGGAGCATGAAGTCGGTGCCCTGCCCTACGGAGCTGCGCACCTGCAGCACCCCCCGGTGTCCCTTGACCACCCCCAGCACAATCGCCAGCCCGAGACCGCGTCCGGCCGGGGAGCCGCTCGGCTTGGTAGTAAAAAAAGGTTCAAAGGCGCGCTCGAGCACCGCTGCCTCCATGCCGACTCCGTTGTCGCGCACTCTGAGCGCCACATGCGGCCCCGGCATCGCTTCCGCAGAGGCATACCCGCAGCGCAGGGAGTCGGCATCCAGCTCGACCACGCTGGTGGTGATCGTCAGCTCGCCACCCTGCTGCCGCGCGGCGCCGATGGCCTCGACCCCATTGGTCACCAGGTTGAGCAGCACCTGCCGCAGCTGGGTGGCGTCCGCCAGCACCAGCGGCAGCGTATCCAAGAGCTGCAGCTTCAGCCGCGCCCGCCCGCCCAGCGACAGCTGCAGCAGCGGCAGGGTCTGCGCCACCAGCTGGCTGAGGTTTACCCGCTCGATGACCAGCGAGCCGCGCCCGGCGTAGGCCAGCACCTGCCGGCACAGATCTCCGGCGCACAGGACCGCGGTCTCGATCTGTTCCAGGTAGGGCTCGGTGGTCTGTCCGGCCAGCTGCGCCGTCCGCACCAGCGAGACGCTGCTCAGCACTCCGGTGAGCAGGTTGTTCAGGTCGTGCGCGAACCCGCCGGCCAGCAAGCTCAGACTCTGCGCCGCCGGCTCCGCAGAGCGAAGGGATGACTCGCGCGCCGGTGCGGCCAGCTGCGCGGACGCGAGCGCGCTGGCCCGGTCGAGCGGCAGCTGCTCCAGGCGCGCCTGCAGCTGCGCTCCCGCCAGGGCGCACAGCTCGCGCACCTGCGGACTCGGCCAGCGCGGTCGCGGGTGGATGGCGAGCAGGGCACCCCGGGGTCGGCGCCCATCCCCGAGCGTCAGCAGCAGCCCCGCGCGTCCCACTCCCAGCAGAGCGCGGCGGAGCAGTTCCGGGGCAGCAGCAAGCACGCTGTGCAGGTCCGGCAGCGCCGTGGCAGTCTCGCCCGCCGCCCACAAAAGCGGTACGTCCGCGGCCTCGACATCCGCCACCGCGTAGACTCGGCCGCCAGCCCGCAGCAGGTCAGCGCGCTCGGTGGCCCGCTGCAGGTCGCCGGCGGCCAGCGGCTCCCACAGGCCAGGCGTTGCCGGCTCGATGAGCGGACGCAGGGCGCCAGCGGCGTCCACCTGCAGGAGGGCCACCTGCGCGTAGCCGGTCAGCGCCTGCAGCCGCGCTTGCACCGCCGCCGCCAGCTCTTGCAGGGTCTGCGCCTGGGCGAGCGCCTGCTGGTAGAGGCGGAGCCAGCGCAGCGCCTCGCGCTCGCCGGCCCCGGCACGCGGCTCGCCGAGGTCGGCCACCGCGGCGTTGCCCCCACACTCCAGCTCTAGATACAGCACGCCGCTGCGGCCGTGCAGCTGCGCGGTCAGCCACCCCTCGGGCGAGCCGAGCGGCAGCCAGCCGAGCGCCACTGACTCGTCCGGTTCCTGCTGCAGGGCCGCCAGCGCTGCCGGCAGCCGCACCGCCAGCGCCGGCGGCAGGACCTCGGCGACGCGGCGGCCGAGGATAAAGGACAGCGGGCGCCCGAGCAGTCCGTCAAGGTTGGCGCTGCCGGCAACGACCCGCAGGTCGGGCGCTCGCAAGAGGAGCAGCGCGCCAATCGGCTGGCTGAACCCGGGCGGCGCGGGCGGCCTGGCAGGGCTCGGGTCGGCGGGTGGCTGGGCGGGCGGTGCGCGCAGGGTCATCGGTATCCGTTGCCTCAATGGCAGCAAAGGCGCGGGTTCCTAATAACCAGAATTGCTAAATAATAATGATTGTTTAGCCGACCCAGTCGAGCGCCCAATGTTCGTGCCGCTCTCGTCGCAGATTATTTTCTTGGAACTTTCAATACATGAGATAGATTTCTATATATAGAGAACTGAATTTCCCACATCGAAGTCCATCTCCATATATATAGTACTAGCTATTTGTCCCTATGGTCTAGTCTTACGTAGGAATACCTGCAGCGCTCACGCCGCGGCCCGCGGGGCCACTTCGGGGTCGCCGGCAGCGGGTGACGCGGCGCGCAGCTCTCGCCCAAGGCGGCCGGCCGTGCCATGCTGCGAGCTCATGAGACGCACCCTGCTCGCCGCCCTCACCTGCGCCCTGCTCGCCTGCTCTGCCCCGCCGCCGGCCTGGCGGGTGGTGACCACCGAGCCGAGCGGCTGGCTGCTCGCCGTCACCGCCACCGCCGACCGCGTCCTTGCCGCCGGGGGGCAGCCGGGCGCCGGCCCCGGGCGCCCCGGCCAGGGCGTCATCACGGTGGTGCGCGGCCAGGCCCCGGCAGGGGTGCAGCGGCAGCCGAGCCCGCAGCCGGGGATGCTGTGGTGGGTGCATGCGCTGCCCGGCGGCGTCGCCTGGCTTGCCGGCGAGAACGGCTCGGTGGTGCGCTATGACGAGAGCCGCCCCGACGCCCAGACCGGCCTCCCCGAGCTGCGCGCCGTGCCGACTAGCACCACCGCAACCTTATATGGAGTGTGGGCGCTCTCCGATGACGACGTCTGGGCCGTCGGCGGCGACGACGGTCAGCCGGGGGTCATCCTCCACGGCGGCCGCGGCGGGCTCACCATCGATGCCACGGCGCCAACGGTCGGGTCGCTATTCAAGGTGTACGCGGCGGCCGCCGACCAGCTGTTTGTCGTCGGCAGCGGCGGCGTCATCCTGCGGCGCAGCGGCGGCGCCTGGACGCGCGACCCGACGCCGACCACCGACCGCCTGCTCACGGTCTGGGGCAGCGGGCCGGCGGACGTGTTCGCGGTGGGAGGTCTGGGCGATGGCCAGGCGCTGCGCTGGGACGGCCAGAGCTGGACCCTGCTGGCGCCGGGCCTGGAGGCGCTGGCCGGGCTGACGGTGGCCGAGGACGAGGTGCTGGTCACCGGCCAGCGCGGGCTCATCGCCACCCGCCCCCGCGGGGCCGCCGACTCGGCGCTGTGGCAGCGCGCCGAGTCCCCTACCGAGCTCGACCTGCACGCCGCCTGCGCCTTCGGGTCCAGCCGCTTCGCGGTCGGCGGCAACCTGAGCCAGTATCAGCTCCAGCCGCCCCAGGGCATCCTGCTGCAGCGCGGCGCCCCCGAGCGCCAGGTCACAAACTGAGCCCCTACTCCCCAGCCTCAGCGCAACAGCGCGCCGGCGGCAGGGGCAGGTTCGAGCCGGGCGGCCTCTAGCCGGCGCCGCAGCCAGTCGGGCAGCGGGTGGGCGGCGCCCTGCGCCC
Organism: Polyangia bacterium; assembly: GCA_044222245.1. GTDB lineage: Bacteria > Myxococcota_A > Polyangia > Palsa-1104 > JAEUJZ01 > CALFML01. Next base: position 8,747 of record JBGANQ010000085.1, on the reverse strand, counting down.
GCAGGGGCGCCAAGTCCACACTATTATAGCTGTGGATAAACAGCACCCGCTTGCCATCCAGGCGCCCGGCATCGGCATCGGCGAGCAGGGCGGCGAGGGTCTTGCCGGTGTAGGTGGGCTCCAGCTGCACTCCCACCGCGGCGGCGCGCGCCATCGCCCCGAGCCCGGCCGCGGTCGGGTGGGCGTAGCCGCCGCCGACCCAGCGGCCGTCCAGGCGCAGCTGCGGTCGCGGCGGCAGCGGCGGCGGCACGCCTTGGTGCAGCGACCGCAGCAGCGACGCGGTGCGGCCGGCCAGCCAGCGGACGGTGGTGCGGCTGGCGATCGGCCATGGCACGACCCGCACCGCGACCAGCTCTGCCGCTGCCTCGCCCAGGCCCAGCCAGAGGCCGGCGACCATCCCCCCGCTGCCGAGCGCCGCATACACGGCGTCAAAGCGCGGCGCCTCACCGGCCGCCACCTGGGCCGCGATCTCAAGCCCCCCCGAGACCCAGCCCAGGGTCCCAAGCGGCGACGAGCCGCCCGGCGCCGTCTCGATGGGCGGCTGCGGCGCGGGCCCCGCAAGCTCCCGCCGGGCGCGCCGGCGCAGCAGCGGCACCTGCAGGTAGCTCGGGCACACCCACAGGCGCACACCGGCCCCGAGCTGCTCGTACAGGCGATCGCGCACGAGCGCGGTGAGCGGCTGCGGGTACAGCACCGCCGCGACCTCATAGCCAAGCGCCCGGCCAAACAGGCCGGTGGCCAGCGTGTAGTTCGAGCCGTAGGTGCCATAGGCGATGAGCCGCCGCGGCAGTCCCGTCGCCGCCCCCGGGCCGCCCGGAACCTCGCCGAGCAAGTGCTCGAGCTTGCGGACCTTGTTGCCGCCATACAGCGCCGCCGCCCGGTCTTCGCGCTTGATAAAGACCTCGACCCGCGACGACACAAGGCCGTGCACGCGCTCGATAGCCGTCGGGAAGCAGCCCAGGCTGCGGTAGGGCAGGCGCTCGCAGAGCCCGGGGAACCGTTCAAGGAGGGCGCTCGCCATGGCCGAGACTTTATAGCCGACAATCGCTGCCGGTGTAGACGCTGATCTACCAGGCACGTTGACAGAAGCCGTGTCGGCGCGGGATGCTGGATGCTGGCAGCTGAGTCTTTACCGTCGACGTCCGATCCTCCAGGAGCCCGGAGGGCAGTGGCCGTCCCCGCTTGTACAGCTCGGCTGGGGAGAGTTCACCGTCCCATGAAACCATCGGATCGGCCCGCGTCGGCGCCTGCAGCGCCCAGCTCAGTTGTCGCCGGAGCCCCAAGCTCTCCGGGAGTCCCCGTCCCGGCCGCCGGCAAGCCGGCCAGTCCCCCCGGCACCGCCGCCGGGGCGCACGTCCTGCTTGTCGATGACGACGATGGGGTGCGGCGGGTCTTTGGGCGCGTGCTGTCGCGCGCCGGCTTTCAGATCAGCGAGGCCGCCGATGGCGCGACCGCCCTGAACATGCTGGCGCGGCAGCGCTTCGACGTCGTGCTGAGCGACATCGCCATGCCCGGCCTGTCGGGCATGCAGCTGCTGCAGGCGGTGCGCGAGCGCGGCCACCTGGTCCAGGTGGTGCTGGCCACCGGCAACCCGACCCTGGAGTCGGCGATGCGCGCCGGCGCCCTGGGCGTGGTCCACTACCTGACCAAGCCCGTGGAGCACACGGTCCTGGTCGAGGTGATCCGCAAGGCCGCCGAGCTGCAGCTGCTGCTGCCGCCGGTGCCGCCGCGCCCGTCGGCCGACCCCGGGCAGAGCGGGACCCGCAACCGCGCCGTGCTCACCGCCGCCCTCACCCGGGCGCTGGCCGAGCTGCGGCTGTACTTCCAGCCGGTGGTCTCGGTGGCCAACCGCTGCGTCTGGGGCTACGAGGCGCTGCTGCGCTCGTGCGAGCCGAGCGTGCCGACCCCGGACGCGGTGCTCGGAGCGGCCGAGACCCTGTCGCAGCTGGCCCCGCTCGGGCGCCGCGTGCGCGAGCTGGCGGCGACGGCGGCGGCGTCGCTGCCGACGAGCAACCGGCTGCTCGTCAACATCCACCCGCTCGACCTGGTCGATCCCGATCTGCTGGATGCGCGCGCCCCGCTGTCCGAGCACGCGGCGCGGGTGATCCTCGAGGTCACCGAGCGCGCCTCGCTGCAGGACCCGGGCGCGGTCGAGCGGGCCCTGGTCACCCTGCGCACCCTCGGGTACGGGGTCGCGGTAGACGATCTTGGCGCCGGCTACGCCGGACTTTTGAGCCTGCTCCACCTGCGGCCCGACGTCGTCAAGCTGGACATGCAGCTTATCCGCGACGTCCACCAGGACCCGCGGCGGCAGAAGCTGGTGCGCATGGTCCTCACCGGCTGCCGCGAGCTCGCCGTAGACGTGATCGTCGAAGGGGTGGAGACCCGGCAGGAGCGCGACGCCCTGGTCGGCCTTGGCTGTGACCTCATGCAAGGCTACTTCTTTGGCCGCCCCCACCCCGACTTTCTCAGCGTGCCGGCGGAGCGCTATCAGTGACTCGGGGCCCAGGCGAAGGTCCCCCTCCCGCCGGTCAGGCGGAGTTCATCGCCGGCAAGCACATCTCTGGTCTGTTGCGCCAGTGCCTGCTCGGTCTGCTGGCGATGCTCCTGTGCTGCCTCCCGCTGGCGATCTTCGCCCCGGCCAGTCATCTCCCGCAGCCCATCCTGCCCATCGTCTATGCGCTGAGCGCGGCCGGCATCTGCCTGGCCCTCAGCCTGCGCCCGCAGCACCGGCGCCAGGCCCTTTACCTTGCGACCGCCAGCCTGCTCGCGGTCAGCACCGCTTTCCTCGTCGCCTTCGGGCTGCGCTTCTCGGCGGCGCCGCTGCTGACGCTGGTGGCGCCGATCCTGCTGCTGGGCCTTGAGCACCGGCGCCGCGGCGTGCTGCTGGCCACCGCGCTCGGCCTGGCCGCGGTGGCCCTGGCGGCAGGGCTTGAGATTCATTATCCCAAACACCACGAGCGGATAAACCGCAGCGCGGGGTCGCTGCTGCTCTGGCGCGGCGGCTTTGCCCTGGTCACCCTCGCCGGGGTCGGCTTCCTGGTCGACCGCTTCTTGGCCATCCTGCGCGACCGCGAGGAGTTCCTCGCCGGCGTCTTCACCAACCTGGAGACCGCGGTAGTGGTCTACGACCTCGACGCCAGCGGCAACAGCTACCTGGCGGCGATGAACAAGGCGAGCGAGCAGGTGTTCGGCATGTCCGGGGCGCAGCCGGTCGGCCACCGGCGCAAAGAGCTGCTGCAGTCGCTGGCCGAGCGGGCGATCATCACCAAGGAGCTGTCGCAGCGGCCGCTCCAGGATGCCAGCGCCGGTGAGTCCAACCACAGCCAGGAGGTGTCGAGCGGCGAGATCCGCCTGCGCGTCGGCGACCGCGAGCGCGAGTTCCGCGTCGTCGCAACCCCGATTCTCGACGAGACCGGCCAGGTGATGCGCATGGTGGTAAGCGGCACCGACATCTCGGCCTACCGCCAGGCCGAGCGGCAGCTGCGTTTCCAGTCGGACGTGTTGACGAGCATCAACGACGCCGTCATCGCCATCGACCCCGCGGGGCAGATCACCTACATGAACCGCGCCGCCGAGCGGCTCTACATGCAGCCGGCAGAGCGCTGCATCGGCACGCCGCTGGCCGCCCTGTGCGGCGAGAGCTTCAACCGCGCCGTCCAGGCCGCGGCCCGCAGCCCCACCGACCTGAGCGAGGTAGGCAGCGGGCAGTTCTCGCGCGGCGACCTGATCCAGGTGCCGGTCGAGTTCACCGTCTCGACCCTGCACGGCGAAGGCGACCAGCCGATCGGCACCCTGGCGGTGATCCGCGATGTGACCGAGCGGCGGCAGCTGCAGGAGCAGCTCGTGCAGGCGCAGAAGCAGGAGGCGCTCGGGCGCCTGGCCGGCGGGGTGGCGCACGACTTCAACAACCTGCTGGTGGTCATCCGCGGCAGCGCCGAGTTCGTGCGCGCCGACCTGCCGCCCGAGCACCCCAGCCAGCCCGACCTGCTGGAGGTGATGCGGGCGGCCGACCGCGCCGCCAGCCTGGTGCGCCAGCTGCTGGCGTTCGCCCGCCGCCAGCCGCCGAGCCCCCGCAGCGTCAACCTCGAGCAGGTGCTGCACGACCTCACGTACATGCTGCGCCGCCTCATCCGTGAGGAGATTCAGCTGCATGTAGACATCGAGCCGACGCTGTGGAGCGTCCAGGTCGACGTCGCCCAGATCGAGCAGGTCATCGTCAACCTGCTGGTCAACGCCCGCGACGCCATCGCCGCCAGCGGGCACATCACGATCGAGGCGCGCAACGCCCAGGTCATGAGCCCCGAGGCGCGCAACCTGGGCGTGACCCCGGGCGAGTACGTGCTGCTCAAGGTGCGCGACAACGGCGTCGGCATGAGCCCCGAGACCATGAAGCACATCTTCGAGCCGTTCTTCTCGACCAAGGTCACCGGCGCCGGCACCGGGCTCGGGCTGGCGGTGTGCTACGGCATCATCAAGCAGCTCGGCGGCGGCATCGTCGCTCAGAGCGCGCCGGGCCAGGGGGCGGAGTTCACCATCGCGCTGCCGCGCTCCTTGGATCCGGCACGCTCGCCCACCGGTCCGCGCAGCCTGGAGCTGCCGCGCGGCACCGAGACCGTGCTCATCGTCGAGGACGATCAGTCGGTGCGCGACCTGGCGGTGCGGGTGCTGCGCACCCAGGGCTACAAGGTCTATGAGGCCGCCGATGGCGCCTCGGCGCTGGCCCGGGTCGAGGAGCTCGGCGACGAGCCGATCGATCTGCTGTTCACCGATGTCATCCTGCCGCAGATGCGCGGCCAGGAGCTGGCGCAGTGCCTGATGGAGCGCCGACCGGGGCTGACCGTGCTCATGGCCTCCGGCTACGGCGACAGCGGCCTGTCGCCGGTCGCAGTCGAGGACGGCGTGCAGGCGTGGCTGGCCAAGCCGTACGGACCGGCGGCGCTGCTGCAGCGAGTGCGCGAGGTGCTGGACGCGGCGCAGCGCGCCCGCACCGCCGCCAAGCCCGAGCCGCCCGGCGACATCACCGCCTCGTAGTCAGGCCCTGGCGGCCGCGTCACACCGGCGCTAGCAGGCTTTAGCAAGCCTGCTCCGCGACCCGAGCTCGGGTTCGGCCGTCCCTCACCCGAGCTCGGGCCGCTCGCTACGTCTTGCCTCAGTCTGCCCGGTACAGCGCACCGCCAGTTCGTTCGCACCGCGGCACCGGGCACCCGTTTGGGGGAAGCTGTCCCAAGACAAAAATCCGCGGCCGGCAGCTCCCCCGGACGCTGCTGCTGCGACGCCCGCTCCCGTCGCTCCGGCTTGTCGCGCCGCGGTGCTGGCAGGCTGGGCACATCGCTTGCTTGATGCTGCTGCACTTGCTTTAAGAGGGCTGCCCGATGTGGAAGTTTTTGGCGAAACCATGGACCGCATTCTGTCTGTTCCTCGGGGTCGTGCTGCTCGCGGTGGAGCCGGCCGTCGCCGCGCGGCTGGCGCGGGTGGTGGGTCCGCAGGCGCTGCAGCTGGTGGACGAAGCTGGCCAGGTGCAGGCCACCTGGACGGTGGCGTCCACCATCCAGGATGTGCTGCAGGTCGGGGACACCTTGTATGTGGCCTGCGGGCCCGCGGGCGTGCTGATCTTCGACCTCACCACCCTGGACCCGGTGGTGCCGCCAGCGCCGCGCCTGCGCGGTCGCATCGCCGAAGGTCGCAACGCGGTCAAGCTCGCCCACAACGATCGGTCGCTGCTGGTCGCGGTGACCGAGCTGGCGGCGCTGTCCTTCAGCCTGGAAGATCCCTACCAGCCGCGACCCGAGGTGCCGACCCCGCCGGCCGCGGGTCAGCCGCCGGCGGCGCCACTGCCGGCCCCCGCGAGCGTCCCGCGCCTCGCCTCGCCGCCGCTCGACTCCGAGGACCGCTGGGCGCGGGTCGTCAAGGTGCGCGGCGGCTCGATCGCGGTGCAGCTCAGCGGTCCGGTGCAGGTCGGCGATCGCTTCATCATCCATAGCCGGCGGCGCGTCCGCATCACCGATCCGACGGCCGCCACGACGCTGTACGCGCCGTCGAATCAGCCGATGGGGATGTTCGTGGTGACCCGCGTAAGCGATGACTACGCCAGCGGTCCGCTGCCGCGCGGCACCGTCGCTGAGGTCGGCGACCTCGCCGAGCCGACCGAGGCCCGCTTCACCGCTCCCAAGGTCGCGCCGCGGCTGTGGTACGGCATGAGCCGCTTCTACGGGACCCTGAGCCCGCTCATCGAAGTCGCCACCAGCACCTACGCGGGCGCGACGAACTCGGGCCTGGGACTTTTGGGCCAGCTCACCTTTGAGCACTACTTCCGGTTCCCGCTCAAGCTCGGGGTGCAGCTGGCTCCGCTGGCGCTGGTGACCGGGGAGCGCATCGGCCTGAACACCGAGCTGCACGCCCTCATCGCCTTCGCCAGCTCGTACTTCGAGCTCGGCCTGACGCCGGGCGCCGAGCTGCACTTGCTCGGGCAGCAGCAGTTCAGCATCGGCTACCAGCTGCGGCTGGGCAGCCTCGACGGGCTCAACCTGATCTTCCACAACTCCTACGTCCTTGCGAGCGGCGACTATGGCCGCGGCACGCAGCTGACCTTTGGCAGCGCGACCGCCGAGATCAACATCCCGCTCGCCAGCCGCTTCAACCTCTATCTCACCGGCGGCGGCTCCCCGTACTGGGCCTACGGCACGGTGGGTCTTAAGTACTACCTGCGCGGCGGCGGCGGACCCGGCACGCTCATTGTTCACTCCGGCCTGGGCGGAGCCTGGGTCAGCGATCGCTGCGTCGCCGGCGCCAACTCGACCAACAGCCAGTACTGCTATGGCGTGCGGAGCGAAGCTGCGGGACCGGCGCTTGCCGTGGGCCTCGACGCCCGCTTCTGAGCCGGGCGGGCGGCGCGGTCTTGGGTCCCTGCGGCGCCGCCTGGGTAGCCGGAGCGCTCAATCGGTGAAATAGTACCGGACATGAGCGCCCCCCTGCTGTCCACCGATGCGGCCGTACTGCCCGACCTTCGTCCAACTCCTGGGAGGACTCCGCCCACGCCCGCCGCTCCGTCCGGACTCCGGCCGCCGTCGCTCGGGCGGACGCTCACCGGCTGCGTGGCGGCGCTTGCGCTGTCCTTGAATGTGATCTTCTGCGTGGGCTTGCTGGTGGTGCCGGTGGCACTGCTCAAGCTCCTGACCCCGGCCGGCAGCCGGCCGCGCAAGTGGTGCGACCGCCTGCTCAACGCCATCGGCAGCTTCTGGATCGAGAACAACGCGCGCTGGGAGCGGGCGACCCAGAGCACGCGCTGGGACGTGGCCGGCGTCAGCGAGCTCACCCCCGGTGGCTGGTACCTTGTGACCTGCAACCATCAGTCGTGGGTCGATGTGCTGGTCCTGCAGCGGGTGCTCAACCGGCGGATTCCGCTGCTCAAGTTCTTTCTCAAGCGCCAGCTCTTGTATGTCCCGTTCATGGGGCTGGCGTGGTGGGCGCTCGACTTTCCCTTCATGCAGCGCCACTCCAAGGATTACCTCGACCGCCACCCCGAGCAGCGCCACCGCGACCTGGCCACCACGCGGCAGTCCTGCGAGCGCTTCTCCAAGGTGCCGACGAGCGTGCTCAACTTCCTGGAGGGGACGCGCCTGACCGCCGCCAAGCACCGCAGCCAGCAGTCGCCGTTTGTCCACCTGCTGCGGCCCAAGGCGGCGGGGCTTGCCCTGGCGGTGCAGAGCCTGGGCGACAAGTTCTCGTCGCTGCTCTCGGTCACCATCTTCTATCCCGATGGCATCCCGACCTTCTGGGAGTTTCTCTGCAACCGCCTGCCGCGGGTGACGGTGCGGGTGAGCTCCAGGCAGATTCCCGCGGCGCTGTTCGGCGGCGACTACCAGGATGACGCCGACTACCGGCAGCGCTTCCAGAGCTTTGTCAACGACCACTGGGCGGAAAAGGACGCCGAGCTGGCGGCGCTCCACGCCGGCAGCGCACCCGCCGGCCAGGCGCCCCGATAAGCACCGCCGCGCCCAAACACGCACCAAGCACTACGCCCAACACCCGCGCCCCCCGATAAGCACCGCCGCGCCCAGCTATGCGCCAAGCATCGCCGCGCCCAGATAAGCCCAAAGCACCGCCGCGCCCAGCTACGCACCGCCGCGCCCAGATAAGCCCAAAGCACCGCCGCGCCCGCAAGGACGCGGCGGCCTTACAGCCCGGACCTGCTTCGCCTACTCGTCGCTGGCCATGCGCCAGGTGGCGCCGTACCACGCGGTCTTGGCCCCGACCGGCTCCAGCGGGATGAAGATCGCCCACAGCAGCCGCAGCGTCCGGTTGCGCCCCTCGCGCGAGTAGCCGACCAGCCCGGCCAGCAGATCCCACTGCAGGTCCTGCTTGCGCGGTCGCCCGACGTGGAACAGCGGCCAGAACTCGAACCGCCAGGCCCCCAGGTTCTCCCCCGCGCCCTTGTAATAGTAGGAGTTGAGCACCAGCGTATGACGCCCCTTGGGGTTGGACCAGTAGGCGCCGAACGGGGCGAACACGGTGGTCGTCTGCGCCGCGCGCTTGTAGTGCCAGAACAGCGGGAACACCACCCGGTCGCGGCCGCCATCGGCGTAGTTGCGGGCCCAGGTGAGCAGCGGCAGCAGCAGCAGGGTGCGGGTGTCGTGCTCGTCGCGGTGGTAGGCAAAAAGCGGCAGCAGCATGGTGAACTGCGTCGCCGGCCGCTTCAGGTTGTACAGCAGCGGGAACAGCACCGTCGTCGACCGCTCTTTGCCGCC
>JBGANQ010000176.1:0-5469 GCA_044222245.1 Polyangia bacterium | reverse complement strand
GTCGCCCGTGCACGCGACGCCGCCGCCTGCCCACCATCGCTAATCGAGCGCTCCGCCGGGCTTTGCCACGCGGAGCGCGTCCTACCTCCTCAGTTCAGGTCCCCACAAGCGCTGCCCGGCGCAGCGGTCATCGCGAACCCGTGGTGCGCTGCATTAGGGGAAAAATCCCGGAGCGAAGAAGTCCGCCAGATCGTTGGTGGTCGTATCGGCCGCGTGACCCAGCAGCGGCGTCACCGCGAAGATCCGCTGCAGCGACTTGAGCACCGAGCTCATGTCGTAGCGCAGGGTGCTCTTGTAGCCGGCGCTCTTGAGGTGCGGCCCGATGACCACGAACGGCTGGGTAGAGCCTCCCTCGGGCTCATCCCAGGTAAGGAAGATGACTCCCTGGTTCGCCTTGGCGTAGGTGATAAGGGCGGGCAGGAAGCTCTTGAGCCAGGTGTCGCCCTGCTTCACAGACGAGCCGAGCGGACAGCCCACCGCCCCGTGCATGTCGTGGCACAGGTTGGGCGTAATGAGCGTGTAGCGGCTGACGCTGCCGGTCGCCAGATCGGCGGCAAACTGGGTCAGCGGCCGGGTGTGGGCGATGCAGCGGGTGCTGGTCTTGCTCGGCGGGCTGCCGCTCACGTCGCGGAAGAACACGAACGGGTCGTGCTTGGCGGCGTACAGGCCAAGAAAGCTCGTCGAGATCGGGCAGGCGCCGGTCGAGGAGGTGATGTTCTCCTGGTAGGTCATCCAGCTGATGCCGGCGGCCTCCAGCTGATTGACCAGGTGCGCCGTCGAGGCGGTGCTGTTGCTGGACGAGGCGTCGGCGTCGCTGGTAAAGGTCCGGTCGGCAAAGACGTTGGTGCCGGCCTCGAGCCAGATGTAGTGCGGCTCGCTCGGCACCGAGTCGGCCAGCACGTCCTGGAAGCTGGTGGCGTAGCCGTACTCGCGCATCAGCTGGTTGATGTACGGGGCGTTGGCGTTGTTGTAGATGGCGCTTACGCCCTGGTTCTCCATCATGATGATGAACACGCGCTGAATCGCCGAGGCAGTGAGCGCCGGGCGCGCGGCGGCGAGCGGCTCGGTGAGCTCGGGCTCTGGGGTCCCGCAGGCGGTCAGGGCAAGCCCGACGGTCGCGGCCAGGATCTTCGTGCGAGCTGAGAAGTTCATGAGTCCTCCTTGGGAAAGTGGGGGCGGAACGCCCGGGGCCCATCCGCGCCGCCGCAGCTCGGGCGGCCTGCGGGGCGGCCGGCGCGGTGACCCGCACCCGGGTCCCCACCAGCGCCTGCCGCAGCTGTATACCGCGACCCGCCGCCGCGGCCCAGGCCCTTGTCCGCGCCGGGGCGCCGTCGCCAGCGGTCGGTTGCGGGCGGACCCCTGGTTTGACCGCTGCGGGGCAAGCGGTGATACTCACCCTGGTGATCCTCTCAACACTGGCTGTAGTCGCTACGCACTGGCTCACCGGGGCCGCGTCCGGTCTTTCTGACAGCTCCGGGAGCCTGGTCGGCGTCGCCGCGCTCGGGGCGCAGCTTGGCTCGGTGGCGGCGGTGGCCGGGCATGTGGCGTTCACTGTCGTGGCGCTCATCCTGTGCGTCGCCGTCCACGAGTTCGGCCACGCCTATGTCGCCGACCGCCTGGGTGATCCGCTGCCGCGCATGCAGGGGCGGGTGACGCTCAACCCGCTGGCGCACATCGACCTGCTCGGCACGGTGCTGTTTCCGGCGCTCATGGCGCTGGGGGTGGGCATCCCGCTCGCCTGGGGCAAGCCGGTGCAGATCTCGGAGTCGGCGCGTCACCTCACCCGGCGCTTCTCGCTGCGCACCATCCGACTGATGATCTCGGTCGCCGGCCCGGCGATGAACCTGGCGCTGGCGCTGCTTTTGTCCCTCGTGTTCGTGGTGGTGGCGCGCCTGGCCGGGAGCTCGTTTCTGCGCGAGCACATCCTGCAGCTGGTGGCGCTGAACTTCGGGCTGCTGTTCTTTAACCTGCTGCCGATTCCGCCGCTCGATGGGCGGTCGCTGCTGGCCTTCCTGCCCGACTCGCTGGCGGCGGTGCGCGACCTGCTGACCCGCTACGGCGGGTTCATCTTCCTGGCCCTCATCTTCATCGGCGGCATCGGGCAGGGGCCGGGACCTCTGTACTACATCATGTTGCCGTTCACGCTGCTCACGCGCGCCTACCTCGGCTGGCTGCTGCAGCTGGGCGGGCTCGGCTAGCGCCCGCAGCCTTGGCCTTGGCCGGCGGCGACTTTCCCGATGGGACGGTCTTGGCCGCGGTCTTGGGCACCGAGCTCGCAGCAGGCTTTTTCGCCGCCGGGCGCTTGCCCGCCGCGGCCTTGGGCAGCGCCGCTTTGCCCGTCCGCGCCGGCGGCGATGCGACGGTCAAGCCGGAGGCGGCATCGCGCGCGTCCAGCTCCTTGACGAGCTTCTTCGGGGCGATGCGGCGGTAGCTCTCGACGATGAAGTGCTCGACCTCGGCCCAGTTCGGCTTGGGCCCCAGGCACATGTCGACGCCTCCGTACTGCCCGACATACTTGGCGATCTTGAACCGCGGATCGGACGCGACGAGCATCGACTGCAGCTCCAGATCGGTGCGGAAGCCGAGCTCCATTTCGCCGTCGTCCCGGCGCCCCCAGCCGACGAAGATCTTGCCGCCGACCTTGCAGTGCACGCTGCCCCACGGCCTGTCTTCATAGGCGCCGGGCAGACCAAGGACGATCGCAAGCAGTCGGTCGTGGAAGGGGTCAGTAGCCATGGGCGGACAATACACGGAGCGCCGGCCGGCGCGCGACATTCATCGCCGCTGCGCTCGTCGAGTTCGCTAGCAGTGCTTGCGCTGTGCCGCCGCGAGTCTGTCGGCTGTAGGTCCGCAGACCTGCCACTTGGGTGAACGGCGGAGCTTGGGGGCGGCGCGGGACTACGGCTCGACGGTGATGCGGGTCGGGTTCACCCAGCTCTTGTGCTCATCGGTGTAGTACAGATACGCCGAGCTGGCCTGCGAGGTGAACTCGCCGGGGGCGAACGCGACTAGGTCCAGCGGCAGCTGCACCGACTCACCGGGCTTGAGCTGGCGCAGGTACAGGTTCACCTGCCGCGGCTGCGTCTCGTAAAAGGCGATGAGCCCTTTTTCCCGCAGCTCCTTGAGCTGCCAGGTCTGCAGCCGGAGACCGCCGGGGATCTCGACCCGGGCGAGCGTCATCGGCTGCCCCTGGTCGGTCTTGTTGCGCACCGTGACGTTCAGGCGCACCGACTCGCCCAGCTTGACCTGGGTGCGCTCCAGGGCGGTCGCAAGCTCGACGGTCGCCTGCGGGCTGCTCGCCGGGGTGCTGGCGCGGTAGTCGACCCCCAGGCTGAAGGGGAGGGTGCCGTTGCCGCTGTGGCGCAGCTCGATGCGGTTTTGACCCGAGCGCAGCTGCTCGCCGAAGCCGCTGAAGGTAAGCGCCTCGCGATCCTCGGGCTCGTAGCTGCGGGTGGCGACCTTGTTGCCGTTGACGTAGAGGGTGACGGCGCCGCTGGTGCGCTCGCGCCCGCGCGCCGCGGCGTAGGTGGTGAGCGCCTTGAGCGCCAGCACCGTCGCCTGCGTCGCCCCCCAGGCGCCAAAGCCGCGGCGGTGGCTCACCAGCCACTCGATGGCGCGGTCGGTCGACTCCTGATAGGCGCCGGACTTGAGCAGGGCGAGCACCGCCAGCGAGGTGGTCTCGATGTACAGGTTCTCGCCGCCCGAGCGGGTGATGCTGTGGCTCGCCTTCTTCCAGCTGCCGTCGCCCTCCTGCAGCGCCACCAGGCGCCGCGCCGCCTCCTGACCGGCTCCTTTGTGGCCGCTGTTTAGCAGCGTGCTGGTGCAAAGCGCCAGGACATAGGAGTCCGCGGTGCGCTGGGCGGCGCGCGCCGAGGCCTCGATCTCCGCCTCGAAGCCGGGCTGGCGGGCTTCGGTGAGGCTCCAGGTGATGTAGGCGTTGGTCACCTCGGGCGAGGCGGCGCCGAAGGTGTCCAGCGCCTTGGCGTCGCGCGCAAAGCCGCCCTTGCCGTCGCGCCGACCGCGCAGCCAGTCGGCGGTGCGGGCGAGCATCTGGCGGTCGACGTCGCGGTAGACCGCCTTCATATCGGTGAACTCGACCAGGCCGTAGGCGGTGAGAGCCTCGTGGCCGGGGGCGGTGCCGAACCACTCGTAGCCCTTCTGCGGCGTCTCGAAGCTGGTCAGCTTGCGGTAGCCGTCATCGATGAGGTGGGTGGCGCGGCCGATGAGCCGGGGGTCGGCGATGCCCTGCTCCTTGAGGTAGCGCAGGATCATCACGTTGGGGTAGTTGACGCTCGAGGTCTGCTCGAAGCAGCCCGAGGGCTGGCGGAGCATGCCCTCCAGGCCGGCGATCATCGTCGCCACCGGGCTTGTGTAGATCTTGACGTGGCCCTCGGCGGTGCCCGGCAGGACCTCGCCGAGCTCCAGCTGCGCCGAGAAGCCCTCGGTGCCCTTGAGCCGACCAGCGCGCGAGCTGTGCTGCGGGAAGCCGCGCGGGCTGACCCGCACCGCGCGGGTGAACTCGTCGCGCAGGCCGCCGGCGTCGGCGACGAAGTGGACCTCGCTCTGGCCCTTTTTGCCGGTGACTGTCAGCGGGTAATAAAGGGTGTCGCGGGCGGCGGCGGCGATGGTGCCGTGGGTGCGCTCGACCGGGCGGTCCAGAGTCAGGAGCGGCCCGAAGCTCGCCGTCAGGTCGACCTTCTGCGGCTCGTTGCGCTCGTTGGTGAGCACCAGCGGCAACTGCAGCTTGTCGCCTTCGCTGACCTCCAGCGGCAGCTTGATCGCCATGCTGAACGGCAGGCTCGCCTTGATCACCGTCTCGTCACGCCCGGCGGCGCCGGCGGCCACGCCCTCGGTGACCACCCGGAACGAGGTGATGGCATCCGACAGGAAGAACGAGACGGTGGCCTTGCCGTCCTGGCCGGTCTGCACCGCCGGCTGCCAGGCGACGGTCTCGCGGAAGTCGGTGCGCGGGCCGGCGTAGTCGGGGGTGTAGCTCGGGACCGGGAAGACGCGCACCGGGGCCCAGGCCTCGACCGGGCGCCGGCGGTGCACGACCGGCGGCTTGGCCAGTAGCAGCCCGCCGACCACACCGCCGGCGACGCCACCACCCTTGTTGGCGGCGTGGCGGTTGGCCTGGCGTCCGCCACCGAGCTCGTCCCGCGCCTCCAGGTCGGGGGCCGGCGCGGCGCCGTCGGCCAGGGCGTCCAGATCATCGTGGGCCGCCACCTTCTTGGCCTTCTGCGCGAGCTGCACCGGCTCGGCGAAGTCGCCGCCGGCGGCGGCGCCGCGCGGGGCGGCGCGGCTGGCGCTGGCCGCCTCGTCCTTTTTGCCCAGGCTCGGCCGCTGGGCCACGGTGGCCGGCGGTGTGGCGGCCGGCGGCGGCGGCGGCGTCGCGGGGGCGGCGGACGGGGCCGGCGGCGGCCGCTCAGCGCGCTCTTGGGCGGGGGCGGCCTCGGCGAGCCGCGTCTT
>JBGANQ010000175.1:0-5562 GCA_044222245.1 Polyangia bacterium | reverse complement strand
CACCGAGCCCAAGCCCGCGCAGCCCGCCCCCAGCCGATAGACGATGAGCGCGCTCCGCAGAGAACCGCCCTCCTGCAGGACTAGCCAGCGCCCTTGGGCGTATTTGGGCGAGGCCCGGCAGCTGGCCAGGTACTGCGCCATCGGTGCATCTTCTCCCCATGCGTCGTAGCCTAGGCAGAAGATTTGCTCGTGCTCCTCGCTGAGTGCAATCCGAACGTGGCTGAGCATGGGCTTGTTTGTACGCTACCCGGCCCCGCTGTCATGGCCCCCACCCCAGACCGCCCCAGGTAATCGCCGCGGGACCGCCCAAGGTGATCGCGGCCGTCTCGCCCAAGGTGATCGCGAGCTCAGCAACCGGCCAGCCCATGGAGGAGCGAGCTGGGCTGGATAACTGGCCCCCGCTGAGCTTCCCCCGGACCTTAGGAGTCTATCACCCCGCTGGAGCGCAATCGGCGGTCAGACGCGCAACCCCTATGCGCTCGACCGCACGCCGTGCAGCTCGTCGTCGGGAACCGGCGCCGCGGTCGCTGCCGAGATGGCGCAGATGGGCGTGGGTACCGAGACCGACCGGTCAATCTTGTGCCCGAGCTCGATGTTGGGTCTGGTGGGCCTGAAGCCGACGGTAGGCCCGCGAAGCGATTGCCAATCGATTGCGCGTGGCGGATGAGCGAGCCGCTTCGACCTGGCGCGACCGCTACCCTAAGGGCAGCTCTTTGAGGAGGAAGAACCCATCGTCTACAATCTGCGGGGTCTTGCTCTGACTCGGGTCCCAGCCGCGGGCTCGCGCGAGCCGGATGAGGCTTGCCGCGATGCGCGGGGTGTTCAGGTTCGCCGAGAGTCCGTTGGGGCCGGAGGTCCAGACGACTCCCGCCGCCGGGTAGCCAGCGCTCTGCCCCGGTCCATCGGGGAACCGGAGGCGCAGCGGGCTTGTGCGGTGGCCCTCCAGAAATGCGGTGAAGACCTCGCGGCAGCGGCAGGTACTTGGCCCTGGGGGAGCCTCCGCTGGCAGCGCATGGTGGTCGTGCTGAACCTTCCACAGATACTTTTCACCATCGACGATGATTTTCCGGAGAGGCTTTTTCTGCAGGCTCATCAATTGTCCTGGCGAAATGGTACTAAGACACTCTAACACCTTGCTAGGAGCAGACCATGATCGGAACTCGCCTTGCGGTCCTATCCCGGTCGCTGCTTGCCGCCTGCGGTGGTGAGCCCGCCGATGATTCGCCTGGAACCAGGCAGGATGAGCTCCTGGTCCACACTGCTGCCGTGGCGATGGGTGACTCCTTCATCTCGGGCGAGGCTGCCATGGAATAGGAAGAGGGCCTCATCGGTGAGCATATGGTTTGGGGGCAGGCCACAGGCCGCATTGCTCCATGTGCTCCAAAGTGGGAGAAGATGGGAGCATATTGACGACCCTGCCCCCTGAGTCCTGCTCCTAGGAGGAAAGGGTCGCGACAGATAGGCTATTATTTCTTGCATGCGTCGTCTCGAGATCATGAATCCATGTGACGCCTCTTGGGAGCAGATGGTGGGCGATCAGCGCATCCGCCAGTGCGCGACATGCTGTCGGCCGGTGCACGACCTGTCGGCCCTGCGCGAGGCGGAAGCACGGGCGCACCTGCTTCTATTTAGTGCACCGGGGCTCTGCGTGCGCTTCACTTGCGATGTTGATGGTGAGATCCTCCACTCGACGGGGCGGTTGTCCGCGCGCCGCCAAGGCCTCCCCGAGGCCCATCAGCCGCTCGCTGCTGGACTCTTGGCGGCGGCGCTCAGCATGGCTGCGGGGAGGTCCGCGCTCGCAGATCACAACGTGACAGCGGTGCCCTCTGCGCAAGCGCCGCATGCGCAGGCGGCGCTGCCACCGACGTCCGTAAAGCCGGCGGTGGACCCGGCCCAGGGCTCCGCAAGCGAGGATCGGGATGGTGATGGGATCGCCGATGCGGACGATGCCTGTCCGACGCTGGCTGGCCCGCCCGCCGCATCCCCTGCCCAGAACGGCTGCCCCAAGCCTAAGGTCGTCACCGTCGTGCAGGGCGGCGCTCGGCCCATCGAGGTGATCCGCTTCGCGCGCAGCGCTCAGGCGTTCTCCGCTCCAAGCCGTCTCGTTCTTGAGGAGGTAGCGCGCGTGCTGCAGCAGCACGGCGAGATCAAGAAAGTCGCGGTGCAGGGTCACGCATCCAAGGACGAGCCCAAAGCCAAACAACTCGGCGAGGCACGAGCACGAGGAGTCGTCGCCGCGCTGGTGGCTGCGCATGTCGACCCAGCCCGCTTGGTAGTCGAGTCCTACGGCAGCGAGCGGCCCATCGACGACAACACAACGAGCCAGGGGCAAGCGCGTAACCGCCGCGTTGACTTTCGGATCATCGGCTCGGAGCAGAGCTGTCCACCAAAGGCAGAGCCCAAGCCCTAAGCCTCTACCGCGGAACCGGTCCGCCGCTTAATTGCGTAATTGTGAGAGCATGCGACCCACTGTTCAGCAGCCTCGCGTCGTGGTAGCCTGACCGCTGTCGTGTCTTCCTTGCGCTCCATGCTGCCGACAGTCGCCAGCTATCTGGAGAGGCTCCCGGGAGGCATCAACGCGGCCAGACACTTGCCAGCGCTCGGTTTCCTCGGGCTCTAGAGCGCCGAACCGTTTTGGCACTCTAGACCTCCCACTTGGGTCCAGGCGTGCAGCGGCGTCACCTGTACGTGGCATCGGTCGTGCCGGACAGCACCAAGAGCCACCTGTGGAAGTCGGCTGACTTCGGAACAAGCTGGACCGCCATCGACGGCGGCGGCTTCCCGCTGGGCATTGCGGTCAACGTGGTCCATATCGATCGGGGTAGCAACTCCGCCCTGTACGCTGGCACCGACCGCGGGTCTACAAGTCGACCGACGGCGGCGCGACCTGGGCCCGCTTCGGCGCCAACATGCCGCTGGTCAGCGTGCAGGACTTCTACATCGCGCCCGACTCGACCCTGTTCCGCGTGGCCACCTACGGCCGCGGCTTCTGGGAGCTGCTCCCGTAGGGGTCTGAGCCCTGAGCGGGGTGCTCCGCGCCTCAGAAATCTGGCGCCCGCGGCCGGTCGCGCGCGGCGCTGCCGTCGCAGATGTCGGGACCGGGGGGCGGCATCGGCGTTGCAACGCTGTGGAGCACCCTGCTTACCTTATGGAGAACGCCCATGACTGAACCCACGCTCCGTCGCCTGCTTCATCACCTGGTTGCTGCTTCGCTCGCTTCGCCGCTGACGCTGGCCGCTGGCTGCGGCGGCTCGGGGCTGCCCGACCCGGCCCCGTTTGCGCTGCCGGCGTGCGCGACGGGCGGAGTACTGGCCGTGACTGGCCTGACGCCAGCGAGCCCGGTGGACTACCTGGAGCTGCGCCAGCGCGATCTGAACGGCATGGCCCCGGTGGTGGCGCAGACCGGCACGCCCTGCAAGACCGCCACCGATGTCGGCGCCTGCACCGCCGCGCTCGCCGCGCTGCCGACGACGCCCGGCTTCCACTCGTGCGTCGACCACGACTGCGGGCACGCCCTGGCGACCACCGCCGGCGATGCAGTGACCGCCTACAACGATCCGGCCGCGGTGCAGCGGCTCCTGGGCCCCATCGACACTACCCAGGAGGCCGCGCTCACCGCCTACGCGGCCGGCTACGACTTGAGCTGCACCGACAAGGCCACCGGCGGCATCCGGCTCGCGCCGGACGGGAACGGCTACGAAGTACTGGCCAGCAAGCTGACCCGGGACTGCGCGCCGATCGAGACCACCGGGTTCCTGCTGAAGGTCGACAAGAGCGGCAACGTCACCGTGCAGGCCTCGGCAGTGATCAGCAGCTCGCCCGCCTGTGTCGGACGGCGGCCCGACGGCCTGCGTGCGCCGGCGGGGTGTGCCGCGGCCGGTCCGGTGGGAGCCTTCCTCGCCGAGGCCGCCCACCTGGAGGCCGCCTCGGTGACCGCCTTCCGTCGGCTGCGCCGGGAGCTGCGCGCCCACGGAGCCCCGGCGCGGCTCCTGCGCGCCGCCAGCCGCGCCGCCGACGATGAGATCCGCCACGCCCGTCAGACCGCCCGGCTGGCGCGCCGCTATGACGCCAGCGCCCCCAGCCCGCGCGTGAGCCAGGGCCTCATCCGGCCGCTGGAGGCCATCGCTATCGACAACGCGGTCGAGGGCTGCGTCCGCGAGACCTTCGGCGCCTTGGTCGGCCTGTATCAGGCCGGCGCCGCCCGCGATCCCTTCATCGCCTGCGCCATGACCGGCATCGCCGCCGATGAGGTCCGCCACGCCGCGCTCGCCTGGCAGGTCGCGCGCTGGGCCGACCGCCGACTCTCACCGGCGGCGCGGGCGCGGGTGCGGGCCGCCCGCCTGGCGGCCATCGCCACCCTCCGCTCCGAGGTCGAGAGCCCCGTGGCCAGCGAGCTGACGACGCTGGCCGGGCTGCCCCCCCCGGCGGTCGCCCGGCAGCTGGTAGAGAAGCTGGCCGCGTCGCTGTGGACGTGACCGCCGCCACCGCCCGCCGGCGCGGACTATCGGCGTCCAGTGGCCAGGAAATGAGTCATCATCATAAAAAATCGTCCCCGCTGGCCGCGGTCGCGCTGGTCCGCAAGCCACGCCGTCGCCGAGGCCGAGCTCACTACCCCGGACGCTTCGGCGGTCTGCGCCAAAAGCTCGGCGAAAAAGCCATACTCGGCGAAGCTGGTCGAAGTACACGCATCGGCGTAGACCTTTACGTCCTCGAAGCCGGCGTCGCTGAGGAGCCGATGATACTGCCGTCCGATGACTCCATTTTCGATTCCATTACTGAATCCGCGCACCATCGCACGCGTGGTCGCTGTGTCATCACTGTCGAAGATTAGGGTGTCCCAGTCCTGATCCACGAGTACGATCCGCCCTGCGTGAGCCAGCACCCGCCGCGCCTCTGCGAAAGCAAGGCCTGGTTGAGAGAGATGCTGATAGAGTCGTTCGGCGCGATACCCTTGAAGGCTCGCTGTCTCGAATGGCAGCGCATCCGCGCTTCCGGCGTAGAACGCGACATCAACGCCCGCCCGTGCGGCGCGCTCGGTGGCTATCTTGACCAGAATCTCGCTTGCGTCGACACCGGCCGATGACCCGCCCGGCGCTACGTTCGCAGCGAGTTCCAGCACCGCAGTACCGGCCCCACAACCGATGTCGGCCACTCTGGAACCGGCATGCAGATCGAGTAGCTCATACGAGCGCCGCCGTCGAGCGATGAAATCAGGACGCCGCTCGATGCGGTCGAGGAAGGCCAAGATCGGATGTTGCCTAGCTTCTGCATCGATCTTATCTAAGTCGTTCATCTTACCGCTCATGATACCATGGCCGTGCGCGATTTCCCGATGCGCCGCCAAGACGGGTTCGTCTCCGAACCCCCGTTCCGACGAGAACCAAGCCAGAGCATTTCCAGGATGAGATCCATATTAGATCTCCGCCCCGCGTCGTGGGGCCTTACCTGGAGCGTGGCAAATGGCGTATTGTCGTCGTCGAAAACAACGCGCGGAAGTCTCACTTCTTCCTCTCCGAGAAGGAAGCCTTGAAGCACAAAGCCGGTCTCGCCAAGGAGGTTGCA
>JBGANQ010000084.1:0-39723 GCA_044222245.1 Polyangia bacterium | reverse complement strand
GCTTTTGCGCCTCCTGCTTGAGGATGGTGTAGGCCAGGGCGTGGGCGCGCAGCAGCTGCTCCAGCACCGGGATGACCGCGGCGGGGCCGCTGCGCTTCTCAAAGGGCGGGAAGTTGCCCTCCAGGTAGCCGGAGTAGATGTAGACCATCGGCTCGTTGAGGGTGCACCACAGGCGGGCGCGCGGTCCGAAGTGCTGCACCACGGTGCGCACGAAGCGCTCGAAGTGCATAAGAGCGTCGTCGCGCTCCCAGCCGCGCTTGCCGCCGCGCTCCTGCCACAGCCAGCTCGGGCTGGTGAAGTGAAACAGCGTCACCAGCGGCGTCAGGTGATTCTTGTCCAGGGCGTCGAACAGGCGCCCGTAGTAGGCAAGGCCCGCCGCATCCGGCTCGGTCTGCTCGGCGGTGGGGAACAGGCGGCTCCACGAGATCGAGAAGCGGTAGGCGTTGTGCTTCTGCTGCGCCGCCAGCGAAAGGTCGCTGTCCATGCGGGCGTCGAAGTCGGTCTTTTTCGCCAGCACCTCGGGCGGGTAGTCGCCGAGGTTGTGGATGTGGCCGGACTTGGCCTGACCGGGGGCGAGCTGCTCGAAGCGGTGGTTCTTGAGCACCTCGCGCTCGAAGTCGGCCCAGTCGTCGTTCTGGGTGTTTTCGATCTGGTAGGCGGCGGTGGCGGTGCCCCACAGAAAGCCCGGCGGCATGGTGTACGGCGGCGGCAGCTGGCTCGGCGAGCGCGGCGGCGACAGCCGGCGGGCGCCGAACCAGGGGTACAAGAGCGCTGGGGCCAACAGGGTGACGATGCCGGCGGCGCCAAGGAGGATCTTGACGCGCCGCGACAGCCCGGAAGCGGCCGGCGAGCTGTCCGGCGGGGGAGTGATCGACATGCTACGGTTTTACTCTGCCTGGGCCGGTCCGTCGACCTTGCCCTGCCGCCGCGGCGCTGCCGGCACGGCGGGCGGGCGGGCGCCGGTTAGCGCTCCAGGGCCGAGATCGCCTTGTCGGCTACATGCAGGCGATCGGCCAGGGTGCGGATGACGTAGGTGTGGAAGGCGGCGGCGACCTTGGGCGCCTCGTGCTCCATGCGGTCGAGCGAGGCGCGGGTCAGGCGATGCACCACCGACGCCGCATCGGCGAGCACCGAGGCCGAGCGGATGCTCTGCCGGTAAAGGCCCATCTCGCCGAGCGTGGTGTTGGAGGTCACCGAGCGCAGGAGCAGAGGCGGCGAGTCGGGGCGCTCCATGACGATGCTCACCCGGCCCATCTCCACGACATAGGTGGCCCCCGAGGCGTCGCCCTGGCGGAACAGGTACTCGCCTTTTTTCAGGTCGATGCGCTCGACGTAGTCCATGAAGCGCACCGCCATGTCGAGGTTGCCAAACTCCTTGGCCAGCCGCTGGACGAACGGCAGATCGATGCGCGACAGGCTCGGCTCCATCGCCAGCGCCCGCTGCTCGCACCACTCCAGGGCGCGGTCGAGGTCGTCGAACACCAGGCACACATTGTCATCGCGGATGCAGTGCTCGCGGCGCAGGGCGCGCTCCATCTCGGGATCGAGCGCGGTGAACACGAGCTGCATCTTGCGGTCCTCGATCGTCTGGCGCAGCTTCACCAGCGTCAGCGCGGTCGAGGAGTCCATGCCGTTGACGTAGCGGAAGTCGAGCACCACGGCGCGAATCGGCTGCGGGTCGCTGGCGTAGCTGCGCTTGATGCGCGAGCGGATCTCGCTGACAAGGCCGACGATCGAGCCGAAAAACAGGTAGCCGCGCAGGCGCAGCACCCAGTACTGGCGGCCGCGCACCCGCAGCACCTGGTTCTCCTCCGCCGAGCGCTGGACCTTGCTGCCGTACTCGTCGCAGGTAAACGCATTGCGGACCACCGACACCCGGCTGTAGTTCACCGCGAAGATCAGGCACGAGGCCAGCGCCCCGACAAACAGCCCGACCACGAACGTGCGGGTGAAGATGACCAAAAGCAGCATCAGCACGACCAGCAGGTAGTCGGTCTTGGCGAGCTTGGAGTAGGCCTTGATCAGCCACTCCTGCAAGAGGCGCAGGCCGAGGTACAGCAGCGTCGCCCCCATCACCGGCCGCGACAGGTACTCGGCCAGGCGCGGGCTGATAAACAGGATCGCCAGGCACAGCGAGCCGGCGACCACGCCCGACAGCCGCGTCGCCGCGCCCGCCTGCAGGTTGAGCATCGAGCGGGCGATGGCGTTGCTGCCGACGATGCCGCCGAACAGGCCCGAGAACATGTTGGCGATGCCGTGGCCCTTGAGCTCTTGATCGAGATCGGCGTCGCGCTTGGTCGCGACCTCGATCGCCGCGGCGGTGACCAGCACCGCGATCGCGGTGACGGCGATGAGCACGATGATCTCAAAGCCGTACTCGGGCACCGTCGACAGGCGCAGGGCGGCAAAGGGCTGCTTGTGGATCCAGTCGCGCATCGGCAGCCACAGGCCATCGTCGGCGATCTCGGAGATCTGGGTCATGCCGGGGGCGACCTGGGTGACGCGGTGGCTGGTGCGCAGGAGCCAGCCCATGCGCTGGGTATCGGTAATCCCCAGCGATTTCACATACGGCAGGACGAACAGGGTGACGTGGGTGAGCAGCGTGCCGGTGACGAGCAGCGCCGGCAGCGCGAAGTACTGCTTGGCGCGCCCGAGGACCACGAACATCGACAGCGCGAACAACAGGCCAAAGGCGAGCTGCCAGTGGGCGTTCTCGGCGATGATCTTGGGCAGCGCGGCCAGCGACACCGGCGGCAGCTCGGGCGGCATCATGACGCGCAGGCCGCCGGTGGCGAGCACCCAGCCGGTGGACACCAGGAAGCCGCCGATCACCGGGTAGGGGACGTAGCGGATCCACCGCCCCATGCGCAGCTTGCCCAGCACGTACAAGGCGCCGCCGGTCACCATCGTCGAGACGGCCAGCGCGAACATGATGTGGGCGGTGGTGTCGACCCCCGGCCCGAGGTTTTTCAGCTCGCGCACCAGCATCGCCGCCATCGCGCTCTGCACCGCCGCCGAGCGCGAGTCGGGCCCGGCGATGGCGAAGTAGAAGGGGCTGGTGAGGGCGACGAAGATGACGGTGAGGCCGGCGCTCATCAGCGCCATGCGCACCCCTTCGCCCAGGTGACTGGCGAGGTCGCCGGCGAAGATCATGGCCGCGAACGACAGGCTGTAGCAGACGGTGACCAGCGCCGAGATGGCACCGCTCACCATGTCGCGACCGAGCAGGTGCGGCTTTTTCAGGACGTCGAGAAATCCCGGCTCCCGCTCGCGCCCCGAGGCGGAGAACGCCCGCTGGTGCACCGTGATGAGGCCCGACAGGGTCCCCGAGATGCGATCCAGCCGCGTCCGCTGCGGCCGCCGATTCGGCGGTGTCATGGCGGGGCCTCCGAGAGGCCAGCCGCGCAGGTCAGTGTGTCGTTACCGGCGCAAGTCATGTGAAGCACCCCGGACCCCGTACACAAAGGACCATATGGGAACTACGCCAAATCCAAGGACTGTACCAAGAGACTTCGGCCAGCGAAGTAAACAACTACGGTCCCCACATGAGCAACGAGAGAGCAGCGATCCCCCGAAGATTACCTTATCAGACTATCCTACACGGCTTTGAGTCCTCTGTATTCATCGTTTCGCGTGAGCTAGATCCCATGGGGAAACTGCCTAGTCTTTTAAGATGCTCCTACCACAGAAGGCCCGCCATGGGCCATGCTGCGTAGTTACAAGATCGGCAAAACCGCGCGATCGCATGCTCAGGAGCTCGCCATGGCCCTTGCCCCCGATGTCGAAATCCTTCTCCAGCAGCTAGCGGCGTTTGGCGCCGCGCAGTTCAACCGCCAGACCCCCGAGCAGGCGCGGGCGCAGCTGGCGCAGTTTGCGACGCTCGGGGCGCAGCTTGCCGGCCCGGCCGCCACCGATGTGAGCGCCGTCGACCACCGCATCCCGGGAGCGGACGGGGAGCTGCGGGTGCGCGTCTATACGCCAGCGGTCGCGCCGGGGCCGCTGCCGGGCCTGGTCTTTTTCCACGGCGGCGGCTGGGTGGTCGGCAGCATCGACAGCTACGAGCGCGAGTGCCAGGAGCTCGCCCGCCAGCTCGGCTGCGTGGTGGTCTCGGTCGACTACCGCCTGGCCCCAGAGCACAAGTTTCCCGCCGGGGTGCGCGACTGCGTGGTGGCCACCCGCTGGGTCGCGGCGCACGCGGCAGAGCTCGGCATCCAGCCGCACCGGCTGGCGGTGGGCGGCGACTCGGCGGGCGGCAACCTGGCGGCGGTGGTGGCGCAGCAGCTGCGCGATCACGGCGGGCCGGGCCTGTGCGGCCAGCTGCTCATCTACCCGGCCACCGACTCGGCCGGCGACTACCCCTCGATGCACGAGCCGGGGGTGGGGGTGCTGCATCCCGCCGACGCCGACTGGTTCCTCGGCCACTACCTGTCAGACCAGGCCGAGCGCCGCGACCCGCGCATGTCGCCGCTGCGCGCGGCGAGCCTGGCCGAGCTGCCGGCGGCGGTGGTGGTGGTGTGCGAGTACGACCCGATCCGCGACGAAGGGATCGCCTACGAAAAGGCCCTGCGCGCCGCCGGCGTCGCCAGCGAGCTGAAATACTACGCCGGCCAGATCCACGGCTTTATGAGCTTCGCGCCGATGGTGCCAAGCGCCCGCGCGGCGCTGCACGACTTCCTCGCCGCCTTCCGCCGGCTCTTGCACGGCGACGAGCGGGGCGCCGCGACCGAGCAGCTGGGCGGCTGATCTAGAACCGATTGACAGGCAGCGTCCAAGCTCCTGTAATCAGACCATGCGTAACTTTGCCTTCTCTTTTTCTCGCCGGCTGCTCGGGCTGAGCGGCGGGCTCTGCTTGTGCGCGGCGGCGTGCGGGCCGGGCAACCTCAAGCCGAGCGAGCTCACCCCGCGCGAGCTGAAGGTCCAGATCTTCGAAAAGGGCCAGCTGCCAAGCTGCACCTTGTACGAAGAGCTGGGCGTCATCGAGGTCGAGTCGGGCAACTTCGAGTCGAGCTTGGCCAAGCTGCGCCGGGCGGCGGCAGAGCGGGGGGCGACCGGCATCCTCATGCTGTCGCACACCACGGAGAAGAAGATCGACAAGGCGAGCGGGACGGCGATGCGCTGCTTGCCGCGGGCGGGGGATGCGCCGGCGGGGTCACCGGCTGGATAGGGCGTCTTTAGAGGGTCACCGGCGGAGGGGGTACGGCGTGGGTCCCCCTTCCCTGCGATCCTTTTTTGCCCGCTGGCGCGGACAAAAAAAGCTCTCCGGTCGGCCCACGCCTCTTGGCTCCCGACGGAATTTCAGGATGTGACCCACAAGTAGGGAGATGAGTCAGGGGCGGTTGCAGAAGGCTTCGTAGTCGATGAGCTCGATCTTCTTGGTGCGGTCCGAGCAGACCACGCACTGCGGATCGCGGCGCAGCTTCAGCTCGCGGAACTTGGCGCCGAGCGCGTCGTAGATGAGCAGGCGACCCGACAGGGTCTCGCCGATGCCGAGCAGGACCTTGACGGCCTCGGTGGCCTGCAGCACGCCGATCACCCCGGGCAGGACGCCGAGCACGCCCGCCTCATTGCACGAGGGGGCCATGCCGGCCGGCGGCGGCTCGGGGTAGAGGCAGCGGTAGCACGGCCCCTGCCACGGCAGGAACGTGGTCAGCTGGCCCTCGAAACGGAAGATCGAGGCGTGCAGCACGGGCTTGCTCAGGATGAGCGCCGCGTCGTTGAGCAGGTAGCGGGTCTGGAAGTTATCGGCCCCGTCGACGATCAGATCGTAGTCCTTGATGATCGACAGGACGTTTTCGGCGGTGAGCCGCACCTGGTGGGCGATCACCCGCACATCGGGGTTAAGCTCGGTCAGCGTGGTGCGCGCCGACTCGACCTTGGGCACGCCGATGCGCGAGGTGTTGTGCAGGATCTGGCGCTGCAGGTTGGAGGCATCGACCACGTCGTCATCGACGATGCCGAGCGTCCCCACCCCCGCCGCCGCCAGGTACAGCGCCGAGGGCGAGCCGAGCCCGCCGGCGCCGAGCAGCAGCACCTTGGCGCCGAGCAGCTTGGCCTGCCCCTTCTCGCCGACCTCGGGCAGCATGATGTGGCGGGCGTAGCGCGACTTCTGCGCCTCGGTAAAAATAAACGGCTTGTCGATGGGCAGGCCGGCCCGCTTCCACGCCCCGAAGCCGCCGATCAGCGAGCGCACCCGGGTATAGCCAAGCTCGCCCAGGGCGCGCGCCGCCAGGGCGCTGCGGTTGCCGCCGGCGCAGTACAGCACGATGTCGGCGTCCCGGTCGGGCACCGCGTCCTCGATGCGCAGCTCCAGCTTGCCGCGCGGGATCCACAGCGCCCCGGGGATAAAGCCCTCCTGGTGCTCGTCGCCCTCCCGCACGTCGATGAGCACCTGCGCCGGCTGCGCCGTGAGCTCCTCGAGCTTGGTCTCTTTGATGCTGTTTTTTACCTGGGACAGAAGCGATTGAAAGTTGGGCATGGGGGTTTATTTGTGACCTCGCCGAGGACCGCGCAAGTCCTTAAAGGGTAGGCTGCCGGCGCCGGGCGGCGGCTGTGACTTGACTAGGGCGGCGCTAGCTCGATAATCTTACGTAACGTCAGATTTGCCGCAACCTGCGGTGTTTGTTGTCAGGGAATCCATGAGCCGCACCCCCGCAGCCCCACCCCCCCGCGGTGCCCAGACCCCAGAGCCAGCGGCGCCGGGTGCGGAGGCCGCTCGCCTGCCGCCCGGTCAGACCCTGACCCGCAAGTGGCCGGTGCTGCACTACTCGGGAGTCCCGATCTTTACCGACCTTTCGCAGTGGCGGTTCAAGATTTTTGGCGAGGCCGATCACTTGTTCGAGCTCACCCTCGAGCAGTTCCGAGCGCTGCCGCAGGTGACGCTGACCGCCGATTTCCACTGCGTGACCACCTGGAGCAAGCTCGATAACACCTGGCAGGGGGTCCTTTTTCGCACCCTCTTCGACCTGGCGCGGGTGCGTCCGACCGCCAAGCACGCGATGATCCACGCCTATGACGGCTACTACACCAATGTGCCGCTCAGCTGGCTGCTCGACAGCGATGTGCTGTTCGCCTTCACCCACGACGGCAAGCCGCTCAGCGAGGAGCACGGCGGGCCGCTGCGCCTGGTCGTGCCCAAGCTGTACGCCTGGAAGAGCGCCAAGTGGGTGGGCGGCGTCGAGTTTCTGCGCGAGGATCGGCGCGGCTACTGGGAGGCGCGCGGCTACCACAACCGCGGCGAGCCGTTCGCCGAGGAGCGCTACTCCTACCAGGAAGTGCCGGGCGCCAGCGAGGAACGCCGTGATCGCTAGCGCGACCGCGTCGTGCTACACCGCTCGGGCGCAGGCCCGCGCGGCGGGCCGCCGCAACCACAGCATTGCCGGGCGTCTGCGGACGCCTTACATCGTTTGTTAAGGAGAACTCATGGCCACTGTCACGACCAACATCCGCAAGCCCGACGCGGCCCCGCCGCAGCCCAAGCCGGCGACCGAGAACCCGATCAACCTCACCGCGCGCGCGGCCGAGAAGGTAAACGAGATCCGCAGCGCCGAGAACATCGAGGACAGCTTCGGCCTGCGCCTGCGCGTGGTCGGCGGCGGCTGCTCCGGCTTCAGCTACGACCTGTACTTTGACCAGAGCACGGCGATGGATCGCCAGTACGACTCGCACGGGGTGCGCCTGGTCGTCGACCAGATGAGCTTGCAGTACCTGCGCGGCACCGAGGTCGACTATGTCGAGGGGCTGCAGGGAGCGGGGTTCAAGTTCCACAACCCCAACGTGAAGTCGACCTGCGGCTGCGGCTCCAGCTTCAGCGTCTGAGCTCGGCGGGAATCGGCCCGTCGCCGCCCGGCTCAAGCAGCGGCGCGGGCAGCTGCAGCAGCACCGGGCGGCGGCTCGGCTCCAGCCAGCGCAGCACGGTGAGCAGGTCCGCCTCGGCGAGCGCGGTGCAGCCGGCGGTGGGTGCCCCAGGGGGCGGCGCGACATGGAGGAAGATGCAGCTGCCGGCCCCGGGCTGGGGGACCTTGGTGTTGTAGTCGAGGACGATCAGATACTTGTAGTGGTCGGTGGGCAGGCGCAGCGACTCGGCCGAGCGCCACGCTGGCAGACCGGCCGCCGGCTGCACGGTGAGCTGGTTGTAGTAGGGCGAGTCGGCATCGTCGACGCAGCGGTCGCGCTCGCCGGCGGTCTTATAGGCCAGGCGAACCCCGACCGGGGGATGCTCGGCATAGCCCCACAGCGAGCCCAGGGTGAGCACGCCGGCCGGTGAGCGCCCATCGCCTTCCTGCTTGCGCGGTCCCGCGCCGCCGACCGCCGCCGCGGCGTCGCTGCGCACTGCCAGTCCGCTCCGCCCGACCCACACCATCAGCGGCGGCCCGACGGCGCGAAACGGCGCCGCCGGGGCGCTGCGCTCATAGCGCTGGGCGGTGCCGCGCGGGGCGTCCCAGCTCGGCGTCTTGACCCGCAGCACCTGCAGCGCCTGCCGCAGCGCCCCCGCCTCAGCCGGCGAAAGCGACCAGGGCCCCGACGCTGGCGCTACTGACGCCGCGGACGCTGCTGATGCCGGCGCTGGCTTCGACTCTGACGCTGATGCTGGCGCCGCGCCGGCGCTAGCCGATGCGCCGAGCGCCTCGCACGCGACCCAAAAGAGTGCCGCAGCGCGGCGCTGAGTTCGAGACATCCCAGTCCTCCTGGCGGCTGACGGCTGCCGCGGGGCAGAGTAATTTTCCCCAGCCGCGATTCACTGCTAGCCTGCAGCGATGGCAGCCACGGCGCATCTAACCACGCATCGGAACCGGCATCCACCCGGAGAGCCCAGCAGCCCCGGCCTCGCGGTGCGGTCCCGCCGCGGGCCGGCCGTGCTCGCCCCCTGCCTGCTGGCGCTGGCTCTTGCCGCCTGCAGCCGCGCCCCCAAAGAGGTCACGCTCAAGCTGGCCGCGGTCGGCGAGCCGCTGCGCTACGACAAGCCGGAGCTCAAGGTCCCCGCCAACAGCCGGGTCACCCTCACGCTCACCAACGCGGCACCGGGCGCCGCGCTGAGCCACAACTTCGTCCTCGTGCAGCCGGGCACCGCCGACGCGGTGGGCGTCGCCGCCGCCAGCGCCGGCGGCGACCGCGAGTACATCCCCAGCCACTACGCGGTCATCGCCAACAGCCCGCCGGCCCGACCCGGGGAGAAGGTGACCGTCTCGTTCCTGGCGCCGCCGGCGGGCAGCTACGAGTTCCTGTGCACCGTCCCCAGCCACGCGGCGATGCGCGGGACGTTCCTCGTCCAGTAGCGCCCCGTCTGGCTCCGCCTCGCTCTGCTCCGCGGCCCAGCCCGCTGGAGGAGTCTTGTTGGCGGCTCGCCAGAGCCTGTTGCAGGAGCGTCGCGAGCGGCCCGCGCGCAGAGCGTGGCGGCCGGAGCGGCCCTTTGGGCCATAAGCACGGCAGGTCCTGGGAGGGGGTCGCGCAGCCGCTCTGGCAACAGGCAGCTAGCAGGCTGTGGCCAGACGTAGCGAGCGGCCCGCGCGCGGGTTCGGGCGCGCGGAGCAGCCTCTTGGCTGCCCGCACGGCCGGACCCGCGCTTGGGTCGCGGAGTAGCTTTTCTTCAGCCGGCTAGCCGATGGGCGGGACGCAGCTGCCGCCCATGCAGCGGAACTCGGACGGGCACTGCGCGTCGCTCATGCACTTGACGTCGGTGGTCCAGGTGCCAAGGTGGTTGCTCTCGCTGGGGTTCTGGAACGGCAGCCAGAACGGCGCGAAGCTCGGGTCCTCGTCGGGCTTGTTCTCGGCCTTTTCCAGATCGACGCCGGCCATCCAGATCTGCGGGTTGTTGCCGCTCTTGACGAAGCCGTACGGGAAGCGGGCCGAGAAGGTGAAGAAGATGAGCTTGCCGCCCTGAATGAACGGCGTCACCCGCGGCCAGTTGGTCCCCGAGTTGCCCATGTAGCCGGCGCGGGCCAGCTCCAGCGGCTTGCTGCCCGGGGCCGCCTTGACGATGCGCAGCACCGTGTTGGTGGGATCGTAGGTGTTGCAGCCGCCGCCGCCCTTGCACGGCACCTTGCCGGTGTTAAACACGATCCACTTGGAGTCCGGGGTCCACGACGGGTAGAAGTGGTACTCCTTGTTGTCGACGAGCGGCACGATGGTCGAGGGCGCCCCGAAGGCCCCGCCGTTGAACGGGATGGTCATGATGTCGCCGATGTTGTTGGCGTTCCACTCCTCGCCGCTGCCGCCGGCCGGGTAGCTGACGTAGACGATGTTCTTGCCGTCGGGCGACCACTCGGGCTGAGCCATGCGCACCGGCACGTCGAACAGCTTCTGACCGGTGGTCGAGTCGATGATCCGCGCCTGCTGCTGCCAGTTGACGATCAGCATGTCGCCCATCGGCGAGAAGCTCTGCAGGTTCCACTGCCCGGACGAGGGCGGCTTGACCACATACTTGGTGCCGTCGGCGCCATCGACGATGCCGCCGCCGACGCCATCGGCGCTGCCGAACTCCAGCGCGACTTTTTTGCCATCGCGCGAGACCGCGTGGCAGCCGGAGCAGCCAAACTCATTGCCGCGGTTGATGAACACCTGCGCCGTCTTGGCGCCAAGGGGCACCCGGTAGATGCCGGTGATCGTCGTCGACCAGTAGTACAGGCCGCCCTTGACGTCCTCGGGCGAGAACGAGATCTGGCGCGGCGCGCTGCCGAACGGCTCGCCGATGCCACCGCTGGAGCTGAGGGTGAAGGTGGCGTCGCCGCCGGCCAGCGAGGCGGTGATCTCGGCCCACAGGGCGTCGCTGGCGGTGTACTGGCAGCGGCCGCCGCTGCACACGGTGGGCGCGAGGTAGATGTTGCGCGCGTACAGCGAGCTCTCGATGTGGATGCGGTAGACCACCGCGCTGCCGGCGGCGTTCCACTGCAGGTTCACCTGGCCGAGGTTCTTTGGCAGGATCGTGCGCTCCAGCGGGTAGACCCAGCTCGGCGCGGGGCCGCCGTCACTGCCCGAGAAGTAGTCTTTGGCGTTGGGCGGCGCCCCGGACTCGATGACGTCGGGGGCGTTGAACTTGATGTTGACGATGCCGACGCCGGTCTGGATGCCGTAGCTGGCGTAGACCGACACCTTGCCGCCGCGGTTGATGCCGCTGCGCACGGTGAGCAGGCCCGCTTGGATGACCCCGACGCCCGAGTCGGATAGCGTCCAGCTCGCCTTCTTGGTGATGTCCCCCAGCGAGGTCGAGACCGCCCGGAGCTGGACCTTCATGTCGCTGGTCGTGGCGTCGATGTTGACCGGGTTGGGGGTGATGACGACGGTGCCGGCCTGGGTCGACGGCGGCATCATCATCATCGTGCCCGGCTCGGTGCCGTCGCCGTCATCGCCGCTGCCGACCCGGGTCGGGGTGCAGGCGATGCTGCCGACGAGCAGCAGGCTGCCGACAAGCAGTCCGCGGGAACCCAGGCGGCGGCCGAGGCGGCGGTGAACAGACAGTCGCGCGAGCGGGTGGGACATGGGGACCTCCAAGAGGTGCGACAGCGATGCGACAGCGATGCGACAGCTTGCTGGCGCAGGGACGAGGTGCGGCGCCAGCAGCTCGCCCGATTTGCGAGCAATATTGGCATCTTACGCCGCTTTGCCGACAAGCGCGCGCCGATTTGTTGAGGTCGTCTACTCGATGCACCGGGACCCCGGCCCAAAAAATCCGGCGACCTCCGGCGACCTCCGGCGACCTCCGGCGACCTCCGGCGACCTCCGGTGACTTCACGCGACCTCGCGCGACTTCACGCGACTTCACGCGGCCTCTGGCGACTTCAGGCAACCTCCAGCGACCTCATTACGGAAAATGGTCTAGCCACATGGAACTGTGGCATGCTGCTTAGGATAGCGACCATGCTCCCAAGGCCTTGTTCGGCACCGCCAGGAGTTGCGCGCCGCCGCGGCGCCGGCGCCGCCTTGGCGCTCGCGCTGCTCGCCACTGGGCTTGAGGCGGCGGGCTGCCAGCGGTCGCCGGCGCTGCTCGCCAATCCGACGGCGGTGCCCTCGGGGCAGACGCTGCGGGTGCTGGCGTTCCCCGACTACTTCGGTAGGACCACGCTGCCGCGCTTTGAGGCCGAGACCGGCAACAAGGTGGTCCTTGGCACCTACGCCACCAGCGAGGAGCTGCTGCAGCGGCTGGCCCACGACGCCACCCCCTACGATGTAGTCTTCCCATCGAGCTACGCGGTCGAGCGGCTGCTGCGCGAGGGCAAGGTCCTGCCCATGCAGCGCGAGCGCGTGCCAAACCTCGTGCACGTCTCGACCGAGTTCAGAAACCCGCACTTCGATCCGAGCCTGGCCCACTGCGTGCCCTACGACTGGTGGGCGGCGGGCCTGGGCTTTGTGTGGAGCAAGGACGGACCGAGCCGCCAGCCCGACTCGCTCAAGGAGCTGTTCGGGCCGACCGGCGAGCGCGTGGTGTGGCTGGATGACATGCGGGCGACCCTGGGCATGGCGCTGCGGCTGCTCGGCCACTCGGCGAGCACCCAGCAGGGGGCGGACCTGCTGGAGGCGCAGCAGCTGCTCCTGGCGGCGCTGCCGCGGGTCGATGCGCTAGTCGCCAATCCGGGGACGCTCCTACGCACCGGCCAGGCGCGGCTGTCGCTGGCGTGGTCGACCGAGATCTACAACCTGCACCGCGAGCGCGACGACATCCGCTTCGCGGTCGCCCAGGAGGGGGCGCTGCTCTACGTCGACTACGCGTGCGTGCTGACCCGCGCCAAGCACCCGGAGGTGGCGTTCGCGTTCATCAACCACCTGCTCGACCCGCAGGTCTCTGCCGAGATCACCAACCTGCGCATGCTGCCCATGCCCAACGAAGCCGCCCGCCGGCTGCTGGAGGGCGAGGGGCGCACGATGTGGGGCCTGTTCGAGTTCCTGCGCAACCACAACCGCAGCTACGAGACCCTGGTCGATGTCGGCGCCGCCCAGCCCGCCTACGAGCAGACGTGGAAGGTGATCAAGGACGCCATGGCGGCCCAGAAGGCCCGCCGCGCCGCCGAGTCGGCCAGCCCGCGCGCCCCCGACAAGTCTTCCGACAAGTCCTCCGAAAAGTCGCCGGGTCGGGCCCCGAGCAAGGCAGCGAGCAAGACGGTCGCCCCGACCAGCCGCTAGCCCGCGCGCCCCAGCCCGAGCTCGGGCCGCTCGCTACATTTTGCCACAGCCTAGGGGACGGCGGCAGCCACTGCCGGCTCGAGGGTGAGCGTGGTAGCGCACGCCGGGCAGCGAGCGGTAAGGCCGCTGAGGTCGGCGCGGCGCAGGGACTGGCCGCAGGCGCAGACGGCGCCGTGCAGGCGCGCCGGGTTGCCGCGCACAAGGCCGTGGGCCGGCACCTCGCGGGTGACCACCGCCCCGGCCGCGACCATCGCAAACTCGCCGATGGTGATGCCGCACACGAGGATGGCGCCGGCGCCGATCGCCGCGCCGCGGCGGATAAGGGTCGGCGTCACCGTCCAGTCGCTGGGACCGCGGGCGGCGCCGCTGGGCCAGGTGGCGCGCGGGCGGAGGTCGTTGGTGGTGGTCACGCGCGGCCCGAGGAACACGCCGTCCTCGACGGTGACCCCGTGATACAGGTAGACGCCGTTCTGGATCTTGCAGCGCGCCCCGACGCGCACGCCGACGTCGATGTAGGCATCCTTGCCGACGATGCACTCGGCGCCGAGCTCGGCGTCCTCGCGCACCTGGGCCTGGTTCCAGATGCGCACCGAGTCGCCCAGGCGCGCGCGCGGCGAGACCTCGGCCGTGGGATGGATGAACACGGAGCTGGCGGGCGCTGGCGGCATTGGACCTTTACGCGAAAGCATATACAAAATCAGTTAAATAGCCTAATATCATGATTGGAAAATTATCGACTCTTCGCTCTTTATATTGACCAATTGCCTCACCAGGATAGGCGCTTGACCAGCCGGCCCGCAAGGGCAGCGGAATCCTTGGTGAATTACCCTGGTACGCGCCAGGGAATCGGAGTCTTAATGCGCAATCACTCACTGCCTGGCCTCCTCCTTGGTCTGCTAGGTCTACTCGGGGCGGTCGGCTGTCAGGGCAGCACGACCGGCGGCGATCCCAACTTCCACCCGGTGGACTCGCGGCGCAGCATGGGCAACCCGCTGGTCGGGGCGCTGTGCGACAACGTCCAGGTCTGCCCCAATGACAGCCGCAGCATGAAGGTGCCGTGCGTGACCGCCAACCTGTACGACACCGTCGGGTTCTGCGCGCCGAGCTGCACCACCGACAGCGACTGCGACACCTACCTGCCCGGCCTGGCCAAGTGCACGACCATGGGCGGCGCTCTGGAGTGCGTCCTGTTCTGTGACCAGAACAAGGTCAACACGAGCAAGGTCTGCCCGGACAAGTGGACCTGCCAGCTGGTCTCCGGGCCGCAGCAGGCCTACTCGCTGTGCGTGCCGCCGCAGACCCGCCTGACCCCAGACGGCGGCGCCTAGCTGGCGGGCTCGGGGAGGATGCCGAGTGGCTCGGCGCTGCGGGCCCAGAAGCGGACGGCGCTCGGGTCGATGGCCAGGACGCGCTCGGTCGGCTCGGGGGGCAGAAGCACGTGCGTCTCGATGACCACCGCCGGCGGGCCGCCGCCTTTGACCTCGCGCTGCAGCTGCGCCAGCAGGGACCGCGGCGGGCCGCTGCGCGAGGCCTGCAGCGCCAGCTCGTACTCGCGGTCGTCCAGGCGCTCGATGATCGCCATCGCGCCGACGCTCAGCTTCTCTAAAAGCTCGTCGCTCACTAGCAGGTAGCCGATGAGGCCCGAGCGCCGGACGAAGTAGAACCGCCGCTGCCCGGGTCGGCGCTGGCGAACCGCCCAGCGCTCGCAGATGTTGCGCACCCGCTCGCGCGCCTCGTGGCGTAGGCGCTCGGCGGCGCGCTCGGCCTCACGCTGGCGCTTGGCCTCGGCCTCGGCGGCCAGCTTTTCGGCGAAGGCGCGCTGCTTGGCCTCCTCCTCGGCGGCCAGCTGCTCGGCGCCTTTCTGCTTCTTGTCGCGGCGGTCCTGGGTGTCGACCTGGGTCTTCTGCTTCTTGTCGACCAGGCCCGCCTTGAGCAGCTTGTCGCGCAGGTTCTGCATCGCCATAGGCCCAATGTCGCCGATGCGAAGGTGCGGTTCAAGCTGTGCGTGGCATCGCAGCTGTCGGGCCTGCTTACCCGGGCGCGGTCAGGGTGGCGCGGTACTCGCCCGACTCGCTGCTGGCCAGCGCCTGCAGCTCGGGCGTGGTCGGCTTGAGGCGGCCGTTTTTGAGGAAGTAGCGGAAGGTGTCCTGCAGCGACTCCTGCAGCGGCCGGATCGTGTAGTCGAGCTCGGCGATGGCGCGCGCCGAGGACACCCAGGTGTACAGGTGGCTCGCCATGACCAGCTGCCGCGACAGATCGATCTTGCGCCGCAGCGCCTTGCCCGACAGCTCGGCCACCGTCGCCACCGCCAGCGCCAGCGGGTAGGGCACGGCGCGCGGGGCCGGCACCCCGGTGAGCGCCGCCACCTGCGCCACCAGCTGCCCCACCTCCAGGTTGTGGCCGCCGACGATGTAGACCTCGCCGACCCGGCCGCGGGTGAGCGCGGCGACGTGGGCGCGCGCCATGTCGCGCACATCGCCAAACGAGGCCCCGCCGGCGACGTACACCGGCAGCCGATGCTGCGCCAGCGCCAGGAACGTCGCGGTGCTGGAGTGATAGATATCGCCCGGACCAAGCGCCACCACCGGCCGGATGACACACAGCGGCAGGCCCTTTTCGCACAGCCGCAGCGCCGCCTGCTCGCCGCGCCACTTGGAGACGTTGTAGTGGATGCCAAGCTCCTCGGCGTTGGACGGGGTCGACTCATCGGCGAGGCGCGCCGTCTTGCTGCCGCCCATGGCCGCCACCGACGAGGTCAGCACCGCCCGCTTGACCTGGGCGCGCAGCGCCTCGGCCAGCACGATCTCGGCCCCTTCGGTGTTGACCCGGTGCATCATCTGCGGATCGTCGGGGTTAAAGTGAGCGATGCCCGCGGTGTGGATGACGCCATCGCAGCCGAGCAGCGCCTTGTGCACCGAGGCGGCGTCGAGCACGTCCCCCTCGGCGCGCTCGACCTGGGCGCCGCCGCTGCCGGCTAAAAGCGCGCTCAGGTTGGCGAGGTTGCTGCTCTTGCGCACCAGCACCCGCGCCAGGTGCCCGGCCGCGGTGAGCTCGCGCACCACCCACGAGCCGATAAATCCCGTCGCTCCGGTCACCAGTACCTTCATCTCGCCACCTCGCGGCGCGGCGGCCGCTCCGGCTGGGGGGGGCGCCGGCGGTTACTCATTTTCGAAGCGGACCACGTAGCTCTCGATGACGTAGGCCACGGGCTTGCCGTCCTTGCCGATCGCCGGACTGAACTTGCAGCGCGGGTTGAAGCGGACAAAGCCGATGGCGATGCTGTCCACCTCGCGGCTGATGCCTTTTATGACCTTGACCCCGTGCACCTTGCCGCGCTCATCGAGCTCGATGCGCAGGTTCACCTTGCCCTCCAGCCCCTGGGCGTGCGCTTCGGAGCTGTTCCACTTCTCCTTCATCGCCGCGCCGCACTCGTCGGCGTCGTGATCGGGGATCTTCTTGAGCTGCTCCT
This sequence comes from Polyangia bacterium, assembly GCA_044222245.1. Classification (GTDB taxonomy): domain Bacteria; phylum Myxococcota_A; class Polyangia; order Palsa-1104; family JAEUJZ01; genus CALFML01. The sequence goes on along the minus strand of JBGANQ010000084.1, from coordinate 23,144 downwards.
CCGCCACCGGGTGATACTCGCTGCCGCCCGGCGCGGTCGAGGGGGGCAGCGGCGGGATCTCCTTGACCTTGGGCCGCTGGCTGGGGTCGGCCATGGTCGTGTTGCCGGTCGCCACGGAGATGCCCTGGCCGCCGGTCTGGCTCGGATCGATGCCGAACACCGGCTTGGGCGGCTCGGGCGGCGGCGTGGCCGGCGGCGGCGTCGAAGGCTTGGGGGCAGAGGACGGCCGCGGCTGCCGCTTGACGACCTTCTTGGGCGGCTCGGGCGGCGGCGGCTCGGGCGGCTTCTCCGGCTCGGGCTTGGGCGGCTCGGGCGGCGGCGCCGGCTTGGCCTTTTTGACGTCCATCTCGACCACGATCACGCGCTTAGGCTGCGGCACCCGGGCGTAATACAGGTAAGCCAGGACCCCCCCGTGTAAAAGCAGCGCCAGGCTCAGCCCGACGATGCTGAACCTGTTCTCTAGCGCGGTCACGTCCCGTCTGTGGCCATGGCGAACTTAGTAACCCCCAGAGACTTTACCAGATCGACGATGTGCATCACGTCACCGTAAGCGATGCCCTTATCGCCGGCGATCACCGCCTGGATGTCCTTGTTCTTGCCCACAAGGTCGGTGATCACCCCCTTGGCCCGCCCCTCATCCATCTTGTCCCCGTTGAGGTACAGGTCAAAGCCGGGCTGCCCGGCGGCCTTTTTGGCCAGGGTGAGCGACAGCGTCGTCTTCTGCGTCTCGTCGGCGTTGGCGGCCTTGGGCAGCTCGACCTTGATCGACGGGTTGTTGGCGATGATCGGCGCGGCGACCATCATGATGATAAGGAGCACGAGCGTGATGTCGACCAGCGGCGTGACGTTGATGTCGGCGATCATGCCGCCGCCCTCGTCGTCGCCAAACCCCGAGGGGGCCGAGCCTGCCATCAGCGCCCCTCCTCGGCATCCGCCGGCTTCTTGTCGGCTGGCTTCTTGTCAGGGGTCTTCTTGTCCGCTGCGGCCTCGGTGCGGCCCGAGGCCTTGGCCTCGCGCGCTTCTTCGATCGCCTCGGCGCGCAGCGCCGCCAGGATCGTCTGCGCCACCGTCTCGACCTGCGCCGACAGGGTGCGCACCCGCCGGTTGTAGAAGTTGAACCCGACGACCGCCGGGATGGCGACCAGCAGGCCGACCGCGGTGGCGACCAGCGCCTCGGAGATGCCGGACATGACCACGGCGATGCCGCCCGACTGGTTGCCGGCCAGATCCTTGAACGCCTTGATGATGCCAAGGACGGTGCCGAACAGGCCGATAAACGGCGCGTTGGATCCCAGGGTGCCGAGGAAGGCGAGGTTGCGCTCCAGGCGCAGCCGCACCCGCGCCTTGGCACCGAGCATGGCCGACTCGACGGCGTCGGCGCCGCGCTCGGCCTCCTCCAGGCCGGCGCGCGCCACCTCGGCCTCGACCCCGCGCTCGTCCACGAGGCGCTTGCGCGCGTCCTTGAACTTGCCGCCGAGCAAGAGCCGCCGCAGGTCGTCGGCGATGTTACTGAAGTCAGCGCGCAGGCTGAAATAGTACAGGCCGCGCTCGATCATCACCGCGACGGAGAACAACGACAGGGCGATGAGCAGCCAGAGCACCCACTCGGCGCCGACCAGGGTGAAAGCCAGGAGTTTCTGTGTGAGGTTCATCGGAACGAGAGGTCTCCTATTTGAGATGCCGGCGAGCCGTCAGCCTCACCGATGTCGCATCGCGCGCAAACCGCAAACCGCAAACCGCAAACCTAAGCTCACCCGCCTGCCGGTGGCCCGGCCGCAGGTCGAGGCGCAAGCGGCCGCCAGCACTGCGCTCTTCACCGGGGGTCCGGCCAAGCCCAGGGGAGGCTAACGATACAAATCCGCGGGTGCCCAAAGCCCCCAAAGTCTATGTGCATGCGCCCGAGCGCGCAACGGCTGGCGATCATAAACCGCCGGCCGCCAGCGTCCTTGTTCGTCGATACTGCGGCCAGCAGGAGGAGGCTGGCCGGACCGTCAGAGTAGCTTTTCCGGGGTCTGTCAGTTTATCCTTGCGGGAGCTTGCGCCTGGGCCCGGCCTGGGTCTTGTCGGAGTACTCGCCGCAGCGTACTTTCCAGGCGTCACCTGCCGCCCCAACCAAGGACTGAAGACCTTGATTCCGTATTTCCAGATTCCCTCGATCCCGATCTTCGACAGCGTTGCCATCCACCCCTTCGGCGTGCTCGTCGCCACCGGCATCCTCGTCGGGGCGTCGCTGACCATCCGCCGCGGCCGCAAGCTCGGCCTCGACGAAGAGATGGTAAAGAGCATGATCTTCTGGTCGGTGTTCACCGGGTTTGTATTCGCCCATGTGCTCGACGTGCTGCTCTACCAGAGCCACCCCGACACCAAGACCATGCTGCTCGCGCTCATCGACCCCCGCTCCGGGCTGTCGTCGATGGCCGGCTTCTTCGGCGCGGTGGTCGGCATGTTCGGGTGGTGCCGGGTCAACAAGCAGCCGGTGCTGCCGTACGCCGACTCGCTGGCCTACGGGCTGGCCACCGGGTGGATGTTCGGGCGCCTGGGGTGCTTTGTCGCCCATGATCACCCGGGTAACCTCGTCAGCCAGGAGTGGTACCGCTTCCTCGGCGTCGACTACCCCTGCCCCGAGCCCCACTGCCGGGTCCTGCCCACCGACAAGCGCTGGATCATCACCGCCAGCAGCAGCCCGATCTTCCCCCGCTACGACATGGGCTTCTTCGAGGTGATCGTCGCCGGCGCGCTCGCCACCTTCTACTTTATCGCCGAGCGATTCAAGCCCCGCTGCGGCTTCTTCGTCGCCGCCATCGCCATCTATTACGGGCCGGTGCGCTTTGTCCTGGACTACCTGCGGGTGCGCGGCGGCGAGGGCGCCGACCCGCGCTGGCCCGACACCAGCTGGGGCCTGACGCCGGCGCAGTATGCGGCGGTGCTGGTATCGATTATCGGCCTTATTTTGATCGTCCGCGTCCGCCAGAAAGAGCCGCTGTACCCAAGCGACTAGCCTCTGCCGCCCGCGCCCCCCAAGTCCCCTCCGCCCCCAAAGTCCCCTCCCCGGCTGCGCCCTGCGGCCGCCGCCCCGGCGCGATTTTTTCCACCGCCCCGCTACCTACACGCGGTATAACAAACCCCTGTTTCACACACGGGCCCAGAGCGAACTACATCGGGCGGAACGCCGGCTGGCCCATCAAGTTCTGACAAGCTCTGACATTTGGGAGGCATTCAAGATGCGTGGCACTACTTCACCCCGGCCGAGACACCACCACAGAGACCGCCACTGGCTGGTAGGTCTTGGCACGGTCGCCGCGAGTCTATGTCTGCAGTCCGAAGCGCGCGCCGATCTGCACCTGGCCATCGGCTCCCGTATCGAGCCGCTGCGCTACACCAGCGCCTACCTCCCCAACTCCTCGGCCACCACCTTCCGTCCAAGCGGCGGCACCGGCGGCGGCTCGGAGTCGCTGCAGTCGACTTCCCTGAGCCCCTATATCGCCCTGTACTTCGCGCAGAAGTACGGCATCATGCTGTCGCTCGACATCGGCTACGCCAAGTCGAGCGGCGAGGTCCAGGCGATGGGCATGGCCATGCCGACGACCGACAACAACAGCTACTTCCAGTTCGGCGTCGGCGTAGGTACCAAGATCTACTTCACCCCGCCGCGCAGCCAGAAGATCTCGCCCTATATCTACCTGGACGTCTTTAAGTACTTCGCCAGCATCTCTACCGACAACATGGGAGTCTCGGGCGAGTATGCCGGCGCCCAGGCGTCGCTGCGCAGCCCCACCGGCGGCACTCTGGCGGTGGGCGCCGAGTACTTCCTGAGCCCCGGCTTCTCGATCGGCTCGGAGATCTTCGGCCTGCGCGTCTCGGGCGTCACCAGCGACTATAAAGACGCGGCGATGACCCGCCACTCCAGCTCCTATACCCAGGTGACGCTGTACACCGGCATCACCCTGAACTACCGCTTCCAGGTCGCCTCCTCGGTGCGCGCCGTCGAGGAAGACGGCGGCGCCGAGCCGGTGCGCAAGCGCCGCCAGCAGACCTCCGAAGAGTTCCTGGCGACCCCGCCGACCCCGCCGCCGCCACCGCCGCCGTCTCCCGAAGCCGTCGACTAACCGCCGGTTGCCAGAGTGTAGCGAGCGACCCGAGCGCAGGACCTTTGCCGCGGAGCAGCCGCGGAGCAGCGAGCGCAGCAAGACCTGGGATCGGGTCGCGACGTAGTTCCTGCAACCGGCGGCTAAGCTCCCTCCGCGGCGGCGCTGCTTGGTGCAGCGCCGCGCAGGTTCGTTAGCACCGCGGCGCCGGACAGGGGCCCTAGCTGGGGGGACCTGGAGTCAAGGACGGCGCGGCGGCACCTTGACGATCGTGAAGTCCTGGGCGACCACCACCTCGGGGTGGATGGCTGATGCCTCGGCAACAAATCCATCCAGGCGCGTGTAGCGCTGCGAGAAGTGAGTGAGGGCCAGGGTCCGCGCCCCGGCCTGCTGGGCGAGCGTCGCCGCCTGCGCCGCCGTCATGTGCCGGTACTCGTGGGCCTCTTCGGCGTGCTCGCTGGTGAAGGTCGACTCGCAGACCAAGAGGTCAGCCCCCTGGGCGAGCGCCTGCGCCCCAGCGCACGGCCGGGTGTCCATGACCAGGGCGAAGGACTGCCCGGGCCGCGGCTCGCTCACCTCGTCGAGGTGGACCGTGCGGTCGCCGACCTGCAGCTGCCCGCGCTGCATCAGCTCCTTGATCGCGGGGCCCTGCACGCCAAGGGCCGCCAGCCGCTCGGGCAGCATGCGCCGGCCGTCCGCCTCCTGCAGCCGATAGCCGAAGCAGTCCACCCGGTGATCGAGCGGCCGGGCGACGATGCGTACGCCCTCGCGCGCCGCGACCACGATCTCGGCCTCGGAGTCGGCGCTGCTGCGGCGGATCGGGCGCGGCACCAGGGTCGCTTGCTCGTGGTAGATGGCGGCGTAGCGCAGCCGCTCGAAGAACACCTGGCCGCTCTCGGGGTAGATGATCTCGACCGGGTGCGGCACGCGATCCAGCGACAGCCGCTGCACCAGCGCCGCCAGCCCCAGGCAGTGATCGCCGTGAAAGTGGGTGATGCAGATGTGGGTGATCTGCGTCGCCGCCACCCCCGCGATGAGCAGCTGGCGCTGCGTCCCCTCGCCCGGATCGAACAGGATCCCGAGGTTGTCCCAGCGCAAAAACAGCGCGTTGTGGTTGCGGTGGCGGGTCGGCACCTGGCTGGCGGTGCCAAGGAAGATGGCTTCGCGGGCGGACATGCGAGCTCTAAGCGTGGCCCGCCCGGCGCGGCGCGGCGACGGGCGGCGCGGTTGCCTCGCCGGCGGGCGCCGGCAGGTTCAGCACGAGCTTGCGCTGCGCATCAAGGAAGCGCCACAAGAGCGGCATCGTCCGCTCCAGCGGCTCGTCATCGCGCGCGAGGGTCAGGGCCAGAAGGTGGCGCGACATCTCCTCATCGCCGAGCTTGTGGAAGCCCCAGCAGCACAGCCCGAGCAGCGGCACCGCCTGCGGGGTGGCCAGCGCCACCTGGGTGCGGTCCCACAGCGGCGCATCGAGGAACGGCATGCGATCTTCGGCCAGCGCGACGTAGAGCTCGGTCAAAAAGTGCTGCGCCCGCAGGTAGTCGCCGCTCGGCGGCTCGCCGAGCTCCTCGAATAGGTAGCGGGCATCGGGCAGCCGGCTGTCGCTGACCAGGGCGCGGATCTCCTGGTAGCGCGACAGGTGGATAAACTGCGGCTGCGGCGGGTACTCGGTGGTAAACAGCGAGACCGCCTGGCGCGCCTCGCGCACCGCCTGGGCGTGGTCGCCGCGGCGGGTGGCGATGCCCGACAGCCGCAGGTGGGCGTGGGCGCGCACGCCCTCGGACCCCCACGGCGGCCGCAGGCAGCGGCGCAGCAGCGCTTCGGCGCGATCGAGCTCGCCGGTGAGCATCAGCGCCGAGGCCTGCTCGAGCCAGCGGGTGACCAGGATGCCGTGGCCCCAGGCCGCGGTGCCGACCAGGCTCAGCGCCATCACCAGCGGATCGCCCGAGGCCAGCGAGCAGACGCCGATCGTCGACAGGATGCTCAGCGCCCCGTACGCCGCGGCGCGCCCGGCGTAGCGGCGCAGCGGCGACATCACCGCGCCGCTGCGATCGATCGCCACCAGCGCCCGGCGGTTGCCCACCGGTCGCTCGGCGGCGCGCGGCGGCGTCCCGGCGGCTCCTTCAGGCCCGACCGCGGCGAGGTCGAGCTGACCCGACAGCCGCGCCAGCTCGGGCGGGACCGGCTCGGCGACGACGCTCGGCTCGGCGGGGCCGGCGCGCTCGGGCTCGTCCTCCCAGCTCAGCTCGCGCGAGGCGAGCAGGCCGGCGATCGCCCGCCGGGCGCGGTCACGACCTCGCATCGCCGTCACGCCGCCGCCTCGGCGGTCCCGCGGTTCTCGGTCATCCACTGCCACAGCGGCGGCATGATCGTCCGCAGCGGCTCGCCGTCGAGCCGATCAAAGGCCTCGCGCAGAAGGTGCCACGCCATGTCGAGGTTGGACTCCGCCTGCTTGCCCGCGCTCTTGGTGAACCCCCAGGCGCACAGCGCCAGCAGCGCCGCCGAGGACGTAATGCGCAGGGCGCGCTCGGCGCGCTCCCACAAGGTGGTGTCATCGGGCGGCGCGTCGCCGCGGCAGAACCGCACGTAGAGCTCGGTGGTCCAGTACTTGACGAGCAAATAATCCCCCTCGGACTGCTCGGGCAGCGAGAGCAGACGCTGCCGCGCTTCGTCGGCCCGCCGCAGGTTGCACAGCGCGATGACCTCGCCGTACTGGCAGGATCGCAGGTGCGGACTGCGTCGCCAAGCCGCCTGATAAAGGCCAATCGCGCTGCGCAGCTGGCCCAGCGCCTCCTCGTGATCGCCGCGGCGGGTCGCCACCGCGCCGAGGTTGTGGTGGATGAGCGCCCGCAGCCGCCGCCCGACCAGCCGCCGCCCGAGCAGCCCGCGCAGCAGCACCTCCGCCTCGTCCAGGCGGTCGTGCGAGGACAGGAGCGCCGCCTGGTTAATCTGGCGGGTAAGGCGCAGGTTGCGGCCGACCAGGGCGCTGAACAACACGCCGAACAAGAGCCCCTGCGGCCCGAGCAGGCTGGCGTACAGCGCGGTGCCGCCGACCAGGATGGCGGCCAGCATCGAGTAGCTGAACACCTGCATCAGGCGGTACTGCACCGGCGAGCGCACCCGGCCCTGGTTGTCGATGTAGACGAAGGTTCGCGGCCCCGCCTCTTCCAGCGAGCGCGCCAGCTCCATGCGCGGCACGTCCTGCGGCGGCTGCGCCAGCGCCCGGTCGAGCGCCAGCAGCAGCTCGGGCGGGCCGCCCGGCTCGCCGTCATCGTCGCGCGACATCGCGCGGGCGAGCTCGCGATGGCGCTGGCGCACTAGCTCCTGGCCGAGCTCCCCAGTGCGCAGGTCGGCCGGGCCGTCGCCGAGCCGCGGCGCCAGGTGACCGGCTTCAAGCTTCGGCCCGGTGCCCGGCAAAGACCGCTCTACCCCGTCGGTGGGGTCTGCGGCATCGGGGGGCGCAGGGTGCTTAGACTTGGCCACTTGCTCAGCCTATCAGCCCACAGAGGGCAGGGACTAGGTGTTATTTTAGCCCGGCAAACGCCGCTGTCGCGAGCCTATGTCAGTCGGAATTTACCAGCAGGCGGCGGCCTGGCAGGCGGAACCCTCGGGGCCCGCCGTCGCCCGCGACCGCGCCCGCGGCCCTGGCGCTGGCGCGAGGATGCGGCGTGCTTTTTTCGCTACAGCGACCCCGCCGTGGGCTCAGCGCGGGCGAGCGGGGGTCGCGCCGCGCCCGCTGCGCGCCGGCGGCGGCTCGGCAAGCAGCAGCGTGACCAGCTCCTGAAACAGCGGCTGCGCCGAGGAGCGCATCAGGTCCGCGAGGTAGCGCTCGATGCCCCGCGGCTCGGCGGCAGCGAGCGGGGCGGTCTTGGGACCGGCGCCGAGCTCGACCCCCGGCCCGCGCGGTGGCCGCGCGCGGGCGGCGGGGCCAGAGTCTTTTGCCACCGCCGGCTCGGCTGGCCACAGGTGGAAGGTTGCCAGCCGACCATCGTCGTCGCCGATCGCCGGGGCGGCGCGCTTTGGCACCACCTCATCGAGCTTGTCGAGCTGCGCCGCCTGCAGCGCGACGACCAGCTGCTGCGCCTCGCCGGGCGAAAGGGGACGCTCGAACGGCCGCGGCAGCGGCGACCGCGGCAGGCTGCCCTCGGCGGGCGTGACGCGAACCAGCCCGTGCTCGATGGTCAGCAGGCCGCCCGGCCGGGCGCGCGGGGTCAGGCGCAGCTGCACCCGCAGCGCCTCCAGGTCGGCCACGGTGCTCGGGATGGCGACCGGCGGCCGGGCCTTGCCCGACTGCCGCAGCTTGTGCGCCAGCTCGTCGAGAAACTCGGCCAGGCCGTAGCCGTCGGGCGGGGTCGGCCACTCGGCGCGATCGAGCTGCCAGCGGCCCAGCGTGGCGCCGCCGGCGAGCAGCTGGTCGAGCCGGCGGTCGGCCGCCTCCCGCGCGCCCGCCTCGGCGCTGCGCAGGCGGGGCAGCTCGGCGGCGCGCAGCCCCGACAAGAGCTGCCCGCCCTGCCCCGCGGTCAGGGTCAGCGTCGCCCCCACCGACTCGCAGGCAGTCCCCTCACAGTGCTGCAGGGACGCGCTGCCCCCATCAAGGCGCAGCTTGTCGAGCGGCTCGCCCGGGCGGCCGATGGTCCAGGTCAGGGCCAGCGCCGTCGCCTGGCCGCTCTGCAGCACCTCTGCCAGGCGCGGCCCCGCTCCCGCAGCAAGATCGGCAGCGGCGGCGCTGGACCACAGCAGTCCAAGGCCCAGCACTAGCCCGCCCGCAGAGCCGGCCAGCCTGTCGATGAAGCGACCGCGAAGCAGCATGTTCAAAGCCATGCCGCCTGTATAACAAATCGCCCGCCTCGCGCGGAACTGGCGCTTATTCGGGATCGGCCGGCGGCGGCACCGGCAGGTGCGGCAGGGCGCGCGGGGCGTCGCTGGAGTCCTCGCTCTTGTGGTGCGACTTGTGCTTCTCGGGCTTGGCTTCACCCTCGGTGGGCTTGGCGGCGTCCTTGGTCGGCTCCTTGCCGGCCTTGCTGTCTTTGGCTTCCTTGGCCGGCTCCTTGCCGGCTTTGGCGTCCTTGCTGCTTGCCGGCGCGGCCGCGGGGGCAGCGGGCGCCGCGGGACCGGGCGCGGGGCTCGGTGGAGCGACCGCGGGCGCGGCGGGCGCGGCGGCTGCCGGGGTCGGGGCGGCGGTGGGCGGGTCGGCCGGACGCGGGGGCGGCTGCTGGCTGCGATCGACGGCGCGCTCGTGCAGCACATAGAACACCGCGCCGGTGATCAGCACCAGGACGGCGATGACAATCATTACGATGGAGCTGCCGCCTTTGTCGCGCTTGTGGCGGCTCTCCTCGGCGTCGAGGTCGAGCCCGTGGGGGTTGAGCGGTCCGAGGCGGCCGCTCTTCTCATCGGGCCCGCTCCCGATTGGCGCTGGCTGGGTGGTCATGGGATCTCTCTGCTGGACCGGCTGGGCCGCCTCCGGGGTCGGGTGCGGCGGTGACTGCGTCGACGGCGAGCGGCTGCGCCCGCCGGCCGGGGTCAACTGAGGCGGCAGCGCGGGCATAAAAGGCGTGCGATCGGGAACGAGCTCGCGCAGGTAGGCTTCGATGTCGTAGTTTGAGCACGAGACGTGCTGGTCGGCCAGGAACTGCTCCAGATCCTGACGCAGCTCGCGCGCGGTCTGGTAGCGATCGGCCACGGACTTGCTCAGGGTCCGCCACAGGATCGGCTTCAGGTCGTCGGGAAAGCTCGGCGCCAGCAGCTCGGGCGAGGTCGGCTCGCGGCTGAGGATCTGCACCGTCAGCTGCGCCATCGAGTCGCCGGGGAAGGGCCGCTGGCCGCAGATCATCTCGTAGAGCACCGAGCCGAGCGAGAAGATGTCCGAGCGGGCGTCGAGCTCCAGCCCCTGCAGCTGCTCCGGGCTCATGTACGGCAGCTTGCCCTTGAGCACGCCGACACCGGTGCGGATCTTCAGGCCCGAGCCGGAGTCGTCCTCGGCGACCTGCGACTTGGCGATGCCGAAGTCGAGGATCTTGGCGACGCCCTCCCAGTTGACCATGATGTTGGACGGCGACACGTCGCGGTGGACCAGCTGCAGGAGCCGCCCCTCGCCGTCGCGCGCCTTGTGCGCGTGGTCCAGGCCCTCGGCGGCGCTGGCGATGATGCGCGCCGCGATCGGCCACGGCAGACCGGGCTGGCCGCGCTCCCGGGCGAGATCGAGGATCTTCTCCAGGGTGATGCCGGCGACGTACTCCATGGCGATGTAGTAGTCGCCATCGTGGTCGCCGAGCTCGTAGATGTGGGCGATGTTGGGGTGGTTGACCCGCGCCGCCAGCGTCGCCTCGGCGAGGAACATCTGCACAAAGCTCGGGTCGGCGGCCAGGTGCGGGAGGATGCGCTTGATGACCAGCTCTTTCTCAAACCCCGACGGGCCGCGCTGCTTGGCGAGGTAGACCTGGGCCATCCCCCCCGTCGCCAGGTGAGATAGCAGGGTGTACTTGCCAAAAACTTGCGGGAAGCTAGCGGCTGTCGCCATCGTGCTCGGTCAGGATAGCCGCGGCGAGGGGCCGGGTACAAGTCCAAGGGCAGTGGGCGGCGACGCGCGCGGCCCCAGCCAAGTCGGCCGAGTTCGGTTACCATGCCAGGGTGCACGACTTGAGCGACCCCCCCGGCCCCGCCGCCCTCGCCTCACCCGGTGCCCCCGCGGCGCCGCTCGCCCCCGCTGTCGCCGTCTCGGTGATCATCCCCTGCTTCAACGAGCAGGAGGCGCTGCCGCAGCTGCGGCGCAAGATCCTCCCGGTGCTCGAGCTGCTCGACGCCCGCTATGGCGGGGCCGGCGGCTGCGAGCTCATCCTGATCGATGATGGCTCCACCGATGGCACGCTGCAGGGGCTGCGCGCCGCCCTGGGCGACGACCCGCGGGTGCGCATCCTCGCCCACGGGCAGAACCGGGGCCTGGGCGCGGCGCTGCGCACCGGCTTTGCCGCCTGCCGCGGCGAGCTTGTGGTCACCACCGATGCCGACGGGACCTATGACTTCGCCGAGATCCCCGGCATGCTGGCGCGCCTGGGCCAGGGGGTCGATGTGGTCACCGCCTCGCCGTATCACCCCGAGGGGGGCGTGCTCGGCGTGCCCGCCTATCGCCTGATCCTGTCGCAGGGCGCCTCGCTCGTCTACCGCACGCTACTCGACGCGTCGATCTACTGCTACACGGCGATGTTCCGCGCCTACCGGCGGCCGGTCCTTCTGGCGATCGAGTTTCACGCCCCCGGCTACCTCGCCATGGCCGAGCTGCTCGCCGAGGCGCTGCTGCGCGGCTTCAAGGTCGCGGAGTACCCGACGGTGCTGACCGTGCGCCGCTATGGCCAGTCCAAGGCCAAGGTGGCGCGCATCCTGCGCGAGCACCTGCGCTTCCAGGCGAGCCTGCTGCCGCGCGCGCTGCGCCACCGCTACCACCAGCTGCGCGGCGACCGCCCATGAGCCGCGCGGCTGACCCGCAGGCCGCGGCGCCGCGGCGGCGCCTGCTGACGGTGCTCGGCACCCGTCCCGAGCTCGTCAAGCTGGCGCCGGTGATCGAGCTGCTCGACGCCGAGCCGGGGCTCTGCCAGCGCATCCTGCACACCGGACAGCACTACTCGTACGAGATGGACGCGATCTTCTTCGCCGAGCTCGGGCTGCGGGCGCCCGATGTGACGCTGCACGTCGGCTCGGGCAGCCACGGCAGCCAGACCGCGGCGATCTTGACCGGCGTCGAGGCCGAGCTGCTCGCCACGCCGGCCGACGCGGTGCTCGTGCTCGGCGACACCAACAGCACCCTGGGCGCGGCGCTGGCGGCGGCCAAGCTGGCGGTGCCGGTGGTCCACATCGAGGCCGGCTGCCGCTCGCACGTGCGCAGCATGCCCGAGGAGATAAACCGCGTGCTGGTCGATCACTGCGCCAGCCTGCTGCTCGCCCCGAGCGCCGAGGCGGCGGCCAACCTGCAGCGCGAGGGCATCGCCGCGGCGGACGTGGCGGTGGTCGGCTCGACCTCGATCGATGCCGCGCGGCGCTTTGTCACCCCGGCGCGCGACCGCCCGATCGTCGCCGCGGTGGCCGCGGCGCTCGGCGGGCGCGACCCGGCCGAGCTCACCCTGTGCACCGTGCACCGCGCCGAGAACACCGAGCCGGCGGTGCTGCCCGACCTCTTGCGGGGCCTGGAGCGCGTCGCCGAGCGCTACCCGGTCTGCTGGCCGCTGCACCCGCGCACCCGCAAGGTGATGGAGGCGCTGGACCTGCGGGTCTCGCCGCGCATCCACCTGCTGCCGCCGCTCGGCTACCTCGACATCCTGGCCCTTCTGTGCCGGGTGCGCGCCCTGCTTACCGACTCGGGCGGCCTGCAGGAGGAGGCGTATGCGGTGGGCACCCCGGTGCTGGTGCTGCGGCACGAGACCGAGTGGACCTACCTGGTCGACAGCGGCTGCGCCGCCCTGTGCGGCAACCGCGAGGCGACGATCGCCCCGCGCGCCCTGGCGCTGCTGGCGGCGGCAGAAAACGACCGCATGCGCGCCGCCGCGGCCCGCCACGCCAGCACTGCCAGCGACGGCCACGCCGCGGCCCGGATAGTGTCTGAGATCAAGAGACGACTGCTGCGATCGGCACCCCAGGCGGCCAGCCCGCCAGGCTGACGCCGCCGCCGTCAGGTGCGGCCTGGGTGCGGCTTGAGTTCGGCTAGGTGCGGCGGGTGATGAGGCCGCGGGTCGGATCGTAGGGAGAGACGCCCACCAGGACCTGGTCGCCGAGCACCACGCGGATGCGGAAGCGGCGCATGCGGCCCGACAGGCGAGCCAGGATCTTGTGGCCCTCGGGCGTGACTACCTCAAAGTTGCCGCCCACCATCACGTTCGTAACGGTACCGTTCATCTCGACCAGATCTTCGCGACTCAAAAGGGGCCTCCCGGAATGGAGTAAATTGCTGGGTTTGCTTGGTTGTCAGAGGGGACGGGGCGGGGCTACTCCAGCTTCTGCTGGCGCTTTACCTGCTCCATGATGCGCTGGTATTCGATGTCCCAGGTGGTCGTCCCCTCCTGCAGGTTCTTGATCCGCCGCCGCACCTCCTGGTCGATTCCCTCATCGGCTGTCAGGTGCTTGCGCAGGATGACCTGGAGGCGCTGCCGCAGCTCGGCGTCCTCGGCATAGACCTCGTCAACGAAGCGCGAGTGCATAAACGCCTCGATGATCTGGTTGGCCAGGTAGGCCACCGACTCTTCACCGAGGCCAAAGTCGCGCTCCTCGGCGAGAGTGCGCTTGATCTTCTGGAACTGCTCATAGGGAAGCTTGCGCTTCTCCATGAAATCCTTGGCCTTCTCGGTCAGCTCGCGATCCAGGCGCAGGTACTCTTTGAGCACCGCCTCGACATCGAGCTGGGCTTCATGCAGATCGTTGACCTCGATGTCGCCGGCCTCTTTGAGCTTGCGAAGCAGATCCCCGGCAATGGTCGGGATCTTTCCCGAATAGAGCTTCATGCGCGTTCCCTCGTCAGCGCGGAGCATACGCGTCGCGCGGGAAAATGGTCAACTGATTGGTCAAGCTAAGCGCGCGGCGACCCCTGCGCAAGCAGGCCGTGCTGCCGGAGACGGCCCGCGCAAAAAACCGCCGACCCCGGCCGCGCCGCCCGCGCGAGCACTCGCAGGTGCTCGCGGTGCTCGCGGTGCTCGCGGTGCTCGATTCCCGCGCTTCTCTGGGAGGGAAACCCGCGGTGGGTCAGTCGTTCTTGGGCGGCGGCGTGCCGATGTTCGGCGCCGCCGACTCGATCGCCCCGGTCTCGTGGTTGATGGTCTCGGGCTGGCCGATGCGCTCGCAGAACTCGCCGTAGTCGCCGGTGCAGCGGAAGTTCGCCCGCCGGTTGCAGCCGCTGGCGCGGAAGAAGTCAGGCTGGTTCTTGTCGGGGCGCTCGACCTTGATCTGCTCCTTGGGGCAGCGGAACTCGCCGTTGAAGCGCTCGATGACGGTGTTGGGGCGCAGGAAACACCCGGCCGCCCCCAGGCTCAGGCCGAAAAAAGACAGGCAGAGGATATGCCCAGCAGAGATTCGTGACTTCAGTGACATTTTTTTATCGTAGCGAAAATCAAGGGGTGCGCGCTAGTCAAGGCTTGCGCGGCGACAGTCTCAGGCGGCAATCGCTAGGCAAATCGCCGCCCCAGGGCTAGTCACAAGGGGGTGCTCTGCGGGTCGGCGGCAGTCCGGCCGCCGCGCTGCCGCCGGACTTAACGATCGGCAGTCGCCGGATGGTGGACCGCGGAGACCCACTTCATGGAATAATGCGGTCAAACCAATGCAGCCTTCCTCTACTTCGCTGCGGTCGTCGGGCCCGCCGTCCAATCCCGGCGCTGTTTCGTCGCCCGCCAATGCCCCTTCGGGCCGATCTCTAGGTGGACCTGGGGGTGGACCTGGGGGTGGACCTGGCGGACCCACCGCCGCCTCGGGAATCCACCACGGGCCCAAGATCGAGAGCACCCGCGATCTGCTGTTCGTCTCCCTGGGCGCCCTGGGGGTGGTGTACGGCGACATCGGCACCTCGCCGCTTTACGCCCTCAAAGAGTGCTTCACCGGCGAGCACGGGATGCCGATCACCGACAACAACGTCTACGGCATCATGTCGCTGGTGTTCTGGGCCCTGACGATGGTGGTGGTCTTTAAGTACATCGCCTTCATCCTGCGCGCCGACAACAACGGCGAAGGCGGCATCCTGTCGCTGCTCGCCCTCATCGTGCCGCGCGGCAACATCGGCAAGAAGGCGCAGGGCCGGGTGCTGCTCATCCTGCTGGGGCTGTTCGGGGCGGCGCTCCTTTATGGGGACGGGGTGATTACGCCCGTCATCTCGGTGTTCGGCGCCGTCGAGGGCCTGCAGGCCCGCTCGCCGGCGCTGGGGCCGTATGTGATGCCGATCTCGGCGGCGATCCTCGTCGGGCTGTTCCTGGTGCAGAAGCGCGGCACCGCCAAGGTCGGGGCGCTGTTCGGGCCGGTGATGATGGTGTGGTTTATCAGCATCGCCCTCATCGGCGTGCCGTGGATCCTCAAAAACCCGCGCATCCTGGGCTGCATAAACCCCCATCACGCGGTGCGCTTCTTCATCGAGAACAAGGTGCACGGCTTCCTCAGCC
Organism: Polyangia bacterium; assembly: GCA_044222245.1. Classification (GTDB taxonomy): domain Bacteria; phylum Myxococcota_A; class Polyangia; order Palsa-1104; family JAEUJZ01; genus CALFML01. Next base: position 7,939 of record JBGANQ010000084.1, on the reverse strand, counting down.
TGGGCGCGGTGGTGCTGTGCGTGACCGGCGGTGAGGCGCTGTACGCCGACATGGGGCACTTCGGCGTCCGCTCGATTCGCCTGGCCTGGTACTCGGTGGTCTTCCCGGCGCTCCTGGTCAGCTACTTCGGGCAAGGGGCGTGGCTGCTCGCCCACGGGCGCGATCCGCAGTTCTACATGCCCGACGCACACGGGGTCAGCGTCATCAACCCGGTGGCGTTCAACCCGTTTTATCAGGTCGTGCCGGGCTGGGCGCAGGTGCCGATGGTGGTCGTCGCCACCATGGCGGCGATCGTCGCCTCGCAGGCCCTTATCTCGGGGGCGTTCTCGCTGACCCGGCAGGCGGTGCAGCTCGGCTATTGGCCGCGCGTGCAGATCGTCCACACCTCGGGCGAGGCCGAGGGTCAGATCTACATCCCCGAGATCAACGCCCTGCTCATGGTCGGCTGCCTCGCCCTGGTCATCGCCTTCCGCAGCGAGGGCTCCTCGGGCCTCGCCGCCGCCTACGGCATCGCCGTCACCGGCACCATGAGCATCACCTCGGTGCTGTTCGCGGTGGTCGCCCGCGAGCGCTGGAACTGGAGCATCCGCAAGATCGTCCTCATCGTCGGCGCCTTCATGATCATCGACCTGTCGTTCCTCGGCGCCAACATCGCCAAGATCGCCGCCGGCGGCTGGATCCCGGTGGCCATCGCGATCGGCCTTTTTACGATGATGACGACGTGGAAAAAGGGCCGCGCGGCGCTGGAGAACTTCGTCCAGAGCGCCAGCCTGCCCATGGACCTGTTCATGGGCGACCTGGAGCGGCGCAAGCCCCACCGCGTCAAGGGCACCGCGGTGTTCATGACCGGCAACCCGGAGGGCGCGCCGGTGATCCTCTTGCACCACTTCAAGCACAACAAGGTCCTGCACGAGCAGGTGGTGCTTTTGTCGGTGGTCACCGAGCGCATCCCCGAGGTGCCGCCGCGCAAGCGCATCAGCGTCAAGGAGCTCGGCCAGGGCTTCTTCCAGGTCGTCGCCCACTACGGCTTCATGCAGAGCCCCAACGTGCTGGAGATCCTGCGCCGCTGCCGCGAGTCGGGCCTCATCACGGCCGAGAACGACACCAGCTACTTCCTCGGCCGCGAGACGCTGCTCACCACCGGCAAGTCGGGGCTGGCGCGCTGGCGCAAGGCGCTGTTCGCCTTCCTCGCCCGCAACGCCCGCTCGGCGACCTACTTCTTCGGCATCCCGCCTAACCGCGTGGTCGAGATGGGCGCCCAGATCGAGCTGTAGCGCCGCCGCGCCGACCCTATACTTAGCTCATGTCCCTGCCGACGCGACTGTGGCTGCCCGACGGTGTGCACGAGCTGCCCACCGCGGTGCCGGCCGGGCAGCTGTCGGCGCGCTGGTCGGGCAGCGCCGCCGCCGCTCCCGAGGCGACCGCTGTGCCGCCCTCGGCGACGACGCCGCCGGTGCGCCTGCGCCGCCGCGCCCTGCTGCGCGCCGATCCCGGGCTGCCCGAGCGGCCGGTGCTCATCGAGTGGTTCGCGCGCGCCGACCTCGATGCCGCCGAGGCAGCGCGCCGCCGCGGGGCCTGTCATGTCCACCTTCTGCGCCTGCACCACATCGGGCTGGCCGACGCCCGCACCGCCTACGCGATCAGCGAGGCCCCGGCCGGCGTCGACCTGCACACCGTCTGCCGCGCCGCCGCCGAGCGGCTGCCGGCGTGGTGGGCGGTGGCGGTGGTGGCGGCGGCGGCGCGCGGCCTGGGCGCCCTGCACCAGCACCTGCACCACCGCGGCGGCGCCGCCCACGGCGGCATCGAGCTTGGCACCCTGTTTGTCGCCTGGAACGGCGCGGTGCAGCTGCTCGCCTACGCGCCGCCGGTGCTGCCCAGCCTGGCGCCGCTCGCCCCCGAGCTGCTGGCGGCGCCGCGGCTCGCCACCCCGGCGGCCGATGTCTACGCGCTCGCGACCGTGCTCAAGGCCCTGTTGCCGCCGGCGGCGCTGGCGCGCGGTCCGCTGCAGCGCCTGGTCCGCCGCTGCCTGCTGCCCCACGCCGAGGAGCGCCCCGCCCTGCCGGCAGTGCAGGCGGCGCTGGAGGCGGCGCTGTGGGAGCTGGAGGCGCCGCTAGGCCGCGCCGCCGCGATCGGCGAGGTCCTGGGGCGGGTGTGCCCGCGCGCCGCCACCGTCGATCTCGCCGAGGCCGAGTGGGGCGACTCGGCGCTGGCCAGCTTCGCCACGCTGCCGGCGACCCTGTTCCCGCTCAACCCGCTGTCGACCGGCGCGGTGCCCCTCTCCCCGACCTGGATGATCGCCGCCGAGCCGACCCGTGGCCCGGCCCCGCCCGCCGCGCCAGTAGTCCCCGCCGCCCGCCGCGCCTTGTGGCTCGGCGGCGCCGCCCTCGCGGTCGCCGTACTCGGCGGCGGCGCGCTGTGGCTGGCCGAGGCAGACGGACCGGCATCCCCGCCCACCGCAAGCAAGACCGCCACCGCGCTGTCGCAGCGTGGAAGCGCAGCCCCGTCGTCCGCCGACAGGGCGTCCGCCGCCGCCAGCGCGGGTACGACGTCCCCCGCCAGCGCCTCCGCCGCCGCCAACGCGGGTATGACTTCCGCCGCCGCCGCCAGCGCCGGCACGGCGACCCCCGCCAGCGTCCCGCTGGTCGCCCGCGCCGATAGCCTGAGCTGGGGACCCTTCCGGCTGCAGATCCTCCACGTCGCGGTCGAGGCAGAGCGCGTGCGCGTCCAGCTGCGCCTCACCAACCCGAGCGCCCGCCCCCTGCCCGCTCCGCTGGCCACCCTGACCCTTGCTCCTGGCCGCGGCGGGAGCCCGCAGCCGCCGGCGCCGCTGCCGCCGCTGACTGTAGGCGCGGGCCGCACCGCCGTGGTCACCCTCGATTACGCTGGCACGCCGGCCGCCCGGCCGCCCGCACCGTCTCCTGAGCTTCTACTTCAGCTGCTGCCCTTTTGAGGCCAAGGCGCTCCGGCCTGGCCGGGCGCAGCGGCCCGGCGCTCGATTCCTGCTCGCTGACTACGCCCCGCGCGCCGGGACCGGCGTGGTCCCCGACGACAGCCGCGGCGCCAGCAGCGGCAGCGAGCGCAGCGCCGCCAGGATCATGCGCGTGGCGTGGCTGCGGTTGAGCGTATAGAAGTGGATCCCCGGCGCCCCCCGCTGCAAAAGCTCGATGCACTGGACCGTCGCGTGCGCCACTCCTAGCTGCAGCACCGCCTGCGGATCGTGCTGGTAGCGCTCCAGCTGCAGGCGCAGCCGCATCGGGATCGTTGCCCCGCACAGGCGGGTGAAGCGCTCGACCTGCTCGAAGCTGGTGATCGGCATGATGCCCGGCAGGATCGGCACCCGGATGCGCATCGCCTGCGCCCGCTGCAGGAAGTCGAAGTAGAAGGCGTTGTCGAAGAACAGCTGGGTGATGAGAAACTCGGTGCCCGCCTCGACCTTGTCGGCGAGGTGGCGCAGGTCGTCGTCGCGCTGCGGACACTCGATGTGGCCCTCGGGGTGGCACGCCCCGCCCAGGCAGAAGCGCCAGCGCCCGCTCTTCTGGCCGCTGCGGATAAACGCCACCAGCTCCGAGCCGTAGCGGAACCCGCCGGCCACCGGCACAAACGGCTGCGGGCTGCGCCCCCCCGGCGGGGTCGGCGCGTCGCCGCGCAGGGCGAGCAGGTTCTCGACCCCGGCGTCGTAAAGCCGGGTGAGGATGCTGGCGAGCTCTTCTTGATCATGGCTGACGCAGGTGAGGTGGGCCATCGCCTCGATGCCGGTCTCGCTCTTGATGCGCGTCACCAGATCGGTGGTGGTCTGCTTGGTCGAGCCGCCCGCCCCGTAGGTCACCGAGACGAAGCCGGGGTCGAGCTCGCGCAGCTCGCGCAGGGTCTGCATCAGGCTGTGGTGCCCTGCCTCGGTCTTGGGGGGGAAGAACTCGAACGAGAAGCAGGGGGACGGCATGAGCAGCCGCTCGGCGATGCGCATGCTCGATTGCATACAAGAACCCTGCCGGGAAAGCTAGCCGGCTGCGTCACGCCGCGTCGCGCCGGGGGCGGTGCCGCCGCGCCTGCTTCACAGGTTGGATGTTTGAATCAGTATTTACGCGCTCAGCTGGGGTTACTATATTACTAATTGGATGAGCCTATAGACCACTTAGCAATAACGCCTCGGGAGTCGACCATGAGCCATGCTTCCCTGCCAGTCCTTCAGCCCGCCGCGCTGCCAGCGGTCGGGTTCGCCCCTGTTCCTCTGGCCCGACAGCCGCTCGGCAGCGAGTCCCCGGCGCGGCCAGGCTGCGCTCCGTCCGTGCCGCCAGACTCCAGCCCCGCTCCTCCCGGAGGCGGCGGCAGCAGCGCGGGCGCGGCGGAGGCCCCCACCGCCCCCGGCTTCAGCGCCGCCGAGCTGCAGGCGCTGGCGGCGGTGGCCCGCGCGGTGATGCCAGCCACCGAGTACGGCCGCGGGCTGCCCGCCGCGGGTCTTGGCACCGCGGCGCGGGTGGCGCGCTGGCTCGCCGAGCTGCCGCCGTGGATGGGCGCTGGTTACCGGCGGCTGCTGCAGGGGTTGTCGGTGCTCGCCTGGCTGCGGCTGCACCGCTCGCTGCCCGAGCTCAGCGAGGACCAGCTGCAGCACCTGTGCGGCGAGCTGAACCAGAAAGACTTTGCCGTGCGCGGCCTGCTCCGCCTGCTGGTCACGCCGCTCAAGCTCGCCTACTTCGACGATCCCGAGGTCTACCGCCGCTTCGGCGCCCCGTACCGCTCGACCCCGCCCGGCGACCCCGGAGCGCCGGTCGCCCGCCCGGCGTCGCCGCCCGAGCTGCCGCGCGCCGCCCGCGAGCGCACCCAGCACGCCCGCGAGGTGCCGGCCGGCGAGGTGCTGGAGTGCGACACGGTGGTCATCGGCTCTGGCGCCGGCGGCGCGGTGGCGGCCTACGAGCTGGCGGCGGCCGGCCACGCCGTGATCCTCCTTGAGGAAGGCGAGTTCTTCAGCCGCAGCGACTTTGGCGGCACCGCCTTCCAGCAGCAGCGGCTGCTGTACCGCGAGGGCGGGCAGACGATCGCCCTGGGCAACTCGCTGATCCTTTTGCCCGTCGGCCGCGCCGTGGGCGGCACCACCCTCATCAACTCCGGCACCTGCTACCGCATGCCGAGCCGCGTCTTCGCCCAGTGGCAGGAGCAGCACGGCCTGCACGAGCTCACCCCCGACTCTCTGGACGAGCACTACGAGCGCATCGAGCAGACCCTGGGCGTCTCGCCGGCCGCCAGCCACCTGCTCGGCGGCGGCGCCAACGCCATCGCCCGCGGCTGCACGAGCCTGGGCTACCGCCACGCGCCGCTGCGCCGCAACGCCCCCGAGTGCGACGGTCAGGGCGTGTGCTGCTTTGGCTGCCCGACCGACGCCAAGCGCTCAACCAACGTGAGCTTCGTCCCCATGGCGCTGCAGGCCGGCACCAGCCTGCTCACCGGGGCGCGCGCCGATCGCCTGATCATCGAGGACGGCCGCGTAGTCGGCGTCACCGTCAACAGCCGGCAGCGCGGCGGCTTCACGGTGCGGGCGCGGGCGGTGATCGTCGCCTGCGGCGCCCTGATGACGCCGGTGTTCCTGCTGGGCGATCCGGCGGCCCGCCGGGCCCTTGGCCGCTCGGGCACCCTCGGCGAGAACCTGACGATCCATCCGGCGGCGCATGTGGTCGCGCTGCACCGCGAGCCGGTGCGCTCGTTTGCCAGCATCCCCCAGGGCTACGCCATTGAAGAGTTCCACCGCGAGGGGCTGCTCATGGAGGGGGTGTTCCTGCCGCTCGACCTGATGGCGGCCAGCCTGACCCTCATCGGTCCCGAGTACATGCGCGCCATGGCCGCCTACGACCGCCTGAGCTGCTTCGGCTTCGTGGTCGAGGACACCGGGCGCGGCTCGGTGCGCCCCGGACCCGGCGGCCGGCCGCTCATCCGCTACGACGTGCACGACAACGACCTGGCGCGGCTGCGGCGCGGCATCGACATCATCTCGCGCGTGTACCAGGCGGCCGGCGTCGAGACGATCTACACCGGCGTGCACGGCCACCAGGTGGTGCGCGGCCCCGCCGACCTCAGCCGCCTGCGCCAGGCCCGGCTCACCGCCCGCGATTTCGAGCTGTCGGCCTACCACCCGCTCGGCACCGCCCGCATGGGCGCTGACCGCCGCCGCAGCATCGTCGGTCCGGACCTGCAGGCGCACGACCTGCCGGGGCTCTATGTGTGCGATGGCAGCGTCCTGCCGACCTCGCCGGCGGTAAACCCACAGCTGACCATCATGGCGGTGGCCCGCCGCGCCGCCCGCGCCCTGGCCGACAAGCTGGCCTGACCCTCGCCCCGGCCGCCGCCCTGCCCCAGCCTGCGGCCGGCGGCGGCCCGCGCCTGGGCGCAGCCCCAGACGTTTTCATTATCTGTAATACAGCAATCAAAATTTTGTTCGACTAGTGATATAGTTACGTGCCATGACGGTCTCATCCCATCGCGTGCTGGTCGTCGACGACTCTCCCACCATGAGGGCTTTTGTAATGGCGGCTCTGGAGTCTGACGGCTTCGAGGTCACCGCCGCCAAGAGCGGGTTCGAGGCGCTCCGGATCCTCCCCGGAGCGTCTTTCCACCTCATTGTCACCGACGTGAACATGCCGGACATCAACGGCCTGGAGCTGGTCCGCTTCGTACGCCAGAGCCAAAACCACAAGAACACGCCGCTCATCATCATCAGCACCGACGGCCGCGACAAGGATCGCGACCGCGGCATGAGCCTGGGCGCCTCGGCCTACCTGGTTAAGCCCTTCAAGCCCGAGGCCCTGCTCGAGCTGGCGCGCAAGGTCATGGCCCCAGGGGCGAACATCGCCCCGATGATGGCGCCGCCCGCGCCGAAGAAACACTGAGCGGCTGCCGCCACTGTTCAGGGTAGACGCAGCGCATGGCCGAGCAAGGCAGCGATAAGGTCCGCGACGAGTTCCTGTCTGAGTCGCAGGAGATCGTCGAGCAGCTCAATCGAGATCTGCTCGCGATCGCCCAGGCCAGCCAGAGCCGAGATCCGGGCGGCGAGGGGATGCGGGTTGATCCAGACCTGATCAACAGCGCCTTCCGCGCCGTGCACTCGCTTAAGGGGCTGGCCGGGCTGTCCGGCGTCGAGCAGATGATGCACCTGTCGCATCACCTGGAGAACCTGCTCGACTCGCTGCGCCTGGGCAAGGTGCCGCTCACCCCGGCCGCCCTGGATCTTTTGTTCGAGGCCATCGAGCACTACCAGCTCATCAGCGCCGAAGTCGCCGAGCACGGCCTGCACGCCGCCAACGGGCCCAGCGCCCTTATCGACGACTTCGTCACCCGCGTCAACGAGGCGGCGGCGGCCAGCGGCGTGTACGCCAAGCCCGCCCCGCTGCCGGCGCAGAAAAAAGCGCAGCCGCCGCCCCCCGAGCCGACCTACGGCGACTTCGAGCTCGACGCCGGCATGGTCTCGGCGCTCACCGAGTACGAAGAGCACCGCCTGCGCGAGAACATCCGCACCGGCCGCAACCTGTACCGCATCATCGGCTCGTTCCCGCTCCTGTCGATCGACGTCGAGCTGGAGAACCTCAAGGGCAACCTCAAGCCGGTCGGCGAGGTCATCGCCATCATCCCCGGCACCGGCACCTCCGACCCCGAGCGCATCGACCTGGAGGTCATCCTCGGCTCGTCGCACCCGCCGCAGGCGATCACCGGTGCCATCGGCTCGTCGTCGGCGCGGGTGATCCCGGTGCCGCGGCAGAAGGCGGCCAACCTGCCGCCGAGTCAGGTCGAGCACACCGGCCAGGTCTCGATCCGCCAGCTGCCCTCGCACGCCACCGGGCCGGGGATCCACTCGCACAGCAGCCACCCGCACCGCGACGGCACCCACCACCCCGGGCCCGACCCGACCAGCCGCGCCGCGGCGGCCGGGGGGCACCCGAGCGCCTCCGGCCACGCC
>JBGANQ010000174.1:0-5733 GCA_044222245.1 Polyangia bacterium | reverse complement strand
GGCGCGGCGGTCGCGGCGGTGGTCGGCGCGGCGCTCGCTGCTGCGGTCGGCGCGGCGCTCGCTGCTGCGGTCGGTGCAGCGCTCGGCGGCTCGCCGGCGCGGGCGCTGCGATGTGCTCGCGGCTTGGTCATGGCGCAGCAGCTCCCTTCAGGCGGCGGTAGGTCCGTCGAGCTCGCGCCCGATCGCGGCCAGGATTCCATCAAGGAGACGGATGAACACGCCGCGCACCCGCTGCGCTGTCTCGGTGACCTCATCGTGAGACAGCGGCTGCGGCGAGATCCCCGCCGCCAGGTTGGTCACGCAGCTGATGCCCAGTACGCGCGCGCCGCGATGGCGGGCGGCGATTGCCTCGGGCACCGTCGACATGCCGACCAGGTCGGCGCCGAGCGCGCGCAGCATGCGCACCTCGGCCGGCGTCTCGTACTGCGGTCCGAGGCCGCAGGCGTACACCCCGCTCGGCAGCCGCAGGTCCTGCCGCGCCGCCACCTGCTCGGCCAGCGCCCGCAGCGCAGGATCGTAGACCGCCGTCATGTCGGGGAAGCGCGGCCCCAGCGCCGGATCGTTTTCCCCGCGCAGCGGCGAGCCGCCCACCAGGTTCAGGTGGTCGCGGATGAGCACCAGATCCCCGGCCGCCAGCCCCTCGCCGACACCGCCGGCGGCGTTGGTCAGCAGCACGACCTGACAGCCGGCGCCGATGAGCGCCCGCACCGGCAGGACCACGGTCTGCAGGTCGTGGCCCTCATAGGCGTGCACGCGGCCCTGCATGGCCAGGACCTCGACCCCCGGCGCACCCGCTTCGCTGCGCGTCCGCCCATAAAAGAGCCGCCCAGCGTGACCCTGCACATGCGAGCGGGGAAAGCCAAGCTCGGCGTAGTCGATGTGCCGCGCCGCCACCAGCTGCTCGGCATAGTCCCCAAGCCCCGAGCCGAGGACCAGGGCGACGCGCGGCCGCGCCCCGGCGGGCAGGAAGGCCTGGACGCGGGCGGTGGCGCGGGCGACGGCGGCAAAGGTGGCCGCGGTGGCCGCCCCCGCGACCGCCGGGAACGAGGATTCACAAGAGCTTGTCATCGCAAGACATCCAGGATCAAGGGCTGCTGCGCCACCGGCTGCGGCCCGATGACGTAGGCGTGGGCAAGGAGGGACCGCGCCCGCTCGCTGCGGGCCGGCGACAGCTCGGGTGAGCCGGCGAAGTGGCACAGCGCCTCGCCGGCGGCGACCGGCTCACCGCACTTTCTATCGAGGTAGATGTAGGCCGCAGGATCGATGAGGTCGTCCTTGCGCTCGCGGCCGGCGCGCAGCGCCACGCTGGCCCAGCCGACCGCCTCGGCATCGATGCCGACCACGTAGCCCGAGGTCGGCGCCAGCACCGCCTGGGCGCCGCCGTGGAGGTTGCGCTGAAACCACGGCTCGTCGGGATCGCGCAGGTCGATCTGCGCCCCCTGCAGCGCCGCGCAGCGCTGCAGCCGCTGCAGGGCCTCGCCGCTGGCGATGACCTCGGCGATGCGGTGAAGGGCGTCGGCCTCGCTGCTCGCCACGCCGCCCAGGCGCAGCATCTCGGCGCCTAGGACGCGGGTGAGCTCGGCGAGGTCCTCGGGGCCGTGGCCGCGCAGCACCGCGATCGACTCGCGCACCTCGGCGGCGTTGCCGACAAAGCGCCCGAGCGGCTGATCCATGTTGGTCAGAAATGCAGTGACCTGCTTGCCGGCCCGGCGGCCGATCGCCACCAGCGTCGCCGCCAGCTGGTAGGCCTCCTCGCGCGTCTTCATGAAGGCGCCGGTGCCGACCTTGACGTCGAGCACCAGGCCGTCGATGCCCTCGGCCAGCTTCTTGGACATGATCGACGCCGCGATGAGCGGGATCGACTCGACGGTCGCGGTGACATCGCGCAGGGCGTACAGCAGCCGATCGGCCGGCACCAGGGTGTCAGTCTGACCGATGAGCGACAGGCCGGTCCGGCGCAGCACGGTGCGGAACTCTTCGACCGACAGGCGGGTGACAAAGCCCGGGATCGACTCCAGCTTGTCCAGGGTGCCGCCGCTGTGGCCAAGGCCCCGGCCCGAGATCATCGGCACCCGCACCCCGCAGGCGGCCACCGTCGGCGCCAGGTGCAGCGAGACCTTGTCGCCGACGCCGCCGGTCGAGTGCTTGTCGACCTTGATTCCCGGGATGTCCGACAGGTCGATCACCTCGCCCGAGCGCAGCATGGCCTCGGTCAGGGCGAGCAGCTCGGGCTCGGACATACCGCTGAAGTAGATCGCCATGAGCAGCGCCGCCGCCTGATAGTCGGGGATGCGGCCGGCGGTGTAGTCGATGACAAAGCGCGCCAGCTCGTCGGGAGCGAGGGCCTTGCCGTCGCGCTTGCGGCGGATGATCTCGACCGGGTTATAGGGCAGGCCGGCGGGCGCGCCGGGAGCGGAATTTTCAACACCCATGGGGCAGGAGCCTCTGCGAGGAAAGGGCCATCATACAGAGCCGCCGTTTCCCCGCGAAGAAAAACCCGTGCCGGACCCGGCAGCCATGGCGACGGAAATCGCTGCGCGGACGGACGGTTGGGCAACTGCGGTCCGTCGACCGACTACCCGCGGCGGCCCGGCTGCCTGCATGATAGAGCCATGAGCAGCCCGGCCGAGGTCTTTGAGTCCCACCGGCGGCACCTCTTCGCCGTCGCCTACCGCATGCTCGGCTCCGTCGCCGAGGCCGAGGACATGGTGCAGGAGGCCTACCTGCGCTGGCAGGCCGCCGACGCCGCCGCGGTGGTGGCGCCGCGCGCCTTTCTGACCACCGTGGTGACCCGGCTGTGCCTCGATCAGCTCAAGGCGGCGCGGCGCACCCGCGAGACTTATGTTGGACCCTGGCTGCCCGAGCCGCTGGCCACCCAGGCGAGCGGTAGTGATGCCGAGACGCTGTCGCTCGCCTTCCTGGTGCTGCTGGAGAGCCTGTCGGCGGCCGAGCGGGCGGCCTACCTCCTGCACGAGGTGTTCGACTACAGCCACGCCGAGGTGGCGCAGATCCTCGACAAGGACGAAGCGGCCTGCCGGCAGCTGTGCCACCGCGCGCGAAGCCACCTGGCGGCGCGACGGCCGCGCTACGCCGCCAGCAAGGACCAGCACCTGCGCCTGCTCACTGGCTTTATGCAGGCGGTGACCGCCGGCGACCTGGCGGGCATCACCTGCCTGCTGTCGGCCGACGCGGCGACCTACTCCGATGGCGGCGGCAGGGTCCGCGCCGCGCTGAACGTGGTGCGCGGGGCCGACTCGATCGCCCGCCTGCTGCTCGGCCTGCAGCGCCGCTGGCCGCTGCCGGAAAAGACCCAGGGCGAGGTGCGCGAGCTCAACGGCTGGCCAGCGCTGGTGCTGCGGCTGGAGGGGCAGGTCCAGCTCGCCCTGGGCATCGAGACCGACGGCGAGCAGATCCACGCCCTGCACATCGTGCTAAACCCCGACAAGCTGACGCGGCTGTGAGCGCCGCGGCAGCCGTCGGGTCGCAGGCGCCTTATACGACTGGGTACCGTCGCCGCTTCGCCGACGAGATAGCGGTGTGAGGTGAGCGGGTCGTGCTAGGGCAGCGCCGCCGCCAGGAAGCTGTGGCCGCGCGGCCAGGCGGGCAGCCCGAAGCCGTCGCACAGCGTCTGCGCGACATCGAAGAAGCCGTCGCGCACCCCCAGGTCGGCGTGCTCGCGGCGCGGCGCCGCCGACCCGAACGCCAGGATCGGCACATCTTCCCGCGTGTGGTCGGTGCCGGTCCACGTCGGATCATTGCCATGATCGGCGGTGAGCATCACCAGATCGCGCGGCCCGAGCTGCGCCAGCAGCTGCGGCACAAAGGCGTCAAACTCGCTAAGAGCACGCCCGTAGCCGACCGGATCGCGGCGGTGGCCGTACAGCATGTCGAAGTCGACGAGGTTTACAAACACAAGCCCCCGCGGCGTGTCGCCGAGCGCCTGCAGGGTCAGCGCTAGGCCGTCGGTGTTGCCCTCGGAGTGGATGTTCTGAGTGACGCCCTGGCCGGCGAAGATGTCCCAGATCTTGCCGACGCCAACGACCGGCAGGCCGGCCTCGCTGATCCGATCGAGCACCGTCGGCTCGGGCGGCGGCAGGGCGAAATCGCGGCGGTTGTAGGTCCGCTGGAACGCCCCCGGCTGGCCAACAAACGGGCGGGCGATGACGCGGCCGATCTGGTACTCGTCGCACAGGCGGCGGGCGATGACGCAGGCGCGGTACAGCTCGGGCAGCGGCACGACCTCTTCGTGGGCGGCGATCTGAAAGACGCTGTCGGCCGAGGTATAGACGATGAAGGCGCCGGTGCGCAGGTGCTCGGGCCCGAGCTCGTCGAGGATCGTCGTGCCCGAAGCCGGGCAGTTGCCGAGCACGCCGCGCCCGGTCTCTTGGCTGAAGCGCTCGAGCATGGCGGCGGGAAAGCCGGTGGGGAAGGTCGGGAAGGCCTGATCGATCTGCAGGCCGCACAGCTCCCAGTGGCCGGTGGTGGTGTCCTTGCCGGCGCTGCGCTCGCGCAGGCGGCCAAAGGCGCCGCGCGGCACCGCCGGGCGCGGGACTCCGACGACCTCGGTGAGGTGGCCAAGGCCGAGCGCCGCGAGGTTTGGCAGCTGCAGGCCGCCGAGCCGCCGGCTCAGGTTGCCGAGCGTGTTGGCCCCCGCGTCGCCGTAGCGCGCCGCATCGGGGGCGGCGCCGACGCCGCAGGAGTCAAGGACGATCAGCACCGCCCGGTCGATCGCGCCGGCAGCGGCGCCCGCCGAGTCGGAGGCTTGCGGGCCAGGGGATATAGATGAAGGGCTCATGACCATGACCTAGTGTCTAGCACGGACTGCCGTCCCCGACCGCAGGCTCAGCATAAAGGTATACAAATCGGTGGCCGGTGAGCCGCGGCGCCCGGCGGGGAAAACGATCTAGTAGTAGCCGCTTAGTAGCCGCCGGGCTTTTTCGCCGCGGCGGACGGGCTGGAAGTCGCGGGTGAGCCGGCCGAGCCGCGAGCGGCGGTGGGCTGCGCGGCCGGACTCGGCTCGCGGCGCAGCCAGGGCCGATCGGGGCGCGGGCTGGGCGGCGGCTCGCTGCCCCGGGTCTTGCACTCGTTGACGATGGCGACCGAAGCCGAGGCGCCGATGCGGCTGGCCCCGGCGGCCCGCATCTTGGTCGCGTCCTCGCAGGTGCGCACGCCGCCCGAAGCCTTGACCCCCATGTCGTTGCCCACAAGGCGCCGCATCAGCGCGATGTCCTCGACGGTGGCGCCGCCTGGCCCGAAGCCGGTCGAGGTCTTGACGAAATGGGCCCCGGCGACCTTGGCCAGAGTGATGCCGATGACCTTCTCTTCCTGGGTCAGCGCTCCGGTCTCCAGGATCACCTTGACCCGCGCCGGGCGGGCGGCCTCGACGACCTTGCGGATGTCTTCGTGCACCAGGGTGTAGTCGCGCGACTTGAGGGCGCCCTGGTTTATCACCATGTCGATCTCCTCGGCGCCGGCGCGCACGGCCTCGCGGGCCTCGAACGCCTTGGCATTGGGCGCCATCGCTCCGAGGGGAAAGCCGACCACTGCGCACACCATGACCCCGCTGCCGGCGAGCAGCCGCTTGGCCTGGGGGACAAAGCTCGTGTTCACGCACACCGAGGCGAAGCGATACTTGCGGGCCTCGTCGCACAGGCGCTGCACGTCGGCGCTGGTGGCCTCGGCCTTGAGCAGCGTGTGGTCGATCATCGCCGCGATGTCCTCGTCGGTGCGGCC
>JBGANQ010000083.1:0-40525 GCA_044222245.1 Polyangia bacterium | reverse complement strand
GCCGCGGCCCCGCCGGTCGAAGACGAGCGCGACCGCCGCGTGGCCCGAGTGTTTGACGCCGTGCGCGCCAAGTTCGGCGACGCTGCGCTGCTGCCCGGCTGGGAATCGCCGCCGGCCGCCCCGCGCCGCGAGCCAGCGCTGCCCGCCCCGCGCTAGAGGCGGCCCGGAGGCCGGCCGAGCCAGATCCAGGTGAGCCCCGCCTGCCGACGGTCAACTCGCCCACGCGCCCGCGCCGCAGCGCGCGCCCGCCCGGCACCCGGGCGGCTCGGCGGTCGCCGATTTGCGCCGCCCCGGACTTGGGCTAGGGTCATAGGCAGCCATGCAGTTTGCTCACCTGTCGGATCTCCACGCCCTGGACCTTGCGGGCGTCTCGCCGCTGCAGTTTATCAACAAGCGCCTTGCCGGCTGGATCAACCTGCTGCGCAAGCGGCGCAAGGCCCACTCGCTGGCCATCCTGGAGGCGCTGTGCACCGACCTGAACCAGCTGCCGCTGTCTCATGTGGTCATCACCGGCGATCTGTCCAACCTATCGCTGCCCGCTGAGTTTCGCCGCGCCCGCGCCGCCATCGACCGCATCGAGCTCGGCCCGCGCGAGGTCACGGTGATCCCCGGCAACCACGATGTCTACGTCTGGGAGGCGCTGTTCCGCCGCCACTTCGATCGCGCCTTCGCCGCCTACGCCAGCGGCGATGAGGCCCCGGCCGGCTCGCTGCCGAGCTATCCGTTTGTCCGGCTGCGCGGCGAGGTCGCCTTCATCGGCACCTCGACGGCGCGTCCGTCGCCGCCGCCGCTCGCCGATGGGCGGCTGGGCGGCCGGCAGCTGCGCGAGCTGGAGGCGACGCTGGCGGCGCTGCGCGGCAAGTTTCGCGTGCTGCTCATCCACCACCCGCCGCTGCCGCAGAGCCTGGATGTGCTGCGGGCGCTGCGCGACCGCAAGGCCCTGCACGCGGTGCTGCGCCGCGTCGGCTGCGAGCTGGTCCTGCACGGCCACGAGCACCGCGACCTGCGCGGCGAGCTGCCCGGCCCGAGCGGACCCATCCCGGTGATCGGCGTCGGCTCGGGGACCTACGAAGACGGGCGGCCCGGTCAGCTTGACCGCCGCGCCCGCTACAACATCTATACCGTGACCGGCAGCGCCAGCACCGGCTTCTCGCTGGACATCGCGCAGCGGGTGCACGACCCCACCACCGGCCGCTTCATTCCCTACCTCCCACCGGGCGCCGGCGCGAGCCGCGGCGGCGAGGCTGGTGCGACCGCCGACCCATAGCCCCATGCCAGCCGATGAGCGCCACGCCGTAGGGGCCGCCCGCCGCTCACCCTCGCCGGCGGCGCGGCCGCTGCGCCGGGTCTTTCAGGGCGCCGCCACGTCGTGATACAGCTATTGTCCATGACCCCCCCCAATACGCTAGCCGGCAAGACCCTGTTCATCACTGGCGCCAGCCGAGGAATCGGCAAGGCGATCGCCCTGCGCGCCGCCCGCGATGGCGCCAACATCGTCATTGCCGCCAAGACCACCGAGGCCCATCCCAAGCTCCCCGGCACCATCTACTCCGCCGCCGAAGAGGTCGAGCGCGCCGGCGGCAAGGCGCTGGCGCTGGTCGTCGACGTGCGCAGCGAGGAGCAGATCCAGGCCGCGGTGGCGCAGACGGTGGCCCGCTTTGGCGGCCTGGACATCCTGGTCAACAACGCCAGCGCGATCAGCCTCACCGGCACCCTGTCGACGCCGATGAAGCGCTTCGACCTCATGCACCAGATCAACACCCGCGGCACCTTCGCCTGCTCGCAGGCGTGCCTGCCGCAGCTGCTCAAGGCGCAAAACCCGCACATCCTCAACCTGTCGCCGCCGCTCAACCTGGCGCCGCACTGGTTCGGCCCGCACGTCGCCTACACCATGGCCAAGTACGGCATGAGCATGTGCGTGCTCGGCATGGCCGACGAGTTCCGCGGCGAAGGCGTCGCCGTCAACGCCCTGTGGCCGCGCACCGCCATCGCCACCGCGGCGGTGCAGAACCTTTTGGGCGGCGAGGAGGCCATCCGCGGCTGCCGCACCCCCGAGATCATGGCCGACGCCGCCTACGCCATCCTCACCCGCCCGAGCCGCAGCTGCACCGGCAACTTCTTCATCGATGAGGACCTTTTGCGCGAGACCGGCGTGACCGATTTCTCGCCGTACGCCGTCGACCCCGCCGCGCCGCTTCTCCCCGACTTCTTCCTCTAGCCGCGCTTTAGTCCTCGGCGGCGGCCGGAGCCTCGGCACCGGCCGCCGCGGTGAGCCGCAGCCAGCGCAACAGCGGACTCATGGTCAGCCCCTGGATGAGGATCGACAGGATGACCACCCCGAAGGTGATGGTGATGATGGGGCCGCGCAGCGGGAAGTCGGGCGCCAGCGACAGCGCGAGCACCATCGACAGGCTGCCCCGCAGCCCGCCCCAGGTGAGCACCGTGCTCCACGACCACTGCATGCGCTCGCGGGTGCGCCGCAGAAGCAGCGTGATCAGGAACACCACCCCGGCCCGCACCGTCGTCACCGCCGCATAGGCGATAAGGACCGCGGGCAGCGAGTGCAGCAGCGCCTCGATGCGGACCTCGAACCCGATGAGCAAAAACACCACCGAGTTGAGGGCGAACGCCACATACTCCCAGAAGCTCTCGACCGCCATCAGCGACGACTGGCCCATGCCGCGCCGCGCCCCGTAGCTGCCGCACAGCATCCCCGCCGCCACCGTGGCGATGATCCCCGAGCCGTGCAGCAGGTCGCCCAGGACAAACGAGCCATAGGCGGTAAGCGTCGTCAGGGTGATCTCGATCATCGGATCGCGGACCCGCTTTATCAGCTTGGAGGCGGCAAGGCCAATGGCGGCGCCGACCCCCACGCCCACCCCGACGACACGCAGGAAATCGAGCAGCGCCCCGAGCGGCGAGGACTCCTGGCCGCTGAAAAGCCCCAGCACCAGCGTGAACAGCACCACCGCCGTGCCGTCGTTGAGCAGGCTCTCGCTCTCGATGAGCAGGGTGAGGCGCGGCGGCGCGCCCAGGCGCTTGAACAGCGCGACCACGGCAATCGGATCGGTGGCCGAGATAAGGGCCGCGAAGCACAGCGCATGCGGCAGCCCGAGCCCCGGGATGAGCGCCAGGGCCTGCACGGCCGGCCAGAACACGAGCGCGGTGAGGCCGATCGACAGCACTACCCCGGGAACTGCCAGGGCGTTGATGGTCAGCTTGTTGCGCCAGAACTTCTCGACGTCCAGGTGGAACGCCGCCTCGAAGATGAGGCCGGGCAGAAAGACCGAGAACAAGAGCTCCTTGGTCAGGTGCGGCGGCTCCAGCGCGTGCACCGAGCCGAGCACCAGCCCGGCGATGACCAGCGCGATCGTGTAAGGCACCTTGAGCCAGCGGGCGAGCAGCGCGACCGCGGTGGCCACCGAGAACAGAGTCACAAAGACGGTTTCAAAGCGCATGACAGAGACTAAGTATGACTGAATTAAGGAGGGCGGGGGCCCGCGGGCGGCGGGTGGGCGGTCGGGCTGAGCGCGGAGTAGACGGTGCCGCTGGCTCGGCAGCTGTGCCGGCCAGCGCGCGAGGTGGACGACTACTTCTTGCCCTTGCCCTTGCCCTTGACCGGAGCGGCGGGCTTGGCGGCGGCTTCCTTCTGCTTGGCCAGATCGTCCTGAATCTGCTGCGCGACCTCGCAGCCCTGCTTGCTGCCGGCGTCGCAGCCCTTCTTGAGCAGGGCGATGGCCTTGTCGTAGTCGACCGGGACCTCGATGCCCTTGGCGTACACCAGGCCGAGGTTGAAGCAGCCGTCGGCGTTCTTCTGGTCGCAGGCCTTCTCGAAGTAGGTCCGCGCCTTGACCTTGTCGGCGGCGCCGCCCTCTCCGTTGAGGTACATCGCGCCGCCGTTGACGCAGCCGGTCATCTCGCCGGCGTTGCAGGCGGTGTCGTACAGGGTCCGCGCCTTGACCTTGTCGGCCGGGCCGCCATCGCCGCTTGAGTACATAAGGCCGGCGAGCGCGCAGTGATCGAGCATCTCCGGGCCGCAGGTCTTCTCGAACAGCGCGCGGGCGCGCGGCTTGTCGACGACCGCGCCGCCCTCCCCGGTGTAGCGCAGCTGCGCCTCGATGGCGCACGAGATGCTGATGCCGGCGTTGCACGCCTTTTTGTGGAAGTCGGCGGCCTTGGCCCCGTCGGCCGGTACGCCGTCGCCCTTGCGGTAAAGCTCGCCGACGATGTTGCACGCCTTGGGCTCGACCTCGCAGCCGGAGGGAAGGAACTTGGCCGCCTTGGCGAAGTCCTTGGCCTGGATCGCCAGAGCACCCTTATTCAGGCAGTCCTTGGGGTCCTTGCAGGTGTCAGCGGCCGGCGGCGCATCGGGCTTGGCCGCCGTCACCGGGCTTGAGCAGCCCATCACCCAGAACGCAGCGGACACCGCCAGGCATCCCAGCAGCGAGCCGGAAAACGGGACGGAGAACCCGAGACAACGAGTACGCTTGATGGACATCGGCGACCTTTCCGCGAAAGTGAAGGCCCGGGTTTACAATCCCGCTGCGCGGCTTGTCAATGTGTGCGCAGCGGTTCTTCCAGTAGGCAGTAGGCAGTAGGCAGCAGGCAGCAGGCAGCAGGCAGCAGGCAGCAGCCCTCAGGAGCGCGCCGCGCGCCGCGACCGCGCCGGCGCCCCCGAGCGGGCGGCTGGGGATCGCGGGTTGGCGACAGCGTCGTGGCCGGGCGGGCGGTAGGCCGGCAGCAGCACGGTGAAGGTGCTACCGCGGCCGACCGCGCTCTGCACCGAAAGCACGCCGCCGTGCCCGCTCACGATGCCGATGACCGTCGACAGGCCCAGGCCGCGTCCGTCCGGCTTGGTGGTGAAGAAGGGATCGAACATGCGCGCCTGGATCTCAGCCGAGATGCCGCAGCCGGTGTCGCTGATCTCCAGCGCGACATAGTCGCCCGGTCGCGCGTCGGGGTGGCCGCGGGTGCTGCGCAGCGTCTCGGCATCGAGGCGGCGGAGCTCGGTGATGATGGTGATCTGCTCTCCATCGCCAGCGGCGGCGGGCGCGCTGCGCAGGCCTCGGCTCGGCGAGCGCGCCGAGGCCGACTCGGGCCCCGGGCTCGGCCGGCGGGCCATTGCCTCGACCGCATTGCGCAGCAGGTTCTCCAGCACCTGGCGCAGCTGCGCGGCGTCACCGCGCACCGCCGGTAGCAGCGGCTGCAGCTGCAGCCGCAATTTTTGGGCGAACGCCGGGCCGAGGTCGAGCAGCGGAATCAGCTCCTCGACGAGAGCGCTCAGGTAGACCTCGCGCACCGTGAACTGGCCCTTGCCGGCGTAGGCGAGCATCTGCCGGCACAGCTCGGCGGCGCGCAGCGAGGTGGTCTCGATCTCGTCCAGGTACGAGTCGATGCTGCGGTTGCGGCGGACCTCGGCGCGCAGCAGCGACGCGTTGCCGAGGATGCCGGTGAGCAGGTTGTTGAAGTCGTGGGCGATGCCGGCGGCGAGCACGCCCAGGCTGTCGAGCCGCTGGCTCTCCTGCAGGCGGCGCTCCATGTCGCGCTGGACGGCCACGGCGCGCTTGTGGTTGGTGATGTCGCGCAGCGTAATGATGAGATCCGTGGCCTGCGCCGCCGCCGAAGGGAACGCCCGCAGGTCGGCCCAGAACGAGCTGCCGCCGGCGCGCTTGAACTGAAACTCGACCTCGTACGGGCGACGGTTGGTGAGCGCCGCGGCAATCTGATGCGCCAGCTCTGGCTCGGGGTCCTGGCCCAGGATACACTCCAGCGGCGCCGCCAGGGCGCGCTCGGCCGAGACCCCGGTGAGCGCGGTGAACGACGGGTTGACCAGCACCCCGCACGGCGGCGCCGACTCGGGAATGTGGGCGATGATGAGGGCGATGCGCGAGTTCATCACCGCCGTCTCCAGCAGGCGCAGGCGCGCCGCGGCCTGGCGGCGCGGGCGCAGGTCGCGGCAGACCCCGACATAGCCGACCGGCAGGCCGTCCGGCTGAAGGATCGCGTCAACGCGCAGCTCAATGGGGATCGGCTCGCCCCCCGGACTGTGGAACACGGTCTCGCCCTGCCAGTGTCCGCCGCCGTCGCGCAGCCCCGTCGCGATGCGCTCGGGTACGCCGGACTCGGCCAGTAGGAGCTCCAGCTGCGAGCGGTGCGCCAGGGCGTGCTCGGGATGGCCGGCCAGCGCGGTGAACGCCGCGTTGGCAAGCACCGTCTGTCCGCTCATGTCCAGGATGCAGATCGGATCTCCAGAGGCCTCCACCGCGTGGCGGACGCGCAGCTCGGTGAGCCGCGTGTCCGCCTGCGCTGACAGGACCTGCAGCTGCACCGCGAACAGCTGCGCCAGCGCCTGAACCAGGGCGCGGGCGGCGGCGCTGGGGACCTGCGGCCGCGGATCCCAGCAGAGGAGCAGCCCCCAGGGCGGCGCCGTCGCGGCCGCCGGGTCGCGGCCTTCAGGCTGCTCCAGGCGGACCGCCAGCATGGCTCGCCCGCCGAGGCTGCGCACCTGCTGCACGCACGCCGCCGGCGGGTAGCGGAGCAGGCAGCGGCGCAGCTCGAGCCCCGCGTCGGCGCTACTCGGGGGCAGCTCGACGGGCTCGGCCTCGCTGTCCGCCAGCACCAGCACCTGATACGGGCGATCGCCGGCGTCCAGCAGCAGCGCGGCGGCATCGAGCAAGGGCTGTACTGCCGCCGGCTCTGCCGGCGCGTTGATGAGCGCCTGGGGGACCAGCGCTCCGGAGCCCGGCAGAGCGAGCACCGCGACGTGGGCAAAGCCCAGGTGGGCCTGCGAGAGCTCCGCCAGGCGGCGACACAGGATCGGCAGGCTCGATGCAGTGGCCAGCGCGCGGTGGCTGTGGGCGAGCGCCTGCGCCACCAGCTCCCCCGAGCGGGTCTGCGTCCGCAGCGTCAAGCGGCCCAGATCGTGGAGCAGCTCGACGAGCAGCCAGCCGCGGCAGCGGTGCAGGCAGACTGGCAGCTTGCGCAGCCCGGCGCGCCCGGCCAAGGGAAGAGCGAACACTGCATCCCGGGTGGGCTCATCGCCGTGGGCAAACGCCAGAAGGACCCGGCGCGCCGAGGCGCTGAGATGGGCGCTCAGGGGGCTGCCGAGCAGCGCCTGACGGTCGCAGCCGAGCAGGTGCGGCGCGTCGGCGGTGCAGCTTACCACCTGCAGCGTGAGCGCATCGAGCACCAGGAGCGCCCCAAAGGACTGCAGTCGGGTCTGACCCGGCGCTGCGTGCGCCTCGGGTCGGCTGACTGCCGCGCCCCGTACATCGGTCCGTATGTTCATCCTTCCCCTGCCCCCCTCCGATAAATCGTAACGTAGCAACTCGCTCCTGTGAATGAACGATTCATGAGCCCGGACAATTACCTTGGTCCGAGGTGGCCGGCGCTACGACAGCGGCCTACGGAGGTCACCTGGGAAGATCGCCAGAGGCTCTAGAGACTTCGAAATCGGTACGCCAGAGCCCAATTTTTGCTTGGCCGAGCGTCTTATACCGGTTCTAAATTTCCGTCGTAGCGGCGACTCGTCGGAGGGCCGAGATCGGGTCTTTTGTGACCCGGCTCCGCAGTAGGTGGGCTGCGGGTACGAAGTAGGGGAAGTAAGGGCGAGCAGACTGCGCGGCGCCGGCTCGCCCCAGACTACTTAGGAGTGCGCCCGCGGGGCTCTGCGGAGCCTACGCCCTTACGAGTGGGAGCGGCTCCGGCTCGCCACGGGTAAAGAGGAAGCAGCGGTGCGTGCGCGGGTCATGAAAGTCCCGCGGCAGAGTCTGGGCGCTCAGATCCTGGAAGCGGGCGCCGGGGAGCTCGTCGGCGCGCAGGCTGAAGCGGTGGTGGTTGCAGCTAAATAGGAGCGATCCACCCGGGGCCAACAGGCGCAGGGAGTCGGCGATGAGCAGCGGATGGTCGCGCAGCACATCCAGGGTCCCCGCCATCTTCTTCGAGTTGCTGAACGTCGGTGGGTCGAGGATGATCAGATCGAAGGGTCCCGCCGCCGCCGGCACCGTGCGCGGCGCCCGCAGGTAGGACAGCGCCTCGGCGCGGACCCGCACATGCTGCTGCGGGTCCATGTTGTTGAGGGCGAAGTTGCGCCCCGCCCAGTCGAGGTACGTGGTCGACAGATCCATGGTGACGGTGCTCACCGCTCCCCCGGCCGCCGCATACACCGAGAAGCTGCCGGTGTACGCAAACAGGTTCAGCACCCGCTTGCCGCGCGCCAGGCGCTGCACGAGCGCGCGCGTCTCGCGGTGGTCGAGAAACAGGCCGGTGTCCAGGTAGTCCGAGAGATTGACCAGGAAGCGGTGGCCGCCCTCGCGGATGACGAACTCGTGACGGGCCGAGTCGAGCTTCTCGTACTGCCGGGGTCCGCGCTGGCGCTGCCGCAGCTTGACGTACAGGGACTCACTCGGCACCTTGCACAGCTCGGCGACGACGGCGAGGATGTCGTCGGTGTAGGTGTCTGAGGCCGTGTCTGAGGTCGCAGCTGCGGTCGTATCTGCGGTCGTATCTGCGGTCGTATCTGCGGTCGCAGCTGCGGTCGCATCGCCCGCCTCTGCGCCGGCGGGCTCGCGCTCGTCCCGGCGCGCCGGCCGCGCATACTCCCAGACCACGACCCGATCGCCGTAGCGGTCGACCACCAGGCGCACCTCGGGGATGTCGTGGTCATAAAGGCGCAGCGCCTCGATGCCGCGCTGACGGGCCCACGGCAGGAGCCGGCGCAGGTTCTTGCGCAGGCGGTTGTGAAACATGATCGCACGCGGGTCCATGAGGGCCTACAACCTACAACAATTGCCCGCGGCGCGCCCGCTGGCCGTTCAGGCGCCGGGGCGCGCCTATTGCATCCGGGCACGCCGCAGAATGCTGTACCCTGCCAGGTGTATGGGGCTCATCGTCTTTCTCTGCTTCTTCCTCTCTGGCGGCTCGGGGCTTCTGTTCGAGGTGCTGTGGACGCGCGAGCTCGGGCTCGTGTTCGGCTCGACGACCCTGGCGATGTCGACGGTGCTCTCGGTGTTCATGGGCGGCCTGGCGCTGGGCAGCTACCTGTGTGGGCGCCTGGTGTCGCGGCTGTCACGGCCGCTGCGCGCCTATGCCCTGGTCGAGGCGGGAGTCGGCCTGTACGCGCTGTCGGTGCCGCTGTGGCTGCAGCTGTATCCGCGGCTCAACGCGCTGCTCTGGCAGTCGGTGGGCAATCACTACGCGGTGCTGTCGCTGTTGCGCTTTGCCGCCACCGCGCTGCTGCTCATCGTGCCGACGACGCTCATGGGGGCGACGCTGCCGCTCCTGTCGCAGTTTCTGTCGACGCAGCGTAACCCCCGCGGGGTGCTGGGGGCGTCGGTGCAGATCGGCGCCCTGTTCGCCCTGAACACCGCCGGGGCGGTGCTGGGCACCTTCCTGTCCGGCTTCGAGCTGTTGCCGCGCCTCGGCGTGAGCCTGACCAACTACGTCGGCGCGGCCGTCAACCTGTCGCTGGCGGTGATCATCCTCTTGTGCGAGCGGCGGCTCCTCGCGCAGTCCGCCGAGGTTGCCGGTGAGGCCGGTGCGGCTGGCGACGCCGCTGAGACTGGCGAGGCCGGGCCGCCGGTCGCCGACCCAGAAGCTCCCGTGCCACCGGTCGCGCCGCCCTATGTGCCGACGCCGCGGCAGCGCCAGCTGGCGGTGACTGCCTACGCGATCTCGGGCGCGACGGCGATGATCTATCAGGTGCTGTGGACGCGGGCGCTGGCGATCGTGCTCGGCTCGTCGGTCTATTCGTTTACGATTATCCTGCTCGCTTTCCTGATCGGGCTGGCCGTCGGGGCGGCGGTGCTGACCCGCCTGCTGCCGCGGCTGTCGCGGCCGGTGACGGCGCTCGGCATCACCCACGCCTTGACCCTGATTACCGCGATCTGGTCCTACCTGACCCTCGATCGGCTGCCCGAGGTGTTCCTGGTCATCCTGCGCGGGGCCAGCTTCAGCGTCGACGAGCTCCTGGGCACGCAGTTCATCCTGGCGGCGATGGCGATCCTGCCGGCGACGCTGGCGATGGGCGCGGTAATGCCGCTGACGATCCGCATCTACACCGCCAGCGCCGCCGGTGCCGGGCGTGATGTCGGCGTCGCCTATGCGCTGAACACGGTGGGCGCGATCGCCGGCTCGTTCGCGGCAGGGTTCATCGTCCTGCCGTGGCTCGGGCTGCAGCGCGGGCTGCTCATGTGCTCGGGAGTGACCGCGGCGCTGGCGGTGGTGCTGCTGTGGAGCGGCGAGCGGGCAGTGGCGGGCGCGCCGCTCGGCGGGGCGCGGCGCCTGTGGCGGCCGGTGGCGCTGGGGCTGGGCGCGGCGACCGCGGTGTTCATTGCCCTGGCCCCCAAGTGGAACCTGTCGCACTTCTCGGCGGGACTATTCCGCATCTCGATCGCCAAGTCGATCATCTACCTGGAGAACCGGGTGATGCCGCAGCTCCTTTATTACAAGGACGGCATCTCGACCACGGTCTCGGTCGAGCAGTGGAGCAAGACCACCGCCCTCAAGAACAACGGCAAGGTCGACGCCAGCAACGGCGACGACATGGGCACCCAGATCATGGTGGGCCTGATGCCGCTGCTGTTTCACCCCACGGCGCTCGACAAGCCGCCGCGGGTGGCGGTGGTCGGCTACGGCTCGGGGGTGACGGCGGGGGCGGTGACGCAGTTCCCGATCGAGCACGCCGACGTGATCGAGCTGGAGCCGGCGGTCGTCGAGGCCGGCGATCGCTTCTTCGCCGACGTCAGCCACCTGCCCAGCCGCAACCCCAGGGTGCAGGTGCTCATCGGCGATGGGCGCAACTTCATGACGCAGTCGGACAGCCGCTACGACGTGATCGTCAGCGAGCCGAGCAACCCCTGGATCACCGGCGTGTCCAACCTGTTTACGATCGACTACTGGAAGCTCGCCAAGTCGCGGCTGGCCGACGACGGGGTGTTCTGCCAGTGGGCGCAGCTGTACGAGCTGTCGCAGCCCAACATCAAGACGCTCTTGCGCAGCTTCATCAGCGTGTTCCCGCACACCTACGTGTTCGCCGCCGAGCACCTGTCGAGCGACGTCATCCTGGTGGCGACGCGGCAGCCGCTGCCGCTGGACTTGTATCGGCTGCGTCGCAACTTCGCGGTGCCCGGTCTGCGCGCCGAGCTGCACCGGGCGCAGATCGACAGCCCGGAGGAGATCCTCGCTGACCTTCTGCTGACGCCCGACGAGATCCCCGCCTTTACGATCGGCGCGGTGATCAACACCGACGACAACGCTCGCATCGAGTTCGCCGCGCCGCGCGATCTGCTCGGCTACATGCGCCACGAGTCCTCGGTGCCGCGGATGTACAGCAACGACTGGCCGTACGGCCGCTTCGAGCGCTACCTGACCAACTACGGGCTGCCGTTCGACCGCCCGCCGGCCTTCTGGACGGCGCCGCCGGGGCAGGAGTTCGAGCGCCGCGCCGACACCTACGCGCGTCTTGGGCGGGCGATGCTGGCGCACGGCAAGCGCGACGCCGCCAGCCGGCTGCTCATCCGCGCCCTGGCGGTGGGCGGCGGCCCCCAGACCGAGACGCTGGCGAGCCTCTTGGCGATGTTCTCCAAGCGGCCCGAGAGCGAGCATGAGGAGGCGCTGTCGCGCGACTGGGACGGCGATGACAGCCACTTCGCGGCGGGCCTGGGACCGCTGAGCATCCCGAGCGGTCTGAGCGATAAAGAAAAGGAGCGCATCCGGCGCGAGTATGGCGAGGCGCTCAAGAACCTCAACGCCCGCCGCTGGATCCTCGGGCTGCGGGCCCTGCGCGAGTGGCCGATGAGCTGGGTCGCGCAGCTGGGTCCCGACATCCGGCTGGTCCTCGGCTACCTCCTTTATAAGGCCGACCTCGTCGATGACGCCATCGATCACCTGGAGGAGCTGCAGGACGAGCCGGAGTACCTGCAGCAGCACCCCGGGGCGCTCTACTACCTGGCGCGGGCGCAGTTTAGCAACGGCGATCCGCGGCACGCGGTCGAGAACATGGCCCGCTACCTGAAGCTGCGCGACGAGCCTTTCGTTCCCCCGGCGAGCCCGCTGTAGGCGCCGCGCCGCCAGCCAAGAAGGCAGGGCGCGGTCCGCAGGGGGCGCTGGCCGGCCAGACCGGCAAAAGCGGCTTGGCCGGGAGCGCGGCCGTGGTGTACGAAGGCGGAATGCGCGCTTGTCTTGGCTCCCTGGTGGCGGCAGTGCTGGGCCTTGGCCTGGGCCTGTCCGCCTGCCGTCCGGAGCCGCGGCTGCTGGCGGTGGGCCCGCAGGCGCCGGCCCCGCGACCAGCTGCTGCCCCGCCGCCGGTCGCCGCGAGCGCGCTCTTGGCCCCGGCGATCGCGCCCGGAGCGACGGCGCCAGCGGGCAGCAGCGAAGTTCAGGTGCGCCTGCCGAGCGGGGCCCTGCTCGTGCTGCAGGAGGATCACATCGTCAAGACGGTGGCCCTGCAGGCCTGGCTCCTGGCCGGCGCCGCCGACGAGCCCGACGACCGCCTGGGGGTCGCCCACCTGACCGAGCGCCTGCTTTTTCACGAGCAGGCGCAGGCCCCGGTGCTGCGCATCTTCCGCAGCGGGGGCGAGGCGGCGTCCTGGACCACGCCCGATCACACGGTGTTCCATGTGCTGCTGCCAAGCAGCGGCTGGCGCCTGGGGGTGGAGCTGCTCGGGGCGGTGCTGGGGGCGCGGCAGACCGCGCTCTCGATCTCGGAGGCGGCGCTTACGCGGCAGCGCCAGGCCATCCTGACCGAGCTGCGGCAGGAAGCGGCGGTGCCGCAGCGGGCCGCCCTGCAGGCGCTGCTTGGGCTGGCGTTCAGCGTGCATCCCTACCGGCGCCCGCTGCTCGGGCGGCCCGAGACGCTGGACAAGCTAACGCGGGCCGATGTGGCGGAGTTTTTCGCCAGCCGCTACACCGCGGCGCGCCTCACCGTGGTGGTCACCGGCGATTTCAACGCCGCGACGGTGGCCGAGCGCCTGGCGGCCGAGCTCGGGTCGGCCCTGGTCAGCCAGCACCCGGGGCCCGCGCCGCTGCCCGAGCGCCCGAGCGAGCCGCCGCAGCAGGCGCCGCGGGTGGCGATCCTGCCCCAGGACAGCGAGCCGGGGCGGGCGCGGGTGCTGCTCGGCTTCCACGTCCCGTCGGCGCACTCGGCGGACGTGGCCGCGCTCGAGGTCGCCGCGGTGCTGCTCGGCTCGGGTGAGGCCGCCCGCCTGGCGCGCGAGCGCGGCCAGCGCCTGGACGGCGCCGAGGAGCCGCTGGTGGTCAGCTACACCGCGCGCGACCCCGGCCTGTTCTTGAGCGGCATGGCGGTGGCACCGTCCCAGGTCGACGAGGCGGCGCGGCTGCTCGTCAGCGAGGCGCTGCGCCTGGGCCAGCGCGAGGTGAGCGCCGCCGACCTCCAGCGGGCGCAGCGGCTGCTGCTGGCCGACGCCGCCTACCTGCGGGAGACGCCGACCGGGCGCGCCCGCCGCCTTGGGTTTTTCCGCTCGCTGGGCCTCCTGCCGGCCAGCTACGACCGGCAGATCCAGGCGCTCACCCCGCTGGCGCTGCGCCAGGCCCTGGGGCGGTATCTGACGCCTGAGAACCTGACCCTGGTCGCCCTCCGCCCGCCGGCGGGGCCCGGCGCGGGGCGGAGCGAGGCGGCGGGCAGCGAGGCGGCTGCGGCGCTGCTGCGGCGGCTGCCGCTGGGGCAGGGCGCAGCCCCCCTGGCGCCGCCGCGGCCGGCGCCGGTGGCGGCGCGACCGGCGCAGGCTGGGGTGCTCGAGTACACTCTGCCGAGCGGCGCTCGCCTCCTCATCGTGCCCGAGCACAGCGTCGAGATTGTCGGCGTGGCGGCGCTGTGGCCGGGCGGCCTGCGGGCCGAAGATGAGCGGACCGCCGGGGCCCACCAGCTGCTCGCCCGCCTGTGGCCGCGCTCGTCGCGGGTTCGCACGGCAGAGGCCCTGGGGCGGGAACTGGAGCAGATCTCCGGCACGCTGCAGCCGGTGGTGGAGCTGGACGCCTTCGGCCTGCGCGGCGAGCTGCTGAGCAGCCACCTCGACCAGGGCCTGGCGCTGCTGGCCGACTGCCTCAGCCAGCCGAGCTTCAGCGAAGCCGACGCCGATCGCGAGCGCCGGTCGCTGATCGGCGAGCTGCGCGGCGAGCTGCACAGCGACCTGCGCGCCGCGGCGCCGGCGCTGCTCGGCAACCTGGAGCCGCTCACCCCGAGCAGTGAGGCGACGGCGGCGCAGCTGCTGCCGCGCGACGACGCGGCGACCGCGGCCCTGCGCCTGTTCAAAGGGGCGCTGCTGCCCGGCCACCCCTACGCGCTGGAGCCTTCGCTGCAGTCGGTCGGCGGGCTGTCGCGGCGGCGCCTGCTCGAGCTATTTCGCCGCGCCTACCCGCTCAGCAAGCTGACCATCGCGGTGGTCGGGGACGTCGATCCGCAGACGGTGCTCGAGCGCCTGGATGCGCGGCTGCCGGCGGCCCCGGCGAGCCCGCCGCCGACCGCGCCCGTGCTGGCCGAGCCGCTCGAGCCGCGGACGCCGCTGCAGCGAGTCTCCTACCGTCCGAGCCAGCACGCCCACATGGTCGTCGGCTTTCGCGCCCCCGGCCTGCGCGGCCCCGAGCACTATGCGGTGGAGGTTCTGTTCGAGCTGCTCGCCGGCCCGCTGGGTCGCCTGGGGCGTGAGCTCAAGGAGAAGCGGGGCCTCGCCTATGCAGTCCAGGGCGTGCTGGAGCTTGGCACCGACCTCGGCTTCCTGGCCCTGCACCTGGCGACCAGTCCCTCGACCTTCGATGTCGCGCAGACCGGCCTGCGCGAAGAGCTGCGCAAGCTCATCGATCACCCGATCAGCCAGGACGAGCTGCTGCGCGCCCAGGATCAGCTGGTCAGCCGCCAGGCGGCCCGGCGCCAGCGCCGCGATGGTCACGCGCTGGAGCTGGCGCGCGCCGCGACCCTGGCGCTGCCCCCAGCCGAGGCGAGCACCGAGGGCTACGAGGCCGGGGTGCGCGCGGTGTCGGCCGCGGCGGTGCAGGGCGCGGCGCGGCGCTACCTGGACGATCAGCGTGCGGTCGTCGCCGCGGTGCTCCCCGAGTCCCTGCAGCGACGGCTGAGCGAGCGGCCGAACCTGGTCGAGCTGATGCAGGACCAGGCCGCGGCGCCTCTTTCAGGCAGTCGCGTCAAAGGAGTGCAGCTAGCCAGCCGGCAGCCGGGCGGTTCCCTTGGCGGCAAAAAGACCGTGCAGCGCAGCGTCAAGCCGGAGCGCCGTCCGGCACCGTCCGCCCGGCCGCAGCGAGCCGTTCCCAGCAAGGCCCCGGCGCGCGGACGCCGCTGACCGGCTCGACAAGCGCGGGCGCGTTCACTGCGCCGGCGCCGGGACCATCGTCAAGAAGCCGTCCGGCTGACCGCTGAGCGATAGCCGCAGCCGGGCGCGCACCTCGCGGGCGCCGGAGCTCTGGTCCCAGAGCAGCATGGGCAGCGACTCGCCGCGCTCGATGAGGTTGCGCAGGTCGCGCTCCCCGAGGCGGCGGCCGCGGAACTCATAAGGGATGATCAGCGGACAGGCGCGAAAGTTCGAGCAGCCCCAGGCGCGCCGACCCCAGATCAGCGAGCCCACGCGACAGCGCGGACAGCCAAGCGGCGGCTCGATCGGCCGGCCCACGGTCAGCGGGGCGGCCGGGGCCGGGGAAACCGCGGAGGCAGCGGAGACCGCGGCAGCGGAGGCAGCGGAGGCAGCGGAGGCGGCTCTGGCGGCCGCAGGCAAGGGGAACGGCTGACTCCATGGCGGCGGCTGGGTTTTCAGCTGCGCGTCCGCCGCGCGGGAAGCGCGCCGCGCTGGGGCGGAGCGCATGGGCAGCCGCTCATCTTCGTCAGGGCGGCGGAGCGGGGCTGGCTCGTCCGCGGCGGGGATGAGAGGTTCCGCGCGGGAAGACGACGCTCTCTTTCTGGCCGCCGGGGGAGAGGCGGTGCTGCCGGAGCTCGCGCTTCTAGTGCGCGCGCGCGCCGTCGGGGTGGTGGTGTCCTTTTCCCGGGCGGGAGCGCGCGAGCGCGGCGTCTTGTCCGTCGCACTCTTGGCGGCCCGCTTGCCGGCCGGGAGGGCCGCCTTGCGCCGCCGGGTGGGCTCGCGGTCGGTCGCTGCGCCAGGGTCGCCGGCCGCGACGGTCCGCGGCGCTGCCCGGCGGCGGGTCGCGGGTGTGGCGCGGGTCGTCCGACTCCGCACCCGCTTTGGCGCCGGCTCGCCGTCATCGCCTGCTGAAGTAGGGAGCGAAGGGGCTCTAGCCGACGGTCGCCGGGCGCCGCGGGAGGCCCCGGAACGCGCGCTAGGCGACCCGCCTGCGCCCGGCGCCGCGCCGCCGAGCGCCACGGCAGCCGGCGGCGGCGCGCCCTTCACCGCTGCGATGATCTCCCGCACGTAGGAGGCGATGTCGGCCATGAACGCGGCGCGCGACTCCTGCCCGCGGGCCATGCGCGACAGGCGCTCCTCCCACTGGCCGGTGAGCTGCGCCGACCCCAGGCTCGGCACCGGCAGCCGGGCGATGAGATCCATGCCGAGCGGCGTCGGCTGCAGCTGCTTGCCCTGGCGGGTGATATAGCCGCGGTCGAGCAGCGTCTCGATCACCGCGGCGCGCGTCGCCGGCGTGCCCAGACCGCGGTCCTTGAGCGCCTCCTGCAGCGCTTCGTCGTCGAGCTGCTTGCCTGCGCCCTCCATCGCCGCGAGCAGTGTCGCTTCGCTGTAGCGCGGCGGCGGCTGGGTCTTTTTGGCCTTGACCTCATAGGCGGCGCGCAGCGGCTGGCCTTTGTGCAGGCGCGGCAGGGACTGCGCCGTGTCCTCATGCTCCTCGTCCGACTCGGCCACGTCCGGGCCGCGCGCGCTCGGCGGGCGACTGGCGCGCTCCTCGCCCAGGCCGGCCACCTCTTGCCAGCCGGCGCGCAGCCTGCGGTCGTCGCGGTCGTCGCGGTCGTCGCGGTCGTCGCGGTCGTCGCGGTCGTCGCGGTCGTCGCGGTCGTCGCGGTCGTCGCGGTCGTCGCGGTCGTCGCGGTCGTCGCCGTCGTCGCAGTAGCTTTGTTCGCCGCGGTCGCTTTGCTCGCCTTGTTCGCTGCGGTCGCTTGCGTCGGGGTCGCTGTAGAAGCGCCGGCTGCCGCTGCGTCGCCGACGCGCACCACCACCCGCGTCTGCAGGAACTCGGCATCGGGGAAGAACGCGGCCATGAAGCGCCGCGTCACCAGATCGAGCAGCTTGCCCTCTTCGGCCGACAGCGCCGCCAGGCGCGCCGGGGTGTGCGCCACCGGGGTCGGGATGATGGCGTGGTGGTCGGTGACCTTGCTGTCCTGGAACACCCGGCGCGGCGGCTTGGCCGCAGTCAGCGTCTGCAGGTACGGCGCGAAGGCCGGCTGCTCGGTGACGGCGGCGAAGATCTTGGGCAGCTGCGGGATCAGATCCGAGCTCAGGTGGCGCGAGTCGGTGCGCGGGTAGGTGAGCAGCTTGTGCTGCTCATACAGCGCCTGGGCAATGCCCAGGGTCCGCTTGGCCGACCAGCCAAAGCGGCGGTTCGCCGTCTGCTGCAGCGCGCCCAGATCGAACAGCAGCGGCGGCGGCTCGCGGACGGTCTTTTCCTCTACCGACTCGACGACCGCCGGCAGCGGCTGATCGCGCTCGGCGATGGCGTCGGCCAGCGGTCGGGTGCTGAGGCGGCGCTGGGCGCCGTGCTTGAAGACCGCGGTGAAGCGCCCCTCCGGCTCGCCTGCGGTCGCCACGCGCAGGGCGGCGTGGACCTCGAAGTAGTCGCGCGGCACGAACTCGACGATCGCCTTCTCCCGCCCGACCAGCAGGCCCAGGGTCGGCGTCTGCACCCGCCCCAGGGAGCACAGCACGTCCTGCTCGCTGCGCCGCCACAGGGTCACCGCGCGGGTCGCGTTCATCCCCACCAGCCAGTCGGCCTCCGAGCGGCAGCGCGCCGCCGCCGCCAGCGCGTCGAGCTCGCGCCCCGGGCGCAGCCGCTGGAAGCCCTGGGCGATGGCCTGCTCGGTCAGCGAGGAGATCCACAGCCGCTCGATGGGGAGGCGGCAGTCGGCGAGCTCGTAGCAGTAGCGGAAGATGAGCTCGCCCTCGCGGCCGGCGTCGCAGGCGTTGATGACGGCGGTGAACTCGCGCTTCTGCAGCAGGTCGCGGACGACCCGCCACTGCCGCGCCGTGGAGCGGCTCGGGCGCAGCTGGAAGCGCGGCGGCAGCATGGGCAGCGCAGGCATGGACCACCGTCGCCACGCCGCGTCGTACTCGGCCGGCTCGGCGAGCTCGACGAGGTGACCGATGCACCAGGTGATGACATAGCGGTCATCCTGGAAGCTGCCGTCGCCCTGGGCGCGCACCCCGAGCGCCCGGGCGAGATCGCGGGCCACCGCCGGCTTTTCTGCGAGGATCAGCTTGCGAGCCATGAGGGCGGCGAGCTTACCCCGGGACGCTGACTTCTACGAGATGGGCGAGCGGCGACTCCTGGCTGAGGCGGATGTCTACCGCCGGCAGGAAGCGCCGGATGAGCTCGGCCTGGGTGCGGGTGTGCAGCGACGGCTCCACGGTGCGGTACACGCCCCCCTGGCCGAGCGCGAGCGGCAGCAGCAGCTGATCCGCCAGGTGCTCGCCCACCGGAACCCCGGCCTGCAGGTACTGCCGCGCCTCGCTGGCGGCGCGGCGGGCAACTTCCTCGGCTGGCACACCGCGCTCACCGACGCAGCTGAACAGCTCGGTGACGTGCTCGCTCGAAAGCTCGATGAGCAGCGCATTACCGGGGCTGGCGCTGCGCGCAAGCACCCGCGTGTGCAGGCAGTCGGGAGCAAATCCCAGCAGCTCGCGCACCGCCGCCAGCTCGCGCGCGGCGACGTGCTCGGGCAGCCTTGCCGTCACCGCTGTGGCCTGCCGCGTGACCAGGGCACCGCGCTCAAGCAGCATCAGGCGGCCTAGCTGCGGGCAGGGAGTGATCGCGGCGAACAGCTGCCCACCGCCGGCAGGATAGAAGCCGGGCCGATCCATCCGCACCTGTACGCTCGCCCCAAGGCGCAGCAGCAGCGGTGCGAACACCCGGTCGATAAAGTCAAACGGCGGCGCCTTGGGGTTGTAGGTCCCGCCCCGGATCGTCACCGTCGCCGGGCCGCTGGCGTGCAGCAGCGCTGGGAGCAGGGTCTGCAGCACCAGCGGCGCGCTGCCAGCGGTGCCGATGTCGAAGCGATAGTCGCCGCCAGGCAGGCGGTCGCCGTACAGCTGCGGCCGAAAGCTGAGCTCGCGCGAGCCGACCTGCGCCCCGCTCACCTCGGCAGCCCCGAGCTGGGCGGCCGCGTTCACGGCGACCAGGTGCTGCGGGCGCAGCCCCGGCTTGTCGCGGTTCTCGCGAACCTTTACCAGACGAAAGGGCTGCCCGGTTCGCAGCGACAGCGACAGCGCGCTGCGCAGGATCTGGCCACCGCCTTCGCCGTGCGAGCCGTCGAGCTCGAGAAAATCTTCGCTCATCGCCGCCGTCACCCCAGGCTAGATAACACGCTCTCGACTATGCGGACACACAGCGCGTCGATCGCCGCGCGGTCGGGGCTGTGCGGCAGCGGCGAGGTCTTGTACAGCGCCTCCAGCGCGGCGTCCTGCTGGCGCGCCCACTGCATCAGCGTCTCGTAGCTCCAGGCGCCGTGCCGGATGGCGAGCAGCTCCTCGGCATCGGGGCGGCGAACCACCACCTGGCCGGTGGCGAGGATCTCGCCGCACATGCGCATCAGCCGCACCAGGTGCATCCCGTGCTTGCTGTCGTAGCCGTGCTTGGCCTCCAGCGCGGCGCGCGCCGGGTTGCGCGACTTCTGCCAGGTGGTAAACGACTCCCACTGGCGCTGGGCGGTGATGTAGCGCCGCTCGCGGTCGAGCAGATCGAGGAAGTTGTCGTCGTAGCCGAGGCGGCGCCCGGCGCACCGCAGCTGCTCGTCTTCGCTGGCCAGGTGCATCTCGGCCAGCGCCGCGGTGAGCTTGTCTTGCAGCTGGATCTTGCCCGCCTCATCGAGCGGCTCTAGGTCGAGCTGCCAGGAGTCGACCTTCTTGCGCATGATGCTCTCGGCCGCCGCCAGCTGATCCTTGGGCAGCACCGTGCGCTCGGGCAGACCGAAGTCCTTGCGCTGCGGCGGCGCCGTGGGCGGGTTGAGCAGCCAGCGGCGGTGGGTCTCGATCCGCTTGAGCTGCGACATCGCATAGCCGCTGAAGGTATGGCGCGCTTTGCGCGACAGAAACAGGTGGCGCTCGTGCAAGAGCAGCTCGGCCGCCGGGGTCACCGTCAGGCGATCCTCGGGCGCGACAAAGAGGATCTCCAGCACGTTGGGGTTGCAGTCCGCCGCCAGGAGCATGAACTTGCGCAGATCGAAGATGACGATGTCGGGGTCACCCTTCTGCTCGGCCTGCTCGAAGCGGTGCTGGCAGCCGAGGAAATACGCCCGCGGCGGCACGGCGATGCCGCGCAGGTCGCGGTCGCTGCCGGGCAGGTTGGTGCCGTAGGCGTGCGAGCCGTGGCGGGCCAGGTAGATCGTGCGGCGATCGAGCCAGTCCTTCACATTCATCAAAGACACTCTCTAGGCTGGCCCGCTGGCGGGGCAAGGTGGGCAGAAGTCAAGCAAGCTGACTATAGAATACTACCCCATCCTTAGAACAGACCGGCGAAGCCGAAGTTGAACAGGATGCCGCCGCTGTTTCCCAGGGACCGGTAGTAGTTGCCGCTCGTGTCCTGGACAAACACGTCGCTTGTGCCCTCACTGCGGAACCGGCCGAAGGCGCGCAGGTCGGCGTTGAGCAGGAAGTGCCGTCCGAGCCGGATCTCAAAGCCGACGCCACCCTGGGCTTCGAAGAACCAGCGGCCGTCGGGCGGCAGCGAGGGATCAAAGCTCAGCCGTGAGTAGGTGGCGCCGGCGGCACCGACCACGTAGGGCGAAAAGACCCAGAACGGATTCCCCAGGTGGATGCGCGCGCCGCCGAGGATCGGGACATCAAACCGATCATAGTAGTAGACCGGCGCGTAGTAATCAGATGAGCTGACATTCTGATACTGGATGAGCGCCTCGAGCGTGATCCGGGGGTGCACGCGGAGCAGGAACTCCAGCCCGAAGCCCTCAGAGCCGTAGGCGGTCAGCTCGGAGCCGGCATACAGGCCGCTCACGCGCAGGCCGATGCCGAACTGCGGACGGAAGCGGTCGGTGTAGCCGAGCGAGCGCCGGGGAGCGTAAGCCGGGGCGACATAGGTCGGCTGCTGTGGGTAGGGCTGCTGACCGTAGTAGGGCTGCTGCGGGTAGGGCTGCTGCGGGTAGGGCTGCTGACCGTAGTAGGGCTGCTGCTGCGGGTAGGGCTGCGGGTAGGGCTGCTGCTGCGGATAGGGCTGCTGCTGCGGATACGCCTGCTGCTCTCCAGGAGCCGGCTGGTAATAAGGAGGCTGGCTGAGCGGCGGCGAAGTCGGCTGGGCGGCCGTACTCCCATCGACGCCTGCTGCCGGGGCAGCTGCCGGGGGAGCCGCCGGGTCCGCAGTCTGCGCCCAGGCGGTCGCGCTGCTGGTCAGACCCAGCGCCAAGGTAGCGGTGGCTGCCGCAAGGCCGAGCTGAAGAGCGGGGAGTTTAGTGCGGGTCATGATAAGCCTCTCGATCAAGGTGTCTCTTACAAGAGAGCATAGCAGCTTTAATGCCAACGCAAGGTCCGTCGCTGCAGTCGAAACTGTATCCTGGCGTTTACGAACGGCCCGTAACTGGTTACAGCATGGGACGGGCGCGCAGGCTGGCTATTCAGGGCGGGGCTTGGACCTTTACGTACTTGAGGTCCGCGGCGGCCAGACCGGCGGTGGGCGGACGGCGGGCGCGGCCCGCGGACCGATTCCGGAGCAGCGGCTGCTAGCGCTCCAGGGCGGCGATGGCGAGATCGGAAGAGGTCAGTCGCTCGGCGAGGATGCGGACGATATAGGTGTGAAAGGCCACCGCCAGCTTGGGCTCTTCGTTTTCCATGCGGGTCAGGGCCTGCTTGGAGAGGCGGTGTACCACCGTCTGAACGTCCGCCAGCACCGACGTGGAGCGCGGCTTTTCCCGATACAGACCGATCTCGCCCAGGCTGGTGTTGGAGGCCACCGAGCGCAGCCGCAGCGGCCGGCCGTTGGGCAGCTCGAGCATGATGCTCAGCCGCCCGGACTCGATGATAAACAGTGCGTCCGAGGGGTCGCCCTGCCGCACTAGATACTGATTGGGGGCCAGCTCCAGGCGATCCGCGTAAGACAGCAGGCGCTTGGCCGCCGCATCGCTGCCGAGCGCGGTGGCGAGCTGCGAGGCGAACGAGTGACGGCCCATGAGGCCGCCGGTGCGCTCGCTGAGCATCTTGTCCTCGCAGTGCTCAAGGGCCCGGTCGAGGTCGGGGAAGGCCAGGCAGACGTCGTCGTTGCGCAGGCAGTTCTCGCGCTTGAGCAGCTTCTCCATCTCGGGCTGCAGCGCGGTGAAGACAATCTGGACGTGCCGCTTCTCGGCGGTCTGGCGCAGCTTCACCAGGGTCATCGCCGCCGACGAGTCGATGCCGATGGCAGCGGCAAAGTCAAGCACCAGGGTCTGCAGCGGGCGATCCTGGCGGTAGCAGCTGTCAATGCGCGCCCGGGCGTCCTGGACCAGGCGCACCACCGAGCCAAAAAATAAAAAGCCGCGCAGGCGCAGCACCCAGTGGCGGTTGCCGCCGGCGTGCAGGTACTCATTCTCGTCGGCGCCGCGCTGGACCTTGCTGCCGTACTCGTCCAGCGTGAACGAGGACTTGATGACGCTGATCCGGCTGTAGTTCACCGCGAAGATGAGGCACGAGATGGTCAGCCCGACCAGCAGCCCGGCGACAAAGCCGAACCAGATGATGAGCAGCAGGATTCCCACTACCAGGTAGTAGTCGGTCCGCTCCAGGTGGCCGCGCGCCTTGATCAGCCACTCCTCTAGCAGCCGCAGGCCGAGGAAGGCGAGGGTGGCGCCCATGATCGGGCGCGCCAAGAGGCCGGCCAGCTCGGGGCGCGTCAGCTCGACGACCAAGCAGATGGTGCCGGCCAGCACGCCGCTCAGCCGGCTCTTGCCGCCGGCCTGCAGGTTTATCATGCTGCGCGCAATCGCGTTCTGGCCAATGAGGCCGCCGCTCAGACCCGACAGCAGGTTGGCCAGGCCGTGGCTCTTGAGCTCATCGTCGAGGTTGGCGTCGCTGCGGGTGGCTACCTCGATCGCCGCCCCGGTGATGAGCACGGCGATCGCAGTGACCGTCACCAGCACGACCAGGCCACCGGCGTAGTGCCCGAGCGTGCTTGAGTTAAGCGCCGTCCGGCTAAAGTGCATCCACTCGGTGTCGCGCAGCGGCAGCCACAGGTGCCCGCCGGCGGCGACCTTGAGGAGCCAGCCCTTGGCCTGCGCCTGGGCGACGCTGACCCCGTACAGGGCGCGCACCCCGTGCAGCCCCAGAGTGCCGAGCACCAGGAGCCCGGGCAGCGCCAGGAAGTGCTTGACCCGGCCGAGCACCCAGACGAGCAAGATCGTATACAGGATTCCGACCAGCAGATGCAGCCGGATGGAGGGGTGCAGCAGCTCCGGCAGCATCTCGATGCTCAGCGTGCGGCTGGTGACGACCCGGATCGCACCGACGATCAGCGCCCAGCCGGTCGCAGCGAGGAAGCCGCCGATGACGGGGTAAGGTACGTAGCGAATCCAGGTGCCCATCTTCAGGCGCCCGCAGGTGTACAGGAACGCCCCGGTAAGCAGCGTGCTTAGCGAGATCGCAAACAGGATGAGCGGCGTTGGCAGCGCCTGTCCCTTGAAGGCCGCTACCAGCCCCGCCGCTAGCGCCGCCTGCACCGCTGCCGAGCGGGAGTCCGGACCAGCGATCGCAAAACGGAAGGGACTGAGCAGCGCGACCACGATGACCGTGATGCCGGCGCTGGTCAGCGACATGCGGATGCCGTAGCCGAGGTCGCGGGTCAGCTCACCGGCAAAGATCATCGCCGCGAACGACAGGCTGAACGACAGCGAGATGAGGGCTGATATGAGCCCGCCCACCACGTCCTGACCGAGCGCCGCCGCGTAGGGTCGCAGCATGCCGCTCGCACCGCCTGCCGCAGAGTTCTTGTCGACTACCGGCTGTATGCCCAGGTAGTCAAGGAACCGGCCGGCGGGCGTGCGCAGCTTCTTTGCTGCCCTGGGCTGCGACGGCTTTACGTGCTGCATCCTAACGCCAGTTAACGATCATATGGAAAGCGGCGCCTACCGCACAAGCCTTATCTTTTTACCGAGGTTTGCCGGTGCCCGAGGTCTAGCGAAGTCTGGCGAGGTCTGGCGAAGTCTGGCGAAGTCTGGCGAAGTCTGGCGGGCGGTGCGAGCGCGCGCGGCCGGCACCGCGCCACGACTAAAGTACCTGTAAAGCAGACGAAGACTTAGCTTGCGGGCGCGGGCTGATTGACCAGCGGCAGCGATTCACTCATGATGTAGGAATGACCAAAGAGGGCGATAGGTCTCCAGAGACCAGCCTAGGGACTCAGGCTGACTTCGAGGGACTGGATGACACTCACCCAGGCACCGGCTCGACCAGCAATACTGAGACCCAGCCCGTCGACCAGTTCGTGCAGGGGTTGGCAGGACGAAATGGCATTCGGGCTTCGGGCTTCGGGCCGCCGGTAGCGCCTCCCTCTGTGGTGGTCGTGGTGCCGCCGCCCTCGTCGATGTCGGGGCGGGCCTCGATAGTCGGCCGCGCGGGGCAGCCGCAGA
Source organism: Polyangia bacterium (assembly GCA_044222245.1). GTDB lineage: Bacteria > Myxococcota_A > Polyangia > Palsa-1104 > JAEUJZ01 > CALFML01. Next base: position 15,792 of record JBGANQ010000083.1, on the reverse strand, counting down.
CCTCGATGGCCGGCCGGCCCGGGCTGTCGCCGTCCGCGCGCTCCAGCGGCCAGCCGCCCTCATCGCTGTCCGGTCGCGGCGGCGCCAGCCCCTCGTCCAAGTCCAATCGCCTCGGCAGTGCCCCGTCGTCGAGCTCGGGCCGCGGTGGCACCCCGCCGTCGGCGATGTCCGGTCGCGGCGTGCCGCCGCCGTCTTCGATCTCAAGCTCGGTGCCGGACAACGATCCGGTAGATCCGCGGGTCGGCCTGACGTTTGGCAAGTATCACATCATCCGTCGCCTCGGCCGCGGCGGCATGGGGACTGTGTATCAGGGCGAGGACACCGTCCTCAAGCGCAACGTGGCGATCAAGTTTCTCCCCGACGATCTCATGAACAAGCCCGACGTCGTCGAGCGCTTCCTGCGCGAGGCGCAGGTCGCCGGGCGCCTGAATCACCCCAACATCATCGCCATCTACGACATCGCCAAGGACACAAACGGCTGCTACATGGTGATGGAGCTGCTCGACCCGGGCAGCGCGCGCAGCCGCATGAACAAGGGGCCCTACCCGTGGCCGGTGGCGACACGGATCATCGCCGACTGCTGCGCCGCGCTGGCGATCGCCCACGAGGCCGGGATCATCCACCGCGATATCAAGCCCGACAACATCCTGTTCTCGTCTTCGGGCGTAGTGAAGCTGTGCGATTTCGGCCTGGTCAAGCTGCTCGAAGACGATCTGCACCTCACCCAGACCGGGATGCTGTGTGGGACTCCGCTTTACATGAGTCCTGAGCAGGCGAGCAACCAGGACATGGACGGGCGCAGTGATCTCTACTCGCTGGGCGCGACCTACTTCGCGCTGCTCACCGGGAGACCGCCGTTTATCGGCCCCGGCGTGCCGCAGATCCTGATGAGCCACGTCTCGGGCAAGGTCCCCGATCCGCGCTCGATCGTTCCCAGCATTCCCGAGGCCTGCGCCCGTGTCATCTGGCGGGCGATGGAGAAAAAGCCCGAGGCGCGCTACCCGACCGCCGTCGAGATGGGCGAAGAGCTGGAATCCATCATCGCCGGCATCTCGCCGCGCAACTCGTCGATCTTCGCCATGGATGCGGGCCGATTGTCGGGCGACAACGTGCCGGCGATCGGCCGCACCTCAAGCTTCGCCGGCCAGGAGGCGCGCACCCTGGCCGGTCTGTTGCGCGGCCCCACGGGGCGCTCGCAAGGACTCTTATCTCGACGAGGCTTGCTGGCGCTCGCCGGGCTCGGGGTGGCCGGTGTCGGCACCGGGGTGTGGCTGCGCTTCGGAGCTAGCGGCTCGGTCCAGCCGCCGCCCGTCAAGCCGCCGGAAGTCATCAAGACCCCGACTGGGCCCGACCCCAAGAAGCCGCCAGTCGCCGATGCCAGCCTGCCGCCGATCAAGGTGGGCATCCTGCACTCGCTGAGCGGCGCCCTGGCGGTCAGCGAGCGGCCGCTGCGCGACGCCTCGCAGCTCGCCATCGAGGAGATCAACGCCCAGGGCGGCCTGCTCGGGCGGCGGGTGCAGGCCTTTGAGCGCGACGGCAAGTCGCAGGTCACCGCCAACTCGGCGTACACCCAGGGCGCCGACGAGCTGCTCAACATGGAGCACGTCGCGGTGGTCTTTGGCGGCTTCGGCTCGGCGAGCCGCAAGCTCATCCTGCCGTACGTCGAGGACAGCCATAAGCTGCTGTTCTACCCGGCGCAGTACGAGGGGCTGGAGCAGTCGCAGAGCATCGTCTACACCGGCGCCACGCCCAACCAGAACGTGATCCCGGCGATCCACTGGGCGATCGAGGAGCTCAAGGTCAAGCGGCTGTTCTTTGTCGGCACCGATGGCCTGCGGGCGCGGGCGATGAACGCCATTGGCGCCGACACGGTGCAGGAGCTGCACGGCGAGGTGGTCGGCGAGGAGTATGCTCTCGTCGGTGAGACGCAGTTTGCGCACATTGTCAAGAAGATTAAGCACCTAAAGCCGCAGCTCATCATCAACGACCTCGTCGGGGACTCCAACATCTCGTTCTTCCGCGAGCTGGTCGTCGCCGGGCTGACCCCGGACGTGGTGCCGGTGCTGTCGTTTACCCTCGGCGAGAACGAGCTGGCGCAGCTCGGCAGCCTGAGCCTGGCCGGGCAGTACGTCGCCCGCACGCGGTTCCCGCTGGCGCGGGGAGCCCAGGACGGCGAGTTCGCCAAGCGCTTCAAGAAGAAATACGGCGAAGACCGCGTGGTCAGCGAGCTGATGGAGTCGGCCTATTACGGCGTGCTGCTGTGGGCGGCGGCCGTGCGCAAGGCCAAGTCAGAGGACGCGGCCCTGGTGCGCAGCGCGCTGCTGGAGACCGGCTTCGACCTGAACGGCATCCACCTGCGGCTCGATCCGAGCACTCAGCACACCTACAAGGTCTTTCAGCTGGGCAAGATCACCGCCGGCAACACCATCGAAGTGATCAAGACCGACGAGAAGCCGACCCGTCCGATCCCCTTCCCGCCGCCCCGCACCCCCACCGAGTGGAAGAACTTCAGCGACGAGCTTTATACCAAGTGGGGCAACAACTGGTCCAACCCGCAGAAGCCGCAGCCGAAAAAGACCCACTAGCCGGCAGCTGCTGGCGACTGCGGCTTCCCCTCAACAGATGCGGACGCGGATGGCGCCCGCCAGCCGCCGCCGGCGCGGACTGCGGAAGGTCGCCGCCCGGCGGTCGCCGCGCTGACCTCAACGTACTGAAGGTCTTCCCCGAATGAGGGCGCGAAAATCTGTCCGCCCACAGTCGGAGCGGAGCCGCGGACGGATTCGTAAGTGGGGCCTGTTCCTCGACGGCCCGCTTGCGCGAAGAAGCGCTGATTGACTTGTGCGCTCTGCCGGCCGTCTGCAAGGCGCGCCCCCGGGGGTGAGCTATGCCGCTCTCGCGCTGGCTTGCCCCACTCGGCTCGGTCCGGCCAGCTGCCGCGGGCCGCTCCCCGTAGCGAGTGACCGATCATCCAACCAAGGTGAAGAGGGCGCGCTCAGCGAAAGGTCACCCGATAATCGCACGCGATGTAGCTCTCGCGACGGGTGTCTCGGACACGCTGGATGACCACAGTCTTGGCGTCGACCATGCTCAGCAGCTGCTCGAGGATCGCTTGCACCACCACCACATAGATCGGAGCCGCTGACTCCAGATCGCGCAGCGCAATCATGCAGTGCTGACCGCCATCCTTTGGTTCGACCGGGCCAGCAGTCAGCGTCCCGGAATCAAAGTAGGAGTTCCAGATCCCCTGCGCCTTGACCAGCACGGAAGCCGGAGTGGTATTCTGCACGTAGACTCGGTAGGGGCCCGAGAAGTCGCGCTGGCACGCGGCGCGGATGAAGCGCCGGAACTTGGACTCATCGCGGCTGGTTACGCGCTCGAAGATGGCATGCAACATCGGACTCCATACATCGACGGGTACCCACTCCACCGCCATCACCGTACGCCGCAGCAGCAGCTGGGTGTCCGGGGGGCAGCTGTCGATGAGCGCGTTCAGCCGACGTTGATCCATGAGCTCGCGGAGGATGCTCATGGTATTGAGTATGGTCGAGCCCTTGATGGAAGCAGTCATTTCAATTCTGTTCGAGCTTCTCATAAATCGGATTAGATTAGAACTGGCAATATATGGTCGCGCACCTAAGAGATGGGAACGCCGCCGAACGCCTGCAGACAAGGCCAGAATAGATCCATCTCACACTCTGCCCGCTGCTGCGCTTGCGCGCGGAGTTGGGGCCGAGCCGAGTTCGCTGGTTACACCTCACATCTATGATACTCCGCCGCCCAAGTGTCTACATTGAGTAAAAGTATGTTTTCGATCAGATGCGATTTCTACGGATATTACTAAAGTGGAATTCAGCGACGAGCGAGCGCCGCGCATTCAGCGTCTGTCGTTTTCGCTCGACGATCTGCTTTACCTCATCATCCGACGCTTGCCAAAGCCTGCAGGAATATGGTTCAATAAAGAAGTTAAGTTGGGGACCAAAGGTAGTCGGCGAGCCTTCGCAGGAGTTTCAATTCGCGATTTCTGCGTTAAAAGAGCCTAATATTTCCATCACTATCTTATGAAGAATATTGCGAATTTGGTCATTGCTTGGTCGCTTGCTGCCATGCCGCCAAGAGAGCAGCTTGAGCCGACCACAGAGGCTTTTCAGCAACTAGTATGTTCCACGGCGAGGTCGCAGGGCAGGGGACCGGCTCCGTGCGGCCTGCGGTAGGGCTCCCTTTTATGGGCTCCAGGTGGAAATGAGTCCGGTGCCTCACATTGCCCGAAATCGGGTGCAGGCGAGCTGCCGACCCCGTTTGATAGTGGGGAATCAGACTCGTACACGAGCGCTGCGATTAGGTACGGTATTATTAACGGTAGTCAGGCCGATTAAAATACCACCGTCGGGAAATAAGCCACCCAAACCGACCGATTATTTCTACCAAAAGAGTAAGAAATGAAAATCGATACAGTTCGATCTGCAGATAGCATTGTGACCTGGTTGATAGCCGAAATTGCCAAAGTATCGGACCTCGATCCGAGAGCGCTTAGTGCCGACGATCCCTTTAGCCGCTGCGGTCTCGACTCGGTCGGAATTGTCTCTCTGCTGACTAGGCTGGGTCTGGCTATCGGTTCAGCGGTGCCGCCCACCCTGGCTTGGGAATATCCCACGCCGGCCGCGCTGGCGCGTTTTTTGAGCGGAGCGCGGCCCGAAGCAGTCCCGGAAGTCGCCGAAGAGAGCCTGCTCCGAGCGAGCGCCGAGCCGATTGCGGTCGTTGGCATGGCCTGCCGCTTCTCGGGGTCGCCCAACATAGCCGCATTCTGGCGGCTCCTTTGTGAAGGAAGGAACGCGATTACCGAAGTTCCCAGCGAGCGCTGGGACGCCAGCGCCTTCTATGATCCTGACCCCGCAGCGCCGGGCAAGCTGAGTACTCGCTGGGGCGGCTTCATTGATGGCGTGGCTGGCTTCGATCCTCTGTTTTTCGGCATCTCGCCGCGGGAAGCCAGGCAGATGGACCCGCAGCAGCGGCTGATCCTGCAGCTGGCGTGGGAAGCACTGGAGGACGCAAACATCCCTTCCTCCACGTTGGTTGGTACGCGCACCGGCGTCTATATTGGCGTCATCTGGTCAGACTACGCCAAGCTCCTTTACCAAAATGGCGTCCACGCGATCGATCCCTACACTGTAACCGGCCACCACTACAGTCTCATTGCCAACCGGGTATCGTATCATCTCGGCCTCCAGGGACCCAGCCTGGCCCTTGATACCGCCTGCTCGTCAAGCCTCGTCGCAGTGCACCTGGCCTGCGAGAGCCTGCGCCGCGGCGAATCCACGATCGCCCTGGCCGGCGGCGTCAACCTGATGCTCTCCGTGCAGAGCGCGATCGGTACCGCCAAGCTGGGCGTACTGTCTCCCGGTGGCCGCTGCTACGCTTTTGACCAGCGGGCTAGCGGCACGGTGCGCGGGGAAGGGGGCGGCGTCGTGGTCCTGAAGCGTCTGTCCCAGGCCCTGCGCGATGGCGATGAGATCTACTGCGTACTGCGGGGCAGCGCCGTCAACAACGATGGAGCCAGCAATGGCCTGAGCGCGCCGAATCCGCTGGCGCAGCAGGCCCTGCTCCGCAAGGCCTACGCAGAGGCGAAGGTTGAGCCGGAGGCAGTCCAGTATGTAGAGGCGCATGGGACCGGAACCCTGCTGGGGGATCCGATCGAGGCGGGGGCGCTCGGGACGGTCCTGTCGGCGCGGCGGCCGAGCGACCAGCCGCTGCTCATCGGTTCGGTGAAGACCAACATCGGTCACCTGGAGGGCGCCGCCGGGATCGCCGGGCTGATCAAGGTGGCGCTGAGTCTGCGCAACCGCCAGATTCCGCCCAGCCTGAACTTCGAAATTCCCAACGCTCTCATTCCGTTCACCGCGCTGCGCCTGGAGGTGGCGCAGACGCTGCGCGGCTGGCCGCGACCTGACCAGCCGCTCATCGGCGGCATCAGCTCGTTCGGTCTGGGGGGGACCAACTGTCATCTGGTGATGCAGGAATCGACGCCGCCGCGCCCCGAGCTGCTGACCCTGTCTGCGGACTCCCCAGAAGCACTGGGGTTGACCGCTGACCGCGTCCTCTCGGGCCTGGCTTCGCTGTCGGCGCCGCTGCCCTTATCGAGCCTTTGCAGCTTCATGGCCGCTCACCTTAGCGACGGCGCATATCGGGTCGCGGTGACCGGCAGATCGCTGACCGAGCTGCAGCGGCGCCTGCAGGACTTCCTGGCCCAGGTGAGCGCACCCGGCCTGGCTGTCGGTAGCCGACCGGTCGGGGCGACGCCGCGGCTCGCCTTTGTCTTCTCCGGGCAGGGAGCGCAGTGGCTCGGCATGGGCCGCACCCTGCTGGTCAGCGAGCCGGTCTTTCGCGCCAAGTTGCTGGAGTGTGATCGCCTCGTGCAGCAGTACCTGGGCTGGTCGCTCCTCGCCGAGTTGAGCAGTGCAAAGGAGGACTCACGTCTCGATCGAATCGACGTCAGCCTGCCGGCCATCATCTCGCTCGAGATTGCCACTGCGGCGCTGTGGCGCTCCTGGGGCATCGAGCCCGCCGCCGTGGTGGGTCACAGCACCGGTGAGATCGCCGCCGCCCATGTCGCCGGAGCGCTGAGCCTGGGCGATACCATGCGGGTCATCTGCGCCTACGGCCGGGTCATCTATCGACAAAGGGGCCAGGGCGCGATGGGAGTCGTCGCGCTCGGCTGGGAAGAGGCGGCGGCGGCGCTTTTGGGCTACCAAGGGAAGGTCTATCGCGCCATCCAGCACAGCACCGACTCGACAGTCTTGGCCGGAGAGCCTGCCGCGCTGAGCGAGGTCTTCGCCGCCCTCCGCAAACGGGGGATCTACTGCCAGCAGGTCCGGATGGATGTCGCGCCACACTGCCCGCTCGTGGACAGCCTGCGCGCAGAGCTGCTCGCCGCGGTGCAGGAGATCCAGCCCCGCCCGACGACCGTTCCGCTGATCTCGGAGGTCACTGGCTCGTGTCTTTCGGGTGAGCGTCTGGATGCCGCTCACTGGGTCCGCAACTTCGCGGAGCCTGCCTACTTCTCTACCGCCATCAATACGCTGCTGGAGCAAGACTGCAGCCTCTTTCTCGATGTCAGTCCGCAGCCCATCGTGCGCCACGCGATCGAGGCGAACCTGCGTCACGCCGGCCGCGCAGGCGCCGTGCTCGCATCCCTGCGGCGCGCCGATGATGAGCGGGGAGCGCTCCTTGAGACGCTCGGGGCGCTGTACACGCGTGGCTTCAGCCCGCACTGGGCTGCCATCCATCCAGCGCTGCCCGAAGCGCTGCGGCGCCATCATGAGGAGTGCTTCACCGAGGCCCTGGCGGTCAGCGGCGCCCTAAGTGCGGAGCGAAAGGGCTCGCGCGGCAATCCGCCCGCTGGAGCCGCGAGCTCGTCCCCACTGTGCCTGCCGCTGTCGGCAAAGAGCGCCGCAGCGCTGCGGGCGCAGGCCGGGCAGTACGCCAAGCACCTGGCCGAGCACGCCGAGCAGAGCCTGCACGACATCGCCTTCACCGCCAGCACCCGCCGCGATCACCATGCCCATCGGCTGGCTGTGGTCAGCGACTCCAAAGAGGAAGTGGTCGCCGCCCTGGCCGCTTACAGTCGCGGCGAGCTCCCGCCCAAGGTGCTCACCAGCCAGGGGCCCTCCATGGCGCGGCCCAAGGTTGTCTTCGTCTTTCCGGGGCTCGGCTCGCAGTGGCTCGGGATGGGACGGACCCTGCTGGCCGCAGAGGAGGTCTTCCGCAGCGCGCTGGAGCAGTGCGATCGGGTGATCCAGGAAATCGCCGGCTTCTCCGTGGTGCACGAGCTGCTCGCCGAACAGACGAGCTCTCGACTCGAGCTCCATGAAGTCATTCAGCCGGTCATGTTCAGCCTGCAGATCGCGCTGGCCGCCCTCTGGCGCTCGTGGGGGATCCAGCCAGACGCGATCGTTGGCCATAGCATGGGCGAGATCGCCGGCGCCCAGGTGGCCGGCGCGCTATCCCTGCCAGACGCCGCCCTGATCATCTGCGCGCGCAGCCGGATCGGTCAGCGAGTGCAGCAGCCCGGGGCCATGATGCTGGTCGAGCTCTCCCCGCAGCAAGCCGAAGCGGCAATTCAGGGTCTCGCGGATCAGGTGTCCATTGCCGCCTACAACGCGCCCAGGGCGACGGTGCTTGCTGGAGCGCCCGCGGCCCTGGACGAGCTGGCGGCTTTACTGGAGCAGCGCCAGGTGTTCATACGCAGGATCAAGGTCGCGGTGGCGGCCCACAGCCCGCAGCTAGATCCGGTGCTGCCCGAGCTCCGCGAGCAGCTCAAGGGAGTCCAGGCGAGGGCGACGCAGCTGGCCCTGTACTCGACGGTCACCGAGCAGCGGGTCGAGGGCAGCGAGCTCGATGCCGACTATTGGGTCAAAAACTTCCGCCTCCCGGTCCTATTCTCGCAGGCTGTACAGCGCTTGATTGATGACGGCTTCCAGCTCTTCCTGGAGCTCAGTCCGCACCCGATCTTGCTGCCAGCGATTGCCGAGAACCTCCAGGCCAAGCAGTCCCCCGGGCTGGCGCTGGGTTCGCTACGCCGCAGCGCGCCAGCCCGCCAGTGCCTGCTGGAGAGCTTGAGCGGCCTTTACACGCGCGGCTACCCCGTGGACTTTGGTCGCATCTATGCCCACGGCGGTCGTGTAGTGACCTTGCCAAGCTACCCGTGGCAAAATGAGCGCTACTGGGTGGAGCTGCAGGCAGACCCGACGCCCCGCGATACTCCTGCGGCCGCCGCACCGGGAAAAACGGCCGAGCCGAGCGAGCAGGCGGACCCGCTGGCGCAGTGCCTCTACCAGGTCGATTGGTTGCTGGCTCCGCAGGCGGCCGCCGCGCCTGTGTCTCCTTTGTCAATTCTCCTTTTCTCCGACTCCGCTGGCTCCGCTGACTCGGTCATCTCTTCTCTCTCTTCTCTCTCTTCTCTCCCGGCTCGCTTCATCAGGGTTCTTCCAGGTTCAGACTTTAAGCGCTCCTCCGCGGACTCATTCCTTATCAATCCGCTCGAGCCGGAACACTACCAGCGCCTGCTGCACCTCTGCTTCCCGGACGCCGCGCCTTGCGCCGCTGCCTGGCATCTGTGGTCCCTGGACTGCCCTTGTTCCCCTCCGGCAGAGGACTCCGCGAGCTCCTTGTCCTTGAATCCAGCGGTCGCCTGCGCCTCGGCTGCCTTCCTGGCGCAGGCGCTCCTTGGTCATGGCTGGCGCGACCTGCCTTCGCTGCTGCTGCTCACCCGCGGCGCCGTCCCCATGACTGAGCCGCTCTGCCCGCAGTCTCCTATCGCCTTGCTGCAAGCTCCGCTGTGGGGTCTTGGCCGCTCGCTGAGCCTGGAGCACCCCGAGCTCCCCTGCAAGCTCATCGACCTCAGCCCCGCGCCGCTCTCACCCGAGCTGCTGCGCGCGGAGCTGTTCGCCCAGGACCCCGAGTCGCAGGTCGCCTTGCGCTCCAGCGGTCGCTATCTGGCTCGGTTCGCCCCGGGGCACTGGCCGGTCAGTCTCGGCCACGCGCGGCCTGTCTCGACAGCCGAGCCCTGGGTTCGCCCAGAGGCCAGCTACTTGATCACCGGAGGGCTGTCGGGTCTGGGGCTGCGCCTGGCCCAGGACCTGGTCGCCAACGGGGCGCGGCACCTGGTGCTGGTATCGCGCTCGCAGCCCTCGGCCCAGGCCGCAGAGCTGATCGAGCTCTGGCGCCAAAGTGGGGTTCAGGTCCTGGCCAGCTCAACCGACGTCGCGGACGCGCGGCAGCTGGCCGGGCTATTTGCCGTCGTGGAGACGGATTTTCCGCCGCTGCGCGGCATCGTCCACTGCGCCGCGGTGCTGGATGACCAACCCGTCCTGCGGCTGTCCACAGAGTCGTTTGCGCGCACCTTCGCGCCCAGCGGCGGCCAACGCCTTCCTGGATGCGCTGGCGCACGAGCGAGCGCGGCAGGGCCTGCCGGCCATGAGCATCCAGTGGGGTCGCTTCTCCGCGGTCGGACTGGCCGCAGCCATGGACCAGCAGGGCCGCCGCAGCGCCTATCAGGGCCTGGACAGCCTGTCGCCCGAGGAGGGACTGTTGGCCCTGGGTCGCCTCCTGGGCGCGCCGCGGCCGCAGGCCACCGTCGTTCGCCTCAACCTCCGCCAGTGGGTCCAGTATTATCCGCAGCAGGCCGCTTCGCGCTACTTTGCCAACCTGCCAAAGCCTGGCGTAGCGCGCGCCCCGGACAAGGCCCAGAGCCAGCGGCTGCTGCAGTCGCTGGCGGCGGCGCCGCTAGCCGCGCGCCGCCGGCTCCTTGAGCAACACCTGAGCGAGCTATTCTCGCAGGTGCTGCAGCTGCCCGCCGGCCGGCTCCAGCCCGGCCGTAGCTTCAGCGAGTACGGTGTCGATTCGCTGATGCGACTGGAGCTGCGCAACCGCCTGGAGGTCAGCCTCGGCATAAAGCTGTCGGTCAGCCTGTTATTTACTTATCCGACACTATCTTCGCTGTCGGATTTCCTACTGACGCTGATCGCTCCTCCCAAAGAGAGCCAGCCCAGCGCCAAACCGGCCGCCGCACCGCTCACCACCGTCCTGCCGGGGGGGAGTGAGCCGACGGAGGACGATGAGTACCTGGCCGCTCTGGACGAGAGCATTCGGCGCCTTGAGTAGGAGACTTAACTATGAGCACCACTTCAGTTGAAGAATATCGAGCGCGTATCCGCAAGCTTCTGGCCCTCCTCGCTGACACCAAGGCCAGTCTCGAGACGATGCAGGAGGCGGCCAGCGAGCCGATCGCCGTGGTCGGCATCGCCTGCCGCTTGCCGGGCGGCGTCCGCTCGCCCGCGGAGCTGTGGGAGAACCTTCTGTCCTCACGGGACCCCATCGTCAAGATTCCGCCGCACCGCTGGCCGCAGGAATCCTTGCCCGAGCGCCTGCGCAACGCCGGCTGGGCTGGGCTTGTCGATGACATCGACTGCTTCGACGCCGACTTTTTCTCCATCTCCCCGCGCGAAGCCTCGTGCCTTGACCCCCAGCAGCGCCTGCTGCTGGAGCTGTCCTGGGAAGCCCTGGAGGCTGCTGGCCAGCGCCCCGATCTCCTGCTCGGCTCGCGCACCGGGGTCTTTGTCGGCATGGCCAGCATGGACTACTACACGCTGACCCTGGACAAGGAGGTCGAGCAGCTGGGCGCCCATGACTTTACCGGAACCTTCAACTTCACCGCGGCCGGCCGGCTGTCGTACTGGTACGGGCTGCAGGGCCCGTGCATGGTCGTGGACACCGCCTGCTCGTCTTCACTGGTGGCGGTACATCTGGCGTGCCAGAGCCTCCGCAGCGGAGAGAGCTCGCTGGCCCTGGCCGCCGGGGTCAACGCCCTGCTGAGCCCCAAGATCATGGCCATGATGGCAGCGACCAACACGCTGTCTGCTGACAGCCGATGCAAGACCTTCGACGCCGCGGCCAACGGGCTGGTGCGCTCTGAAGGGTGCGCGGTGGTGGTGCTCAAGAGGCTGTCGGACGCGGTGCGAAACCACGACCCGATCGTGTGTGTGATCCGCGGCTCTGCGGTCAACCAGGACGGGCGGTCGGCGGACCTGACGGCGCCCAACGTGCTGGCGCAGCAGCAGCTGTTGCGCCAGGCCCTTGCGTCTGCGCACCTGAGCGCTCAGGACATCGGGCTTGTGGAGACCCATGGGACTGGGACCTCGCTAGGAGACCCGATCGAGGTGGAGGCGCTCAAGGCGGTGTATGGGGGAGCCCGAGAGGAAAAGTCGCAGTGCTACCTGGGAGCGCTGAAGAGTAACCTTGGACACCTAGAGGCAGCCAGCGGAATCGCGGGATTGATCAAGGCGGCGCTGTGCCTGGCCAACGAGGCGATCCCCCAAAACCTGCACTTCAAGACGCTGAATCCGCGAATCTCGCTGGAGCAGACACCGCTTGCGATCCCGACCACGACGATCCAGTGGCCGGCCGGGCCCAAGCCAAGGAGAGCGGGAGTAAGCGCCTTTGGCATCAGCGGCACCAACGCCCATGTGATAAGACGCTGAATCCGCGAATCTCGCTGGAGCAGACACCGCTTGCGATCCCGACCACGACGATCCAGTGGCCGGCCGGGCCCAAGCCAAGGAGAGCGGGAGTAAGCGCCTTTGGCATCAGCGGCACCAACGCCCATGTGATCTTGGAGGAGGCGCCCAGGCTTTCCTCCCCGGCGCCGACACCGCAGACCTGCTACCTGGTGCCTCTTTCAGCCAAGAGTCACGAGTCCCTGCTGGCGATGGCCAAGGCCTATGCGGAGTATCTGAGCCGGACCGCCGAGTCGCTGCACGATATTGCTTATTCCGCCAGCGTTCGTCGGGTGCAGCACGAGCATCGCCTGGCATGCATCGGCCGGACCGCGGGCGAGGTGGCCGCGCTGCTGGCCGCCTACGCGCGCCGCGAGTCGGCTCCCGGTCTGTGCCACAGTCAGGTCGCGGCCCGGCAGCCGCCCAAGGTGGTCTTTGTCTTTCCCGGCCAGGGCTCGCAGTGGCTCGGCATGGGCCGATCCCTGCTGCGGCAGGAGCCGGTGTTCAGGGAGGTGGTCAGCCGCTGCGACCAAGTCATCCGTGAGCTGGCCGGGTTCTCGGTGCTCGCCGAGCTTGAGGCAGAGGAGCAGCACTCGCGGCTCGACCGCCAGGACGTGGTGCAGCCGCTACTGTTTTCCCTGCAGGTCGCCCTGGCGGCGCTCTGGCGCTCCTTTGGCGTCGAGCCGGACGCGGTGCTCGGGCACAGCATGGGCGAGGTCGCCGCGGCCTGTGTCGCCGGCGCGCTCTCCCTGGAGACCGCGGCGCTGATCGTCTGTACCCGCAGCCGTCTCGCCCAGCGCGTCCGCGGTCTGGGGAGCATGCTGCTGGTCGAGCTCACCAAGGGGGAGGCGGAGCAGCTGATCGTCGGCCAAGAGGCCGCGCTGTCGGTCGCGGCGTGCAACGGGCCGCGCTCCACTGTCCTTTCCGGAGACATCGCGGCGGTGGAACGGGCGGCGGAGCTGCTGCGCCAACGAGGCGTGTTCCACCGTCGGATCCAGGTTGAGTATGCTTCTCACAGTCCGCAGATGGACTTGCTCCGGGAAGACCTCTGCACCGCCTTGCGCGAGGTAAGGCCCGAAGCCGCCAAGGTCTATATGCGCTCGACTGTGAGCACCGAAGTCGTCCTTGGCCCGGAGCTGACTGCGGCCTACTGGGCGGAGAACCTGCGGCGACCCGTCTTGTTCGCGCAGGCTGCGCAGCAGCTCCTCTCAGAGGGCTTCACGGTCTTTGTCGAGATCAGCCCGCACCCCATCCTGTTGCCCTCAATTCAGGAGAGCCTCAACGAGCAGAGCGCTCCGGGCGGTTGGGTGCTGCCCTCGCTGCGCCGCCAGACCGACGAGCGGAGCAGCCTGCTGGAGACGCTGGGAACGCTGTATGTGCTCGGCTGCGCCGTGGACTGGCCGCGCCTGTACCCAACGGGCGGTCGCACGGTCCCCCTGCAGTCCTACCGCTGGCATCATGAGCGATACTGGCTGCCCACGCCAGCAGCATCGCGTCCTCCTGGGCAGCCTTCGCTGCTCACAGGCAGCTCGCACCCTACGCTGGGCGTTCCCATCCTGGTCGCCTCGCAGCCGGAAAAGCATCTGTGGCAGAATCAGATCTCGCTATCTTCGCATCCATATTTGACTGATCATCGACTCGGCAAGGAGGCTGTATTTCCGGCCGCGGCGTATCTGGAGATGGCGCTCGCGGCGGCGCTGCAAGTCTTTCCCGACAGCACCGTGACCCTGACTGACGTCGCATTTGAGTCGTTCCTCGCCCTGCCGCCCGAGCAGTCGCTGGTCGTTCAGTTCGACCTGACGGATGAAGGAGCGGGTGCTGCTCGCTTCCAGGTCGCGGCGCGTGCAGCAACGGAGCCAGCCTGGCATCAGCACGCTTCGGGCCGCTTGAGCGCGGCTCTGGCAGAGAGGGAGCTGCCCGCACCGATCTCGCTCGCCGAGCTGCGCGGTCGACTCCGCAAGAAGGTGGAGCCCGACAAGTTCTATGGCTTCCTGCAGCGCGCCGGACTGCACTACGGACCCGCCTTCCAGGGGCTGCAGCAGGTGTGGACGGGAGAGCGGGAGGCCTTGGCCCGGATCTGTCTGCCCACGAGCGTCCGCGCGGCCGACGCCTACCTGATCCACCCGGCGCTCCTGGACGCCTGCGGTCAGCTGCCGCTCGCGCTGGTGAGCAGTTCCTCGCTAGCGCAGGCAGCTATCTACGTGCCGGTGGCGCTGGCAGCGCTGCGCGTCCTCCGCTTGCCGCCAAGCCAGGTCTGGGCACATGTGCGCGCTCCCGGACTGGAGACTGACCCGCCGGACAACCTCCTGTGCGACATCACCCTTTTTGATGAGGATGGAGCTCCCTGCGTGCTGCTCACAGGCGTGCACATGGTGAAGCGTGACCCGGCAGCGCTGCAGACTGAAGAGAAGCTGGCGCAGTGCATCTATCAGGTCGACTGGCTGGCGGCGGCCGCTGCCGCCGCGGCGCCCGTGTCACCGATGGCGATTGTCCTGTTGTCTGACTCGGCAGGCTCCGCTGACTCTGTCGTCGCTTCCCTTGCAGCTGTTCCTGTTCGCTTCATCAGGGTCGTTCCCGGCGCAGAGTTTCGGCGCTGCTCGGCGGACTCATTTGTCATTAACCCGCGCGAGCCGGAGCACTACCATCGACTGCTGCGGCAGTGCTTCCCGGAGGCCGCGCCGTGCGCCGCGGCCTGGCACCTGTGGTCCCTGGACAGCGCTGCTGCCGAGTCTTCCGCGGACGCCGCGGGATGCTTGGAGCCCGCTGAGGCCTGTGCCTCCGCCGCCTTCCTGGCGCAGGCCCTGCTCTGTCACGGCTGGCGCGACCTGCCGTCTCTGATCCTGCTCACTCGCGGAGCGGTGCCGGTGGCCGAGCCGCTCTCGCCGAAGGCACCGCTCGGCCTGTTTCAGGCGCCGCTGTGGGGGCTCGGGCGCTCGCTGAGCCTGGAGCATCCCGAGCTACGCTGCAAGCTCATCGACCTGAGTCCCGAGCCGCTCGATACCGAGATACTGCGGGCGGAGCTGTTGACGCAGGATCCGGAGTGCCAGGTCGCCGTGCGCACGGCCGGAAGATACGTGGCGAGGTTTGTGCCAGGGAGCTGGTCCGGCGCCGGTGGCGCCGGTGGGCGAGCCGCGGGAGCAGAGCCGTGGGTGAGACCCGAGGCCAGCTACCTCATCACCGGAGGGCTCTCTGGGCTGGGGCTGAGCCTGGCCCAGGAGCTGGTAGACCGAGGGGCCAGGCACCTGGTGCTGATATCGCGCTCGCACCCAGGGGCGCAGGCAGCCGAGATGATAGAGCAGTGGAGAAGCCGCGGGGTCCAGGTGATGGCCAGCGCCACCGACGTCTCCAAAGCGGCTCAGCTGGCCCGGCTGTTTGCCGAGGTGGAGACGGAGTTTCCGCCGCTGCGCGGCATCGTCCACTGCGCCGCGGCGCTGGATGACCACGCCGTGCTGCAGCTTTCAGGCGAGTCGTTTGCGCGCACCTTCGCGCCCAAGGTGCAGGGCGCCTGGCTCCTGCACCGGCTCTCGCTGCGCCTGCAGCTGGACTTCTTCGTCTTGTACTCTTCGGCGGCCTCGGCTCTCGGGGCTCCCGGGCAGGCGAACTACGCGGCGGCCAACGCCTTCCTGGATGCGCTGGCGCACGAGCGAGCGCGGCAGGGCCTGCCGGCCATGAGCATCCAGTGGGGTCGCTTCTCCGCGGTCGGACTGGCCGCAGCCATGGACCAGCAGGGCCGCCGCAGCGCCTA
>JBGANQ010000008.1:0-175746 GCA_044222245.1 Polyangia bacterium | reverse complement strand
GCCCGCCGAGCGGCCCGATCCCCGGCGGCGCATCGGCCAGCATCGGCAGCCCGAGCCCCGCGTAGGCCGGGGCGCTGCCAACCAGCAGGCAGCGCAGCCCGAGCGACTCGGCGTGCCGGCGCAGCCGCAGGATCAGCGGCTCGCCGCTGTCCGGGGCCGGCAACAGCCCCTTGGCCACGCCGCCCATGCGCCGCGCCTGACCGCCGATAAACAGACCGCACACCGGACCTTGCATCGGTCCCATCATACCTACCCGGAGGGCCCGGACGTGTGTTATGGCTTGGCCATGAAGCCCCTTTTTTCTCCTCTGGTCCGCGGCCTCGCTGCCGCCGCGGTGAGCCTGCTTGTCGCCTGCAGCGGTGACGATCCGCCGCCGAGCGAGACCCCGGTCCCGGATCTGGCGGTGGCGCCGGCGCTGCACGCCCTGACCGCCAAGGTGACCTTCATGGACGACGGCATGGGGGTGCCGTTTTTCACCCAGAACGGCTCCCGGGTCCACGTGCCGAGCGCCGATATCATCGGCAAGAAGGTCTTCTACGCCACCGTCGCCGGCGGCAAGTCGATCGCCAACGCCAAGCCGATCGAGGCCGGGCAGGGGGTGGTCGGGGCCGACCTGAGTGCCACCATCACCACCGGCATGCTCTACCCCGACGGCTTCTTCGAGCTGGCGGTGTTCGTCTCGGTCACTGGCGGCGACCTCGCCAAGGGACCGCAGCCGGGCGACCTCGCCGCCTTCGACCTGAGCAAGCCGCCCGCCGGTGAGCCCCCGGTGACCGGCGTCTCGGTCCGCTTCCACATAAAGGGCGGCGACACCGCGATCAACCTGGGCAACCTCAACTTCATCCGGTTCTGATGCGCCGGCTCGCTTGCGCCCTGCTCATCCTGTTTGGTGCCTGCGGCGATCCGCCCCCGGCGCCGCCGCCCGCCGGGCTGCGCGCGCCCGAGCTGCCGCCGGTGCCGCCGCTGCCGGCATGGCCCGATGATCCGCCGACGCCCGCCAAGGTGGCGCTCGGGACGACCCTGTTCTTCGATGTCCGGCTCTCGGGCAGCGGCCACTCGTCTTGCGACTCGTGCCATGGGCGGCTCACCAGCTTTCAGGACAACCTGGTGACGGCGATCCCGGATCGCTCCTATCCCAAGGATCGACCGGCGCTCACCCGCAACACGCTGGCGTTTCTCAACATCGTCTATGCGCCGGTGTTCCGCTGGGACGGCTCGCACACCGACCTGGTGGACGTGATGGCCTTTCCGTTCAGCGAGGCCAACATGAACCTCGGCGCCGACGTGCCTGCGGCCCAGGCGAAGCTGCGGCAGCGCCTGACCACCGACCTGCCCGGCTATGTCGCCGAGTTCCAGGCGGCCTACGGGGTGGATCTGCGCACGCTCGATGACAAAGGGGTGTGGCGGATGGCCGGGCGAGCGCTGGCCGCCTTCGTGCGCCAGGCAGGGTCGACCAACTCGCCGTTTGACCGCTGGAACGCCGGCGATGACAGCGCGATGGGCGCCTCCGCAGTGCGCGGGCTGGCGGTGTTCCGCGGCAAGGGGCGCTGCCTTGGGTGCCACAGCGGCCCGCTGCTGACCGACTTCGGGTTCCACAACCTCAGCACCTCGCCGCCGGGTCCGGGCGGCGTCCGGGCCGACGAGGGGCGCTTCCTGGTCACCGGGAACGAGGCGGATCGCGGCAAGTTCCTCACCCCGACCCTGCGCGGCGTGTACGACACCTCGCCCTACTTCCATGACGGCGGTATGTTCGGGCTGCGCGGCGTGCTGAAGCACCTGAGCAGCCCGGCAGTGACCCGCGATCCGAATCACGACCCGGCGTTCGCCGAGCCGCTGGAGCTCTCCGACAGCGACATCGATGATCTCATCGACTTTCTCGAGGCGCTGCGCGGCGTCGAGGACGGCTCGCGCCTCACCCCACCGACGAGCTATCCCTGAGCTCCGGCGCCGCCTTGTGGCCGCGCAGCCGCGCCCAGGCGCGCGCCACCCGCTCCATCGTAATGTAGACCACCGGGGTGGTAAACAGCGTCAACAGCTGCGAGAACATCAGTCCGCCGACGATGGCGATGCCGAGCGGCCGCCGCAGCTCGGCGCCCACGCCGCGCCCGAGCGCCAGCGGCAGACCGCCGAGCAGCGCCGCCATGGTCGTCATCATGATCGGCCGGAAGCGCAGCAGCGCCGCGTTGTAGATCGCCTCCTTGGGACCGATTCCCTTTTCGCGCTCTTCCTCCAGCGCGAAGTCGATCATCATGATGGCGTTCTTTTTGACGATGCCGATAAGCAGGATGATGCCGATAAGGGCAATGATGCTAAAGTCGGTGCGGCAGGCGAGCAGCGCCAGCAGCGCCCCCACGCCCGCCGAGGGCAGGGTCGACAGGATCGTAATCGGGTGAATGTAGCTCTCGTACAGAATCCCGAGCACGATGTACACGGTCAAGAGCGCCGCCAGGATGAGCAGCGGCTCGCTCTCCAGCGAGGCCTTGAACGCCTGCGCCGTGCCCTGGAAGTCGGCGCGGATCGACGGCGGCAGCCCGAGCTCGAGCTCGGCGCGGTGGATGGCGTCCACCGCCTGCCCGAGCGAGACCGCGGGGGCGGTGTTAAACGACAGCGTCACCGCTGGGAACTGCCCCTGGTGGTTCACCGATAGCGAGGTGCGCACGGTGGTCACCTTGACCATCGCCGACAGCGGCACCATCCCGCCGTCCTGCGAGCGGACATACAGGTGCGACAGGGCGTCGGGTCCGCGCTGCAGCGCGGGCGGGACCTCCAGCACGACGCGGTACTGGTTGAGCTGGGTGTACCAGGTCGCGATCTGCCGCTGCCCGAACGCGTCGTAAAGTACATCATCGATCGCCTGCGGCTGGATGCCCAGGCGCCCCGCGGTGTCGCGATCGATCTGCAGCTGCAGCTGCAGCCCGGTCGTCTGCTGATCGGTCGCCACGTCGCGCAGCTGCGGCAGCCCGCGCAGCTTCTCGAACAGCCGCGGCGCCCAGGTATTAAGCTCGGTCAGGTCGACCGCCTGCACCGTGTACTGGTACTGGGTGCGGGTGAAGCGGCCGCCGATGTTTACATCCTGACGCGCCTGCAGGAACAGGCGGATGCCTTCCACGCGCGCCAGCTTGGGGCGCAGCCGGTTTATGACCTCGTCGGCGCTCGAGCTGCGCTGCGAGCGCGGCTTGAGATCGATGAACGCCGAGCCGGTGTTGCCCGCCGAGCCGCCCATGCCGCCGATGAACGAGACCATGTGGGCGACATCGGGATCGGCCAGCACTACATCGTTGACGCGCTGCTGGCGGTCGCGCATCGCCGGGAACGAGATGTCCTGCGGCGCGTCCGAGATGCCGATCAGCATGCCGGTGTCCTGCTGCGGGAACAGGCCCTTGGGAATGAAGATGTACAGACAGACGCTCAGCGCCACCGTGCCGACCGTCACCAGCAGCATCAGCAGCTGGTGGCGCAGCACCCAGCGCAGCCCGCGCGCGTAGCCGGCGAGCAGCCCATCGGCGGCGCCGGTGAGAAAGCGCGCCAGCGCGCCCTGCCGCTTGCGCTTGCCCGGCCCGCTGCGCTCGCGCAAAAGGACCGCGCACATCATCGGCGTCAGCGTCATCGACACCACGCCCGAGAACGCGACCGCCACGCTCAGCGTCACCGCGAACTCGCGGAACAGGCGGCCGACGATTCCTTCCATAAGCAGGATGGGAATGAACACCGCCAGCAGCGAGACCGTGATCGACAGGATGGTAAAGCCGATCTGCCGGGCGCCGATCAGCGCCGCTTGCAGCGGCTTTTTGCCTTGCTCGATGTAGCGCGCCACGTTCTCGGTCACGACGATCGCGTCATCGACGACAAAGCCGGTCGAGATGGTCAGCGCCATCAGCGACAGGTTGTTCAAGCTGTAGTCCAGAAGGTACATGACGCCGAAGGTGCCGATGACCGACAGCGGCACCGCGACCATCGGGATCGTCGTTGCGCGGCCGCTGCGGAGAAACAGGAACACCACCAGGACGACCAGGAACACCGACAAAAGCAGCGTCAGCTCGACGTCGGCCACCGAGGCGCGGATGGTCTGACTGCGGTCCGCCGCCACCACCACCTTGACCGCGGGCGAGATCGCGTGCGAAAGGTTTGGCAACAGCGCCTTGACGCGCTCGATCACCTCGATGATGTTGGCGCCCGGCTGGCGGCGGATGATGATCAGCACCGCGCGGCCGCTGCCCGACCACGCGGCGTTGCGGGTGTTCTCCACGCTGTCGATGACCTGCGCGACATCGCCGAGCCGCACCGCCGCGCCGTTTTTGTACGAGATGATGAGCGGCCGGTAGTCATCGGCCCGCGTCAGCTGATCGTTGGTCGACAAGATCACCGACTTGCCGCCGCCGCCGAGCGAGCCCTTGGGCTGGTTCACGGTCGCCGCTGCCACCGCAGCTCGCACATCAGCAAGTCCAAGACCGACGCCGACCAGCGCCTCCGGGTCCGCCTGCACCCGCACCGCCGGCTGCTGACCGCCGCCGACGAACACCTGACCGACGCCGTTGACCTGGCTTATCTTCTGCGCCAGCACGCTGGTGGCGGCGTCATACACTTGAGCCAGCGGCAGGGTCTCGGAGGTCAGCGATAAGATGAGCACCGGCGCATCGGCGGGGTTTACCTTCTGGTAGCGCGGCCGGGTGGGGAGGTTTGGCGGCAGGTCGCCGGTGGCCGCGTTGATCGCCGCCTGCACATCGCGGGCCGCCGCCTCGACATCGCGCTCCAGCGCAAACTGCAGGGTCAGCGAGGTTGCGCCCAGCGAGCTCTGCGAGGTGATCTCAGTGACCCCGGCGATGCGCCCCAGGCGCCGCTCCAGCGGGGCCGCCACCGCCGAGGCCATGGTCTCGGGGCTGGCCCCGGGCAGACCAGCGCTGACCGAGATGGTGGGAAAGTCGACGCGCGGCAGCGGCGCCACCGGCAGCTGGGTATAGGCCACCATGCCCGACAGGAGGATCGCCGCCGCGAGCAGCGAGGTAGCGACCGGCCGGCGGATAAACGGCTCCGAGACGTTCATGACCGCGCTCCCGACTTGCGACCGCGGGAAGACGCCGCCGAGCTTTCGCTGCTGTCCGAGCTTTCGCTGCTGTCCGAGCTCTCGTCGCTCTCGGAACTGTCGCTGCTCTCTGGGCTGTCGCTGCTCTCTGGGCTGTCGCTGCTGTCCGCGCCCGGCGTCTTTTTCGGCGTCCGCTTCTTCTTCCGTCCGCCGATCAGCGCGCCCAGGCGGTCCATGTACAGGTAGACCACGGGCGTGGTGTAAAGCGTCAGCAGCTGCGACAGAATCAGCCCGCCGACGATCGAGATGCCGAGCGGCCGCCGCAGCTCGGCGCCGACGCCGCTGCCCAGCGCCAGCGGCAGGCCGCCGAGCAGCGCCGCCATCGTCGTCATGATGATCGGCCGAAAGCGCATAAGGCACGCCTGATAGATCGCCTCTTGGGGACTCTGGCCCTGGCCGCGCTCTTCCTCCAGGGCGAAGTCGATCATCATGATCGCGTTCTTCTTGACGATGCCGATGAGCAGGATGATGCCGATAAGCGCGATCACGCTAAACTCCGACCGGCACAGGAACAGCGCCAGCAGCGCTCCCACGCCCGCCGACGGCAGCGTCGATAAGATCGTGATCGGGTGGATGTAGCTCTCGTAGAGCACGCCGAGCACGATGTACACCGTGACCAGCGCCGCCAGGATGAGCAGCGGCTCGCTCTTGAGCGACTCCCCGAACGCCTGCGCGGTGCCGGCAAAGCCGGCGCGGATCGACGGCGGCAGCTCGCGCTCGCTCGGCCCGATGGCGTCCACCGCCTGCCCGAGCGACACCCCGGGCGCGGCGTTGAACGAGATCGTCACGGCAGTAAACTGCCCCTGGTGGTTGACCGACAGCGCGGTGGCGCTCTGGCTCGGGTGGACCAGCGTCGCCAGCGGCACCGAGGTCCCGTTCTGGGCGCGGACGTAGATCTGGCGCAGCGCGCTCGCATCTTTTTGCAGCGCCGGGTTTACCTCGAGGATCACCCGGTACTGGTTCTGCTGGGTGAAGATCGTCGTCACCTGGCGCTGGCCGAAGGCGTCATACAAGGTGTCATCGACCGCCTGCAGCGACACCCCGAGCCGCGCCGCGGTGTCGCGGTCCACGGTCAGCTCGAGCTGGATGCCGCCCTCCTGCAGGTCGCTGGTGACATCGCGCAGCTCGGGCAGGGCGCGCAGCCGCTCCAGCACCTGCGGCGCTACCCGCCGCAGCTCGTCGGCGTCCGCGTCTTCCAGGGTGTACTGGAACTGGGTGCGGCTGATCCGGCTGTCGATCTGCAGATCCTGCACCGCCTGCAGGTACAGCCGGATTCCCGCCACCTGCTCCAGCTGCGGCTGCAAGCGGGCGATGATCTCGGCCGCGTCGGCGTGGCGCTGGCCGTGCGGCTTGAGGGTGATCGAGAACCGGCCGCTACTCGGCGTGAGGTTGGTCCCATCGGCGCCGATGAACGAGGCCACAGAGGCGATGTCGGGATCGCGCAGCAGCACGTCGGCCAGCGCCCGCTGCCCTTGCATCAGGCGGTCAAACGAGGCATCGGGCGCCACCTCGGACACCCCGAGTAAGAGGCCCGTGTCCTGCAGCGGGAAGAACCCCTTGGGAATGATCAGCGCCAGCGCCCCGGTGAGCGCCATCGTCGCCAGCAGCGACATGAGGGTCAGAAACTGGTGGCGCAGGACAAACTTCAGGCTGCGCTCGTACAGGTGGAGCAGGCCGTTGAAGCCGCCCTCGAAGAGCCGCAGCAGCCAGTTCTGCCTGGCTGCCTTGTGCGGCTTTAGCAGGTGCGCGCACATCGTCGCGGTCAGGCTCAGCGACAGAAGGGCCGAGACGAAGATGGCGATGCTCAGGGTGACCGCGAACTCGCGAAACAGGCGGCCGATGACGCCCGGCATAAGGAGCAGCGGGATCAGCACCGCGATGAGCGACACCGTCAGCGACACGATGGTAAAGCCGATCTGCCGCGCCCCCTTGAGCGCGGCGGCGAGCGGCCGCTCCCCCTCTTCGATGTAGCGCGAGATGTTCTCGATCATCACAATCGCGTCATCGACGACAAAGCCGGTCGAGATGGTCAGCGCCATCAGCGACAGGTTGTTCAGGCTGTAGCGCAAAAGGTACATGACGCCGAAGGTGCCGATGATCGACAGCGGCACCACCACCCCCGGGATCAAGGTCGCCCGCAGGCTGCGCAGGAACACGTAGATGACGCCGACCACCAGGCCGATGGTGAGAAGCAGCGTGAACTCGACGTCCTCCACCGAGGCGCGCACCGTCTCGGTGCGGTCGCTCAAGATCGACACCACGACGCCGCCCGGCAGCGAGGCGCGCAGCTGCGGCAGCAGCGCCTTGACCCGCTCGGCGACCTGGATGACGTTGGCGCCCGGCTGGCGCTGCACGTTGAGGATCACCGCTCGCTTCTGGTCGGCCCAGCCGGCGAGCTGGGTGTTCTCGACCCCGTCGATGATCTGGGCGACCTCGCCCAGGCGAATCGCGGCGCCGTTTCTGTAGGCGATGATGAGCGGCTTGTACGCCGCCGCTTTCTCCAGCTGGTCATTGGTCGAAAGCGCGTAGTTCTGCCGCGGGCCGTCGATGCTGCCCTTGGGCTGGTTGACGTTGGCCTGCACCAGCACCTGGCGCACGTCCTCCAGGCTCAGGCCGGCGCCGGCGAGCGCCGCCGGATCGACCTGCACCCGCACCGCCGGCTTCTGGCCGCCGTTGAGGGTGACCAGGCCCACGCCGGCGATCTGCGAGATCTTCTGCGCCAGCACCGAGTCGGCGAAGTCGTTGACCTGGCGCAGCGGCACGTTGTCGCCGCTCACCGCGAGGGTCAGCACCGGCGTGTCGGCGGGGTTGCTCTTGCTGTAGGTCGGTGGCGAGGGCAGGGTGCGCGGCAAAAGGTTCGAGGCGGCGTTGATCGCCGCCTGCACGTCCTGCTCGGCGGCGTCGATGTCGCGGTCGAGGTTGAACTGGATGGTGATCTGCGAGGTGGCAAAGCTCGACACCGAGGTCATCTGACTGACCGAGGGCATCTGCCCGAGCTGGCGCTCCAGCGGCGTGGTCACCGCCGACGCCATGGTCTCGGCGCTCGCCCCCGGCAGGTTGGTCGCGACGACGATCGTCGGATAGTCGACCTGCGGCAGGGCGGACACCGGCAGCGCCCGGTAGCCGACAAGGCCGGTGAGCAGCAGGCCGACCATCAGCAGGGTGGTCGCCACCGGCCGCCGGATGAACGGCTCGGAGATGCTCATGGCCGACCCGCAGGGCCCGGCGCCCGCTGCCCGGTGGCCCCGGCGCTTATGTCCTTGGGGGCCACCGGCTCGGGACCGTGGTGGGAGTCCGGGGCGCTTGGGGCGGCCCCGCCGCGCGGCGGCTGCGCCCCCGGCGCCGCGTGGTCTCCGCGCGCATCCTGGGCGGCCGAGGGCTCGCTGCCGCCGCGGCTGCGCCCGCCCGCGGCGTCGCTGCCGCCGTGGGTCTTGCCGCCGGGAGCGCCCTTGCCGCCGGCGGGCCGCTCGGCCGCGGACTTGTCGCCCGGCCGACCGCTGCGCGTGACCGCCACCGGAGCGCCGGGGCGCAGCTGGTTCTGGCCTTCGATGATCACGCTCGCCCCTTCGCTCAGGCCCTTGGTGATGACCGCCTCGGGACCGGTGATCTCGGCCAGCTCGACCGGCTGCTGGGCGGCGGTCTGGTCGGCGCTCACCGTATAGACGAAGGTCCCCTTGGGGCCGCGCTGCACCGCCACCGCCGGAATCACGATCGCGTCCTTGCGCACATCGAGCAGCAGCCGCGCCTTGATAAACTGATTGGGCCACAGCTTGCGCTCCGGGTTGGGGAACGCCGCCTTGAGCCGCACCGTCGCGGTCGACTGGTTGATCTGGTTGTCGATGACCAAGAGCTCGCCGGTGCCGAGGTGTATGTCGCCTTCGCGGTTATAGGCCTCGATGGTCACCGGGCCCTGCTTCTGGCGCGGCAGCAGGCGCGGCAGGTCGTCCTCGGGCAGGGTGAAGACGACGGCGATCGGATCGAGCTGCGTCACCACCACCAGCCCGCCGGCATCGTTTGAGTGGACGAGGTTTCCCTCATCAATCAGGCGGACGCCGGTGACCCCGTCGATCGGCGAGGTGATCTGGGCGTAGCTGAGCTGCAGCTTGGCGTTTTCGATCTGCGCCTGATCGACGCTCACCGCGCCGGCCAGCTGGTCGACCGCGGCCTGCTGGTCATCGGCTTGCTGCTGGGCGATGAGATCCTGCTTGCGCAGGTTGGTGTAGCGCTCAAGGTTCAGGCGGCCGTTGCGCAGCATCGCGCTGTCGCGCGCCAGCGCCCCCTCGGCCTGGTGCAGCTGGGCGAGGAACGGCCGCGGGTCGATCTCGGCCAGGACCTCGCCGCGGCGGACCTGCTGCCCCTCGCGAAAGCGCACCTTGTCGAGCCGGCCGTCGACCTGGGCGCGCACGGTGACGGTCTTCCACGCCACCACCGAGCCGAGCCCGTCGAGGTAGATGGGGACGTCGCGCCGCACCGCTGCGGCGACGCTCACCGAGGTCGGCCGGGCCGCCGCGGCCTCGGCGCTGGTGGCGGCGGGCTGGGACTTCGAGCAGCCTAGAGCAGCGACAAGACCCAAGAGCAGGCTCTTGCCCATCAAGCTTTGCAATCGCATACGCAGCACTCCAGAAAGACGGCCGAGATCGTAGGTTGCCTGAGTTGTCCGGTTCATTAGAGCAATGCGCGGGCCAGCCCCCGCGGCGCTGACGCTCGAGCTGGCGCTGGGCGCGGCGCGACGCGGCGGGACGGCCGGCTCCGCTCGCGCCGCACTGCGACTGCGGCAAGGCGGGAACTTAAGCTCCCGAGCGCGGCAGAGCATCTATAGTTGCGGCGCTGTGTTCTGTTTTCAGACATGTGTTGCCTTTTGGAACAGCTATGGCCGCCGTGAGTGCCGTGGCTGCCGAGCCGCGCGACCGTCCCAGGGCTTGGAATGTAGGTTGCAATAGCTTGCCATGGTTCCCCCCTGGATCTCGCTGATGTGGTTTTTCCGCTATCGCCTGCTCACCGTCCTGGCCATCGGCATCGTCACCTCGGCGCTGTCGCTGACGGCGCTTGTGCGGGTGCTCAGCATCACCCGCGATCAGCGCCGCGAGCGCGCCCTGGACGCGGTGAGCCAGCAGGTCGAGCGCCTGCGGGTGGCGGGCCGCGGCGGCTCCCAGGGCAGCGCCAGCGCCCTGCAGGCCCTGTCCGCCCCGGCGGCCGGCAGCATGATCGGCATGCGCGGCGGTTACGTCCAGCCCGGGGCGACCCCGCGCTACGAAGATCTGCCGCCCGAGTGGGCGCGGCCGCTGGCGCAGGTCCTGCAGCAGAGCCGCGAGCAGCAGGCGCGCGCGATGTATGTAGCGCCGGTGGACTCCTGGCTGCTCGTGCTGGGGGCGCAGCCGACCGCTGCCGGCGAGCTCGCCTGGGCGGGCCTGTTGCTGCCGCCGCCGCACTACTGGCGCTTCTGGATGGCGATCGTCGTGCTGCTGACGCTGGCGACCGCCCTATTGGTGACCACGGCGATCTCGGCGGTGGTGTCGTTTCGCCGCAGCGCCGCGGCGCTCAACCGCTGCCTGCTGGCGCTGGCCGAAGATCTGGCGACCCCGGTGCCGCGCCCGCGGGTGCTCGAGCTGGTCGAGGTCGCCGACGGCATCCGGCGGCTCGCCGAGCGACTGGTGCAGGCGCGCGAGGAGCAGGCGCGCCTTCACCAGGAGCTCAGCCAGAAAGATCGCTTGGCCGCCCTGGGCCGGGTGGTCGCCGGCGTCGCCCATGAGGTGCGCAACCCCCTGGCCTCGATCAAGCTGCGGCTGGATCTGGCGGCGGTCGACCGCACGCTGCCGCCGGCGGCGGAGCTGGCGATCGGCCACGCCTCGGCCGAGATCGCCCGCCTGGACCGCCTGGTCGCCGATCTGCTGATGGCCGCCGGCCGCCAGGTGGGGCCGCGGGGAGCGATGTCGCTTGGGGCGCTGTTGCGGGCGCGCACCGAGGCGCTCGGCCCGTGGGCGGCGCTGCGCGGCGTCACCTTCAGCGTCCACGGCGACGGCACCGCGGTCATAGATGGCGAGTCGGTGGCGCGAGCGGTGGACAACCTGCTGCGCAACGCAGTCGAGGCCTCGCCGCCCGCCTCGGTGGTGACCGCTGAGGTGACGCTCACCAACACCACCTGCTGCGTGGGCATCAGCGACTGCGGCGCCGGCATCGCCAACAGCGCCGAGCTGTTCGAGCCGTTCTTTACCACCAAGCCCGACGGCACCGGCCTGGGCCTGGCGATCTCGCGCGCCATCGCTCGCGCTCACGGCGGCGAGGTCAGCTACATCCGTCGCGAGGCCGAGCCCGGCCGCGGCGAGCCGGCGCGCACCTGCTTCGAGCTCACGCTGGCCCGCGAGGCCCCGGCGCGCCCCCGGGAGGTCGCATGAACACCGTGCTGATAGTCGAAGATGAGCCGGGCCTGCGCGCCGGCCTGGTCGCCGCGGTGCAGACGCTGAGCTGTCGCGCCCTGTCCGCCCCCGGCCTGGAGGCTGCGCGGCGCCTGCTCGCCACCGAGAGCATCGACTGCGTGCTGCTCGACATCCGGCTGCGCGACGGTGACGGCCTGGCCCTGTTGGAAGAGCTGCGGCGCGGTCCGCACCGCGACATCCCGGTCATCATGGCCACCGCGTACGGCGACAGCGAGCGGACGATCCGCGCCATGCGCGACGGCGCCTTTGACTACCTGACCAAGCCCTTTGATTTCCCGCTGCTGCTTGGCACCGTCTCCCGGGCGATCAAGCAGCGCTCGCTGGCGCAGACCCTGTCGGTGGTGCCACCGCCGCTGGCGCGCGGGGGCCTGGTCGGCACCAGCGCCGCCATGCTCGCCATCTGGAAGCTCATCGGCCGCGCCGCCGCCTCGGACG
Organism: Polyangia bacterium; assembly: GCA_044222245.1. Lineage (GTDB taxonomy): Bacteria > Myxococcota_A > Polyangia > Palsa-1104 > JAEUJZ01 > CALFML01. The sequence goes on along the minus strand of JBGANQ010000008.1, from coordinate 163,797 downwards.
CGCCGGTGCTGATCACCGGAGAGACCGGCACCGGCAAGGAGCTTATCGCCCGCGCCATCCACGACTACTCGCGGCGCGCCGCCGAGCCGTTTGTCGCCGTCAACCTGGCGGCGCTGCCGCCGACTCTCCTAGAGAGCGAGCTGTTTGGTCACGAGCGCGGCGCCTTCACCGGCGCCACCGGCCGCCGCAGCGGGCGCATCGAGCAGGCCGGCGGCGGGACCCTGTTCCTCGACGAGCTGGGTGATCTGGAGCCGGCGCTGCAGACCAAGCTGCTGCGGGTGATGCAGGACCAGACCTTCGAGCGGGTGGGCAGCAGCGAGCCGCTGCTCAGCCGGGCGCGGGTGGTGTCGGCGACCAACAAGCCGGTGCGGCCGGGCGAGCCGGGGGCCTCGATCCGCGAGGACCTGTACTACCGCCTGGCGGTCATCGAGATCGAGGTGCCGCCGCTGCGGGCGCGGCGCAGTGACATCGCGCTCCTGGTCGCGCACGCGCTGTCGGGCACGCAGTCGCGCGCGGTGTCCGAGGACGCGATGGCCTATCTTCTAGCCTACCGCTGGCCGGGCAACGTCCGCGAGCTCATTCACCTGGTGCAGCGGGCGTCGGTGCTCTCGGGCGGCGAGGTGATCGATGTACCGCACCTGCCCGAGGCCCTGGTCGACAGCCGACCGCTGCCGAGCGACGAGGTCCCCGAGGGCTTGACGCTGCGCGAGGCGGTGCTACGCCTGGAAAAGCAGATGATCCTGCGCGCACTTACGCGAGCGGGTGGCAATCGCTCCGAGGCAGCGCGCCAGCTCGGCATCGGCCGACCGCAGCTGTACGCCAAGCTCGAGGAGCACGGACTCGGTGGTCGCACTGAAGGAGAGGGAAGCTAGTCATGGGAGTACAGCTGCTTGTGATGGTGGCGGCCTACAGCGCGCTCGTGGGCGCGCCCGTGCCAGAGCGCGTGCTGACGCTGAGCCAGGCGCTGGAGACGGCACAGCAGCACCAGCCGCAGCTGTGGCAGGCGCGCGCCAACGCCGAGGCGGCCAGCGCTCGCGCCGATGAGCTGCGGGCGCCGATCCTGCCGCAGCTGACGCTCACCGCCGGCTACCAGCGCACCACCGCCAACTTCGTCGCCCGGCCGGGCTCGGTGCCGTCGGCGTTTACGATGGGGCAGAGCAGCACCTCGCTCGACAGCTTCAACTTCTGGTCGAGCGGGCTCACCCTGAACCAGTACATCTGGGACTTCGGCGTCACCACCGACCGCTGGCGCAGCTCGCGCGCCGCCGCCGAGTCGCTAAACCAGACCTCGCGGGCGGTCGAGCAGCAGATCATCGCCGGGGTCCGCGCCGCCTACTTCAACGCCCGGGCTCAGCTTTCGCTCATCCAGGTCGCCCGGGAAAACCTCGCCAACCTCGAGCTGCACCTAAAGCAGATCGAGGGCTTCGCCGCCGCCGGCACGCGGCCCAAGATCGACCTCGCGCAGGCCCGCGCCGACCGCGCCCAGGGGCAGGTGCAGCTCATCTCGGCCCAGAACGCCTACGCGGTAGCCAAGGCGCAGCTAAACCAGGCGATCGGCGAGACCGGCACCACCGACTACGACGTGCAGGACGAGGCGCTACCGCCGATCCCCGGCGAGGACGGCGACCTGGCGGCGCTGCTCGCTGACGCGCTGCACGCCCGGCCCGAGCTCGCCGCGCTGGAGCGCCAGATCCGCGCCCAGGAGCTGCTGGTGTCGTCGGCCAAGGGCGCCTACGGACCGGCGCTCGGGGCGGCGATGAGCGTGACCGACTCGGGGGTCGAGCTGACCAACCTGACGTGGAACTGGAACGCCTCGCTGAACCTCAGCTGGGGGCTGTTTCAGGGGCTGCTTACGCGGTCGCAGGTGCGCGAGGCCAAGGCCAACCTCAGCGTCGTGCAGGCGCAGCGGGCGGGGATCGTCAATCAGGTGCGGGTCGAGGTCGAGCAGGCGCAGCTGCAGGTGCGCGCCGCCAAGGCGACGATCGCCGCGGTCGGCGAGGCGCTGTTCAACTCGCGCGAGCGGCTGCGCCTGGCCGAGGGGCGTTATCAGTCGGGGGTGGGCAACGTGATCGAGCTCGGCGACGCCCAGGTCGCCGCCGCCACCGCCGCGGCGCAGAGCATCCAGGCCGAGTACAACCTGGCCACCGCGCGCGCCGCCCTGCTCAAGGCTCTGGGGCGCGGCCTGTAGCCTTAGAAGCCGAGGTCGAGCAGGGCCAGGGTGCCGATGCACATCTCGTCAGAGGTCTTCTCGCCGTAGGTGACGTCGCGCGGCGGCTGGCGGACGCCGCCGGGGGCGGGCTGGTTTTCGGCCGAGTTGTCCCAGCCGCAGCGCAGCCGCACCCGGTCGCCGGTCGCGGCGTACACCGGCTGCTTGAAGCGGTAGGCGGTCTGCCAGTGGAAGTCCCACGCCGGGATGTGCAGCAGGCACTGCGCGCTGCCGTCTGGGTGCACCAGATCCAGGGTGAAGGTCCGCCCGAGCAGGTGCATGTGCGCCCAGGCGCTGTAGATAAACCCCGGATTGCTCTGCCCGAGCATCGGCGTCGCCAGTTGGGCGATGATGTCGCCGCTGACCTCGTCCTTAGTCGACTTGGCGCCGGCGGGCAGGAAGAACTTGTAGTCGGCCAGGTACAGGACGTGGGGAATCTCGGTGACCAGGGCGCCGCGCCACAGGGTGACGGTGGACAGGTCGGCGGTCTTGCCGTTTGTGTAGTTGTAGTGGTTCTGCAGGACCAGCTGCCAGCCGGGCGGCAGGTAGAAGCCGACGGTCGGCCGCGGCGGCGCCAGCGGCGCATCAAAGCCCGGCACCCACAGCCCGATCGAGTACGCCATGAGCACGCCGGCGCCGCTGAAGCAGGTGTAGCCGGGCCCGGGGTCGGCGGCATCGAGCTTCTTGATCGCGTCGACCTCGGTCGGCGGGATGGCGTACACGGCGGCGTGGTGGACGATCTGGCGGTTGCCGGGCTCGACCGAGACGGCGCTCACCGCGGCCAGGGAGGTGAGCTTGGGATCGATGAGGAAGCAGCGGTAGTCATCGGAGTCGTGGCCGGCCGAGGTGTAGCTCTCGGGCATGGGGAAGCGGTCGCTCGGCGGACCGAGCGGGCCGAGCGGCTTGGCGGGCAGCTGCTGGGGGTGGGCGTCGCCGGCAGGCGCTCCGGCGGCGACCCAGCGGGCGATGAGATCGCGCTCGGGCTGGGTCATCACGCGCGGGTCATCGATCGGCGGACAGCCGTCGGTCTGCGCCGGCGGAAACGGCGGCATCCGCAGGCTCTGCACGGCGGCGGCGATGAGGTCGCTCTTAGGCTGGACCTCGGCCCAGGTGGCCAGCGAGAAGGGGGCCAGGTTGCCGGGCTGATGACACGACACGCAGCGCTGCGCCAGCAGCGGCTCGATATCCTGAAAGTAGGTCGGCGTGCGGTTGGGATCGGAAGGCGCGGAGTCGCCGCAGCCGCAGAGGATGACCGCCGCGACCACCGCCAAGGACAGCCTGCCGGACCGGGCGAGACAACAAGCGCGCTGCATGGCCATCGACTCCTGTTGCGAGTGGGCCCTGAGTCTACTGCAGCTGCTCTGAGCGGCCGGCGATTTTGCGCGGCCGGCACTGGCGGCAGCTGAAGTCGGCGGCGCCCCGCGGCGCGAACTTCTCGACTGCCGGCAAGGCGCGGGCTAGGGTTAGGCTGCATGCGGCAGCTGCGTCCATCTTGCCTTGTAGCGACGGCCCTGACCGCGGTGCTCACCTCGGGCACCAGCGCTGCCGCGCCGGAGGCCAGTGCCGCCACCGCGCCGGCGACCAGCGGCGGCGCGGCGCCGGGGACCAGAGCCGCGGCCGCGCCGGGGACCAGCGGCGGCGCGGCGCCGGGGGCGAGCGATGCGGCGGCGCACCTGCAGCGCGCCAACGAGCTGGTGGGTCAGGAGCAGCTGGCGGCGGCCTGCGACGAGCTGGCCGCGGCCTACGCGAGCTCCCACGATCCGGTCCTGTGGCTGCGCATCGGCCGGCTGCGGCTGCGCCTGCACGAGCCGGCGGCGGCGCGGGCGGCGCTGCAGCGCTTTATCGAGGAGGCGCCCGCGCCCCACCCGGCGCTCAAAGCCGAGGCGCAGCGCGCCCTGCACGACCTCCAGGGGGCTCCGCTGCCGCTGCTGCCGCCGCCGCCGCCACCGCCGCCGCCGCACACCGAGGGGACGCTGTCGCTTTATCCCGACCTGCGCCTGCGCCCCATCGAGTTTCGGCCGCAGCGCGACCGGCGGCTCCTGAAGCTGGGCGGCGCCCTGCTGGCCGGCGGCTACCTGCCGGCGCTGGCGGTCGCGGTGGCCTTGGCGCCGTCTGTCGGTCAGCCGGACGCGCCGAGCGCCGCCGCCAACTACACGCTGCTCGTGCCGGTGCTCGGTCCGCTGATCTCGGCGGTCGTGGCGCCGGCGACCAACGAGCACGGCAACGCCCGGCCGCTGGTCTCCTCGTGGAGCCTGCCGTGGGCGCTGACCAGCGGCCTTATCCAGGTGGCCGGCTTCGCGGTGCTGGTCACCGGCGCGGTGCCGCATCGGGTGCCGGTGCTGGCGGCGCGCCTGCAGCTGCTGCCGCAGGCGGGACCGGGCGGCGCGGGGCTCGCGCTGCTGATTACACCCAGATATTGGTGATGGGAGTCGCGGCGGCGGCGTTCTCTAGCGGCTCCTGCTGCCAGTTGTCGGTGACCAGGCGGCAGAAGCTGAAGTGATTGAGCTTGTCGGCGCAGCTCGCCCCCGGCTGCACGCCATCGCCGAGCAGGGCGGCGAAGACCTGGTTACTCGCCGTATACGCCTCGTCCCAGACGACGAACAGCGCCGGGTAGCGGCCGGCCACCGGCCGGTGGAACCAGCTTGAGCGATCGAGCCGCTGGACAAGCTCGCCGAGGTTGGCGTCCGCCACCGCGAGCGGTCCGGAGTGGGCGTTGTTCTTGTCGTCCATGCCGACATAGAGGATGCAGGACTCGGGCAGGGTGTCGGGGTCGAGCGTGGCGATCTTCTGGTGGGGCGACTTCAGATCTTCCAGCGGGTTGTGGCGCAGCGCCGGCGGCCCCTTGAAGCTCCACACCAGGGCCGGGACTCCGGTCTGGGTGACTATGGTCGGCCGCTCGATTCCCAGGTGCTCCTCGCGCGTCCAGAACTCCCCGGCGGCCATGCTGCGGTAGTTGGGGCCCGAGGGGTGGGTGACGGAGAAGTAGTTGCTCAGGGTGGCGCCGCGGGTCGCCAGCAGCCGATGGTTGGGCAGGTCCTTCACCTGCTCGATGCCGTGGTTCTCGCAGACCACCCAGATCAGGGAAGAGAAGTACATCATGTGAGCCACCGGCGAGCGCGCCGCCTCCGGCCTCTAGTATACACAGGCTGCCGCCGGTCCTCGGGCGCCGATTTGGTCGCCGCGGCGCCTCTGGGTGCCGGCGCGCCGCGACGGGCAGCGGGCAAATTCGCTTGCTCGTCCGGGGAGCTGCCGTGAAAATCGCGGTGGCACTTTCCTCGGCCTAGGAGCATCCAGATGTCTGACTTGGCAAGTATTCTCCGGCGCTTGCGCGGCCTTGGACGGACGGAGCGACTCGCGCCCGGGCCGGTGGTGCTCGGGCTGGTCGGGGGACTGGGCGCCTGTCAGCCGGTGGGCAGCGGCGCGGTGATGACGGCCAGCATGTACGCGGATCTCGCAGTGGTCTCGGTCAACGACGGTCAGAGCCGGGTGCGCGCCACGCTGCGCCTTGGGAGTACGCAGACCAGCACCTTTGTCGATCTGCAGCCCGGCGACAGCCTCAGCGCGACCTCGGGAGCGCTGACCCAGCCGCTTGACCGGACCGCCGATCTCATGGGGGGATTCTCCTACACCGGGGTCTTTCCCGGCGATGCTCCGGGGACTCCTTTTTTGATCGCCTTTACCCGCACCAGCGATGTCAGCGCCCCCAGCTCCAAGACGACGCTGCCGGTGCGGGTGACGCACCTTGCTGCAGCCACCGGTGCCACCAGCTCGCGCGCCAAGGCGCTGCCGATCACCTGGGATGCAGTCAGCGGCGGCGCCGACCTGATCGACGCCACGATCGAAGGTCCGTGCGTGATCGGCCTGCTGAAGCTCAGCCAGCCCGACACCGGCCAGCTGGTCGTCGGACCGAGCGATCTGAAGGGCCTGCCCGACAACCCGCAGGCGAGCTGCACGATAAAGCTCACAATCGCCCGCAAGCACGCCGGCACCGTCGATCCCGCCTTTGGCGCCGGCGCCTTCTACGGAATCCAGCAGAGCACGATCAGCTTGACCAGCAACCCGTAACGCCGCCCGCCGGCGCGCCAGAACAGGTCAGAGCCGGCCAGCACGCCGGCTCTGCGCAGAGTCTTGATTTAGAGTGGGAGGAGGGAGGCTACCTGCCGCGCGGGCCGACAGGTAGCAGGCTTGGTTAGGGAGTCAGGCCGAGGCAGCGGGCGTTGTTCTGCCGCGCGGCGAAGGGCAGGTTGTCGATGCCGTTGAACTGCACCTCATCGAGCTCCCAGCCGGGGGCGCCGGCGGCCGGATCGGTGCCGACGCGGAAGCGCAGGCGCACGGTCTTGCCCTGATAGGCGGCGCCGAAGTCGGCCACCGTGGTGAGGAAGCTCGGGTAGCCGGAGCTGGTGGCGACGAACGCCTGGCGACCCTTGAGCGGAGCGTTCTCGACCCACAGCGCGCCGCCGTAGCCGTTTTTGGTAAACGGCGTGCCGACATCGCTCCAGGTCTTGCCGTCATCGGTGCTGATCTCGATGACGCCGCCGTCGTAGTTGTTCATCGCGTCATACTCGAAGCTGTAGCGGTGGCGCAGGGTGAAGCCGAAGCTGCCGCTGCTCTTTACCTGCAGCGGCGGCGACACCAGCGACTGATCGGAAGGCGCAGCGTCATCGACAATCGCCCACCGGCCGCCCTGATCGTCGCGCAGCTGGACCCACGGCACGCTCTGATCGAGCTTGGGATCGCCGGTGGTCGTCCACACGCTGCCCGCCTCGTCCATGGTGTCGGTGGCCGACGAAGCGGCGACCAGATCGTAGTTGCCGACAAAGGCGCGGCTGGCGCTGACCGGACCAGGCGCCGCGAGGTTGGGGGCGTCGAGCGAGACCCGCAGCTGGAACCCGACCTTGGGCGGCGCTCCCTTGAGCGCGACCAGGACCGAGCCGGTCACTCCCTTGTACGGCTTGGCGTTGACGAAGCTGATGCGGTTGCCGCGCGGGAAGGTGACGGTGCCCGAGTCATCGCTGATGGTGCCGGTGGCGGCGAAGGGCAGGGTGCCGGTGTTGCGCAGGGTGACGGTGACCAGCCCAAGCTCGTCGTTGTCGAGGATGCCGTCGTGATCGCACGAGCGCACCGAGTCGGTGAGCGTGATCGAGTCGACGGTGATGACGCCGCCGACGCTGTAGCTCTCGACGACGCCGGCGTGATCGGTCGAGCCGCGCGGCGGTGCCACCGCGAACACGCCCATGCCGCGGCGGGCGAAGGCGCGCGCGAACAGCTCGAAGTCCTGCTCGCTGCGGGCCAGGGCGGCGAGCAGCACGGCGTCGCGCGCCTCGAGCATGGTGGGGTTAATCGGGGTGAGCTTGAGCGAGGCGACCAGGTACTCGCGCATCGCCTGGCTGGCCTGGTCGAAGGTGTAGCGGCCAGTGTCGCGCAACAGCGCCGTGTAGCACTCCCACAGCATGCTCGTCCACACCTCGCCGGTGTTGTGCACCTCGGAGTTGCTGGCGCCGTCCTGCCCGAAGGCGGGCGCCGGCATCGCCGGCAGCGCCGTGCCGTTGCGGATGTGCTTGAAGGTCAGCGGGTTTTTGCTCAGGTCCGACGAGTACGGGTAGCGGCGGATGCCGTCGTAGGCGGAGTTGTTGCTCGGCCCGGTGGCGTAGGCGGCGGCGGCAAAGGCGCCGTTCCAGTTCACGTTGGCCAGGTTGGTGGCGTCTTCGGCGCGAGTGGTCATGAGCAGGGCGACAAAGTCGCTCCACCCCTCGCCCATCGAGCGGCCCTGGTTGTTGCCAAGACCGCTGCCGTTGCCGATGAGGCGGTTTGACAGCACATGGCCCCACTCGTGCGAGACGATCATGGCGTCGAGCGAGCTGTCGTTGTTGGCCAGCACGGTGCGCAGCGCGATCGACACCGTCATGCCCGCGGCCAGCTTGGCGGTCATAAGGGCGCCGTCGGCCTGCGAGACCATCACCGCCGGGATCGTCACCGGCATCGGCGGCGGCGGGCTGCCCGCGGCCATGCCGATCGGGGCGCCGGGGACGTTGTTGATGATGATGACGCCCTTGGCGCCGTTTATCTGCGCGTTGTAGGCCTTGGTCTCAAACGGACAGCTGCCGCGATCGATCACCGCGACCTTGTCCTTGATCGCCGCCGCGTTGGTAAACGGAGTCTCGCAGCCGTCGGTCATGGTGCCGGTGCCGTCATTTACGACCACCAGATCGTTTTTGACGTCAAACAGCTTGGGTCCAAAAGAGGCGCGGCCGACGTCATAGGCGCGCGCCAGCTCGGCGGGCGCGGTGACCTTGAGGGCGTTCTCCTTGGGATCGAACAGGTACATCTGGATGCGCGGCGAGGCGCCGTCCGCCGGCGTCGAGGCGTTGGCGTTGTTGCGGCCGGAGTTGTCCTGCGACTCGGCCTTGATCGGATCGCCCGCGGTGCCGCCGCGACCGAAGTTGTCCTTCTGCGGGTTGCGCGATTTCTCGTCCCAGCCGGCGTCGTAGTAGGTGTCGTGCAGGTAGTTGACGATGAAGAAGAAGTTGGTAGTGACTGCCTGGATCGTCCGGCTGTTGGCGGCCGGGTCGTCCTTGTCGAGATCGATGTTGTAGTCAAACTCGCCGGCGGCGCTCGGCTTGAGCTGGATGTCGCCCATGTTCAGGCCGTCGGGGGCGACGACGTCGGCGTAGGCAGTGGCGTTGTTGCCGGTCGCCGCGGTGGCGCTCGCCGGCAGCCAGGGGTCGTTCTGCTTGAACGGCGCGTGCTCCAGCTCGACGACCTGCGAGGCGACGAACGTGAGGTCGGTGCCATCGCGCTTGCCGGTGGGGTGGGGGGTAAAAGCGTTGCCGTGCGGGCCATCCCATGGGGTGAATGCCGGGCCCTTGTCGGCAAAGACGCGGTACTTGTAGGAGTCGTTCTGGACGAGGTCATTGTCAAACAGGATCGCGCCGTCGACCGCCGAGACTACGTAGGCGTGCAGGGAGGAGTCGGGCTGATCGTTGAGCGACAGATCGAGCTCGACGTAGTAGGCCGGCACGAGCGCCTTGGCGGTGGGAAAAAAGACCTGCTTGGTGCGCGGCGGCGAGGCGGCGCGGTAGCGGGTGCCGGCGGCAGCGAAGACGCCGATGGTGTGGGTGAGGTAGCCGGCGGCGGCCGGGGCGCTGCTCGCCGGCTGGACGGTGGCGCCGGTCATGGCGGCGATCGCCCGGCTCACCGCGTCTTCGGCGCGCAGCGTGAACTCGGCGCTCGGGGTGATCTGCGGCACCAGGTAGCCGGTGGCGCCAAGGGGCTCCAGCTCGCGGGTCATCGCCACGTTGAGGCCGAGGCGGAAGACCTCGAGGCCGGCGACCTCCTGCTCGAACTGGGCGATGATCGCCCCCTGGCCGATGTCGTGCAGCCCGCGCAGGCGCGCCGTCTGCAGCGCCGCGGCGCTCAGCCCGTAGGTCGGGGCGAGCTCGCGCAGCACCCGCCAGGCGACCGCCTTGGCGTCGGCGGTCGGATCAGGCTGGGAGTCCAGCCAGACAAACGTCGGCACGCCGAGCTGGGGATCGCGGTGCGCGACCCGCGCTTGCACGGACTTTGCCTCCGCCGCAGGTGGGGCCGCAGGTGGCGCCGAGCAGGCAGCCGCCAGCAGCTGAAAGGCCGACACACCGGCCAGAAGGATTGGATAGCGAGAAGAGGATCGGGTCATGAGTAGTTAGCCTCTCAAAATGGCGATCCCAGGCTATCAACAATCTGCCGCGGTTTCGCGGGCAAAGCGCGCGGCCCGCCTTCCTTTTAAAGATGGGTCGGTCAGGACCGCGGTCAGGAGCCGGTCGGCTGACAAACCGGCTGCCCAGCCAGCTGCCCAGCCAGCTGAAAGACAGACAAGGCTTGTATCGCAGTTCTACATATGGTACCGAGCTGCGCATCCATCATACATGACGCTACATGTCATCAAATCAAGGAGAACGCATGCGACTGTACCCCTTCATTCTGTTCCTCGTGGCCGCCATCATGCCGGGTTGCACTCACTTCCATACCAACATGCTCGCCGAGTCGATCAAGACCTTCAGTGGCAAGATGCAGGCGGCGCCCACCGACAAGGTGTGGGTGACCAGCAACTCTGACAGCTCGTGTGACAGCGGCTGCCAGTCGCCGCTCACCTGCGGCAACGGCGGCGGCGGCAAGGTCAAGCTCGGCGGCCTGTTCGGCGGCGGTGGCCCGAGCAGCAGCGACCGGCTCGCCTACCAGGTCATCTCCAACTACCTGACCCAGGGCAAGAAGGTGCGCGTCATCGAGACCCACCGCCACAACTACTCGACCGAGCTCAAGCCGGAGACGCACAAGAAGATCGACGCCCTCATCGAAGGCAAGAGCACGGTCTCGGGCATGTCCTGTGAAGACCTGTGCATGCTCGACGAGGCCAAGAAGCGCAACGCCGACAAGGTGCTGGTCTATCACATCCTCAGCATGGGCTCGAACAAGCTGACCATTCACTATCGCTTAAGCGATGTGAAGACCGGCGCCATCGAGGCCTCGCACACGATCTCGGTGACCCACCCGACCTCGTCGGACACGAGCTTCATCGAAGCCCCGTAGCGCCTTGGGTCGCGGCTGCCGCTCGGTGCTGGCAGCCGCCCTCCGCGACCTTCCCCCTGCCTTCCCCCGTCGTCTCTGATCGTTCCTCTTCGCTCGCTCTGTAGGAGCTCTGGGTCCGCTCTGTAGGGGCCTTGGGTCCGCTCTGTAGGGGCTCTGGGTCCGGCCGCCGCTAGGGCATAAGCTCGGCGGCGCCGATGTCCCAGCTGGCGCCTTGCGGCCGTGGGTTCAGGCTGATGTCCAGGCTCGGCAGGGTCTCGGCTCCGATGGGAGTGACCTTGTCGATGCAGCAGGCGAGGTCGGCGGCGCCGCGCACCAGGTGGAACTGCGGATCGAGCTCGGGCATCAGCTTGAACTTGGGGTCGGTCCCGGTCTCGCTCGGGCCGACCACCAGATCCTTGAGGCCGCAGTTTTCGGGAAACAGGAACTGCGAGCCGCCGGCAAAGCTCGAGTTGTTCACCACGATCGAGTGGCTGAACTCGATCTTCGAGCTGGCGATCGGACAGACGACGGCACCGGCGGTGGCGGCGGTGGCGCGCCCGTTGTTGACGATGGTGTTGAAGCGGAACACAAACCGCGAGGCATCGGTGTTGACGCCCACCAGGTTGAGCGCATACCCGGCGTTGCCGACTATCAGGTTGTTTTGGACCAGATAGGAAGCGCCGCGCCCGGCCGCGGTGTCGCTGATGGCCAGCGCCGTGCCGTGCACCGTCAAAAGGGGGTTCTTGAGCTCGGAGTCGCTCTGGACACCGATGATGTTGCCGTCGAGCAGCGTGTTGCAGGTGTTGAGGGTCACCGCGCCGACCTTGGCGGTGGCGGCGTCCGGCGGCGTCGAGCCGCTGAGGAAGTTATTGCGCAGCGTCAGGCTGGGCAGGATGTTGCCGAAGCCCGAGCACAGGATGAGCATGGTGTTGGCGCGCTGCGCGACCAGATGGAGCCCGTCCAGCGTTACCGCGGCGCTGCCGGTGACCGCGAAGAACGGACCGTTGCCGACGATCGTGGCCTGGTTGGTGTAGGCCTTGGCCGGCGCGCCGATGAAGGTATAGGTCCCGCTGCTCAGCGCATCGTTGAGGCCCGAGAAGGTCGCGCCGACCAGGCGAATGAAGCGCCGGCTCTGGGTGGTCGCCGTCGCCACCGCGGCGTCCAGGCTGCACACCGCCTTGGTGAGCTCGCTGCCGGGGTTGGTATCCGCGCACAGGCCGGGGTCGGCTACGTAGATGACCCTGCCGCTCACCCCGGCGCCGTTCTGGGCGCAGCGGCCGACCAGCTCGGCGGCCAGGTCGCCCTCCTTGATGCACACCAGCGAGTCGGTGCAGGGGGCGCCGTTATCGCAGATGTGCTCGCCCTCGCAGTCGCTGTGGCCGGCGCACGGGCGGCACTTCTGGCCGTCACAGACCGGCGCTGTCGCGGGGCAGTCGGTGTGGGTCTGGCAGGCGCCGCACAGCGTGGCGCTCGTCCCGTCGGCGGCGTGGATGCACAGCCGGCGCTCGGGGAAGCGCACGCAGGAGTTGTCGCCGACGTTGCAGCTGGTGCAGGTCAGGGTCGCCGAGTCGCAGCGCGGGCTGTTGAAATCGTGGCAGTCGTCATCGCTGTAGCAGGAGCCGTTGACGCAGATGTGCTGGCCGGTGTTGCAGACCTGCTGCCGCTTGCCGGCCGGGGTGTCGATATAGGGACACTGCGCGCTGGTGGCGCAGTAGTCGGGATCGGCGACGACGCAGCTCGGGCCGCTGCCGCCCAGCGCCCAGCCGAGGGCAAAAAATCCAAGCGGCCAGGCCCAGCGCCGCGCTGCGCGGGCCGGCTTGGCGCTCTCACCGTGGACCAGCCCGCCAGCTGATCGCCACCAATGCGCTAAGAGCCGTCCAGTCTGCTGAGAGCCACGCATCGTCTCACTACGCTACCACAACAGCGCCGCGCCAGAGCTGCCGCAGTGCCGCCGGTGGCGACGTCAGCACCAGCTTGTGAGCGACTGATAACTGGCAGTGGCGGTGCGCAGGCGCGGTGCGCAGGGCACGCTACGAGGTGCTGGCGAGGCGCGCGGGCAAGGTACGGTGCGAGGTGCACGGTGCGAGGGGCAGTGGGCAGTGGGCACGGGGCACGGGGCACGGGGCACGGGGCACGGGGCGAGATGCGAGATGCGAGATGCGAGATGCGAGATGCGTGGGCGAGGTGCGTGGGCGGGGTGCGTGGGCGAGGTGCGTGGGCGAGGTGCGTGGGCGAGGTGCGTGGGCGAGGTGCGCGCCGGGGCGTGCCAGAGCTTGGTGGGGTCGGCTCCGGGGGCGCCGCTGCGCGTCCCCGGCAGTCCTACTTCTTCTTGGGGGGTCCGCCGCCGCCGCCGCCGCCGCTCGAGCCGCCGGCCGCGGCGGGGATCAGGCCATCGGGGATGGCCAGCTCCATGGTGCCGGTGACCGGCTTGGGCGCGGGCGGCGCCGCCGGAGCGGCTCCGGCGGGCGCGGCCGGCTTGGGCGCGCTGCCGGCGGCGGGGCTGGCCGCCGGCGGCACCTTGATGTCTTTGCCGCCGACCTGGGCGGACGAGCCGGGCGGCAGGCCGGTGATGTTGATGTCGAGCTTCAGCGTCGGCCCAGCGCCCGGCTTGGCCGCCGGCGGCGGTGGCGGCTTGGTCTCCCACACCAGGCCCAGCGAGACGAGCACCGTGTGGCTCGGGCTGCCGGTGGTCAGGCCGAGGCCGTAGGCCGCCGAGAAGAACGTGGCGTTGGCGCGGGCGCGGCGGATGCCGATGTCCCAGAACAGCGGCGTGCGGGTCTCCTCGGCGGTGCCGAGCGAGACCGAGCCGATGAGCTCGCTGGTTACATAAAGGCTCTGATCGCGGGAGAGCAGGGCCGAGACGCCGACGCCATAGATGAAGTGGTCGCCGAGGCCGAGCGCGCGGGTCTCGCACTCGGTGGTGCCGGTCATGCCGGGCATCATCATGCCAGTGCCGGGGGTGGTGTTGCCCGCCGCCTGCGCCGCGATCTCGTCGGCGGTGCACGGCCGGGTGATGCCGGCGATGACGGCACCAGCGTTGGCGGCGATCTGGATGCGGCCGTCCAGGATCCGCGGCATGTCGATGATGAGGCGCGGGTAGCCGCTGATGCCGCCGGCCCCGAGCCCCGACAGCGCCGAGGCGGTCTCAAACCCCAGGCCCACCGACAGGGCGAGCTGCGGCCAGTTCTTGGGCAGGTGCAGGTTGAACTTGCCGATGAACCGCAGATCGCCGACCGCGGAGGTGTTGAGGTTGAAGCCGGAGCTGTCCTGGTAAAGGACAAAGGGGATCGTCAGCCCCAGCTCGACCCACTGCGCCAGCGACACGATGGCCGCCGCGTGCAGGGTGAACCGGTTGCCGATGATGGCGTTGGTGCCGTTGTCGGCCTGGCTGCCGAGCGGGTCGCGGCCGTAGATGCCGACCGCCCGGAGGTGCAGACCGAAGTCGCCGATGAGGCTGTTTTCGAGGAAGAAGCCGTCGCGGTAGCCCAGGCTGGGGAACAGCGGCAGCGCCCGCCGGGCGTCAAAGACCACCGGGGGCGGGGGATCGGCTGCGTGGGCCGTAGCGCTGCCAGTGACCAGGGCCGCGGCGACGAGCCCGCTAAGTAACGAAAACCTGGACCAAGATCGGGACGAATCCATCAGGCTGCTGCCTCCGCTCCTATGACAGTAAAGGGACTTGTCTATTCCGGTCAATAACTACAAAAGTTAGCGCGCCATTACAAAGTGTACCCGACAACGGTGCCAGCCGGGGCGTCACTGGCAGCGGCGTCACTAGCAGGAGCGGCTCCGATTCTCGCTCAACCTGATAATAAGTCATGCACTTTCGCGCCGGTAATTCCCCGGGGGCGGCAGCGCGCCTTTTAGACCAGGTCGCCGCGCGCGCCGAAAGAGGCAGGCTGCCGCGAGGCCAAGCCCGATCGCCAGCGGAGCGGGCGCCGGCCGCTCGCCGCGCCGGCCGCCGCCGGCGAGCTGGCAGTCGCAGTGGATGCCCGGCCGCGGGCGCCCCGGGCCGCCGTCGCCGGCCGCGTCGCCTGCCTGCCCGCTGCTGAGGTCGATAAGCGGCGCGGCCAGGTCGGCCGCCTCGCCCAGGTCGGGCGGGTCCGGGTCGACGGGCGGGCACAGCGGCACCCCGCTGTGGGCGCCGGCGTCGGGGGGATCGGCGCCGGGCGCGACGACCACGGTGCGCAGGCGGCCGGTGGCGCTGTTCCAGGTGAAGTAGACGATGTCGCCGGGTCGTACCGCGCTCGCCACCTGGACGTTGTCGGCGTCGCAGGGATCGTCGGCCCAGCCGCTTGGACCGTACTGCCGGGCGCCGCTCGGGCCGGGGCTGCCCTGCACGACCCGCCAGCGCCAGCCGCTCGCCAGGGCCTTGGCGGCGGTCAGGCGACCGACCAGGACCCCGGGGGTCTGCAGGGTCAGCTCGACGGTGCCGATCGTGCGGTCAAAGGGGACGCTCTGGAAATCGCCCACCGCCAGCCACTGCGGGCAGCGCGCAGCGGGCGAGCGCAGCATCAGATCATCGCCGACCGAGCGGTTGCCCGGCGGCGCCGCGTAGGTCGCATCGGCCGGCGCCCGGCTGTCGTAGAAAAAGCGCACCGGCCGGCTGGTGTCCGGCTCGGGGACCTGGATGTTACCGAAGGTGTTGGTGCGCATGCCCTGGACATCGCAGGTGCCGAGCTGGCCAAGCTGGGTGCCGTCGAAGGCGCCGCTCGGCAGGAGCTTGTACTCCAGCAGGGGCTTGCTGCTCAGCTTGACCTCGACGCTGTAGATGCCGTCGCCGGCTGCCTCGTCGGGGGCCACGCCGTCATCGTGGAGCACCGGACAGCTGGCGGGGTCGAAGTTGCCCAGCATGGCGTCGTTGCCGCAGACCTTGGGGGTCGCCGCGTGCGCGACCCCAGCCAGACAAAAGCCGAGACCCAGGATCCCGGCCGCGCTCGCCGGCGCGAAAAGACCAGTCATTTTGCGCGCTTTCATGGCCGGGAGTGTATATGAACCGGGGCCGAGTTCTAGACTGCGCCCCCGACCAGGGGCCCAACCCAAGGGGCCGGTCTGCTGCGGGGCGGCGGCGCTTCAGCTATAGAGTCGGACAAGGACTCGCCAGCC
The DNA here is from genome assembly GCA_044222245.1 of Polyangia bacterium. Taxonomy (GTDB): domain Bacteria; phylum Myxococcota_A; class Polyangia; order Palsa-1104; family JAEUJZ01; genus CALFML01. The sequence continues at coordinate 147,947 of JBGANQ010000008.1, read as the reverse complement.
CCAGACCCGGGCGCAGCGCCTTCTGCCCGGCGTCGAGCACTGGGACTACCGGGTCCTCGGCATCGAGCTGCGCCGGATCGGCGGTGCGCGGGTTCCAGACCTCCGCCTCGACCGTGGCCGTAGTGGCGTCGCCGCCCGGGCGGATGAGGCCGCCGGTGAGCAGGATCGTCCCGTCGCGTAGCAGCGTCTGCTGGTGACCCATGCGGCCCAGTCCGAGCTTGGGGCCGGCGGTGAATGTCCCGGACGCGGCGTTGTATAGCGAGACCTGGCTCAGCACGCACAGCAGCTTGCTGGTCGCCTGATCGGTGGGCTCGCAGTCGACGCACGGGCTGGCACCGTAGCGCACGGTCGGCGTGCCACCGGTGACCAGGACCTGCTGGCCCGAGGGCGTGGCGGTGGCGGCCTCGAAGCCGGCCGGGCGGTAGTGGCCGTCGCTGACCCCGCACATGGCGGTCGGGCTGTAGGTGGTAATCGCCTGATAGGTGATCGGCCCCTGGGCGCCCGCCGGATCGGGCACCGTGTACAGCCGCACCGCGACATCCGGCGTCGGCGGCTGGCCGGGGATCTGCGGCGGCTGGGCGGTCATGAGGAAGCCGCCGGTGACCAGGAGCTGGGCGGGGCCGCTCCCGGCGGCGGTGGTCAGCGGCGGTCCCAGGCGCGTGGCGGTGTGGTAGACGGTCGGCGCGCCCATGAGCTGGACGCCCATCGGGCTCGCCAGGGTCAGCGCCTGGGGCAGGCCGCTCACCGGCAGCGCCAGCATGTTGATCGGATCGGTGACCATCGCCGGGACCTGCGCCCCCAGCACCAGCGCCGTCGTCGGCGACAGCGGCGTCACCGAGGGGGCCAGCAGCCACGGCGGCTGCTGCGGCGTCGACGCGAAGGTGAGGGTTGCGGTGGTCGCCGCCGGCGGTCCCAGCGCAAACTCGCCGTTGGCTCCCAGGGCGGTCGGCGTGTTGCGGTTGAAGCCGCCGCTGGCGGCGAAGCTTGCGCCGCCGGCGACCAGCAGGCCGCCGCCGACCAGCCCGGCCCCGCCGGCAAAGGCCGTGGCGTGGGTGCCGCTAGGCGTCACCACGGTGCTGGTCAGGGTGCGGCTGGCCAGGCTGTAGACCAGCAGCTCGGCGCCGCCGGGCGCGGCGCTGCCGGCCGGTGCCAGGCGGATCGGCGAGGCGCTGTTAGGCGCCAGCAGCACCGGCAGCCCGGCGCTTGGGGCGGTGACACCGCCATAGACCAGGATGCGCACCTCGGTGTCGCTGGCGCTGAGCACCGCCGCCTGGTGGAACGCCCGCGGGGTGAGCCCGGGGCTCATAAAGCCGCTGAAGGTCCCTTTGCGCGGATCGAAGAGCTCGGCCGAGGCGAGCACCCCGAAGACGTCGGCGCCGTAGCCCGACACCGCCTCGATGCCGCCGAGCAGCAGCACCTCGCCGGTGGGCAGAAGGGTCGCGGAGTGAAAGGCGCGGCCGGCGGTCATCACCCCGGCCGGACAGCTCCACTGGCCGACCGGGTACAGCGGCAGGTTCTGCGGCGCGCCATCGCTGCCGATGCCGCTTGTGCCGATCGCCGCCCCGGACAGGACGCGCATGCCGCTCTGGTCGAAGAACTCGGCGAAGATGTCCACCCGCGCCCGATCGACGGGCCCCAGGTCGATGCTCGCCTTCTGGCTGGGCACCGCCGCGGTGAGGTCGCACTGCAGCTTGGTCCCCTCCGGATCGCGGCGCAGCACCGACAGCCGCAGCGTTCCTTCGCGCAAAAGCGGCGTGAACGGCACGCCGGCGGTGCCGCGCTGGCAGCTCTGGCCACCGGCGAGCGCCGCCACCTGCAGCTTCAGCCCCGGTCCGGTCGGGCTGCTGCTGCAGCCGCCGAGCAAGGCGCCAGCGGCCAGCCCGCAAAAGAGGCCGAGCCGCCGCCGGCCGTGGCGGCGGGGGGGGCAGGGCCGCGAATCCGCAGCCGAATTTTTCCCCGCAGGAACAAGGCTCGTATAAGCGCTAAAAATAGATGTGCCCATCATCTCTCACGGTATCGGAGCCCTCCCAAGGGGTCAATCCGCCGTCGGGCGAGGCCGGCCGCCTGCGCTCCCGGCCGGCGGCGCGTCACCCCGGCGGCGCCGACGCGGCAGCCGCCGCCTGACTTTCGCCCGAGACGGCGAACATGATATCGATTAACAAGCAGACCACCCCAGGCAGGTAGCAGGCGCTACATCGGGAGACAGCGACCATGTCCAAATCGGTTCTTTCGCAGCGCGGCCGCGAGGCCCCGGCGAGCCCCATCCGCAAGCTGGAGCCGCTGGCCCGCAAGGCCACCGAGCGCGGCACCAAGATCTATCACCTCAACATCGGCCAGCCCGACATCGCCACGCCCACCGCATTCGTGCACCGGGCGCAGCTGCGCCCGGGCGAGGTGCTGAGCTACAGCCCCTCGGCGGGCCTTTACCCCTACCGGCAGGCCCTGGCGGCGTACTATAACTCGACGATAAGCGGCCTGGCGGTGCCGATCACCGAGGCCGACGTGCTGGTCACCACCGGCGGCTCCGAGGCGCTCTTGTTCACCATGTTCGCCCTGTGCGACGCCGGCGACGAGATCATCACCCCCGAGCCGTACTACCCCAACTACGGCATGTTCGCGCTTATGGCCGGCGCGACGCTACGCCCGCTGCCGACGCGCATCGAGGACGGCTTCAGCCTGCCGCCGCCCGCCGCCTTCGCCGCCGCGGTGACCCCGCGCACCCGCGCCATCCTGCTCTGCAACCCCTCAAACCCCACCGGCGCCGTGTACACCCGCGCCGCCCTCACCGAGGTCGTCGAGCTGTGCCGAAGCCGCGGCCTCATCCTCATCTGCGACGAGGTCTATCGCGACTTCATCTACGCCGAGGGCGAGGCGGCGCGGCCGCAGAGCGTGCTGCAGATCCCCGGCGCCGCCGAGATCGCGGTGGTTATCGACTCGCTGTCCAAGCGCTTCTCGGCGTGCGGGGCGCGCATCGGCTGCCTCATCTCCAAAAACGCCGAGATCGTCGACGCCGCCACCCGCTTCGCGATGAGCCGCCTGTCGCCGCCGACCCTGGGCCAGCTCGGCGGCCTGGGGGCGCTGGAGGAGCCGGGGCCGTTCGTCGCCGACATGATCGAAAAGTTCCGCCGCCGCCGCGACGTGCTGATGCAGGAGCTGCGGCGCCTGCCCGGCGTGCTCGCCCCCGAAGCCCAGGGCGCCTTTTACCTTATGACCCGGCTGCCGGTGGCGAGCAGCGAGCGGTTCTGCGAGTGGCTGCTCACCGACTTCCAGCACAACGGCGAGACGGTCATGCTCGCCCCCGGCCCCGGCTTCTACCGCACCCCCGGCTCGGGCCGCGACGAGGTGCGCATCGCCTACGTCCTGGGCGAGCAGCCGCTGCGCCGCGCCGTCGAGCTCATCGGCCTGGCGCTGGAGAAGTACGCTAGCAGCGCCGCCAGTCAAAAGTAGGCTCGCCCGCTCCTCCCCTCCCTCCGCTCTCCCCCTACCCCGGCAAGCTGCCGCCGCGAAGCTCAGTTGAGGTCGGCGCGCGCGGCCCGCAGCTTGCGGCTGCTCTTGACCCACTGCGGCAAGCCGACCGCCGCCAGAATGAAGCTCGCCAGGCAGTACTTCGCCCCATTCACCGTCGAGTCCATGCCCAGACCGAGCTCGCCCTGCTGATTATGCACTGCGGCAAGAATCAGGTGTGCGAGCCCGGCGAGCAAGACCAGCCAGGCGAAGATCGACAGCGTGATGCCTAAACACTTTTGCAGTAGGTGGAGCGCCGAGCCCACAGGCGGAGTGCGTAAATTACTTCGCGCTGCGAAATTATCCACGCTGTGATCGCGCAAGGCCGGTGACAGGGCAGCGGAGGGCAGCAGAGACGTTTCCAGTCCGGCATTACGGATGGGATGCATCGTTCTGTGCATGCTCACGCTGTCTGGGCTCATGCCAATTGCTCCATTTGCCCAAGGAGCAGTGCAAGGAAGGGGCCGGAGCGGACAAGCACAAGGCTGTGACAATTCGGTGATAATCCGACGGTGCCCGGCCATTGGGCAGGTGGTTGAACGGGCAGCTTTCCCCTCAACGCGGTGCGTTATGGAAGCGCGGCCCGAGTTCGCGGTGGCGCCGCCCGCAAACCGGGCCGCCGGCGCCTCAGCAGGCGCGCGCCGCTTCCCAGCTCACCTGCGGGATCGGGCTCCGCTGGCCGGCAAGGAGCAAGGAAAAGCCGTCCGCCTCCTGGCTGATGAGGGCGCCCAGGGCAAAGTAGGCCGGCCGCAAAAGGCGCGCTGGCAGCCCCGGTCCCGCCCCCGCCTTGACCCGGCAGTAAAGGCCGCGCCCCTCGACGTAGCGCAGCGTCGCCGCCTCCAGCGGCTCCTCGCTGTCATCGCTCAGGTGAAGGAGCACCTGGTCCCCGTCGACCCGCGCGCTGCGCACATAGTAAGGCGTGTCGCGCACCGTGATCGGATAGCTGAACGGCGGGATCTGCACGAGCCACGTGCCGCCCGGCGTCTTGACCAGCGACCGGCTGAACAGCGCGATGAGCGCCGGGTTCTGAAACGGCTCGCCCTGATGGCTGAAGGTGCCCTGCTCATCGAGGACGAGCTCCTCCAGCTGGCCACCGGCGACAAGGAACTGGCGCACCGGCGCCGGCAGCGTCTCATCGGCGAGCAGGCGCCTTATGGCGTCCGCGGACGCCGCTTGCGGGCGGGTATTTTCCATACAAGTGGTTTAGCACTTCCCGCCGGACCGGGCGGTCGCGGCGGCGAACTGTGATAGACTGCGGGCCAAAATTCCTCGGAGGAATTCGTGATGGACACTCGAGACAAGCAGCAAAGTCCGGCGAGCGCCGGGCGGAAGTTTCGGCGAGCCGCAGTGCTGGGCGCCGGGGTGATGGGGAGCGGCATCGCGGCGCACCTGGCGGGCGCCGGGCTCGAGGTGCTGCTGCTTGACATCGTGCCGCCTGACCTCGCGGGCGCCGGCGCGAGCGACAAGCGGGCGCGCAACAAGTTTGCCCTCGGGGCGCTCGACAAGCTCAAGGCGAGCCGGCCGGCGGCGCTGTTCCACCCCCGCGACCTGGAGCGCATCCGCGTCGGCAACCTCGAGGACGACCTCGCCGAGGCGGGCCAGCAGGACCTCATCATCGAGGTCGTGCGCGAGGACCTTGCGGTCAAGCGCGCCCTGTTCGCCCGGCTCGAGCCGCTCCTGTCCGAGCACGCCGTGCTGGCCTCCAACACCTCGGGCCTGCCGATCGCCAAGCTCATGGAAGGGCGCGGCGCCAGCATGCGGCGGCGGTTCCTGGTCACCCACTTTTTCAACCCCGTGCGCTACATGCGGCTCCTGGAGCTCATCCGCGGCGAGGACACCGACCCCGAGCTCTTCGCCGAGGTCGCCCGCTTTGGCGAGACCACCCTCGGCAAGGGCGTGGTCCTGGGCAAGGACACGACCAACTTCGTCGCCAACCGCATCGGCACCCACGGCATGATGGGCCTTATCAAGCTCGCCATCGAAGCCGGCTTCTCGATCGAAGAGGTCGACGCCATCTTCGGCCCGCCGCTCGGCCGCCCCAAGAGCGCGGTGTTCCGCACCGCCGACCTGGTGGGCCTTGACACCGTCATCGACGTCGCCCAAAACTGCTACGACAACCTGCCCCACGACGAGGCGCGCGAGACCTTCGCCGTCCCCGAGCTCTTGCGCGAAATGGTAAGGCGCGGCCTGCGCGGCGACAAGACCGGCAAGGGCTTCTACCAGAAGACCAAAGAGGGCGTGCTGTCCCTGGATCCCAAGAGCCTGGAGTACAAGCCGCAGGCCAAGGTGCGCTTTGACTGCCTGGGCGCCGCCCGCAACCTGAACACCGCCGGCGAGCGCATCGCCGCCGTCCTGTCCGGCAGCGATCGCGCCGCGGAGCTCGCGTGGAAGGCGACCGCCCACATGCTCGCCTACTCGTCGCGGCGCATCGGCCCGCGCAGCGCCGCCGATGGCAACCTCAACGATCCGCCGATCGCCGAGGACCTGTGCAACATCGACCGCGCGATGCGCTGGGGCTACGCCTGGGAGATGGGCCCCTTTGAGATGTGGGACGCCATCGGCGTCCAAAAGTCCGTCGAGCGCATGGACAAAGAGGGCATCCGCCCCGCCGCCTGGGTGTACGACATGCTCAAGAGCGGCCGCACGTCGTTTTACTCCGGCGAGCCCGGCCACAAGAAGTACTACGACCTGCAGAGCAAGCAGGAAGTCGCCGTGCCCACCTCGCCGCGCGACCTCAGCCTCGCCGGCCTTGCCGCCTCGGGCAAGGTCGTCGCCAAAAACGACGGCGCCCGCCTCCTCGACCTCGGCGACGAGGTCCTGGGCCTGGAGTTCCACACCAAGATGAACGCCATCGACGCCGACGTCGTCACCATGATGCGGCGGGCGATCGACGAGTGCGACCGCCGCGGCGCCGCCCTGGTCGTCGGCAACGAGGCCAGCGACGCCTTCTCCGCCGGCGCCAACCTGATGCTGGTGGTCATGGCCGCGAGCCAGAACAACTGGACCATGCTCGAGAAGGCAGTGGACGACTTCCAGCAGGCCAACATGCTCCTGCGCTACAGCCCCGTCCCCGTCGTCGTCGCCCCCTTCGGCCTGACCCTGGGCGGCGGCGCCGAGGTCACCCTGCACGGCGACGCCGTCCGCGCCCACGCCGAGCTATACATCGGCCTGGTCGAAGTCGGCGTGGGCCTGGTCCCCGGCGGCGGCGGCTGCAAGGAGCTCCTGTGCCGCGCCCTGGCCGGCCAGCCCGACGACGCCGACCCGTTCGTCATGGTCAAGCAGGTCTTCCAGACCATAGGCCTGGCCAAGGTCGCGACCTCCGCCGAAGAGGCCCGCACCGCCGGCTTCCTGCGCGAGACCGACGGCGTGACCCTGAACCGCGATCAGGTGATCTTCGACGCCAAGCAGACCGCCCTGGGCCTCTTGCGCGCCGGCTACCGCCCCCCCCGCCCGCGCCTTGTCCGCCTGCCCGGCCCCTCCGGCTACGCCAACATCCGCTCCAGCCTGCAGATGATGCTCGAGGCCCACCAGATCCTCCCCCACGATCTGGTCGTCGGTAGCGCCCTTGCACGCGTGCTCACCGGCGGCAACACCGCCCCCACGGTCAAGCTCACCGAGCAGCAGCTCCTCGACCTGGAGAAGGAGGCCTTCCTCAAGCTCTGCGGCGAGGAAAAGACCCGCGACCGCATGATGTACATGCTGCAGAACAACAAGCCCCTGCGTAATTAGCCCAAAGGAGTGGGGCCGACCTCGCAAAAGGGGCCCCACTCCGGCGAAGCCCGCCCGTCCCCGACGGAGAAGCCCGCAAACCGCCCGCCGCTATTTACACTCGCCAGGCCCCGACGCCTTACGCACCACACACTTCTGCGGGAAGTAGATGTAGTTGAACGCCACCCCCGCGCAGCACACCCGCCATAAGGTCTCCTGCGGGTTCGTCGAGGTCAGCTGCATGTCGTAAGGCTGGCACGGCTTGCCCGCGCTGGCGAAGTCCGCCGCCGCCTGCTGCTTGACCTGCCCGTCGATGCGCTCGCGCTGCCCGCAGTCGCTGGTCGTCACTCCGCTGTCCGCCACCAGCTCGGCCTCGGGCGTACAGCTGCCCTGCGCCGCGAACAGGGCCAGCATTCCCAGCACTCCCCAGGCCGAGCAGCGGCCGTGCGGTTGCCCCAAAGCAGTACGACGGTGAGTCACTTGAATAGCCTCCGCTGGCCATCTTACCACTTGTGCCCGCTTGCGGTGGCGCCCGTCGCGCGCCCCTGCCGCCCGCTGCCGCCCCCGGCGGTGACCACGCAAGCTTCGGCCCGCTGCCGGTCCGCCCGTCGCGAACATTTCCCGAGCTTCTGTGTTACTAATCAAACCCTTTTTGCCCGCCCCCCCCCTTGGGCGGCTGCAACCTGTGAGAAACGGTCGTGAAAACCGCTCGGAGGTCCTCGTGAAGGTGCAGCGTCTCTCTCTCTCCAGTCTCCGCCCCGCCTGCGTGAGCCTCTGTCTCAGCCTCGCGCTTGGGCTGGTCGCGCCGTCTCAGGCAGGCGCCCAGACCGCTCCCGTGGCGCCCGGCTCCGTGCCGCCCGCCAAGGCCGCCAGCCCGCCGGCTCCCACCGTCGCCGCCGGCGGCCCCACCGTCAGCTCCCAGGCCCTGCCCGCCGCCAGCAAGGTCGTCCCCCCCGGCGAGAACCTGGTTGTCGAAGGCATCCCGCCAATCCCCCGCGAGCTCGCCGACCGCGTCGGCCGCTACACCGAGTTCCGCTCCGCCGGCTTCTCCGACTGGCACCCGCTGCGCCGCGAGCTGCTCATGCTGACCCGCTTTGCCGACGTGCCGCAGGTCCACCGCCTGTTCATGCCCGGCGGCGCCCGCACCCAGCTGACCTTCTTCCCCGACCGCGTGAGCGGCGCCACCTACGAGCCGACTCGCGGCGACTACTTCCTGTTCTCCAAGGACGTCGGCGGCGGCGAGTGGTTCCAGATCTTCCGCTATGACGTCAAGAGCGGCGACATCACCCTGCTCACCGATGGCAAGTCGCGCAACACCGGGGCGATCTTCAACCGCCGCGGCGACCGCATCGCCTATATGTCGACCCGCCGCAACGGCCGCGACAACGACCTGTGGGTGATGAACCCGCTCGACAAGGCCAGCGACAAGCAGCTCCTGCAGCTGACCGGCGGCGGCTGGGGCGCCGAGGACTTCGCCCCCGACGCCGGCGACCGCGGCCAGCTGGTCCTGGGCGAAGAGGTCTCGGCCAACGAGAGCTACCTGTGGCTGGTCGATCTCGCCACCGCTGAGAAGAAGCTGCTCACCCCCAAGGGCCTGCCCGAGAAGGTCGCCTACTTCCGCGCCCGCTACTCCACCGACGGCAAGGGCCTGTACGTCACCACCGATAAAGAGTCGGAGTTCCGCCGCCTGACCTATATCGATCTGGCCTCTGGCAAGCACACCTACCTCACCACCTCGATCAAGTGGGACGTCGAGGACTACGACCTGTCGCGCGACGGCAAGACCCTGGTCTTTGCGACCAACGAAAACGGCATCAGCCGCGTCTACGTGATGTCCACCGCCACCAAGCAGTTCCGCCCGCTCACCCAAATTCCCGTCGGCGTGGTCGGCGGGCTGGCCATCCACCCAAACGGCAATGAGCTCGGCTTTACCCTCAGCGCGGCGCGCAGCAACGCCGATGTCTACTCGGTCAACCTGCGCACCGGCCGCATGGAGCGCTGGACCCAGAGCGAGACCGGCGGCCTGCCCACCGAGGAGTTCTCCGAGCCGCAGCTGGTCAAGTGGCAGAGCTTCGACGGCCGCGAGATTACCGGCTTTCTGTACATGCCCAGCAAGCGCTTTACCGGCCGGCGGCCCGTCGTCGTTAACATCCACGGCGGACCCGAGGCGCAGTTCCGGCCGACCTTCATTGGGCGCAACAACTACTACTTGAACGAGCTCGGGGTGGCGCTGCTGTTCCCCAACGTCCGCGGCTCTACCGGCTACGGCAAGACGTTCCTCCAGCTTGACGACGGGTTTCGGCGCGAGGACTCGTACAAGGACGCCGAGGCGCTGTACAAGTGGATCAAGCAGCAGCCAAACCTCGACGGCGAGCGGATCATGGTCACCGGCGGCAGCTACGGCGGCCACATGACCCTGGTGTCGGCGACCCACCACAACGCGCTCATCCGCTGCTCGCTGGCGGTCGTCGGCATGTCCAACCTGGTGACGTTCCTGGAGCGCACCGAAGGCTATCGCCGCGACCTCCGCCGCGTCGAGTACGGCGACGAGCGCGACACCAAGATGCGCAGCTTCCTCACCGGCATCGCGCCGCTCAACCGCGCCGGCAGCATCACCAAGCCCCTGTTCCTGGTGCAGGGCCAGAACGACCCGCGAGTGCCGGCGAGCGAGGCGGAGCAGATGCTAAAGACGGTGCGCGCCAGCCGGACCCCGGCCTGGTACCTGCTAGCCAAGGACGAGGGGCACGGCTTCGCCAAGAAGCGCAACCAGGACTTCCAGTTCTACGCCACCATCCTGTTCATGCAGGAGTACCTGCTCAAGTAGCTCGCGCCGCTACTCGCCGCAGCTGTGCCAGTAGCTCGCCACGCCCAGCATCTTCCCGTCGTACTCGCGCACCGAGTAGCGGTCCAGGTTGTCGCCGCCGCTGTTGACCACAAGCTCCAGCTTGCCGTCGTGATCGATGTCCAGGTGGCCGACGATCTGCATCGAGTGCCGGCGGACGCCCGGCAGCTCATCGGCGCCGGCGACGGTGGCCTGGCGACCCTTTACATCGCCGATGAGCAGGCCGCTCCACTGCGTGCGGCCGCGGCGATCGGGCACCGCCACCGAGTACAGCTTCTGCAGCGTACGGTCGCTCGTTAAGGACAGCGCGATAATCTGATAGATGGCAAGGTCGGCGACGGGCAGCGTGGTGGCGGCGGTGATCGCCTGGCGCGCCAGCTTTTCGACTGGGGCCATGGCGCCGTGCAGGCTGCCCTCGGGCACCTCGGCGTAGCGCACCGCCGCCAGCGAAGGCCAGGCCCCGTACAGAAACGGCGCCGCCTTGACCTTGCCGACAAGCCGCCGCCCGCCCACGAGCGGCTGGCGCGGGCACTGCGGGGTCGCCGGCCCGCCCAGCTGCAGCGGCCCGCCGGCGGTCTGCACGGTCGCCGTCGCCGGCAGCAGCGGCAGACAGGCGTCGCCGACGGCGCGGGTCTTCTTGGTCGCGTCATAGCAGGACAGCGGGACCAGCGTCAGCGGTCCGCGCTCGGGGCTGCCCTCGACCGCGAAGAACACGGCACTGCCCGTGGGGAGCGCCGCCGCCGGCATCGCCGCTGCTGTGGCGGCCGCGGGGGATGTGGCCGGGTAGGCTTGGGGCGAAGCCAGTGCGGTCGCCGCGGGCGCGGTCGCAGCGGCCCCCCGGGGTGCGGCTGCTGCTGTCGCCGCTCTGGCCGGTGGTGCGGTGGCGGAGCTCGCGCTGAGGCCAGCGGCGAGCGTCCCCCCGAGCGCGGTCAAAAAGAGGAGCGGCCGGTCGGCGCTCGGCCGGGCGCGCCGGCGCCGCGGCGCCGCGGCGTGGTCTCCGCGGGCGGCGTTCGTTGCCGGGGGGATCGGTGCGGCGTTTTTCGGCATGTCTCCTCCGTGGTGCTGCGCCGCCTCCGTGCCCGTCACCTCCGCGCAGCGTGCCTGGAAATTGCGATTCATCATACCACGTTACGCGGCGCCGCCACATTGCCCCGCCCCGCCGTCCTGTGGTAAGAGCGCACCGCATGGAAGACCAGGCGAGCCGGCTGCACGCCCCGGCACATAAGCCCGCTCGCGGAGCGCGGAGCGGTCGCTGCCGCGGCCGGCCCGCTCGGGCGCGCTTTTTACGCCAGCCCCGGGGAATTCCTGCCAGAGTCGCCCGGCCTGCGCTAGATTATGGGGTTTGCTGCCCCGCTCCCCGAGCGCCCGGCCCGAGCGCGCAGCGGCTCCCAGTCACCCGGGAAAAGGCCCCGGAAAAGTGCCCCGACGAGGCGATTTCATGTCCTGTGCCCACGACCAACCACCCCCGCTGAGCCAACAGATGCCGCGCCCGAGCCCCGCGCTGTCGATCGTCATCCCGATCTACAACGAGGAGGGGATCCTCCACGCCGCGGTCGTCGATCTCATCGATCGCCTGGCCACCGCCGCAGTCCACAATCCGCTGTTTGGCAGCTATGAGATCCTGCTCAGCGAGAACGGATCTTCCGACGAGACGGTCGCGGTCGGGCAGGAGCTGGCGGCCCGCTACCCGCAGGTGCGCATCGACTCGCTCGGGCGACCAAACTATGGCGCGGCGCTCAAGGCGGGGATCCTGCGGGCGACCGGCACCTACGTCCTGTGCGACGAGATTGATCTGTGCGATGTCGACTTCTACGTGCGGGCGCTGCAGCTGCTGGAGCCGGGCTCCGCCGAGCTGGTCATCGGCAGCAAGGCGATGAGCGGCGCCAACGACCGCCGGCCGCTGCTGCGCCGGGCGGCGACGCTGACCATCAACAGCATGCTGCGGGTGCTGGTCGGCTTTCATGGCACCGACACCCACGGGCTCAAGGCCTTCCGGCGCGACCGCCTGCTCGGCACCGTGCAGCGCTGCGTCGTCGACAAGGACCTGTTCGCCTCCGAGTTTGTCATCCGCGCCGAGCGCGAGGGGCGGCTGCTGCGCGAGATTCCGGTGCACATCGTCGAGAAGCGCCCGCCGTCGATAAACCTCGTCAAGCGGGTGCCCAACGTGCTGCGCAACCTGGCGCGGCTGACCTACATCATCCGGGTGAAAGGGTGAGCCGGCCCTGAAGGGGGCTCCGATGAAGCTTCCTAATTGCCTGCTGCAGCGCCTGCTGCGGCATCCGCGCGCCCTGCTCGCCGCGATGCTCCTTTTGAGCGTGCTGTGCCTGCCGCTGCTCGGGCGCATCAACCTGCAGGGGGATCTGGTCGATCTGCTGCCGCGCTCATCGAGCGCGGCGCAGGCCTTCGCGACCTTCAACCAGAAGCTCGCCGCCGGGCAGGAGCTGATCATCCTTGTCACCTGCAAAGACCCCGAGCGGCTCACCGACTTCGCCGAGCGCTACGCGACGGAGCTGCGCGCCCACCCCGAGGTGCAGCAGGTCACCTACCGCATCGCCCAGGACTCGCTGCGCTACCTGCGCGACCACCTGCTCCTGCTGCTCAACGACGCCGACCTCGATGAGCTCGGGCGGCGGCTGACCCCCGAGGCGCTGCAGCAGCGCGCCGCCGAGCTGCGCGGGCTGCTCGCCGCCCCCGGTGGCAGCGCCATGGCGCCGCTTCTGACCGCCGACCCGCTAGAGCTGGTGCCGCTCATCACCGGGCGGCTGGCCAGCGGGCTGCAGGTCGACGCGCGCTCGGGCTACCTGCGCACCGCCGATGGGACGGCGCTGCTCATCAAGATAAGGCCGCGCTTCCCGCCGCTGCTGTGGGAGCGCGGCGAGCGCCTGGTGGGCGAGCTGGGCGCCCTGGCCACCAAGCTTGGCGGCGAGGTGGTGACGACCTCGTTTGAAAACCGCGCGACGCCGCGGGTGGCGTTCACCGGCAGCTACGCCTTCCCGCCGTACTTCCGGCGGTGGATGGAGGCCGACATGACGCGCTCGACGCTCTTGTCGGTAGGGGCGGTGCTGCTGCTGTTCGGGGGCTTTTTCCGCTCGCTGCGCATCCTGCCGCTGGTGCTGCTGCCGCTGCTCCTGGCCGGGGTGTGGACGGCGGCGGCGGCGGCGCTGCTGTTTGGCCGCATCAGCGCGGTGTCGATGGCGTTTGCGACGATCCTGGTGGCGATTGGCATCGATGTGCCGATCCAGCTGTATAACCGCCTGCGCGAGGAGCTCGGGCGCGGCCCGCGACCGGACAAGACCGCTCACGACCTCACCCGCGAGACGATCTGCCTGCTGGCCAGTCCGTCGGTAGTGGCCACCCTGGGGCCGGCGGCGGTGTTCTTCTGCTGCGGGCTGTCGGACTTCCGGGGCCTTGACCAGCTGGGGATCCTCGCCGGGGTCGGGCTGTGCCTGAACTGCGTCGCCATGCTCACCGTGTTTCCGGCGCTGCTGCTCATCCTGCCGGCCCGGCTGTGGCTCGGCAAGCAGCCGGCCCGGGCAGCGGCGGCGCGGCCCGGGGTGCTGGCGGCGATTGGCAGGCTGAGCGCCCGCTGGCCGCGCCCGGTGCTGCTCGGCGCGGTGGCGCTGTTCATCGTGGCGGTGCCGCTGCTGCTGCGCGCTGGCCTGGGGCGGGAGCTTTTGAGCATGGACCTGGGCGCCATGCCGCCGGCGCTGACGCAGCAGGAGGTGTCGCGCCGCTTCGGCGAGCACCAGCGCTTCCTGGTCGCGCTCATCGAAGATGCAGATCCCGAGCGCGCCCTTCTGCGCGCCGACCTCTGGCTCGATGCGGTCGAGAAGCTGCGCCTGCGCGGGGCGCTGCGCGGCTACGAGGCGCTCGGCACCCTTTTGCCGGCGCCCAAGACCCAGGCCCACCGGCGGGCGCGCCTGGGCGCCCTGAACCTCGGCGCCGCCGCCGACCGCCTGCAGGCGGCGCTCGATGCGGCGGGCTTTGATCCGGCGCCGTTTCACGACTTCCTTTTGCTTTTGCGCGCCGGCGGCGCGGCGCCGCTCGACATGACCGCGCTGGCGGCGACCGAGCTCGGGTTCCTGGTGCGCAGCCATGTCGCCGACCTGCCGGCCGACGCCAGCGGTCCGGCGCGGCGCCTGGTCGCGCTGTTCCTGTTCGCTGCCGCCGATGAGACGCTCGACTCGACGCTGAAGGCGCTGCAGGCGGTCGCCGCCGGACCGGCCGGGGGGTCGCTCACCGGGCTGCCGCTCTTGGAAGAGCAGCTGCGCACCCTGCTCGGCCGCGACCTGCGCCGCATCACCGGCCTGTCGGTGCTGGTGGTGGCGCTGCTGCTGCTGGTCTATTACCGGCGGCTGCGCCCGTTCCTGGCGGTCCTTTTGCCGCTGTCGCTGTCGTGGGTGCTGTTCGGGGCGGCGCTGTACCTGCTCGGGCTGCCGCTGCACCTTTACAACCTGCTCTCGGTGCCGCTGGTCATCGGCTATGGCATCGACGATCACATCTTCCTGGTCCACCGCTACGAGGCGACGCCGCCGGCCGAGCGCGATCCGGCGCGCGTCCTTGACACCACCGGGCGCGCCATCGTGCTGACCACGCTGTCGACGATGGCCGGCTTCCTGGGCCTTCTGCCGGCGCACTTTGTCGGGCTGCGCCAGCTCGGGCTGTGCGGGGCGCTGGCGGTGCTGTTCTGCCTGCTGGCGGCGTTCCTGGTGCTGCCCGCGCTCCTGGCGCTGTGGTGGCCGCGCCAGAACAGTCTTTACGACCGCGCATAGAGCGCCGCTAGTTTCCGCTCACCGCGTGTTATGCAGAGGGTCCGCGGTCGGTCAAACCGCGCCTGCCCATCCAACCTAGACTACGAGAAGGTTATGCCGACACATCCCCCAAGTCCGGAGTCCCCGACCCCGTCCCCCGCGGGGCCGGTGCACCGCCCGCCGCGGCCGCGCTGGCAGCTTGGCGAGCGGACCGCGCGCTTCCCGATCCTGCACGCGATGTCGCAGCGCGTCCTTCTGTGCGACGGCGCCATGGGCACGATGATCCAGCGCGCCCAGCTGACCCCGGAAGACTTCGACGGCAAGGACGGCTGCAACGAGCTCTTGGTGGCCACCCGGCCCGAGGTCATCGAGCAGATCCACCGCGCCTACCTGGACGTCGGCGCCGATGTCATCGAGACCAACTCGTTTGGCAGCACGCCCCTGGTGCTGGGCGAGTACGGCATCGCCGACCGCGCCTACGAGCTGTCGTTCCAGGCGGCGGCGATCGCCCGCAAGGCGGCGGCTGCGGTGAGCACCCCCGCCTGGCCGCGCTTTGTCGCCGGCGCGGTCGGGCCGACCACCAAGCTGGTCTCGCTTGGCCACATCGCCTTCACCGAGCTTTTGGAGTCGTTCGCGGTGCAGATCCACGGCCTCATCGCCGGCGGCGCCGACATCATCCAGATCGAGACCGGGCAGGACATCCTGGGCATCAAGTGCGCGGTGCTGGCAGCGCGCCTTGGCATGGAGCGCGCCGGCCGCGAGGTGCCGATCATCACCCAGGTGACGATGGAGACCACCGGCACCATGCTGGTCGGCACCGAGATCGCCGCCGCGCTGCCCGCCCTGGAGGCGCTGGACGTCGACGTGATCGGCCTGAACTGCGCCACCGGGCCGGATCTGATGCACGAGCATGTCCGCTACCTCGGCCAGAACGCGACCCGCTTTGTCTCGGTGCTGCCCAACGCGGGCCTGCCGCGCAACGTCAACGGCGTCGCCACCTACGACCTCACCCCCGAGGCGCTGGCCGATTTCCAGGAGCGCTTCATCCGCGACTACGGGGTGTCGCTGGTCGGCGGCTGCTGTGGCACCACCCCCGAGCACATCGCCGCGGTCAGAAAGCGCCTCGACAGCGGCGCCGCGGCCGCCGTCCGCCCACGCCCCGACTACGATCGCGCCCCCGGCCAGGTCACCTCGCTGTACATCGCGGTGCCGCTTGCCCAGGACCCCGGCCCGCTCATCATCGGCGAGCGCAGCAACGCCAACGGCAGCAAGAAGTTCCGCGAGCAGCTCTTGCGCGAGGATTTCGAAGGCCTGGTCGAGGTCGGCCGCGAGCAGGTCGCCGAGGGCGCGCACCTTGTCGATGTGTGCGTCGCCTACGTCGGCCGCGACGAGGTGCGCGACATGCGCGAGGTGCTGCGCCGCTACACCACCCAGATCACCCTGCCGCTCATGATCGACACCACGCAGCTCGACGTCCTGGAGTCGGCGCTGCAGCAGCTCGGCGGGCGGGCGGTGATAAACTCGGTGAACCTCGAGGACGGCGAGGAAAAGGCCGACCGCATCTGCCAGCTGGCGCGCGACTACGGGGCGGCCCTGGTGGCGCTGACCATCGACGAGCAGGGCATGGCCAAGACCGCCGAGCGCAAGGTCGCGGTGGCGCGCCGCCTGTACGACATCGCAGTCGGCCGCTGGGGGCTGCCGCCGTCGGCGCTGCTCTTTGATCCTTTGACCTTCACCATCGGCTCGGGCGATGAGGACAGCCGCGACGCCGGGGTGCAGACCCTGTCGGGCATCCGCGGCATCAAGGAGGCGCTGCCGGGCGTGGGGACCCTGCTCGGCCTGTCCAACATCAGCTTTGGCCTCAAGCCCTTTGCCCGCCAGGTCCTAAACTCGGTGTTCCTGTCCGAGGCGCTGCTGCACGGCCTGGACGCGGCGATCGTCAGCCCGGCCAAGATCCTGCCGCTCGCCAAGCTGTCGCCGCCCGAGGTGCAGCTGGCGCGCGACCTTATCTACGACCGCCGCCAGCCCGGCTACGACCCGCTGTTCAAGTTCATCGAGCGCTTCAACGACCAGGTCGCCGACGCCGCCGGCCCGCAGGCCGAGAGCGGCACCCTGGAGGAGCGCCTGCAGCGCCGCATCATCGACGGCAAGAAGGTCGGCATCGACAAGCTGCTGGAGGAGGCGCTAAACGCCGGCTACAAGCCCCTGGACCTTATCAACAACGTGCTCCTGTCGGGTATGAAGACCGTCGGCGAGCTGTTCGGCAGCGGGCAGATGCAGCTGCCGTTCGTGCTGCAGTCGGCCGAGACGATGAAGGCCGCGGTCGCCTACCTCGAGTCGTTCATGGAGAAGGTCGAGGGCAGCGAGAAGGGCGTGGTGGTGCTGGCCACCGTCAAGGGCGACGTCCACGACATCGGCAAGAACCTGGTCGACATCATCCTGTCGAACAACGGCTACACGGTGGTAAACCTCGGCATCAAGCAGCCGGTCGACGCCATCCTGGAGGCCACCGAGCGCCACAAGGCCGACGTCATCGGCATGTCGGGCCTGCTCGTCAAGTCGACGGTGGTGATGAAGGAGAACCTGGAGCTGATGGCCGCCCGCGGCCTGTCGGTGCCGGTGATGTGCGGCGGCGCCGCGCTCACCCGCGGCTATGTCGAGGGCCAGCTGTCGGCGGCCTATCGCACGGGCGAAGTCTACTATGGCCTGGACGCCTTCACCGGGCTGCGCCTTATGGACGAGCTGTGCGGGCACGTCAAGCCCGAGGAGCGGACGCTCACCGGCCCCGGGCGCAAGCGGCAGGCGGCGCAGGCGGCGCACAAGGCGCTGTTGCGCGCCGAGAAGGAGGAGCTGGCGCTGGCCGCCGCCGGCGTCTACGTGCCGGCCGACGTCAGCCCGGCGCCGCTCATCCCGGCGCCGCCGTTCTGGGGCACCCGCATCCTGGAGACCAAGGACCTCAACCTGCGCGAGATCTTCGGCTACATAAACCGCCGGGTGCTGTTCCGCGGCCAGTGGCAGTACCGGCGCGGCCGCCGCTCCGAGGAGGAGTACCGCCACTTTGTCACCGAGACGGTCGAGCCCAAGTTCTACAGGTGGTGCGAGCGCGCCATCGAGCGCCGCTACCTGCGGCCGCAGGCGATCTACGGCTACTTCCCCTGCTACTCGGAAAAGAACGACCTGGTGGTGCTGCATCCGCTGGGCACCAAGAAGGCGTTCACGGTCGCCGAGCGCTTCAGCTTCCCCCGCCAGCCGCAGGGCCGCCGGCTGTGCCTGTCGGACTTTTTCCGCAGCAAGGAGCTCGCCGAAAAGGACGGCTTCGACGTGCTCGGCGTATCGCTGGTGACCATGGGCGCGCAGCCAAGCCAGGTCGGGGCGGAGCTCTTCGCCCAGAACCGCTACGACGACTACCTGCACTTCCACGGCCTGGCGGTCGAGACCACCGAGGCGCTGGCCGAGCTTATCCACAAGCGGGTGCGCCACGAGCTGGGGATCGGCTCGCACGACGCGCCGCTCATCGAGCAGCTGTTCAGCCAGGGCTACCAGGGCAGCCGCTACTCGTTCGGCTACCCGGCGTGCCCGCGCCTGGAAGATCACGTGCCGCTGTTCCGCCTGCTTATGCCCGAGCGCATCGGCGTCAGCCTGTCCGAGGAGTTCCAGATCGTCCCCGAGCAGTCGACCTCGGCGCTTATCAGCCACCACCCCGAGGCCCGCTACTTCAGCATCACGTCGGTGTAGGATGGGGCATGGCCCCAGCTAGCGAAGCCCTCGCGGTCTCCCTGGACGATGTCCGCGCCGCGGCGGCGCGCATCGCCCCTTACATCCACTGCACGCCCATCCTCACCTGCCGGCGGCTGGCCGAGCGCGCCGGCTGCGAGCTCCTGCTCAAGGGCGAGCACCTGCAGCGCAGCGGCTCGTTCAAGCTGCGCGGGGCGCTTAACCGCCTGCTGTGCCTAACCCCCGCCGAGCGGGCGCGCGGGGTGGTGGCCTACTCGTCGGGGAACCACGCCCAGGGGGTGGCGCTGGCCGGGCGGCTTTTGGGGGTTCCGGCGACCATCGTCATGCCGAGCGACGCGCCGGCGGTCAAGCTCGCGGCGACCCGCAAGTACGGCGCCACCGTGGTCTTGTACGACCGGGCGCGGCAGGACCGCGCGGCGATCGCCCGCAACCTGTGCAACGAGCAAGGGGCGACGCTGGTGCCGCCGTTTGACGATCCGCTGGTGATCGCCGGCCAGGGCACCATCGGCCTGGAGCTGGCCGAGCAGGTGCCCGACGCCGAGCTGGCGCTCATCCCGGTGGGCGGCGGCGGCCTCATCTCGGGCATCGCCACGGCGCTGCGGGCGCTGCGGCCGCAGCTTCAGATCTTCGGGGTCGAGCCGGCCGAGGCAAGCGACGCCCAGCAGTCGCTCGCCGCCGGGCGCATCGTCCGCATCGCGCAGTCGAGCACGATTGCCGACGGCGTCGCCACCCAGGCGATCGGCGAGCACACCTTCCCGATCATGCGCGCCCTATTGGCCGGCATTGTCACCGTGCCCGAGGCCGACATCGCCCGCGCCCTGGAGCTCATCCTCACCCGCGCCAAGCAGGTCGTCGAGCCGACCGGCGCCCTGGCCACCGCGGCGGCGCTGTTCGGCCACGCGCCGGTGCGCGGGCGACGCGTGGTGTCGCTTTTGTGCGGCGGCAACCTCGACCTGGCAGCGCTGCCGCAGATCCTGGCCAAGGCGGCGGGGGCGCGCTGAGCGGGGGAGCTTGGGGCGACGGCCTGGAACTCGCCAAGACTAGGCCTGGCCGGTCAGGCTCCAGTCCCCCCACAGCCGAAGCTCAGTCCATCCCTTTTTGCCTGGAGTCTGAGCCCCGGCAGACCGGGGGCCAGGCTGATTAGCTTTGAGCTCAAGCCTGGGCACACTGGAGTCCTATTGGCCAGCTGGCGCTGACAAAAGGAGCTCCGGGCGGTCCGTGTCTGCCGGCTGATGAGGGATGGAACGCTAAGGAATTTATTCGGATGAGTCTGAAATTACCGTGAACGAAAACTCAATCTGGCCTGCGACGCTATGGTGAACTGCGAGTACGAAGGCAGGTAGGGTTACGATCTCGCTATCGTGCTTTGTCAAAATTGATATGAAGATACCGTACTCCGAAACGGCAAGTTTGCAGCTCTGCACAAAAGATGGGAGCCAATCATACGTACTATCACTGCTTAATCGAAACGATGCAACAAACTGCCCTGGTGCATTCCTTTTGGGTCGCGCCTCGACCTGGACACCGTGACCACGGAGGGCATGCACCTGCAGCTCGGAAAGAGACATGAATCGAAACCAGAACTCCTCGTTCCCTTCATAAGACATTACCGAGCTCCTTGAGATTTGAACTGGTCAGCTAGCTCCAGAAGCTCGTCCCAGGTGAAGTTATCCGCGCCTCTGCGTCCTTCCGCCCTCTTCTCGGACTCGATAAACTTTCCAAATCCTGCGCGGTCCGCTACTCCGGCGTGTCTGGCTGCGTCATCGACCATGCGGCCATCGGCGCGGTTGGCGCCCCGCCCGCGGCCCTCCTTTGCGGGAGGTTGCCAGCTCCCTTCATCCGTTTTGGCCTGGGACAACAAGAGCTTACCTCTTGTCCAACAAGCCATTCTCCAATGGTATTCAATAGATAACCGTCTAGCAGGCCAGCATCGACCAGGCCAATGACGACGACGCCAACCGCCGCGACGTCTGCTGGACCCGGAAGCGGCGAGTCGACCTGCGAGGTCACGGCCGCTGCAGCTGCGTATCGCGAAAAAACCGGCACAAAGCCAGTCGAAAGTGCCGACCCATAGTTAACCAGCTGAATGCTTACGTCCGATTTATACGCAACAAAGCCCGCCTCTTGGGCGAGTCTAATAATTTCCTCGTAGCCGATCTGATGTAAGGCTTCGCGGCCCACTTTCTCAGTAATTGAGGGATCAATATCAACAGGTCGCAGACTGGCTTGAGAAATAACATAGCTGCCGTCGGTGTTCGGAATATTGTGAGCACATCCCGAAAGGCTTAGAAGTACTAGAAACCATATTTTGGCCAGAATGATTGAGGGCGGTTGCATTGGCCGGGACGGTATGATGACTAGGATAGGCAGTCAAGCAGCAGGGCGCCGGGTGTTCCGATCGGACAGCCTCGGTCAATCCGTTATTGCTCCGCTAATCAAAACTGGGCCGCCGCCGCCTTCTTGTTACAGCTCCCGCTCGGGCAGCTCACTGCCCGGGTCGGCAGCAACTCAGCCGGCAAGCGCGCGAGCTGCAACTGAGACAGTCGCCCCGGCGGTGGGCTGCTTGCTAGCCCCTCATCTTTGCGATACAAATAAGGTCTATTTTGTAAGTACTTTGGAGTGACTTTGCCGGGCAGGGGTGGGCTAGGGGGCGGTCAGGAAGCTGGCATCGGGCCGCATCGCTACTGCGTTGACGAGGATCTGTTCCTCTGGCGGCCGCGCGGGGAGGTGCTGCCGGAGCATGCCCGCGGTGCGGTGGCGATCGTGCTCTCGATCTACCAGCAGTATGGCTATGTGCTCTATCTGCTCGACGGACGCGAGGCCAAGCAGCTCGGACCTGAGACGCGCCGCATCATCGTCGATGCGCTGCGGCCCATGCGCGCCTCGCTGGCCATGGCAGCTTTTGGCCTGAACGGGGTCAGTCGCATCTCGGGGATTCTGGTGTTCCGGGCGGCGCGGCTCTTGACGGGTCTGGAGTTCCCTTTCAAGTTTGTCGCCAGCGAGGCCGCAGCGCGGGTGTTCCTCAGCGAGTGCCGGGAGGGGCTGGCGCGGCGGCGCAGCGTGACTGCGGCGCCGCAGAAGTGAGGGAGTCGCGGGTCGCGCTGGCGGTCAAGTCTCGCTGGCGGCTTCGACGCGCACGGGGACGCCGTTGAGCACCGCGTTGCCGCACAGCTCGTCGACAAGGAGCTCGTCGGTGAGGTCGTTGACGCTGACCCCGGGGTGGGCCTGCGCGGTGGCAAGGGCGATGCCGGGGCGGTCGTGGCCCCAGCCGTGCGGGATGCTTACCACGCCGGGCATGACGTCGGCGGTGAGCTCGGCGGGCAGGGCGATGCTGCCGACGCGCGAGCGGACGCGCACCCGCTGCTCGGCGACGATGCCGCGGCGGGCGGCGTCGTCGGGGTGGATGAGCAGGGTGCAGCGCGGCGGGCCTTTGACCAGGCGCTGGCTGTTGTGCATCCACGAGTTGTTGCTGCGCAGGTGGCGGCGACCGATCAGCTGCAGATCATAGCCGCCGGTGGCGGCGTCCGCGCTGGGCGAGCCGGGCGCGCCGGTCCCAGTGGCGCTGGCGGAGGCAGCGGGGGTCACGGCGGCGCTGGCGGAGGCAGCGGGGGTCACGGCGGCGCTGGCGGTGGCTGCCGGGGGGTCCGCTAGGGTCGCGGCGGTGCTGGCGGAGGCTGCCGGGGGGTTCGCGGGGGTCGCGGCGCGGAGGAACTTCTGGCGCACCCGGGCGAGGTCGCCGCGCAGCACCGCCGGCACAAGCTGGATCTTCTTGTCGGCGGTGTACAGGCGCTCGGGCAGGCAGGAGGTGAGCGGGCCGAGGTCCAGGCCGTGCGCCGCATCCTTTAGCTTCTGCAGCGACAGGCCGCTGCCGGCAAAGCCGTAGGGCCCAAGGCGCAGCCCGAGGGCGAGCAGCCGCTGCGGGGTCAGCTCGGCGTACAGCTTGCGCCGCAGCGGCGTGAGCCAGGCCGCCCCGCGGGCGCCGATGCGCGCGGTCAGCTCGCCGAGGATCTGATACTCGTGGCGGGTGTCGGGCGCCGGGGTGAGTAGCGCGGGGGAGTACTTGGCGGTGTTGCGCACGGCCAGCAGGTGGAAGGTGGCGTCGTAGTGGTCGTGCTCCAGCGAGTAGGTCGGCGGCAGGATGAGGTGGGCGTGGCGCGTGGTCTCGTTGAGGTAGAAGTCGATCGCCACCATGTAGTCGAGGCTGGCCAGGGCGCGGTCGAGCGCCGCGCCGTTGGGGGTGGACAGGACGGGGTTGCCGGCGTGGGTGACCAGCGCCCGGATCTGGCCGCGGCCGGGGGTCAGGATCTCCTCGGCCAGGGTCGAGACGGGGTACTCGCCGCCGTACTCGGGCAGCTTGCGCACCCGGCTGCGCCCCTTGTCGAAGTGGCCGCGCTCGCCGAGCTGCGCCGCCAGCGCCACCAGGTCGAAGGCGGGCCGGGTGAACATCGCGCCGCCGGGCCGATCGAGGTTGCCGGTGACGATGTTGAGGACGTTGATCAGCCACTGGGTGGCGGCGCCGAACTCCTGCGTCGAGACGCCCATGCGGCCGTAGCACACCGCGGCGCGGGCGCCGGCAAAGGCGCGACCCAGGGCGCGGATTTCGGCGGCGGCGATGCCGGTGGGGCCGGCCGCCACCTCGGGGGAGAACTCGGCGCACAGCGGCGCCAGCTCGTCCAGGCCGCTTGTCAGCGCGGCGAGGCGCCCGGGGGCGGCCAGGCCTTCGGTCAGCACGGTGTGGAGCAGCGCCAGCATCAGAAGGACATCGGTGCCGGGGCGGATGAAGTGGTGGCGGTCGACCAGCTCTGCGGTCTCGGTGCGGCGCGGGTCGATGAGTACGACCTGGCCGCCGCGCTCGCGGATCGCGGTGAGCCGCTTGGCGATGCCGGGGGCGCTCATCAGGCTGCCGTTGGACACCGCGGGGTTGGCGCCGAGGATCAGCATGAAGTCGGTGCGATCGACGTCGGGGATCGGCAACAGCAGCTGGTGGCCGAACATGAGCAGCGCCGTCAGGTGGTGCGGCAGCTGGTCCACCGAGGTGGCGGAGAAGCGGCTGCGGGTCTTCAGGCTCTTGGTGAAAAACAGCCACGACAAAAGCGCCGCGTAGTTGTGGACGGTGGGGTTGCCGGCGTAGACCGCCACCGCGTTATTGCCGTGGGCGGCCTGGATTGCCGGCAGGCGCTCGGCGACCTCGGCCAGCGCCTCGTCCCAGCTGATGCGGGTGTAGCCGGCAAGGCCCTTGCCGGTGGCGGTGCGGCGCAGCGGGTAGCGCAGGCGGTCGGGGTCGTCCTGCAGGTCGCCGAGCGCCGCGGCCTTGGGGCAGATGTAGCCGCGGCTGAGCGGGTCTTGCTTGTCGCCGCGCACCGAGACCACGCGGCCGCCGTCTACCTGCAGCGCGACGCCGCACATCGCCTCGCACAGGTGGCAGGTGCGGTAGTGGGTGCGGCTGCCGGCGGATCCGGAGACCTCAGAGAGCCCAGATGCAGTGGTCATCGCTACCTCGCTGCGGCGGGAAGTGGGCCGCTTGGACCGTTACCCTAGCATGGCCCGGCGGGGAGGGCAGGGCGCTAGCCGCCGCCGTGGCCGAAATGGAAGACCGAGCGGTGGACGCCGTAGTGGTGGCCAAAGGGGTGCGGGCGGGCGTGCAGGCCGCCAAAGCCGCCGCGGGCGCGCAGGTAGAAGCCGGTGTCGTACAGGATGGTCGCGCGCGGGGCGACGATGAACTCGCTCTGCTGCAGCACCGTGGCCCACGGCACCGCCGCCGAGCGGCCGGCGAGCAGCTCGAGGTCAACTACATGCACGGCGATGCCCGCCTGCTGGTAGGCGTAGAAGATCGAGTTGAGGTCGTCCTCTTCGGTCTCGACGTCGGCGCGCTGCTCGACGACGTAGACGATGCGGCGGATGCCCTGGTCGCGCAGGCGCTGGGGGTCGGGGAGGTCGGCGGGGTTTAAGTAGTAGCGGTTGTCGACCACGTCCTCTTCGATGTCTTCGTTGCGGAAGGCCAGGCGCCAGGCGTCCAGCAGGAAGACCGGCACGCTGGTCTGGGCCTCGGGCGGCGGCGGCTGCGGGAGCATGGTCGCCAGCGCCGCCAGGGTCTCCTCGGCCGGCACCAGCTCGTTTTCCGCCGGCCAGTTGTTGAACGTCGGCACCACCGAGACCGGCGTCGCGGTGTGCAGGCTCAGGTAGCTGCCAAAGGCCACTGCGGCGGGGCCGCGCAGGTCGACCACCCACATCGCCTCGTCGGGCAGGCCGGTGGCGGCGATCTGGGCGGCGGCGGCGACCGCGTTGTTGACGGTAATGAGCTTGCTGACGTCGGGCAGCTCGACCTGCTCGCCCTGGCCCTGCAGGGCGGTGAGCAGGGTGAACTTGGTGTACGCGGCCCACGGGTTCTGCGGCGGCAGCTGCCAGGCCGCCACCGTGCGGTCGTAGCTGAGCAGCGACACCGGCCGCACCGGCCCGCGCTCCTTGAGCCAGTAGTCGGCGTTGAGCGCCGCGGTGTGCGGCAGCTGGGTGGCGCACGCGGTGGAAAAGGCAGCGACGGTACCCAAGACGTATCGGCGGTCCATCAGCGATCCTCTCCAGGGCCTTTTCCTGGCCCCGACCGGCGCTCCGGCCCGGAAGGCAGCGCCGGACACTGCTGACTCTGTTGAGTCCATGGTACTGCAGATCCAGCGGCGGGGCCGGGCAGCCCGACAAAGACCGGCACGCACAGCGCATCATGCGAGACGTGGCTGTGCGGGCTCAGGCGCGCGAAGTAGCCGACGAAGCGGCCGTCCAGGACGTAGGCCCCGAGGGTCACCAGCATGTCGCCAAGCGGCGTCGCGAGGCTCTTTTGCGGCACGAAGCGCTGGGCGATCCAGCGCTCTTGGGCGGGGCCGTGCACCGCCGCGGCGACCGCCTGGAGCAGGCTCGCCCAGTCCGCATCGGTGAGCAGCGCGCCGACAAAGACCTCGTCGCCGACGCGGCCCAGGGCGCGCTTGAGCACCCACCCTTCGCGCTCGGCTCGCAAGGTCTCTGGGGTCAGCTCGGCTACCTCGACGCTGAGCGGCGTGTGCCGGGCGAGCGTGAGGGCGTCGGCGGGGGAAAGGCGGTCGCGCAGGGCAAAGCCGCGGGCGAAGGCGAGCTTGGACTGCGCATAGATGTGGGAAAAGCTCGACAGCGTCTTTAGGCGGTGGCTGGCCACCGCGGTGAGCAGGCCCTCCAGGTTGCGCTGGCCCTCCATGTACTCCAGCGGGAAGAAGCGGTAAAGCGCCGCCACCGCGGTGTCGCCGACGTAGACCGCGTCCCCCTGCCAGCGCGGCGCGGTCGCCGGACAGCGCCGGGTGCGCACGCCACGCTCGCGCAGGGCGCGCTCGATGAGGGCGCAGACCTGCAGATCCTCGGCGTAGGCGGTGGCGTACAGCAGCGCCACCGCGCCGCGGCCGGGGCCCGGGCGATCGGCCAGGGCGACCAGGCGGCTCGTCAGCTCCTCCAGCACCGTGGTCGGGTTTAGCCCCTGCCAGAAGCCGGCGCTCTGCGCCAGGCGCGGCAGGCCGGTGGCCTCGTTGTGACCGCCCGGGCAGTCGGCGTTGATCTCGCAGGCGCGAAACACCCCGTCGGCCCCGAGCAGCAGGTCCACGCGCATGAGCGCCGCGTCATCCCCCGCCGCCTGCGCCGCCGCTGCCAGCCGCATGATGCTGGCCGGCAGCCCGTAGCGCTCGCGCTCGGCCGGGTCGGCGTGGGCCTGCGCCGCCACGGCGCCGATCGCCCGCACCACCGCCGTCGCGGCGTGCACCGCCGCGGCGTGCAGCCGCGGTGACAGGACCAGCGGGTGCAGGTTGACCCGCCGCTCGCCAGCCACGAAGGCATCGAAGATCAGGTATTTCTCGACGAGCTCGCGGCTGAGCCAGGGGCTCTGCAGCGGATCGGCAGTGGGCAGCGCGACCACCCGGATGTCCGCCGGGTCGAGCTCACTGGCCGCCGGGGTCATGGCCGGCCGCTGACCGGCGCGCACCGGCGCGGCGCGAGCTCGGGGCTGCTCACCGGGTCGCTTGCCGGACGACCGGCCAGGCTGCCCGCCAAAGCGCTAGATGGAAGGCTGCACATGAAGTTGATTAGAACCCACCGGCCCTCGCCGCACCTGAACTGCGGGTGAGGATATCTTCATTGTAGCCGACCTGGGGCAGGTTTCGCGGCGCCCCCGCCCTGCCAGCGCTGCCGTCGCCCAGCAGGGTTTGTGCAGGGACGTTGAGCGCTCCGTCGCCCAGCGACGCGGCAGCGGCGGCGGCGACCGGCCTGGCAAGGACGCAGAATCGCATCGGTCGCGGTCAGGGGGGCGTGCTACTTGATCTGGCGGTCGGTTTCGGGCTGGACTCCCCCCGGACAAGGGGGCCAACCTAGAGGCTAGCGCCTCAGCCGTTCCCTGCTCAGAATTATCCTTAATGCCAGGGAGCAGGCGAGCCGCAGCAATAGCCGGCAGGGTAGGAGCTTATCAGGTCTTCGGGTTGGCACGCTTGTGCCCGAGGGGCCGCTCGCGCTAAGAAGCCGGGTCGCGGTCGCTTGGCGAGCGAAAGAAACCGGGCCACGTCGGGCCGTCACGCAGCGGGAGAAGTTCACGATGGCAAACATTCGATTGGACACCGATCCGGGGCACCTGCCCGGACCACTGCCCGTCCCCTCAGCGCCAACGGGCGGGGGTCCGCACCTGGCCGCCTACCCTGCGGCGGACCGCTTTGACGAGACGACCCTCAGTGACCTGGAGGCGATCCGCCTGCTGCTCCACGGCGGCTCGGTCATCGACTGGCACCAGCTGGCCTTCGCCGACGAGAAAGAGGTCGAGCGCTTCCTGCGGGTCAACGAGTTTGACCGCAGCAGCGACGCCGACATGGAGCGCCTGGAGTCGCTGCGCGCCGAGGCCGTCGAGTACCTGACGCGCCACTTCGGCTACCGCATCCCCGAGGATGTCGCCGAGTCGCTGCCGGCGCACGAGCTGCTCCTGCTCGCCTCGCGGCGCGGGCGCTACCAGACCTACTCGTGCATGGTCCTCAAGGTCATGCACGTGCTGCAGCACTTAGACGGGCGCGAGACCCTGTTCCGGCTGCCGGTGTCGGACAACCAGGTGTTCTCGCAGGTCGAGGCCAAGGTCGTGCAGATCGTTGACGAGATGCGCGCCGCCGGCCTGCCGATCGTCGAGTTTGCGTGGAGCCGCAAAGAGCGCGACAGCCTGATCACCAAGCTTCTCGCCAAGCGCGACTCGATCGCCGCCGATGTCTACGACAAGCTGCGCTTCCGCCTGATCACCCGTCGCCTGGAGGATCTGCCGGCGGTGCTGCGCGAGCTCCTGTGTCGGCTCATCCCGTTTAACTACGTCATCCCCGGCCAGGCGGTAAACCGGCTGCTGCCATTTTCGCGCATCATCGACGACAGCCCCAGCCTGCGCCGCCACCTGGAGCACCTGCAGCCCGAGTCCGAGCTGAACCTCGGCGAGCAGTCTCCCAACCACTTTTCCTCGGCCAACTACCGCGTCATCAACTTTGTCGCCGACCTGCCGCTGCGCGTCGGGACGATCCTGCAAAAGACCGCCAGCCGCTGCGACAGCGACGACATCGATCCGCGCGCGGTGGTCTACGTGCTCACCGAGTTCCAGGTCATGGACGCCCAGACGGCGATCAAAAATGAAGAGGGCGAGAGCAGCCACGCCGTCTACAAAGAGCGCCAGCACATCGAGGTCAAGGCGCGCCTGACGCGCGGCAGCAAGAGCAAAAAGAATGGCTCGCGCGAGACCTGAGCGCGCCGCTCCCCCCTGCAAGCTTCGTTGAACAAACCCTCTATTACTTTCTCTGGGCCGGGGTAGGATGGCCGCCCAGGTCCGCAGTTTCGATTTTCGAACAATCAAAGAAGTTTATTGGAGGAACCCCCCATGGATGTCCAGCCCACCAGCCTTGCCCAGCCCAGTTATCCCTCTGCGATGGCTCCGCCGCAGGCCGCTCCCGCCCCCGGTGTGGGCCGGGTGGCGCGCTTTGAGTTCACCGGCACCGGGGGCGAGCTCCTCGGACAGGTGCTCATCGGCGTCCTTCTGACGGCCATCACCTTTGGCATCTACCAGCCGTGGCTGATGGTGCGCATGCGCAAGTGGATGTACTCGCGGACCAAGCTGATTACGCCCCAGGGACCGCTGCAGCTGTCCTTTGAGGGCACCGGCTTTCTGTGCTTTGTCGAGGTGTATCTGACCGCGCTCCTGATTCCCCTGACCCTGTTTGTCTACACGCCGTGGTATGTCGCCAACGCCAGCCGCTTTTTCACCAATAACTCGTTTGCCATCGCTCCCGATGGCACCCGCTACCGCCTCGACTACGCCGGCACCGGCGGGCAGCTATTTGGGCTGGTGCTGGTGAACCTGCTGCTCACCACCATCACCTGCGGCATCTACACGCCGTGGGCGGTGTGCAACCTGCGGCGCGCCATGCTCGACAAGACCACGATCTACAAGGGACAGGAGAAGGTCGGCAGCCTGTCGTTCGTCGGCACCGGCGGAGGGCTCATCGGCACCTACCTGCTCGGCTCGATCCTTATCAGCGTCACCCTGGGCATCTATGTTGCGTGGTTCCAGGTCAACGTCTGGAAGTTCTTCCAGAAGAACACCGGAGTGCACATCGGCGGCCGGACCTACCGCGGCGACTTCACCGGCACCGGCGGCGAGCTGTTCGTCATCCTCATCCAGGCGCTGCTCATACCGCTGACCCTGGGGCTTTATGCGTTCTGGCTGGTCTGCAAGCAGAACCGCTTTTATCTCAACAACTCGACTTTCATCCAGGAAGGCTGAGCAGACCCGCCCGACTTTCGGCGGCGGTCGGCGCCCTCCTTGATTTTTTGGGGGGCGCGGGCAGCCGCTGATTGCGCGGACCGGGGGAGCTGTTCAGAGTTTCTCTTATGGCTGCTGAGATAATCCCTGCCGCACTGGCGCTGCTGCTGCCAGTGTTCCTTGTTTTTACTCACAAGTACTTCAAGTACAAAGAAAAGCTCCTGGAGCTGCAGGCGCGCGGCGGGCAGCCGCTGCTCCTTGGCGGTGAAGCGCCGGGCGCCGACAAGCGGCTGGCCGAGCTGGAAGAGCGGGTGCAGAACCTGGAGTCGATCATCGTCGCCATGGACACCGAGCTCGGCGCCCTGCCCGACCGCGCCCCGCGGGAGGAGCTGCGGCGGCTGCGCAGTAAGGCCGCCGTGCCCGCCCTGCCCGCGCCCGCGACGCCGCCCTCGACCAAGCCTAACGAGTAGCCGGTCCGCGCCCGGTCAGGCGCTCGGGCGCCGCGCGCGGGCAGACTACAAGGTAGGACAGCGGACATGGTAAGCTAGCGTCAATGCTGCCGTCCGCGGAGTCGCCATCCGACTCAACTGTCTCCGACTCGATTGTTAAAGAGGCGCTCGCCCGCAACGATCGCTACCTGCGCGAGTTCATCGAGGGGCTGCACATCTGCCCGTACGCCCGCGGCTGCCGCGAGGAGGGTCGGCTTTATCGCCAGGTGCTGCTCGACCGGGCGACCGATGCGCCGCGGGTGGCGGCGCTGATTAGCGAGCTCGATGCCAAAGAGGAGATCGAGGTCGGCCTGCTCATCTTTCCGCTGCTGCAGATCGAGGCGCGGGCCTTCGAGCGCTTCATCAGCGAGCTGCGCACCCGCTACGCCGCCGGGCGCACCACCCCGGTGGGCTACTTCATCGTCGCCTTCCACCCCGAGCTGCCGCTGCAGATGAAAAACCCCGACGTCGCGGTGCGGTTCATGCGCCGCAGCCCCGACCCGACCATACAGCTCGTGCGCCCCTCGGCGATCGAGCGAGCGCGCCAGGGGGCGCGCGATCCCGAGGCCCTGTCGCGGCACATCGCCGAGGCCGGGCTGCGCGCGGTGCTGGCGGTGGGACCCGAGCGCGTCGCCTCGCTGTTGAGCAGCCTGCGCGCCCCGGCCGCCGCGCCGCCGGCGAGCCCGCCCGAGCCCACCCGCGCCGCCGAGCCGCACCGCCCCGCTGCCGAGTAGCCCGGGCGCTCACGGGCGGCGGTGGGCGGTCAGATCGCCCAGGACCGCGATCAGCTCCTGCGGCTCCAGCGGCTTGGCGATGAACATCTGGAAGCCGGCCGACAGGGCGCGCGCCCGATCGGCGAGCCGGACGTGGGCGGTCAGGGCAATCGCCGGGATCTCACCGCCCAGCTCGGGCGGCAGCGCCCGCACCTTGGCGATGAGCGAGAAGCCGTCCTCGCCCGGCATCGCCAGGTCCGAGACCAGCACGTCCGGCCGGCTCTGCGCGATGAGCGACAGCGCCGCCCGCGCCGAGTCGGCGGTATACACGCGCGCCCCGGCCTCTTCCAAAAGGACCGTCAGCATGCGCAGCGTGTCGGGCGCGTCATCGACGAGCAGCACCGACAGGCCGCGCAGCGGGGTCGGCGCCGGCGGGCCGGCCGCGCCCTTGGGCCGGGCGCGCTCAGCCCCGCCGGGCAGCGCCGGTCCGGGGACCACCGCCGCCGGCAGGATCTCGCGCGGCAGGCTGACCGTAAACTCGGCTCCCTGACCCGGGCCGGCGCTGTGGGCGCGCACCGCGCCGCCGTGCAGCTCGACCAGGTGGCGCACGATCGCTAGCCCCAGCCCCAGGCCGCCGTGCTTGCGCGTCATGGTGCCGTCGGCCTGGCGGAAGCGATCGAACACAAACGGCAGGAACTCGGGCTCGATGCCCTGGCCGCTGTCGCGCACCAAAAGCCGCGCGCTGGCGGCGCCCCCTTGCTCCAGCGTCACATCAATGCGTCCGCCCCGCGGGGTGAACTTGATGGCGTTGGCGAGCAGGTTCCACACCACCTGCTGCAGCCGCCCGGGATCGCCGCGCACGATGCGCTCGTCGGGCGCCAGCAAGGTGCGCAGCTGCAGCTCGAGATCCTTGGACTGCGCCGCCGGCCGGACGGTGTCGATCGCCGCCTGGACGATCGCCAGCAGATCGACGATGCCCACCTGCAGGCGCAGCTTGCCGGTGATGATCCGCGAGACGTCGAGGATGTCCTCGATGAGCTGGGCCTGCGACTTGGCGTTGCGCTCGACCGTCTGGATCGCCATCGCCTGGGTCTTTTCGTCCAGGGTCTCGGTGCGCAGCATGTGCACCCAGCCCATGATCGAGGTGAGCGGCGTGCGCAGCTCGTGCGAGACGGTGGCGAGGAACTCGTCCTTCATCCGGCTGGCCCGCTCGGCCTCGGCGCGCGCCTGCTGCTCGGCCAAAAGGAGCCGCGCCCGCGCCTCCTCGGCCTGGTGCTGCTCGTCGATATCGGTGAGGGTGCCAATCCACTCGCGCACGCTGCCGGCGGGCTCGCGCAGCGGCACCCCGCGCGCCAGGCAGTAGCGGTGGCGGCCCGAGGGCTGGTGGAACAGGCGCAGCTCGGCGACAAAGACCTGGCCGCCGGCGATCGCCCGCGCCCAGGCGGCGGTCAGGCGCGGCCGGTCCTCGGGGTGGACCATCTGCAGCCAGCCGTTATCCTGCGCCGCGGCGCTGCTCTGGCCGGTGTAGCTCTGCCACTGCGGCAGGGCGCCTAGCGGCTCGCCCGACTGCGCCACGTTCCACACCACGGTCGCCGAGGCGGCGACCAGCGAGCGGAAGCGCTCCTCGCTGCGCGACAGCGCCTGCTCGGCCAGCCGGCGCTCGGTGATGTCGACGAAGACGCCGATCGCACCGGCCGGCTGCCCCTTGGGATCGAGCAGCGGCGCCGCGTTGCCGTAGATAAAGCGCATGGCTCCATCTTCGAACAAGAGCTCTAGCTCGGTGTCGTGCACGGCCACCCCGCGTGCCGCGGCGACCTGCATGGGCAGCTCCTCCCCGCCCACCGGCTGGCCGCCGCGCAGGACCCGGAAGTGGCGCGGCCGCTCGCCCTCCGGGCCGGTCTGCGAGGTGTTGACGCCGGTGGGCAGGCGCAAAAGCTCGTACGAGGCGCGGTTGCCTGACATGCGGGCGCAGGCGCGATCGTGGGCGACCCAGACCGCCGCCGGCACCGCGTCCATCAGCGTCTCCAGCTCGCGGGCGCGGGCGCGCTCGCGCTCCTCGCTCTTGCGCAGCGCCTCGTCGGCGCGCTTGTGCTGGGTGGTGTCGTGCCCGATGTAGATGAATCGCCCGTCGGGCAGGCGCAGGCTGGCCCACTCCTGGTCGTACAGCTGCTGGTCCTGGCCGCGCACCTGCAGCTCGCGGAACTCGCGCTCGCCGGCCCCGAGCAGCTTCTGCAGGGCGAGCGCGCTCGCCTCGGTGGCCCCCAGCAGCTCGGCCAGCCCGCGGCGCCGCAGCTCGGCCACTGAGTAGCCGAGCATGCGCGTCCACTCGGTGTTCACATACTCCGGCTCGCCTTCGGCCGAGACCAGCACCACCAGCAGCGGCACCGAGTCGAGGATGGCGCGCAGCGCCGCCGCCCGCTCGTCCCGGTCGGGGGGGGTGGCGGCTGCCGGTGGGCTGGCGGGCTGCCTCGCCTCGGGCAGCAGCTCGACGAACTCGGCCAGCTCGGCCGCCTCGCCGCTGCCCAGCCGCAAGAGCAGCGCTCGCACCGGCACCCGGCGGCCGCCGGCCGTCACGTACTCCTTGGTGTAGGGCAGCGAGCTGCCGTGGCGGCCAAGCTCGGCGAGCGCGGCCTGCTCGCGGGCGAGAAACTCGGGCGGCGTGAGGTCGCGGCGGCGCAGCAGTCCCGCCGCCAGCTCGGTCGGCGAGTAGCCGAGCCGGGCGAGCAGGCCGGCGCTCATCCGCCGCAGCGTGCCGTCGCTGTCGCTCAGGGTGATGCCGCTCGGGCAGTGGGCGAGCAGCGCCTCGAGCCGCTGCTCGGCGGTGCGGGCGCGCGCGGTCTCGGCGGCCAGCGCCCGCCGGGCGGCGGCGGCCTCGGTGCGCGCGCGCAGCAGCGCCCCCGCCAGCACATACACCGCGCCGCCGAGCATACAGATGACGATGCCGGCGACCACCGGACCCAAGAGGCGCGCCGCCGCGCTCGCGCCGACAAAGGCAGCCATGGCCACGAGCGCGGTCACAGCGACAGGACCTTGCCGGGGTTTAGGATGCAGTGCGGATCGAGGGTGCGCTTGAGCGCCTGCAGCAGCTGCAGCTCGGCGGGCGAGCGGCTGTAGGGCAGGTACTCTCTTTTCAAAAGGCCGATGCCGTGCTCGGCCGAGATGCTGCCGCGGTGCGCCTTGACCAGGGCGAACAGCTCGTGATCGACGGTGCCGGTGCGGGCGTGAAACTCGGCGTCGGACAGCGCCGCCGGCTTCATGACGTTTATGTGGAGGTTGCCGTCGCCGATGTGGCCGAAGATGAACAGCTCCCAGCCGGGGTAGCGGGCGGCGAAGAACTGCTCCAGCTCGGCGCAGAACGGCGCCAGGGCGGCGATCGGCAGCGCGACGTCGTTTTTATGCGGCAGGCCGGTGCGGGCCAGCGTCTCGGAGATGCCCTCGCGCAGGGCCCACAGCTCGGCCGCCTCGCGGCTGCTCTGGGCCAGCACGCCGTCCAGGGCCAGCCCCGCACCGTCGGCCAGGAGCTCGCCGAACAGGTCGTAAAGGACCTCCAGCGGCATGCCGAGCGGGCGCTCCAGCTCGCACAGGACATAGCAGGTGCCGGCGGTGCCGGTCACTCCGGGCGGGCGGGTCGGGCTGGGCACAGCCAGAGGGGCCCGCAGGCCGCGGTGGTGGAGCACGCGCTCAAGGCAAGCGGCAGTAAAGAACTCAAAGGCCATGATCGGCAGCGGGGCGCGCCGCAGCCGGCCAAACAGCGCCAGCACTGCCTGCAGATCCGTCACCGCGAGCAGCAGCACATGCAGCTGCTCGGGCAGCCGCACCAGCTTCAGCGTCGCCTCGGTGATGACCCCCAGGATGCCCTCGCTGCCGATGAACAGCTGGCGCAGGTCGCAGCCGGTGTTGTTCTTCTCCAGGGCGCCGTTTAGCTCCAGCACCTCGCCGGCCGCCGTCACCACCTGCAGCCCGAGCACCCACTGGCGAGTCAGCCCGTAGCGGATGACCTTGACGCCGCCGGCGTTGGTGGCGATGTTGCCGCCGATCTGGCACGAGCCCTTGGCCCCCAGGTCCACTGGCCAGGTCAGCCCGTACTCGGCCAGGTAGCGGTGCACCTCGGCGAGGACGGCGCCCGCCTGGACGCGCACCGTCAGGCCGAGCTCGTCGACCGGTCCCAGGTGCTTGAGGCGCTCGAGCGACAGCACCACCTCGCCGGCGGTGGCCATGGCGCCGCCGGCCAGCCCGGTGCGGCCGCCCGAGGGGACCACCGCGACCCGGTGGGCGCTGCACAGGGACACAAGCTGCGCCACCTCCGCGGGGTCGCGCGGTCGCACCAGCAGCGACGGCGCCGGCGGGTATACGCGCGTCCAGTCGCGGCCGTACTCAAACAGCTCGGCGGCGTCGCTGGTGTAGCGCTCTGCCGGCAGGCGCTCGGCGAGCTGGGCCAGGAAGGCGGCGGGCAGGCGATCGGCGCAGGGGGGCGATGACACGGTGGCTCCTTTGGCCGGGAGTTGAGCCGGGACTATGACTTCTTACGCCGCGGTTATGACACGGCTGCCGGCGCGGCTCAACGCGCAGCGCCCAGCGGGGGCGCCGGCCGCCGCGCCGATCCCCGGCTAACCCGTGGAAGATTAACGGTTATAATTTATGTCGTTATCTATGTTATAATCATAGCCGGCCGCCGGATGGCCGCTCACCGGGTACGGCCAGCCGGCGCAGGGGTCGCAAGACCTCCCGCGTATGACCTTCACCTCGGGAGACCCCACTCATGACGCGTTCCACGGTCCGCTGCCTCTCTTTTGGCTTGTTCGTGCTGCTCGCCGCCTGCAATGGCGGCGGCACGACCAACACGCCCTCCGACCCGCTGTGCGGGCGCAAGCGCGACAATGATCAGCGCTGCAATCCCGGCCGCGCCGCCTGCCTGCGCCAGGCCGAGTACGACCAGTGCGTGGCCAGCAAGTCGCTGTATCGGCCTGAGCTCGAGGTCTCCTACCTGACCTGCTACCCGGCGACCCTGGGCTGTGACGCGGCGGCGCAGAGCGCGGCGCTCTCCTGCGCCCAGAAGGCCGAGGATCAGCTCCCAGTGAGCGCGACGCTCACCCTGGTCGCCAACAACACCTGTCAGCGCTGCCCGGGGATCGCCAAGGATGGCACGACCGACCCGGCGACCTGCTCCACCAACCTCACCACCGACGCCAGCGATCTGGCCCGCGCCTTGCATTACTACAGCGACGAAACTCTCAACAAGCTCAACACCTGCCTGACCTCCGCCTCGCCGCCGGCCGACGGCTGCATCGCCTTTCAGGCCTGCTACACGCAGCTCCAACCGGCCGCCACGACGCCCACCTGCACCGACGGCGGCACCTAGACGCCCCGGCGGCGCCCCGGGCCACCCATCATCAAAGGACCGGCGCGGCGGCGACCGGCGGCTGCGGCTTGCGCGCCACGAACAGGATGTGCGCGTGGTAGTAGCCGCGGTCGAGCTCGATCGTCTCGACCTGCAGACCGAGCCGCTGCAGCAGCGCCTGCCACTGCGCCCGCGGGCGGAAGTAGAACTGCCCCGCCCCGGCGGTCAGCTTGAGCACGCGCACCATCAGCGACTCTTCGAGCCAGTTGGCCCAGTACTTCCAGCGCGGCCGCTCGGCGATCTCCTTGAGGATAAGGACTCCTCCCGGCGCCAGCTTGCGCGCGCAGTCGGCCAGGAGCTGCTCCTGCGCCGCGTACGGCACCAGGTAGAGCACATCGAGGATCGTCACCGCCTGCGCCGGCGGCACCTCGGCCTGGGCGACATCGGCGACGCGGAACTGCACATTGGGCAGCCCGCGCCGGCCCGCCGTCAGCTGCTGCGCGAGCTGGATCTTGTGCGCGTCCAGATCAAAGCCGATCACCTGCCGGCTCGGCATGCGCGCCACTAGCTGCGCGAACAGCCCGTGGCCGCAGCCGACATCGACGATCAAGCCGGACTTGGGGACATACTCGGCGATGCGCGGCAGCGGGCAGACCCAGAAGCGCACGCTCAGGTGCAGGCGGTCGCGCAGGGTCAGCGCCGAGTAGGCTGACAGGAGCTCGGGGAGCGCGCTCATCGCGCCTCCTTGTCGCTTGCGGCGACGGCGCGCGGCAGGCGCTCGGGCGCCGCCCCAAGCTGGCCGCGCCACAGCCAGAAAAGCCCCAGCCCGCCCACGGCGCACAGCAGGAAGTTGCGCAGGAGCAAAAGCGCGAACACAAAGTCCGAGCCGGCGATCAGCGCCCCGTACAGAGTCGGATAAATGAGCTGGGTGAGAAAAAAGATGCCGGCCAGACCATACAGCAGGGCGCGACCGCGGCGGCCGGGGACAAGCGCCGCGAACGGCAGGCACCAGATCAGGTACTGCGCCGACAGGACCTTGGTCACCATCAGGTTCAGCAGCAGCGCCACCAGCGTCCAGACCACCAGCGCGCAGCTCTGCTCCTTCTGGCTGGCGTGGCGCCGCCGGGACGCCCAGAGGTAGGCCAGGGCGCCGCTGGCCACAGCGACGCCGGTGCTCAGCAGGCTCCAGTACGGGAGCAGCCGGCGCGCCAGCTCGCTCTGGGTGTTAAACGATCCAAACGACGCCGTCAGCGAGCCCGGCCAGCCGGGCAGGGCGAGCAGAGCCCCCGGCAGCGACTCCACCTGGAACGGCCGGACATCGAAGGTAAGCCGCTCCGCCCACAGCGGAATCGCGCCGCCGCGCACGAGCAGCGACAGCCCGGTAAGGGCCGCCACCGCGAGCAGCGCCGCCACCACCCGCCCGGCGGTCTGCCGCGCCGGGCCGGCAAAGCCCAGCAGCAGCCCCAGCCAGGTCGGCAGCAGCAGCGCCGGATAAAGCTTGGCGGCGACCCCCAGGAGCAGGCACACCGTGGCGAGCAGGGCGCGCCGCGCGCTCAAGGCGGCCACCACCGCCGCGGTGAGCAGCGCCGGCACGATGTCGTAGCGCATCATCAAGGTCGGGCCGATGCAGAAAAGGAGCAGCGCGGTGTACTTGTCCCACTGCGCTTGCAAAAGGTAGTGACCAGCGCGCCGCGAGAGGCGCCAGCCGACTGCCATCGTGCCAAGGAAGAACAGACTCATAAGCGCGCCGAACACCAGGCGGTAGCCGTGCAGGGTGCTGGTCACAAGGCGCGGCAGCAGCAGGGCAAGGAGCCCCACCGGCGGGTAGCCGAACGAGATGTAGCGGTAGCGCGAGGCACTGCCGGGGCGCGCGGCGAACCGATCCTTGAGCTGCTGCTCGATCGCTGCGGTGTCGCCCAGGTTGGCGGCGGCTATGTAGTGGAGATCGGCCGGCTCGCCGAGGATGAGCCGGCTGTACTCGAAAAACAGGTGCTCATCGCTGTCATGGCTGACATATAGCTGAAGGGCCCGCCAGGGAGGCCAGACCAGGCCGCGGCTCACCAGGTCAGAGCCGCTGCGAATGTGGCTCTTCTCAGCGCGAATCCAGTCTGACCCGGAGTTATAAAAGATCAAAAGGACGATCGTGAGGGCAAGGTATAGCCAACCCCTTGACCGCCCCGAGGACCCCGGGCTCCCAGCCGTCCCAGAACTCGCCGCGCGCGCCGCTTGCATCGGCCGCGACCCTACCATAGTTCATGGTTCGCTGGTCCCTAAGGCCGCGCCGCCTGCAAATAATGTCTGCCCATTTGCCGGCGGTTTGACTAATATCCTTGCGCCGCGGCAACGGATTTGGCCGCGACCTGCATGGCAGCCGAGGTGCCATGTCCGAGAGCGCAAAGAGGAGTTCGCCGAGACGATGCACCAAGCCCCAGTCTTTTGTGCGGCCGCGGCCGGCCCCAGCGGTTCGCCGCCCGCGCAGTCCCGCGGCAGGGGCGTGAGGCGGCGAGCGCGCCGCCCGACCAGGACGCCGTGACCTCCTGCAGCTTCGGTGGCGTCGACTTACCGGGAGCCGGGGGCGGACGCAAGGGTCTGTACGCGGCCGGCGCCGTGCTCGGAACGCTCATCGCGCTCGTCGGCGCGCAGCTTTATCGCATCGATCACATCCGCTGCAGCAACTGGCCGCCGCTCGGGATCGGACTCTCCTATGCGCCGGCCTATGTGCTCGCGCTGGCGCTGCTCACCAGCGGCTGGCTGGGCCTGGCCAGCCTGTGCGGCGAGACCCCGCTGTGGGGCGCCGCCACCCCGCGCCTGCTACCGCGCGGGCAGCGGCCGACGCTCCTTTTTGTGCTGCTCGTGGGCGGCGCCTGCAACCTGCTGGCCACCTTCATCCCGCCGTTTCTCGCCGACGATGGACTGGCCTACGCGGCGATCGGGCGCGCCATGCAGGTCTACCACAAGGACATGTTCATGCCGCTCGGGCAGTCGCTGCCGGTCGACGACCCGTTTCGCGCCGCGATCAGCATGAACTACGGCTGGCTCGAGGTGGGCAGCGCCTATGCGCCGGGCTTCAACTGGCTGGCGTGCCTCATCTCGCGACTGGCGGGTGATGATCTGGCGCTCAACCTGCGCCTGTTTCAGCTGAGCAGCATGGTGGCGGCGCTGCTGGCCGCGGTGATCGCCGGCCGCGCCGCCTTCTTCTACGCGCTGCAGCAGTCAGCGGCGACGGGGACGCCGGCGAGCGAGGCCCGGCAGCGGGCGGCGCGCGAGACCGGCAACCGCGCCACGGCGCTAGTCCTTTTATGTCCGCTCACCATCATCGAGGCCTCCAGCAGCGCCCACAACGACAGCTTCCTCATGCTCAGTGTGGCGCTGTTCGCGCTGTGCGTGGTCAAGGGGCGCCGGCTGCTGGCGCTGCTGGCGCTTGGCGGCGCGCTGCTGGTCAAGGCCTCGGGGCTGCTCCTTGTCGGCCTTTATGGCGTGCACCTGCTGGCCGCGTCGCTGCAGTTCCGCCTGCCGGCGCTGCGGCGGCGGCATCTTGTCGGTGCGCTCGCGGTGGCGATCCCCTGTACGCTGCTGCTGGTCTGGGAGCTGTTCCCGTTTCTTCTGCGCTACTCCAGCACCACCGCTCGCCTGCTCGGCAGCCCGAACGATGAGTATCCTTACTGCACCCGCTCGATCGAGTGCCTGCCGCGCGGCTTTCTCCACATGGTGCTCGGCATGCGCACCGCTTCGTGGCTGGTCGGGCTGGCGTTCCGCGCCCTGGCCGGCGCGTTCCTGCTGTACATGGCGCTGCGCTCCGAGCGCGGGGTGCGGCACCTGCGCTGGGCGGCCAGCTTCATCTTCTTTTACTATCTGTTCCTGCACGGCTACTCCCACCCGTGGTACGTGCTGTCGCTGCTGCCGCTTCTGCCCTATGCCGAGCGGCGCTTTGTGCCCGCCATGCTGGCGCTGCCGATCTCTAACCTCCTGCACTACACGCTGGACTTCCCCTATAACTGCGACCACACGCCGCTCATGGTCGGTCTCACCGAGACCATTCAGGGACTGATCGTACTGGTTCCTTCGACCGTGCTGGTGCTGCGCAGCCGCCGCGCCGCCGCGACGGCCGCCGGGTAGCCGATGGCGGGCCTGGGTCTGGGCTCTGGCGCTCTTGAGCGGCGCGTTCGCCGCGGCGCGGTGATGGTGTGGGCGGTGGTGCTGCTCGGGCTCTTCAACTGCGGCGTCTCGCATGAAGAGCACCTTCGCCTCACGCGGTCGTTCCGGCAGGGCACGCTCCTTAAAGAGGGGACGGGGGCCGTGCAGCTGTTGCGCGGTCACCTCGCCGATGAGTACGATCTGCGTCGGTACTACGCCTATACCAACGCGCTGCTCGGGCGACCGTACTATTCCTATTACGTCCGGCCGTGGGCGGACTGGCAGCGCGAGTTCGCCGCCGGCCTGCCGGCTCCCGAGGACGATGGCCCGCTGCTCACCCCGGCGGCGCCGCTTGCCCCCTACCGCGACTACCTGGTCGAGTACCCGCCGGGCTTCTTCCTGTTTACGACGCTGCCGGCGCTGCTCCTGCCGGCCGGCGATCACGGCGACCTATACCGGATCCTGTTTTGCACCGAGATGGCGCTGCTGCTTGGCCTTGGGACCTGGCTGTGCACCCGAATGCGGCCGCTGCTGCCGCCGGCGGCGCGGCTGGACAGCGATAGCTGGCTGTGGCTGCTCGGGGCGGTGGGGGCGCTGCTGCTAGGTCCGGTGTCGACCCACCGGCTGGATCCGGTGGTGTCGGTGCTGCTGTGCGGCCTGAGCTGGGCGGCGCTCAGCGGTCGCCCGGCGCTGCTCGGCGGGCTGCTGGCGGTGGCCATCGCCAGCAAGGGAGTGCCGCTGCTGGTCGCGCCGATCTGGGCGGTCTACCTGTACCTGCGGCCGCAGGCGAGCCAGGTGCCTGCCGATCGCGGCGGGCTCGCGCGGGCGCTGGCGGCGGGCGTGCTGGTCGGTGGAGTGCTGGTCGGCGGCGCCCTTGCCTGCTACGGGCTGGCGCCCTTTGACTCGCTGCGCTACCACGGCCTGCGACCGCTGCAGCTGGAGAGCACGGGCGCGGCGGTGCTCGGGGTCCTGCAGGCCCGCTGGCCTGGCACCGTCGCCAATGTCATGTCCTACGGCTCGTACAACCTGTTGCCGGCGGGTCCGACGCTGGCCGGCTTGGATGCGCTGCTGCGCAAGCTGGGCGCGCCGCTTTTGCTGCTCGGCGGGCTTGGGATCTATGTCCTTGTCGCCCTGCGCCTGCGCGCGCTTTCGCGGACTTTTGCCCTGGCGGCGATGGGCGAGTGGGCGCT
Source organism: Polyangia bacterium (assembly GCA_044222245.1). Lineage (GTDB taxonomy): Bacteria > Myxococcota_A > Polyangia > Palsa-1104 > JAEUJZ01 > CALFML01. Next base: position 106,767 of record JBGANQ010000008.1, on the reverse strand, counting down.
GCGCGGTCAGCTGGCGGTGCTCGTGCTGTACATGGTCTCGGGCAAGGTGTTCAGCCCGCAGTACCTGGTGTGGCTGCTGCCGCTCGGGCTGTTTCTGGCGCTGCGCCGCGGGCCGCACCTCACCCGCCTGCTGCTGCTCGTGCTGGGGCTGACGCAGCTGGTGTTTCCCGGCCTTTATGAGCTCCTCAATCACCTGCACCCGGCGGCGTTCGCCGTCGTGCTCTTGCGCAACTGCCTGCTGCTCGGGTGGGCGCTGCTGCTGCTGCGCGGGCCGGGATCCGACGCCGCTCCCGCGGACCAAGGGCGCGGGTTGCTAGCCGACAGCCCGGCGGTCTAGACCGCGATCTCGCGGATGCGCCGGAAGCGGGCGCCGCGGCGCTTGAAGAAGCGGATCGTCTCGCGCAGGCACTGCACCGCGGGTTCGCCGGTGCGCAGGCGGTTGTCAAAGCGCAGCGGCTCGCCGGTCATGTCGACGAACTCCCAGGGGTGGAAAAACGGCACCGCGGGGCTGTCGAGCAGCGCGCACAGCAGGTTGCGGATCGGCGCCGGGGTGCGCAGCGGCGACGGTGAGATCGAGGCCGGCACCCGGCGGACGCCGTCCACCAGCGCGGGCTTTATAAAGTACGAGCCCAGCTTGTGCCGCCCCTTGGACGAGTCGACGACGAAGCCGGCCTCGCGCAGAAGGGGCACAAAGACATCGGGAAAGTCGAGGTTGGGAGCGCGGAAGGACACCACCGGACCGTACTTTCGCAGCGTCTTCCCCGACTGCGCAAGCTCTGCCTGCGCCTCTGCCTGCGCCATCTGGCTGAAGCGCTTGTGGGTGTCGCCGTGGCTGCCCAGCTCGTGCCCCTGGGCGACGATGGCGCGCACGGTGTCGGGGTAGCGGCGGGCGACATCGCCGGTGGTGAAGAAGGTCGCCGGGATGTTCTCTTCGCGAAACAGCGCCAAAAGGCGCGGCATCCCGTGCTCGATGCCGCGGTAGGTGGTGAGAAACGGCGGGCAGTCATGCTCGACGTCGATGGTGATGCAGACCTCAAGGGGTAAAGAAGAGCGCATGCGCGGCCCGAGTATGTCTGAACTGCGGGGCGGTGCGCAAGGGACGCCCCCGGTGACTCGCACAGCGCGCGGCGCAGGCGAGCGGCGGCGGGTTGCAGGCGGTGGATATTTGACACCAGCGGGCAAGCCCGCTGGCGGATCGGCGCGCTTTGGTGAATTCCTGACAAGTCGCGCGCCGGCCGGGCCGCGGTCCGTCGCCGCCGCCGGCGGTCGGCGGTGGCATATGGATTGCTCTTGTCGCTTGAAGAAAATCGGCGCTTCGCCCGTCGAGACTCAGCAAGATTAAGCGGGCGCCGCCAGCGGCCGCAGCACGGGCGGCGGGCTGCCCGCTGGCTGAATCAACCAGGGCGCTGTAGCATCTGCAAAAGAGGTCATGGCTTGCGGAACCTGGCGGAACTTAAGTCTCTGCGCCGCCCGCTGGCGAGCCTCGGGTTCGACTTAGCGGTTTTTTCTTAGTTAGAAGGTGAGATCGTGTCCTATCTTCCCGGCTCGCTTCCTCCGTCCCCTGGCGGTCGCCTCGCTCGACTGTGCGCGCGCTACATAGGCTTTGCCGGTCGCCACGCCGGCCTGCTCTTGCTGCTGGCCGCAGTGGTGTTGGGGCTTGCCCTTATGCTGGTGCTCAAGCTCGAGCTGCGCACCGACCTGGCCGAGCTGCTCCCCGAGTCGCACCCCTCGGTGCAGGCGCTGCGACGGATCTCGGGTCGGCAAAAGAGCGCGACCAACCTCGTGCTCATGATCGACAGCCCCGATGCCGCCGCCAACCAGCGCTTCATGGCGGCGCTCAAGCCGGCGCTGGAGCAGATGATTCCCAACGTCTTCTCCGAGATCCAGTGGAAGCCCGACACCGAGATTCCCGAGCACGCCGCCAAGTGGAAGTGGCTGTACGCCGAGCCGCAGGACCTGCAGCACTCTGAGGAGCTGCTCGATCGCATCATCGCCCGCCGCAAGGCGCCGCTGCTCGTCGACTTCGAGGGCGACGCCGAGCAGGAGCTGAGCAAGCTGCGCAAGGACCTGGACAAGAAGCTGCCGCCGGTCGAAAACAGCCCCTACTTCTCGCGCGACAAGGACGGCCACAACTCGCTCGGGGTGATGCTGTGGCGACGGCGCGACGGCCTCGGGTCGCTCGGCGATCACCACACCCTCAAGACGGTGCAGCAGGTCGTCGAAAAGACCAATCCCAAGGCGTTTCATCCGCAGCTCAAGGTCGAGTACACCGGCCACATCGCGATGGCGGTGGACGAGCAGAAGACCATCCAGGAGAACATCACCCTCGCGACGCTGGTGTGCGCGACGCTGGTGCTCTTGGTGATCTACCTGTACTTCCGGCGCCTGGGCATGCTGGTGGTCATCGGCGCGCCGGCGTTTCTGGGCGTGCTTTTAGCGCTGATGCTGGCGCAGCTGACGCTCAAGTACCTGAACATCAACACCGCGTTTCTTATCTCGATCATCCTCGGCAATGGCATAAACACGCCGATCATCCTGCTCGCGCGCTACGGGGAGGAGCGGCGGCGCGGCGAGCCGGCGGCGACGGCGCTCGGCACCGCGCTCAGCCACACCATGCTCGCCACCGGCACCGCGATGCTGGCCGCCGGCATCGCCTACGGCAGCCTGACCGTCACCGACTTCCGCGGCTTCAATCAGTTTGGTCTCATCGGCGGCGCCGGCATGGTGCTGGTGTGGATCTGCACCATGCTGCTGGTGCCGCCGCTTGTCCTGCTCGGCGAGCGGCTGCGGCCGGGCGTGTTCACCCCCAAAGAGAACCTGTGGCGCCGCCCGTTCGCGCTGCTCGGCGGCATGGTGCAGCGGCGGCCGGTGGTGTTCGCGCTGCTCAGCGCGCTGGCGCTGGCGGCGGCGCTTTTACCGCTTGGCCGCTACATCAAAGATCCGCTGGAGTGGGACCTGAACAACCTGCGCAGCGACGAGACGGCGGCGCAGCGGCTGTGGGGCAAGATGGAGGAGATGGGCATGGGCAACGTCGGCGCCGGCTACATCGGCAACACCGGCGTGCTGCTCGTCGACACGCCCGAGCAGGCCGAGCCGGTCGCCGAGGCGATGCGGCAAAAGGACGCGGCGCGCGGAGCCGCCCATGTGCTGGCGGTGGTGCGGACGATCAACTCGGTGCTGCCGCCCAAGCAGGACGAGAAGCTGGAGATCCTCGGCCGCATCCGCCAGAAGATCGATCGCTACCGCGAGCTGATGAGCGAGGACGAGTGGCGCGACATCGCCGGCTTCCGGCCCCCCGAGTACCTGCGCCGCCTGACCCCGGACGACCTGCCGCGCATCGTCCGCGAGGCGTTCACCGAGACCGACGACACCCGCGGCCGGCTCATCGGCATGGACGCCGACTACGCCAACTATCAGGACTGGAACGGCCACGATCTGTTGCGCCTGGCCGAGGCGCTGCGGGTCGAGGCCCTGGGCAAGACCTGGGTGGCGGCGAGCGCCGGCACGGTGTTCGGCGGCATGATCGAGACCATCCACCGCGACGGGCCGCAGGTCACCCTGGTCGCCCTTGTGGGGGTGCTGGGGCTGGTGGTGATCATGTTCGGGCTGCGCGGCGCGGTGCCGGTCATCTTGTCGCTGGCGCTCGGCATCGCCTGGCTCGGCGGCATGCTCGGCCACCTGCACCTCAAGCTCAACTTCATGAACTTTGTCACCCTGCCGATCACCCTGGGCGTCGGCGCCGACTATGCGGCCAACATCTGGGCCCGCCTGCGCGATGAGGGACCGGGGCAGATCCGCGAGGTCATCGCCACCACCGGCTCGGCGGTGGTGCTGTGCTCGACGACGACCGTGATCGGCTACTCGACGCTGCTTTTGGCCAACAACCGGGCGCTGCGCTCGTTCGGCCTGGCGGCGGACATCGGCGAGCTCACTTGTCTCTTGTCGGCGCTGTTGTTCATGCCGGTGCTGGTGCGGGCGTTCTGGCGCCACCGCGCGGGGGTCGCCCGCCGATGATGGCGGCGCTGCACAAGGCCTTCGCCGAGCTGCGCGGGGCCTCGCTCCCCTACGCTGGGGCGGCGCTCTTTCTGTATGTGCTGAGCGTGGTGCTGATGGGCCGGCGCTGGCAGTGGGTGCTGCGCGGGATGGGCCAGCCGGTGCGGCTGCGCGACACCTGCCTGACCCACCTCTGCAGCGTCTTTGTGAACAACGTGACCCCGGGCCGGGTTGCCGGCGAGGTGTTCCGGGTGGCCATGCTGCGCAAGCGCACCGGCATGGAGACCGGCCGCGTCATCGCCTCGCTCGGCTGGGATCGGGCCACCGATGTGGTGCCGCTCGGGCTGATGGTGGCGGTGGCGCTGCCGACGCTGCTGCGGGTGCTGCCGCTGCCGGCGGGGTCGCCGCGCGGGCTGGCGCTGCTGGCGGGCGCCGGGCTGGTGCTGGCGGCTTTGATCTGGTGGCAGCTTGGGCGGCTGCAGGCGCTGCTGCGCCGCTTCTACGCGCGCCTGCAGGTCTTTTCGGTGCGGCGGCGCGAGCTGCAGCAGGCGATGCTGGTGTCGTGCGTGGTCTGGGCGATGGACAGCGCGCGCATCTGGCTGGTGGCGGCTGCGCTCGGCGCCCCGCTGCGCCCCTGGCAGGCCATCCCACTGTCGGTGGTGACGGTGCTCGGCGGGCTGGTGCCGACGATCGGCGGGCTCGGCGCGATCGAGGGCGGCCTGACCGCGGCGCTGTGTCTTTTGGGGTCGAGCCTGGAGCAGGCGCTGGCCGTCACCGCCCTGGAGCGCGGCATCTCCTACGTGCTGGCGACTGGCGCCGGCGGCCTTTTGCTGCTCGGCGTCGGCGGCGGCTCGCTGTGGCGGACGGCGCGCGGTCGCCCCGCCGCAGAGCCGGCGGAAAAGGGCGCCGGGGAGCGTCCGGTGATGGAGCTGGAGGGAGCGTAGTCTGAGCAGCGGTCAGCTGGCGCTGGCCTTTTACTTCGGCGAGCAGGACTTAAGTTAATAGGACCAACATGAGCTTATCTCTACCTAGCCGTCCCAAGCGGCGCCCAGGTGGCGCGGCATTACTTATCCTGTGGTCCCTCCTGCTTGGTCCCGGGCTCCTCGGAGAGCGCGAGGCGGCGGCGGCGCTCGGCACCACCGCGGTGCCGCTGCGTACCTTCTCGCCCGAGCAGGTGCGCTCGCTGGCGCCGCTTTTGCGCCAGAGCGATCTGACGCTGATCGAGTCCGAGCCGAGCGGTCAGCTGCGCCAGATTTCTTTTTTCACCCTGGTCGCGGCGCCGCCGGCCCTGGTCCGCTCGGTGCTGCTCGATGCCGGCAAGTACACCGACTTCGTGCGCAACTTCATAAGCTCCAAGGTGACGCCGCGCCCGGACGGCAGCTTCGAGCACAACTACCAGCTGTCCTACCGCCTCTACACCGTCGATGGAACGCACCTGTATGTGCCGCTGCCGGCCGACCCCCAGGCGGCCGCAGCGCCGGTCGAGATCATGGATCAGGACAACCCCCCTGGCACCGCCCGCCACTACCGCTGGGAGTTTCACGCGGTGGCCGGAGCGACGGTGCTCGCAGTGTATGGCTACACGGATATGCACCACTCGGGGGGACTCATCGGCACGCTGATCAAGCGGGTGCCGCAGCTGGAGCACGGGCTGGCGCTGGTCACCCAAGGGGCGCTGGTGCTGGCGATGAAGCGCCAGGCCGAGCAGATGTACGGCGCGCCGCCGCTGCTGCCGGCGGCGGGTCAGGCCTCGTATGAGTTCCTGCTCGACCGCGGTCTGCTGGTGTTTCTGCGCAACAATGCCGAAGGGCGCCTGGCCGAGCTGAGCCTGGTCGATCGCAGCAGCGCCCGCACCGACGTGCTGCTCGACCGCATCAAGCGCCTGGCCGAGTGGTCCTCGTTCATCCCGACCATCACCAAGAGCGCCGACTCCGCCCCGCGCGAGGGGATTCCGATGATGGTGGATCTGGTGCAGTCGCTGCCGCTTTTGAACTTCCATACCCTGTTCGGGGCGCGCAGCAGCGGCTCTAGCGTCGATATGTACGGCGTCGAGGGGGATCTGCGAGGGGCGCGCATGCGGTGGGACGTGATGCCGGGGCGCGGCGCGACCAGCCAGGTGGTGCTGCGCTCGTCGCAGCAGTTTGACCGCGCGAGCCTGGTCATCCGCCAGCTGTACAAGCTGGAGCCACTGTTCGAGTACGGCATCAACGTCGGCCTGCAGCTGGTGATCCTGCTCGGGGTCAAGAACAAGGCAGAGCAGGCGCCGCCGGCAGTCACGCCGGCGGTGAAGTAGCCGAAGTAGCCGATGCAGCCGCTCGGGCGGGGCGCGCCGCTGGGCAGGCGACCTTGTAGATGCGCAGCCGGTGATCGACGCGCGCCCAGCGCGGGGTGAAGCGGCGCGACCCCACCGGCTCGTCTGACTCGCCGAGCACCTTCCACGGGGTGAGGGCGCCCACCGCCGCCAGCTGCGCCTTGGCGGTCTCCACCGAGCCGCCGTCGGCCTCGACCAGGAAATCGGACTGACAGAGGGTGGCCAGCGTCTCGCCGGGCAGCGGGAAGCGGGCCGGGATCGGCGCCTGCAGGTAGCCATCGGTCGGCGGCGCGGTCAGGATCGCGGTGGCCGGGAAGGCGGCCAGGACCATGCTCGGCCGCTGCGTCGCCAGCTCGCGGGCCAGCTGCTGGTGCAGGCGCAAAAGCGCCTTGTACTCGAGGTTGCGCTCCAGGTGGTAGCCGCTATTGTCGTGGAAGCTGTCGCCGTGCCAGCCGAGCAGCAGCGCCGCCCCGAGCAGCACCGTCGCCCCCAGCCGCTGCTCGCGGGTCAGCCGCTGCAGCCCCAGTCCGCCGAGCGCGCACAGGAGCGGCAGCGACAGCAGCATGTAGCGCGGCAGCCCGGCCGAGAAGACCAGCGGCAGCACCAGCACGCCGAGCGCCGTCATCAGCACCTCCCACCGCCGGCCATCGGCCTCGGCCCCGCCGCGCAGCGCCGGCAGCACCGCCGGGCAGGCGGCAGCGAGCAGCAGCGGCCGCCCCGACTCGACGAAGCTGTGCAACAGGGCCCCGCTGAGGGTGGGCAGCGACAAGATGGCCTCCAGGTGATCGGCCGCCACCAGGTGGCCGGTGAGCGCGCGGTGCAGCATCAGCCACAGCAGCAGCACCAGCGCCGGCACCGCGGTCGGCCAGGCGTAAAGCAGCGAGCCGATGAACGGCAGCAGGCGCCCGCGGGCAAGGCGCGCGCGCGCCGGCGATGGCGGCGGGGTCGGCTGCATCAGCCAGTCGGTGTGGCGGATGGCGATGAGCAGCGCCGCCGGCAGGCAGATGAAGATCGAGCTCTCCTTGGTCAGCACCGCCAGGCTCGCCAGGGCGGCAAAGCCGGCGCGGCGGCCGTACAGGACGAGCAGCCACGCCCAGGCGCACAGGGTCGTCGCCGGCAGATCGGTCTGGACCATCCCGAGCTGGGCGAAGTAGGTAGGCGAGAGCGCGCACAGCGCCAGCGCCAACAGCCCCGCCGCCCGGCCGCCGCCGAGCGCCCTGCAGATGGCGTACACCGCCGGCAGCGTCAGCGCTCCCCACACGATGGTCACCGCGTGCAGCACCAGCCGCGACTCGCTCACATAGTCCATAAAGAGGGCCAGGACGCCGGTGTAAAGCGGCGGCCGGATAAACGGCAGACCGCGGTAGCCGGCCAGGTTGAGGCCGTGGCGGGCCAGCTCGCGCGCCTGCGGCATGTAGCAGCCGACGGCGTCCCAGTAATAGGGCTCGGCCAGAGACGACCCCTTGGCCAAGAGCAGGGCGGCCGCGCTCAGCGTGCACAGCAGCAAGAAGGAGGCAGAGGCGAGCGGTCGCGGCGGGGTGTTCATGACTTGTTTCATTGGCTCTCGGCTGGGGACAGAGAGGCTCCGGGCGTGGAGCCGCTCCGCCGGCGATCTTCTGGTTGCAGCCTGGGGATGGGCGCTCGGTCGGGCCGCCGGCGACCCGGAGAGTCACGGCGGGAGCGGCTCAGGGGTGCATGTCCGGCCCGCAGGGGAGGCCGGCGCAGACATCGATGATCTCGCCGGTGCGGAAGAAGTGGACCATCTGGCGGCTGTTGCCCGCCTCCCGGCGCGGCTTGCCGTGCGGATCGCCGGGGGGGTCGCTGGGCGGCTGGTTGCCCGCCGGCGGCCACGGGTTGCCAAAGTGCCACAGCACGACCCCCGAGCCGACGTAGGGGTAGGCCTGCTCGGTGGTGCCGAAGACCTTGCGGCTGCCATCGTAGGGCGCCATCAGCTGCACGCCCAGGCCGCTGCGGGCGAGGATTTCGTTGCTGACCACCGCCACCTGGTAGTCGCCGCGGGCCGGCCCGAGGAGCACCTGGTGGGGCGTGTTGCCCGGGTGCGGCTCGACCATGAGGTGGCGGTAGTGGCTCACCGGATCGGTGGCGTCCCACAGCTGCTGCATGGCGGCCAGCGTCACCGCCTGATCCGGCGGAAAGCTGTAGCTGCTGGCGAGGATGAGAAAGAAGTTCTCAAAGTCGGTCGACCGCTGCAGGAGCAGCGAGTAGTTGTTGCCCGGGACCCCCAGGTGGCCGCGCTTGACGTCGGGGCTGAGGGCGACGAACGAGGCCCCGAAGATGCCGCCCTGCGAGATCCCCGAGTAGAACAGCTCGTCCGGGTTGACCTTGACCTTCCACTTGCCGAGCGCCGGCAGCTTGTCGAGCTGCGCCCGCATCGCCCGGCAGAGCACGATCCACTCGGTAAGGCCCTGGTGCAGGCGGTCGGCGAGCGAGGGGAAGCGGCTCAGGTCGGCGACCAGGCTCGGCACCATCGGGCCGTCGTCCTCGGCCATGCCGGTGAGGTCGGCGGCAAAGAAGATGAGGTTGTTCTGGTTGGCGATCTGGCTGTTGAAGCTGCCGCGCACCTGATCGCCGGCGCCGAGCAGGCCGTGGCCGTAAAGGACCAGCCCGTGCGGGGTGCTCTTGCCGTCGACCGCCGAGTAGGGGATGCGCACCCAGAAGCGCGCGCTGCGGGTGCCGCTCGCCTGGACCTGGCCCTTGCCGTCGCGCCCGAGCTGCGAGCCGGTGAAGCTGCCCATGGTCCAGTCGGTGAGGTAGCTGGGGGCGGCGAAGGTGCCCTCCAGCTCGACGGCGATGTTCTCGTCCACGGGGCGGCCGCTGCCGTCGCTCTTGGGGACGAACTCGGTGACCTTGGTGACCGACAGCAGCGGTCCCTGGGCGCCGACCCGCTGCAGCGCGTCATCGCGCATGTGCAGAAGGTCGCCGTGCAGCGCTTCGTGGCTGGCGGTGACAAAGTCCCAGGCCAGGGTCAGGCTGGCGCGCGGCACGCCCTGCGCTTCCAGGGTGGCGAAGACCTGCTCAAAGCGCTCCTGACGGGCCTGCAGCTGCGGCACATCGGCGGTCTTGCCGTCGCGCAGGCGAAGGAACGGGCGCGCGGGGGCGATCGCCTTGCCACTGACCTCGTGGAGGTTGCGCATCGCCACCACGTAGCGGGTGCCTTCCTTGAGCAGCACCGCGGGCCGCACGTACAGGACCTGCTGACCGGGGTCAAACGCCGCCGCGTCGAGCTCGACGAAGTAGGGCAGCCGCCGCACGCTGCCGCCGCTGTCCTCGTAAAGGAGGATGGCGGCGTCGGCGGCGAGCGAGCGCTCGAGGTGATCCTCGGTGGCCAGGCCGCTTATGTCCAGGTGGGGGAACAGGGTGATGATCGGCGTGCCCACGCCGTAGCCGTCGAGCTTGCGGTAGGGCTCGGGCTGGATGTGCGCTCCGGCCAGGGTGGCGGGCAGGGTGGTGGCGCCGAAGCGGAGGGTGTAGCCGGTCTTGCGGGCCGGGTCTTTGATCAGAAACTGGCTTGACGGCCAGGGCAGGGCGCAGGTGAGCGAGGTGCCCATCAGGGGGTCGCAGTCGGGGAGATACTGCGTCGGATCGGGCTCGGGGTCGGGGTTCTGGGCGCCGGGGGACTGGGGGGCGCCGCAGCCGACGGCCACGGTGAGCAGGGAGATGGCGAGAAGCTTCACGATCAAACCTCCGTCCGCAGAGGACGGCGCGACCATAGCACAGGCGGCGCGGGGGCTTGCGTCTGTGGCAGGCGGAGCCAGCTCTGCTGTGAGCTGCTGCTGGCCAGGTGTAGTCGTAGATCAGGGAGAGGGTGGGGCGGGGGCGGGCTGGCTCAGGAAGGTGTCCAGGCGGTCCAGGCGCTGGGCGCTGGGCTGCAGCACTTCATCGGGGAGCTCGCCTTGGCGGCGGGCCTGCAATAGGGCGGCCAGCGCCGCGTAGACCTGAGTGCCGTCGTAGGAGATGAGCAGCAGATCCACCGAGGCGCGCAGCGCCGCGACGGCGAAGCCGGGCAGGCCGCCGGGGCCGTAGAACACCGGCGACATGCACAGGTCGTCGGTGATGAGCACTCCCCTATGGCCCCACTGGCCGCGCACGATGTCGCGCAGCAGCGGCGCCGAGCTGGCCGCCAGGTGGTCGGGGTCGAGCGCCGCGAGGCGGACATGGCCGAGCATGAGCAGGGTCGGGGCGGCGCCGAGGATGGCGCGGAACGGCAGCCAGTCGGTCGCCTCCAGCTCGGCGACCGGGGTGGCGAGGGTGGCGGTGAAAAAGTGAGTGTCGGTGCGCACCCGGCCAAGGCCCGGGAAGTGCTTGGCCGTCGGGACCACGCCCCCGGCGAGCAGCGCCGCGGCGTAGGTCTGGGCCACCGCGGCGACGACCGGCGGCTCGGCCGAGATGGCGCGGGCGCCGATGAAGCTGTAGCGGTCCAGGGCGCTCGCCTGGGGGTGGAGGCGCAGGTCGACCACGGGGCTGAAGTTGACGTTGGCGCCCAGGGTGCGCAGCGCCGCCGCCTGCTCGCTGGCGAAGGCGCGCACCCGGCGGTCGCGCTCGGCGGGAGAGTCGGCGTCGGCGATCACCGCCGCCAGGGCGGGCTGGGGCACAAGCGGTGGCGACAGGCGCGACACCGGACCGCCTTCCTGATCGACGGCGACGATGAGCGGCGACAGGCCGCGGGCGGCCCGCCGCGCCCGCAGCTCGGCGATGCGCTCGCGCAGCTGGTCGGCGGACAGGCCGCGGGCGTTGTGCAGCCCGACGTAGACCCCGCCGACCAGCACCTCATCGACGAGCACGCGCGCCTCGTCCCACGAGCGGAAGCCGGCGACGAGGTGGCGGGCCAGCGCGGCGCGCTCGGTCAGCGGGGCGGCGCGCACCGTCCGCAGCTGCGCCTGATAGCGCCGCTGCCCGAGGCCGCCGACGAGCAGCGCCGCCACCGCGCCGAGGAGCAGCGCCGCCGCCGCCACCCGCTGGCGGCGCGATGGGCCGCGCTGCAGCGCCCGCGCCGCCAGCCCGCCGAGCAGCAGCCCGCCGAGCAGCCAGAGCCACAGCGCGCTCCCGCGCACCTTCAGCAGCAGCGGACTGCGCAGCTGGGTCGCGATAAACAAAAGCCCCAGCCCCGCGAGCCCGCCCGTCGCCACGAGCAGCCTCCCAGGCCGCCGCTGCCCACGCTCGGTCAGAGCCACCATCGCCCAAGTATTACGCGACCGGCGAGCGCCGACGCAAGCGTCTGCAGCCCGACCTGGAGCTCCGCCGCCGCGGTGCGAGAGGATGCTCGGGCAAGCCCTGGGCGTCTCCTTTAGCCAGGCGACGGGCGCGGTGCGAGATGATGAGCGGGCAAGCCCGGGGCGTCTCCCGCGCCAGGCGGGGAACCAGGCGAAGGGACGACCGGGCAAGCCTTAGAGGTTGCCCGCAGCGAGGCGAGGTGAGGATCCGGCAGGCCCGGGGCGGCCGGGCCGGTGGCGCGGGCGGGGTCAGCTCAGGGGGGCGAGCATCTCGCGGTACTTGGGCAGCGGCCAGCGGCGGGCGTCGCACATGTCCTCCAGCGCGTCGAGCGACTCGCGCAGCGCCTGCTGGGCGGGGATGACCAGCGCGGCAAAGGCGGCTGTGTGGGCGTGCATGCCGTTTTCATGCTCGCTGTGGGTGACCTTGACCACCGCTTCCTTGAGGGTGCCCAGGCGCCGGTAGGCCTCGCCGAGCAGCTCCGACTCGGCCTGCAGCGCCTTTTGCACCGGCTCGGGCGGGGTCAGGCCGCACTGCTTGAGCTGGCTGAGCGCCTCGGCGCGGTGGCGGACGTCTTCGATGATCGCCGGCAGGATCTGCGTCTCGGCCATCTCGCGCAGGACCTGGGCCTCGATGTGCAGGGCCTTGACGTACTGCTCGTGGCGGATGTGCACGCGGGCGGTCTGCTCCTGCAGCGACATGACGCCGGCCCGCTCGAACATATCCTTGACCTTCTGGTCCTCCCAGATCGCCAGCGCCTCGACGGTGTTCTTGGCGTGCGGCAGGCCGCGCCGCTCGGCCTCGAGCAGCCACTCCTTGGAGTAGCCGTTGCCGTCAAAGCGGATCGGCTTGGTCTCGGCGATGGTGTCGCGGATGACGGCGAGCAGGGCCTTGGAGAGGCTGTCCGGCCCGCTGTGCTCCTTCTGCCGCGCCACCACCTGGGCGTTCATGTGGACAAGGGCGTCGCCGACGACGGTGTTGATGATGCACAGCGGCACCGCGATCGCCTGACCGGAGCCGACGGCGCGGAACTCGAACTTGTTGCCGGTAAAGGCAAAGGGACTGGTGCGGTTGCGGTCGGTGGTGTCCTTGGCCAGCATGGGCAGCTTGGCGAGGCCGAGGTCGAGCTGCTTGCGCTCGGTGGCCAGGGCCAGCTCGCCGCGCTCGATCTGATCGAGGATGTGGCCCAGCTGCTCGCCGAGGAACACCGACATGACGGCCGGCGGCGCTTCGTTGGCGCCCAGGCGATGGTCATTGCTCGCTGAGGCGATCGCCGCGCGCAGCAGGCCCCCGTGCTGGTGCACGCCGCGCAGCACCGCGCAAAGGAAGTACAGAAACTGCAAGTTCGCCTCGGGCGTCTGGCCGGGGTCGAGCAGGTTCGAGCCGTCGTCGCAGCTCAGGCTCCAGTTGTTGTGCTTGCCCGAGCCGTTGACGCCGGCGAACGGCTTCTCGGCCAGCAGCACCGCCAGGCCGTTGCGCTCGCCGATCTGGCGCATCACCTCCATGAGCAGCTGGTTGTGATCGGCGGCGACGTTGGCCGGCTCGTAGATCGGGGCGAGCTCGAACTGGTTGGGGGCGACCTCGTTGTGCCGCGTCTTGGCGGGGATGCCGAGGCGAAACAGCGCCAGCTCGAGGTCCTGCATAAAGTGCAGGGCGCGCTCCTTGATGGCGCCGAAGTAGTGGTCCTCCAGCTCCTGGCCCTTGGGCGGCCGCGCTCCCTGAAGCGTCCGGTTGGCGAACATCAGGTCGGGGCGCTGCTTGTAGTACTTGGCGTCGATGAGGAAGTATTCCTGCTCGGGGCCGCACTGCGGCGTCACCACCCCTTCCTCGCGGCCGAGCAGCTTGAGCGCCTCCTGCGCCTGGCGGGCGACAAACTCCATCGAGCGCAAAAGCGGCACCTTATGGTCGAGCGCCTCGCCGTGGTAGCCGATAAACGCGGTGGGGATGCACAGCGTCTTGCCATGCGGGCCGCTCATGAGGAAGGCGGCGCTCGCCGGGTCCCAGGCGGTGTAGCCGCGCGCCTCGAACGTGGTCCGCAGGCCTCCCGAGGGGAACGAGCTGGCGTCCGGCTCCCCTTGGATGAGCTGGTTGCCGGAGAACGACTCGATGATGCCGCCGTGGTCGTCCCAGGTGATGAAGGCGTCGTGCTTCTCGGCGGTCGCCCCGGTCATCGGCTGGAACCAGTGGGTAAAGTGGGTCGCGCCGCGCTCCAGCGCCCAGTCCTTCATCGACTGCGCGACGACGTGGGCGATCTCGGGGCTTAGGCGCTCGCCCTTGCGGATCGACTTGCGCAGGGCGCGGAAGGTCTCTTTGGGCAGGCGCTCCTGCATCGTGCGCCAGCTGAAGGTGTCGCAGCCGAAGTAGCTGCTGACTTTGGCCTGATCAAGACGAGTGACCGGTTCGCTACGGTGATAGTGCGTCATCTAGAAATTTCCCCTTGCCGTACCCTACCGCAACGGAACATCGCCTGACAGCCGATCTGCAGACGCCGTGTAAGCCGGGCGCGTTACTTGTAGCATGAGTTCTTTTTATTGTTGCGCCAGCAGCTACCATGGTTCTCCCTGCCCTGGCTAGACCTGGAGTACTCGCGCGCAAACCTTGCGCGTTTTCCGGCTGGGCGCCGCCGCCCGCGGCCTCTTGGCCGGGCCTTTTTGGGCGATCTCGGCCGGCGTCCGCCTGGCCTAATATGGCGCCGAGATGGCGCCGAGGTAACGCCCGGCCGGTGCCCGAATCAGCGCTTGACGGCGCGCGCGGGGCGCGTTTGTCGCGCCGCCCGGCTTGACCCATCGGGAGGCCGTGGGTACGCTGCGCTCGGCACGTCCGCCTGCACGTGCACCCCCCTCACTTACTCGACCGGGCCGCGCGCGGCCCTGGCAAAAGGATTCTCATGGACTCAGTCTCCGCTCCGGCTTCGTCGCCTGTTCCGCCGTCGCCCGTCGATCGACCGCTGCCGGGTAGTCAGAAGGACTATCGGACCGGCAGCCGCCCCGATGTCCGCGTCCCGGTGCGCAAGGTCGCCCTCACCCCGACGAGCGGCCGCTTCGGCACGCGCGAAAACCCGCCGGTGTTCCTCTACGACACAAGCGGCCCCTACACCGACCCGGCGATCAAGACCGACGTGCGCCGCGGCCTGGTCCCGCTGCGCCAGGGGTGGATCGCCGAGCGCGGCGATGTGCAAGAGTATGCCGGCCGCCCGGTGCAGCCGAGCGATAACGGCAAGGGCAAGGGGAAGGGCAACGGCGCCGCCAAGCCGGGCGAGGAGCAGTTCCCCGGCCTGCGCCGCCAGCCGCTGCGCGCCCAAGCGGGAAAGTGCGTGACGCAGCTGCACTACGCCCGCCGCGGCATCATCACTCCCGAGATGGAGTTTATCGCCCTGCGCGAGGGCCTGGCCGCCGAGTTTGTCCGCAGCGAGGTCCAAAGCGGCCGCGCCATCATCCCCGCCAACGTCAACCACCCCGAGAGCGAGCCGATGATCATCGGCCGCAACTTCCTCGTCAAGGTGAACGCCAACATCGGCAACTCGGCGGTCGCCTCGTCGATCGAAAAGGAGGTCGAGAAGATGGTGTGGGCGACGCGGTGGGGCGCCGACACGGTCATGGATCTATCGACCGGTCGCAACATCCACACCACGCGCGAGTGGATCCTGCGCAACAGCCCCGTGCCCATCGGCACCGTGCCGATCTACCAGGCCCTGGAGAAGGCCGGCGGCAAGGCCGAGGAGCTGACCTGGGAGATCTTCCGCGACACCCTCATCGAGCAGGCCGAGCAGGGCGTCGACTACTTCACGATCCACGCCGGCGTCCTTCTGCGCTACGTGCCGCTCACCGCCAAGCGGGTGACCGGCATCGTCTCGCGCGGCGGCTCGATCCTGGCCGCCTGGTGCCTGGCCCACCACAAGGAGAACTTCCTCTACACCCACTTCGAGGAGATCTGCGAGATCATGGCAGCCTACGACGTCGCCTTCTCGCTCGGCGACGGGCTGCGGCCGGGCTGCCAGGCCGACGCCAACGACGCGGCGCAGTTTGCCGAGCTGACCACGCTCGGTGAGCTCACCCAGGTGGCGTGGAAGCACGACGTGCAGGTCATGATCGAAGGCCCCGGGCACGTGCCGCTGCACAAGATCAAAGAGAACGTCGAGCTGCAGATGAAGGTCTGCCACGAGGCGCCGTTTTACACCCTCGGACCGCTCACCACCGACGTGGCGCCCGGCTACGATCACATCACCTCGGCGATCGGCGCGGCGATGATCGGCTGGTACGGCACGGCGATGCTGTGCTACGTGACGCCCAAAGAGCACCTCGGCCTGCCCAACCGCGACGACGTCAAGCAAGGCATGATCGCCTACAAGATCGCCGCCCACGCCGCCGACATCGCCAAGGGTCACCCCGGGGCGCAGGCCTGGGACGACGCGCTCAGCCAGGCGCGCTTCGAGTTCCGCTGGCAGGACCAGTTCCACCTGGCGCTCGATCCCGACACCGCCATCGCCTACCACGACGAGACCCTGCCCGCCGAGCCGGCCAAGACGGCGCACTTCTGCTCGATGTGCGGGCCGCACTTCTGCAGCATGAAGATCACCCAGGACGTGCGCGAGTACGCCGAGAAGCACCAGGTGCCGCTGGAGCAGGCGGTGGAGACCGGCATGCAGCAAAAGGCCGCCGAGTTCCGCCACAAGGGCCTGCAGATCTACTCCGAGAGCTAGCCCCAGAAAGAGCCCCAGCGCGAGGAAGGAAGGACCCCATGGCCCGCTTTGTTGTCGCGATCGATCAGGGAACCACTGGCACGACGGTGCTGGTGGTGGATGAGGAGCTCAACGTCGCCGCCCGCGGCTACTGCGAGTTCCCGCAGATCTACCCCCAGCCCGGCTGGGTCGAGCACGATCCCGAGGCGATCTGGGGCTCGGTGCACAAGGCGCTGGCGGCGGCGCTGGGCGAGGCGCGCCTGCAGCGCGATGAGATCGCCGCGATCGGCATCACCAACCAGCGCGAGACCACCCTGTGCCTGGATGGCGAAGGCAGACCGCTGCACAACGCCATCGTCTGGCAGGACCGCCGCACCGCCGACCACTGCGCCCGCCTGCGCGGCGAGGGGCTGCAGGAGCTGTTCCGCAGCCGCACCGGCCTGGTGCTCGATCCGTACTTCTCGGGGACCAAGATGGCGTGGCTGCTGGCCCAGGTGCCGGGGCTGCGGGCGCAGGCCGAGCGCGGCGCGGCGCGCTTTGGCACCGTCGACACCTTCCTCATCCACCGCCTGACCGGCGGGCAGAGCTTCGTCACCGATGGCTCCAACGCCTCGCGCACCCTGCTGTTCGATCTGCGCACGCGAAAGTGGGACCCCGAGCTGTGCCAGCGGCTGGGCGTACCCGTGGCGGCGCTGCCGCGCATCGTGCCTTCACAAGGGGTCTGCGGTGAGACGCGCGGCGTCCCCGGCCTGCGCGACGGCATCCCCATTGCCGGCATCGCCGGCGACCAGCAGGCGGCGCTGTTTGGCCAGCAGTGCTTCGCCGCCGGCGAGGCCAAGTGCACCTACGGCACCGGCGCCTTCCTCCTGCTCAACACCGGCGAGCGGGTGGTCCCGTCCAAGAACGGCATGCTCACCACCCTGGGCTGGGAGCGGCCCGGCACCGCCGGCACCCCCGAGGTCTGCTACGCCCTGGAGGGCTCGGCGTTTGTCGCCGGCGCCATGGTGCAGTGGCTGCGCGACGGCCTGCAGATCATCAAGTCGGCGTCCGAGATCGAGGCGCTGGCGCGCTCGGTGCCCGACTCGGGCGGCGTGGTGGCGGTGCCGGCGCTGGCGGGCCTTGGGGCCCCGTACTGGCGCCCCGAGGCGCGGGGCCTACTGTGGGGCCTGTCGCGCGGCACCACGCGGGCGCACATCGCCCGCGCCGCGCTGGAGGGCATCGCGCTGCAGAACTGCGACCTGCTGTCGGCCATGGAGAGCGACGCCGGCCTGCGCCTGGGCTCGCTGCGCGTCGACGGCGGCGCGGCGCAGAACGATCTGCTCATGCAGCTGCAGGCGGACCTTCTGGGGGTCGCCCTGCAGCGGCCGCAGATGCTCGAGTCCACCGCGCTCGGCGCCGTGCTGCTGGCCGGGCTCGGGGTCGGCGTGTGGCGCACGCTCGGCGAGGTGACGCAGGCGCGGCGGGTCGATCGGGTGTTCCGGCCGCAGCTCGGCGCCGCTGAAGTGGCGGCGATGAAGGCGCGCTGGGCCGAGGCCGTCGGGCGCGCCTAGCAGGCCGCCGCCGCTACTCCTTCACGCTGCCGTCGCGATGGAGGGTGAAGGAGTAGGCGGTGTTCTTCTCGATGTCGCTGCGCTTGAACAACAGCGGGCTGTGCTTGTTGTCGATCCACGCCGGCTGCTGGTCGTTGTAAAACGGGCTCTGCGGGTTTTCGTCGTTGCCGCGGGTGAAGTTGACCAGCGCCTGCGGCGTGCCGCTTTCATCAAAGGTCGTGATCATGCGGTACAGCGAGCCGGCGTGCGTGGTGAAGCGGTCGCGCGGCTTGCCGGCGCTGTCGAGCAGGGTCGAAGACGACACGTTCACGGTGCCGACCGAGCCGTCGACCGCCACCACCCCGCCGTCCCACTTGCCGTGCAGGATGTGATCAAACTGCGCGCCGTGCACGTCCTTCCATGCGTAGGGCTTGTCGGCGGTGGGCAGCACGGTACCAAAGCGGCTCTTGAGCCAGTCGGCGGCGTCGGCCAGGGCCCCCACCAGGATCGGCCGCCGGCCCTCCTGCAACAGCGGCTGCGCCGCCGCCACCCCCTGCAGCGCCAGCCGCAGCGGCTTGAACGCAAACCCCGTGTCGGCCTGAAACAGGACCGGCAGCATCATGCCCAGGTCGTCGCCGAGCGCCCGCTGGGTGGCGAAGTGGGCGAAGGCAAAGAAGCTCACCGCGGCGGCTGAGTCGCGGCGCATCTGGCGATCCCAGGTCGACAGCTGCGCGAACAGCTCGATAAGCTCCGGGCGGGTGCGGTACTGCGCCAGCGCCGGGTCGGTGCCGATCGCCGCCACCGCCTCGGCCAGCGCCGGAAGCAGATCATCGGCCAGGGTGCTGCGGGCGTCGCCCTGCAGGGCCGCCATGTCGGCCGGGGTGAGCTTGCCGCGGGCGATGAGGCGGCGCAGCTCGCTCTCGATGCGCGCGGCGCGATCGCCCAGGTCGTACAGGTAGCCGTAGTAGAACGGATCGTTGTCGACGCGCCCGTCCTTGGTGAAGCCCCACGGCTCGTTGTTGGCGGTGGTGAGGTAGCCGCGCTCCGGGTCGCGGGCGCTCGGCTGGTAGTCCTCGCTCAGGTAGCGGCCGGTCCACAGGGTGCGGGCGTCGGTGCCCTTGAGCAGCGTCCACGGCTTGATGTCGGCCACGGGCTTGCCGCGATCGGGGATGCTGGCATGCACGCGGTAGCGGATCGAGCTCTGATCGGCGCCGATGAGGTTGACGGCGCCGACCTCCAGCCGCTTGGCCCCGAGCTCCCACTTGTCGAGGTTCGACGCCCGGTCCAGGCCCAGGTACATCGCCGCCTCGTGCGTCGCCGCGAGGCCGGTCCAGTTGACCAGGATGTCGTTGTGGGTGAGGACGCCGCGCGGCACCGGCAACAGGTCGTCGGGGAGCAGCACCCCAAAGCCCGGCACGTCGGTGAGCACGAACTCGCGCGACTCGCCGGGGCTGTCATCGGTGAGCACCGGGCCGGCGGTGGCGCGCACGCGGATGTGCTCGCGGCGCAGCTGCGCCGGGCGTCCCTTGCCGCCGAGCACCACCTGATCGGCAGTGGCGCTGACCTCCCACAGGTCCATGACGTCGGCGAAGTTGGTGGTCGCGGTCCACGCCACATGGCGGTTGTGGCCAAGCTGCACGCCTGGGGTGCCGGTAAAGCCGAAGCCGATGACATCCAGGTCGCCGCCGCCGCCGTCGGCGGTGTTGATGTGCTGGGCGAAGAAGCGGCTCGGGCTGCCGAGCGGCTGGTGGGGGTCGCCGCAGACCATCGGGCGGCCGTTGGCGGTGTGCTTGCCGGCGACCGCCCAGTTGTTGCTGGCCAGCGGCGGCGACAGCGGTCCGAGCGCCGCGTAGCTGCCCTGCCAGGCCGGGCGGGCGGGCGGCGACCGGCGCGGCAGCGGCGACCGCGACCGCCCGCGCCCCGGCGCCACCGCGGCGACGATCTCGTCCTTGTCGGGCATGGTGAAGGCGTTGCGCGTCGGCATGCACAGCGGGAAGTCGCGCGGGAACTGCGGCGCCAGGATCGGCAGCGCGGTGGCCAAGAGCTCGTTGTCCAGGCTCGAGGACAGGCCAAAGCTCAGCAGCTTGCCGATGATGTAGGGGTCGTCGAGCGTCCACGCGGTGGGCAGAAAGTCCAGCCCCCCGGGCCCCATCTCTGCCGGCCGCGGCGCGGTGCCCTGGCGCACCCGCTCGATGTAGAGGTTGACCCCGCGCACGAACGCCTCGATAAGGCCGGCGTCCTCGGGGTAGTCCTGCTGCACGGCGACGCGGCTGCGCCGCCCGTACTCGGCGAACTGAAAGGTGCGCGCCACAAGATCGCTGCGCACCGCGCTCTCGCCCAGCACCTCGGCGCTGGTGCCGAGCGCCTGGCGCCGCACCATCTCCATCTGGAACAGCCGCATGCGCGCCATCGTGTAGCCGGAGGCGAGGAAGGCGTCGGCGTCGCTCTGCGCGTAGATGTGCGGGATGCCCATCTTGTCGACGAGCACCTCGGTGTCGGCCTGCAGCGGCGAGGTGTCCGGCGGGCTTGAGCAGCCAAGCAGCGCCGCGGCGAGCAGCGCCGACCCGCGCCGGCCGCGTCGCTGCTTCGACCCAGCCTGGGCACAAGGAGACAAAACAGAGCGAGCGGTCGAGGGGGAGGTCCAGCGCATCCGCGGAACATAGCAGCCGCGCCTATAGGGTCAATGGGGATGGAACCGGCGCTACTTCTGGCGCGCGAGCTCGGCGGCGCGGTGCTCAAGGCGCGCGGCGCGGGCGAGCAGCTGCTCGGTCAGGGTCCCGAGCTCGGCCTGGGCGCGCTGCAGCGCCTGCAGCTTGGCCACCGGATCGGAGAGCGACTCAACTCGCTGCAGCACGTCGAGCGTGGACGGATCGGGGGCGCGGCCGGGGTTACTCGCAGCCGAGTCGTAGGCGAGCGGCGTCGAGCCCGGAGCCTGGGGCGCCGGCGCGGGCGCCGAGTCGAGCGCGGTGGCCCCCGTGGACTCGCGCGTCGAGCTGGCCGCCACATGTCGCGACTTGGTCTGCTCGGCGAACAGGTCCTCATCGACGCGGGCGGCGCGCTCGCGCAGCCGCTGGCGGCGGCCGAGCTCCTCGCTGCGCAGCTTCAGCCGCTGCACCTCGCGGTGGAGCTTGTCGGCCGAGTCGCGCAGCAGGTCGGCGCGCTCGCGCAGCGCTCGCGGATCATCGCCGCCGGCCGCCTCGCCGCTGCCCTCGGGAGACAGCGCCGCCCCGGCCTGCACCACGGTGCGCACCGCCTGACCCAGCGAGTCGCGCTCGGCGGCGCCGTGCAGCGCCTCGACCTGCGCCGTGCGCAGGCGCAAAAACCCCAGCCGCTGCGCCAGCGGCAGCTTGCCGCCGTCGGCAGCGAGCAGCTGATCGCAGGCGAGCACCAGCTGCTCGCGACCGCTGCGCAGCGCCGTCTCGCGCGCGCGCAGCTCGCTGGCCTGCTGGGAGAGCAGCCCCGCCTGCGCCTGCGCCTGCGCCAGCAGCTCTTGCAGCCGCAGGTCGCGGGCGACGCCGGGAGCCTCGCTCTTGAGCTGCTCGATCGCCTGCGCCTTCTGCGCCGCCGCCTGCTCAGCCTGCGCCTGCGCCCGTCGTGCCGCCTGCAGCTCGCCCTCCAGCCGCTGCACCTGCTGCTGCTGGCGGCTCACCTGAGCTAAAAGGGCCTCCAAGCTCGTCGCCGCGGGCGCGCCCTTGGTCGCTGTGGCGCCGGCCGGCTCGACCCCCCAGACCCGCCCCGGCAGCCCGCCCAGCAGCAGCCAGGCCGCCGCCCCGCAAACAAGACGCGCAGCGCGGCGGACGCGGCGGAGGGGCAAGGGGAGACGAGGGTTCTGCATGGTATTTGTTGGCCGGGTTCCCTGGGGCAGCGAGCCGCTCTGCGGCAGGCCAGGCCCGCAGGGCATGAACAAGGCTACACCGGAGTATGGAGCAAGCGCCATGCCGCCTGCGCCGCGACCGCCCCTCTCTCTGCGCCGCGGGCGGCAGAGGCGGCGCGCTCTCAGTTTTCTGAGCCGCGGCGCCGCGGCCCTGCGGCGGTCCGACCGCAGTTCACTCGATGCGGTACTTGTCGAGTTTGTAGTAAAGGGCGCTCGGCTTGATGCCGAGCAGGCGCGCCGTCTCAGTCTTGACGCCTTTGGCCTCGCGGTAGGCCTTGAGGATGAGCTGGCGCTCCAGATCGTCGAGGATCTCGGGCAGCGGCAGCTGGCCGCCGGGCAGCGGCAGCACCGCCGGACCCTCGGGCGCCACCTTGCGGTCTTCGCCGCGGATGTGGGCGGGCAGGGCGGCGGCGGTGATGACGCTGCCTTCGGCGAACACCAGGGCCTGCTCGATGGCGTTCTCCAGCTCGCGCACGTTGCCCGGCCAGCCGTAGGCGAGCAGGCGCACGATCGCGTCCTCGGCGATCGCGTTGACCGCCGGGTTGGCGCGCGGGGCCAGCTTGTGGATAAAGTGGCGGGCGAGCTCGGGGATGTCGGCGCGGCGGTCGCGCAGCGGCGGCACCTGCAGCGGCACCACCTGCAGGCGGTAGAACAGATCCTCGCGGAACTGCCCCTTTTCGATAAGGCGCTGCAGGTCGCGGTGGGTCGCCGACAGCACCCGCAGGTCGACCTTGATCGTCTGCTCGCCGCCGACCCGCTCGAAGGTGCCCTCCTGCAAAACGCGCAACAGCTTTACCTGCATCGCCGGCGAGATCTCGCCAATCTCGTCGAGGAACAGCGTCCCGCCATCGGCCAGCTCGAGCCGCCCGAGCCGCCGCTTGATGGCGCCGGTGAAGGCGCCGCGCTCGTGGCCGAACAGCTCCGACTCCAGCAGCGTCTCGGCCAGGGCGCCGCAGTTTACCTTGATGAACGGCCCGCTGTGGCGGCGCGACAGGTTGTGGATGGCGCGCGCCACCAGCTCCTTGCCGGTGCCCGACTCGCCGTAGATCGCCACCGGGCTGTCGGTCTTGGCGACGCGGCCGATCGCGTCGTACAGCCGGCTCATCACCTCGGTCGAGCCGACGAGCTCGCGGTAGCGCACCTCGTCTTCGCTGCGCAGCCGCTCGTTCTCCAGCTGCAGCCGCTCGCTGAGGCGGCGCGCCGCCCGCAGCTCCAGGGCGCGCTCGACCTTGAGGCGCACCACCTCGGGCGGGAAGGGCTTGGTGAGAAAGTCCATCGCCCCGAGCTTCATCGCCTCGACCGCCGCCTCGACGGTGCCGTAGGCGGTGACGAGCAGCGTCGGGCAGTCCGGATCGAGCTCGCGGATGCGGCGCAGCACTTCAAGGCCGTCCATGCCCGCCATCTTGAGGTCGGTGATGACGAAATCGGCCGGGCTGCGGGCAAACGCCGCCAGCGCCTCGGCGCCGCTCGCGCAGGCGCAGACCTTGTGCCCCATGCGCCGCACCACCGCCGCCAGGCCCTCGCGCAGGGTGTCGTTGTCGTCGATAATGAGAACGTTGGCCATGCGCGGATGGTACCATCACCTGCATGGAGCCCCTCATCCCTCTTCGCAAGGACGCGGCCCGGCCGGCGGCCGCCCAGAAGCTGCCCTCGGATCTCGAGGGTGCGGTGACCCGCCTCAAGGCCGAGCGCAACGCGGTGTTCCTGGCCCACTATTACCAGGACTCCGAGATCCAGGACCTGGCCGATTTCGTCGGGGACTCGCTGCAGCTGGCGCAGGCGGCGCAGAAGACCCAGGCGAGCGTCATCCTGTTTGCCGGCGTGCACTTCATGGCCGAGACGGCCAAGATCTTGAACCCGAGCCGCACCGTGCTCGTCCCCGATCTGACCGCCAGCTGCTCGCTGGCCGACGGCTGCCCGCCCGAGAAGCTGGCCGCCTGGCAGGCCAAGTACCCCGGCTACGTCACCGTGAGCTACATCAACTGCTCGGCGGCGATCAAGGCGATGTCCGACTGCATCGTCACCTCGTCGAACGCCGAGAAGATCATCCGCAGCTACCCCGCCGAGCAGGGCATCCTGTTCGCCCCCGACCAGCACCTGGGCCGCTACCTGATGAAGAAGACCGGGCGCACCAACATGGTCTGCTACCCCGGCTCGTGCATGGTCCACGAGATCTTCAGCGAGCGCGAGATCGTCCGCCTCAAACACGAGCACCCTGGGGCCGAGGTCCTGGCCCACCCCGAGTGCGAGGAGCGCGTGCTCGCCCACGCCGACTTTGTCGGCTCGACCAGCGCCCTTATCAAGCGCGCCATCGAGACCGCGGCGACCACCCTCATCATCGCCACCGAGCCCGGCGTCATCCACGAGATGCGCAAGCGCGCCCCCGGCAAGGAGTTCATCCCCGCTCCCGCCGAGGGGGGCTGCGCCTGCAACGAGTGCCCGCACATGCGCAAAAACACCCTGGAAAAGGTCTACCTGGCGCTGCGCGACCTCACCCCCGAGCTGATCCTCCCCGAGGCGCTGCGCCTGCAGGCGCTAAAGCCCATGGAGAAGATGCTGTCCCTGTCCTAGGCGGCGGGCGCGGTCGGCCGGCGCTTGGCGCTTGCTAAGACCGGCAGCGGCTCTCTATGTTCGCGGTCACGGAGGGTGTGCGCCGCGCCATGTCGCTTTCGTCCAGCTGGAACCCGGGCTCGCTCGCCGGCCCGCTGCTCGCGCCGAGCAGCCTGCTGGTGGCGCTCTTGGTGCTGCCGGCGCTGGCGGTGGTCCTGGCGCGGCTTTCCGACGAGCGAGCAGCGGCGCGGGCGGTGGCCACGGCCCTGGGCGGCTGCGCGGCGGTGGCGGCGTATCTGGGGGCGCGGCTGTGGGGCGGCGGGGCGCCGGTCGAGCTTGTGCAGCCGCTGTGGCGGGTGCTGGCGGTGCAGCAGCTGGAGCTGACGGTCGGGCTGGCCCTGGATGGGCCGGCAGCGGTGGCGCTGCTCGGGCTGGCGCTGCTCGGCGGGTGGGCGGTGAGCGGGCCGGGGCGCCGGCAGGCGGTGTGGGTGGGCGGGCTGTATGCGGCGGCCGCCCTGGCGCTGCTCGGCGACTCCCTGGTGCTGCGCCTGGCCGGCTGGGAGCTGCTGACGGTGGCCGGCTGGGGGCTCGGCGCTCGCCGGCGCCTGGGGCCGGTCGGCCTGGCGCGGGCAGCCGACGCGACGCTGCTCCTGGCGTCGGTCTTCTTGTTCTGGGCGCTGGCGGGGTCGTGGTCGTCGTCGCGGCTCGACTCGCGCTATCAGCTTGATCACAGCCCGCCGGCGGCCGCAGAAGGCGCGGGGACAGCGGCACCCGAGCCGGGGCCGACCCTGCAGCTGCATCCCCTCCACCACCAGCTGCACGGCGCCAGCGGCGATGGCGCGGCCGGCTCCCCGGTGCGCGCGGCGCTGGCCAACAAGCTGGGGCCGGGGGCGCGGCTTCTGACCTGGCTGGTCGGTCTGTTTGTTCTGGCCGCGGCGCTCAAGGCGGGCAGCGGGGCCCTGCAGCTTTTCGGCGAGCGCGTCGAGCAGGGACAGCCGCGCCCGGGACGGAGCCCCGGCAGCTCGCTGGCGGTGCGGCTGCTGCTCGCGGCCGGGCCGCTGGCCGCCGGCTGGAGCCTGCTGTGGAGGCTGCGGTGAGCGGCCGGGGCGGGCTTTGGAGCGCTGTGGTGCTGATGGTGCTGCTGCTCGGCCCGCGCGCGGGCGCGGCGGCCCCGCGCCTGGTGCTGGCGCCGGCCCGGCTGGCCTTTGATGCTGCGGGCGGCTCGCAGGTCGTCCGGCTCAGTAACCGCGGCGACGCGCCGCTGCAGCTCAAGGCGCTGGCCTTCAGCGCGGACGCGGCCGGATTCTCCAGCGCGCCGCTGCCGCCGCAACAGCTGCTGCCGGGTCAGGAGCTGACGGTCACCGTCACCTACGCCCGCAGTGGTCAGCGGCCGCAGGCGTTCGGGGCGCTGCTCGTCTACAGCGATGATCCGGGCGGCTTCGATGACCCCCGCAGCGAGGAGCGGGACTACGTGCGCGGGGTGGCCCTGGCCGCCGGCGAGACCGCGGCGACGCTGTGGCTGTGGCTGCCGCCGCTTCTGGCGGCCGGGCTGTGGTGGGGCTGCCGGCGGCGCGGCTGGCGCTGGCTGCAGCGCGCGCTGCTCGGGCTGGGGCTCCTTCTGCCGCTCGTGACGAGCCTGTGGCTGGTCGCGCACTTCGACCCGGGCTTCACGGTTCCCCAGGGCAACTATGGGGTACAGCTCGCGCTGCACCGCACGCTGTGGCCGGCGCTCGGTCTGGAGCTGGCGACAGGACTCGACGGACTTTCGCTGACCCTGGCGCTGCTTCTGGCGGCGACGGCGGCGCTGCGGCTGCCCGGCCAGTGGCGCCAGCAGAGTCCCGGCGCAGGGTGGCTCTTGCTGCTGAGCGGCGGGGCGCAGCTCGTGCTGTGCACGCTGGATGCGGTCGCGTTGCTTCTCGGCTGGGAGCTTGTGCTGCTCGGCGCCTGCGGGCGGCTCGGCGGGTGGTCGAGCGGGGGGGCGCGGCGGGCGGCGCGCTTGTGGTTCATCGCGGCGCAGCTTGGGGCACTGCTGCTCGCCGGAGCGCTGGCGGTGGCGCGGGCGCACTCGCTGGCCACCGCGCTGGCGGATGGGACGACGGTGGCGCACACGACCGACCTCATCAAGCTCGCTTACGCCAACTACTTTGGCGACCTGGCGCTCGGGGGGTTGCCCATGGAGCGCCCCCTGGCGGCGGCGCTGCTGCTCGGCGCGCTGCTGCCGGCGGCGCTGCTGCCGAAGCTGCGCACGCCGGTCGCCGAGCTGCTGCTGCTGGCGGTGCCGCTGCTCGTCGGGGGGGTCGCGGCGGCGGTGCGGCTGGCGTTCTATCTGCTGCCGCAGGCGATGGTGGCGCTGTTGCCCTGGGTCGTTGCCGCGGCGCTCGCCTGGGGGCTCGGCTTCACGCTGCGGGCGCTGCGGCGGCGGACCCTCCCGGAGCTATTGGTGCTCGCCCTGGTGGCGCGGACAGGCACGGGTCTGGTGGGGCTGCTCAGCGCGACGCAGGCGGGCGTGCAGGCGGCGCTTTTGCAGCTGTGGCACTACGGGCTGGCGGCGACCCTGCTGGCGCTTGGCGGCGCGGCGGAGGACGGGCGCCGGCCGCGCTCGCGGGTGGGCCTCACGGTCGCGGCGCTGCTCATCCTGGATGGGCCGGGGCTGCTCGGGTTTGCTCAGCGGACGCTGCTCGTGCTGGGAGTCTTCCCGCAGCTGCGCGTCGCCGCCGGGGTCATTACGGTGGTTGGCTTCGCGCTGAGCTGGGCGGCGTTACGCCTGCTGCGCCTGCCGCCCACCGGCCTTCTGCCGAGCGCACCGGTGACCCGCGCGCCCGCCCGGAGCGAACTCGCGCTGATTGCCGGGCTGGCGGTGCTGGCGACTGGGCTGGGCGTGTGGCCGCAGCCGCTGCTGGCGCTGTCGGCGGGGTTTGTCAGCGACTTCATCAGCCACGTGTTCAGCCAGCTCGACGCGAGCACGGTGGCGATGCTGGGGCGCTAGCCGGCGCTCGGCTCAGCGGCTGCCCAGGCCGATCACCCCGAAGACGACGTGGCAGTACACGGCCCCGACAAAGGCCATGGACAGACCCCAGATGAGCAGCTGGCGGTACAGCCGACCGGCGTCCTCGCCGCGCCCGATGTTGGCCAGGCACAGCGCCCCCAGCGTCGACAGCGGTGACACGTCCACCAGGTGGGCGCCGATGTTGACGCTGTTGGCCAGCGCCAGCTTGTCGCCGCCGCCGAGCTTGGCGATGAGCCCCGGGATGATCGGCAGAAACGCCGGCAGCACCACGCCCGAGGAGCTGCTGTACGCCGACAGCGCGCCGGTGCACAGCCCCATCACCGCCGGTGCTGTGCGCGGCGTGGACAGCCGCACCAGCACCTGGGTGAACAGCTCGATGCCGCCGGTCTTTTCGAGGATCGCCATCAGCGTGGTCATGCCGCAGACCATCAGGATGGTGCTCCACGGCAGGTCGCGGATGACCTCTTCCTCTTCGGCGGCGCGCAGCACGGTGAGCAGGATGGCACCGCCGAGCGCCAGCACGCCGACGTCGACCCGGAAGCAGGCGACGGTGACGAGCAGCAGCAGGATGACAAGCAGGGTCAGGCCGTGGCGCAGCTCCAGCGGCTGCCGGCGGGCGGCCAAGAGGGCCTGCAGGCGAGCGAGCTGCTCGGCGCTCGGCCGGGTGCGCAGCAGGCGCAGGCCGCCCAGGCTCAGGTAGCCGGCGAAGCCGACCAGCGTGTGGGCGAGCAGGCACTGCCCGTAGTTCTGCCAGCCGACTCCAGTGAGGCCGATGCGCGCCATCAGATCGACGGCGATGACCCCGGTGGGGGCGATCGGCGACAGCGCCGCCGCGTTGCCGCCGCAGGCGACCATCAGCGCCATCAGGAACGGCGCCACCCCGGCCTCGGCCGCCACCTTCATCGCCACCGGCGCCAGCAGGGCCACCGCGCCGATGTTGCCGGCGCCGACGGTGCCCAGCGCCACCGCGAGGACGAAAAAGACGATCGGCAAAAGGCCCGGGCGACCGCGCGCCAGCTGCACCGAGAAGCCGGCGACCCGATCCAGGGTGCCGTTGGCGCGTGCGTGGCCAAACAGCAGCGTCAGGCCGAGCAGCGTCAAGAGCAGGCTCGTTGGGAAGCCGGCGCTGACCTCGCGCACCTTCATGCCTGCCCCCAGCACGCCCAGGGCGTACGCGAAGCCCAGGCCGAGCAGGCCTACATTGAGCCGCGAGACGACGCTCAGCGCGATGGCGACCAGCAGTGCTGTGAGCGACAGCAGCGGGACGAGCATGGCTTCAGGGTATCAGGACTTGTGGCGGCGCGGGCTTGGCCCCGGCCGGCTGGCCCGAGTCTGACGGGTATGTACCGATCCTGCTTGGGCAAACCGCACTCAGGCCACCCCGAGCAGCAGGAACTTAAGGTAACGACCTTCGGGGAAGGCGGGCGGGACCGGATGGTCGGGTCCTTGCGAGCCGCGGTGCAGGACGGTGACGCGGCGCCCGGCATCGGCGGCGGCGGCGGCGATGGTGCGCTCGAAGGTCTCCTCATCGACGAGCTGCGAGCATGAGCAGGTCGCCAGGAGTCCCCCCGGACGCACCGTGTTCATGGCCAGCGCGTTGAGCCGCTGGTAGCCCTTCTGGGCGGCGGCGAGGTCCTTGTGGGCGCGGGCAAACTTGGGCGGGTCGACGACCACCACATCGAAGTGCAGCGGCGGCGCCGCCTCCAGGTAGCGGAAGGCGTCGGACTCGACGGTGTGCAGCGGCCCGAGCCGGTTGCGCTCGGCGTGCGCCTGACACAGGGCCAGCGCCCGCGGCGAGATGTCGACGCAGGTCGCCTCGCGGGCGCCCTGGTGCAGGGCCGACAGGGCGAAGCCGCCGGCGTAGCTATACACATCCAGCATGCGCGCCCCGGCGCAGTAGTGCCCGAGCAGCAGCCGGTTGTCGCGCTGGTCGAGGAACATCCCGGTCTTCTGCCCGCCCTTGAGGTCGACGGTGAGCTTTATTCCGTTCTCGCTGCACAGCACGCCCTCCTGGACCAGCGCGGGGTCGCCGTAGACCTGGCGGGCGACGGCGCTGAAGCCCTCGACCTGGGCGAAGCTGCCGGCCGCGGTCTCGACGATGGCGGCGGGGGGGGTGGGCAGCGCCTGCAGGGCCGCAAAGACCGCCGCCTCGTGGCGCTTCATGCCAAGGGCGGTAAACTGCACCGCCGCCACCGGGCCAAACAGGTCGATGACCAGGCCGGGCAGGCCGTCGCCCTCGGAGTTTACCAGGCGGTAGGCGGAGGTCTGGGCGCTTGGCAGCCCGATGCGCTGGCGCAGCGCCGCGGCCTGCTGGATTCGCCGGGCGATGAGGGCGCCGACCACCGCCTGATCGTCCAGATCGTGGCTGGCGACGTCCCCCAGCCCGCCGCCGGACAGCGGCTCGCCGGCGCGGGTCAGCATGCGCACGACGATCTGCGAGCGCGGGTTGATGAAGCCGTGCCCGAGCGAGCGCTCCTGGGCGTCGCAGACCTCGACCAGATCGCCGGGTGCGAAGGGGGCGGTGGTGCGCTCCACGGCCCCGGAGAAGACCCACGGGTGGCCGTGCCAGACTGGGTTGGCACGGCCGCGTTTCAGGATGACTTTGGGTTGCGGCACGGCGCGAAGCTAGCACAGCGCAGCCGCCGCGGGCGGCGAATCGCCGGGGGTCAGACGGCCGGCGGGGGGGGCGCGGTCGGCGGCGCCGCTGCGGGCTTGGCCTCGATGAGGGCGCGGAAGCGCTGGCCGTCGAGGATTTCCTCTTTGAGGAGCTCCTGGGCGGCGACCTGCAGCGCGTCCCGGTGCTCGCGCACCAGGCGCCGCGCCTCGGCGTAGCGCTCGTCGAGGACGCCGCGCACCTCCTGGTCGATGGCGCGCGCGGTCTCGTCGCTGACCTCGCGGATGCCGCCCAGGCCACTTGCGACGTCGAGGAACTGCCCGCGTCCGCTGTCGAAGGCCTGCAGGCCGAGCGTCCTGGACATGCCGAGCTCGAGCACCATGCGGCGGACCAGCGCCGTCGCTCGCTGCAGGTCGTCCTGGGCCCCGGTCGAGATGTCGGCCAGCATCTCCTCCTCGGCGGCGCGGCCGCCGAGCAGCACGGTGACGCGATCGTAAAGCTCACCGCGGGTGAGCAGGTAGCGGTCGCCCTCTTCGGTGTTGGGCGTCTGCATGGTGTAGCCCAGGGCGCCGATGCCGCGCGGCACGATGCTGATCTTCTTGACCGCGTCGGCCCCGGGCAGGAGCGTCGCCACCAGGGCGTGACCGCACTCGTGGTAGGCGACCTGCTGCTTGTCCTTGGCCGACAGCCGGCGCGACTTGCGCTCTAGCCCGGCGACGATGCGCTCCAGCGCCTCCTGGAAGTCGTGCTCGGCCACTGCGTCGGCCTGCCGGCGCGCCGCCAGCAGCGCCGCCTCGTTGACGAGGTTGGCCAGGTCGGCCCCGACCAGGCCCGCCGTCATCGCCGCGATCGCGTCCAGCCGCACGCCCTTTTCCAGGATGACCTTGCGCGAGTGCACCTGGAGGATCTCCAGGCGGTCTTCCAGCGACGGCCGATCTACGACCACCCGGCGGTCAAAGCGTCCGGCGCGGAGCAGCGCCGGATCGAGGATCTCGGGCCGGTTGGTCGCCGCCATGATGATGACCCCGGTGGTGCCGTCAAAGCCGTCCATCTCGGTGAGCAGCTGGTCCAGGGTCTGCTCGCGCTCCTCGTGGGCGACCACCGGACCGGCGACGCCGCGGGCGCGGCCGATGGCGTCCAGCTCATCGATGAAGATGATGCACGGCGCTTTCTCCTTGGCCTGGGTGAACAGGTCGCGCACCCGGGCGGCGCCGACGCCGACGAACATCTCGACGAACTCCGAGCCCGAGATCGAGAAGAACGGCACCGCCGCCTCGCCGGCCACCGCGCGTGCCAGCAGCGTCTTGCCGGTGCCCGGCGGACCGACTAGGAGCACGCCGCGCGGGATGTGGCCGCCGAGGCGCGTGTAGCGCTCGGGCGAGCGGAGGAAGTCGATGATCTCGACCAGCTCCGCCTTGGCTTCGCGCTGGCCGGCGACGTCGGAGAAGGTGACGCCCGAGCCGGTGTCGGTGTACATCTGCGCCTTGTTCTTGCCGAAGTTGAACACCGAGCCGCCGATCCCGCCCAGGCCCCCGCTGCGGCGCATCAGCCAGCTGCCGAAGAAGAACAGCATCACCATGGGCAGCACCCACGAGCCGATGGTCACCAGCAGCGACGGCGTCGACACCGCGTCATAGGGGATCTTTTTTTCGTTGAGCTTGAGGATGAGGTCGCGCTCTGCCGACTCCAGGCGGCCCGTGCGGTAGATCTTCTTGGGCACCGCCAGGCCGGCCAGCGCGTGGCCATCCGCCGGCTTGGCCGCGGCTGTGCCGGTGGCCGGGGTCGCCGCGGCGGCCGCAGTTGCCGAGGTCGCTGGGGTTGTCGTGGTCGCCGCGCTCGCCGCGGGCGCTGAAGTCGCCGTGCTTGTAGCGGGGGGCGCTTGAGTCGCCGCGTTGGTCATGCTTGTAGCGGGCGCTGGGGTTGCAGCGTTCGCCGTGCTCGCAGCCGGCGAGCTCGCCGGCGCCGCAGACTCCGTGCCCGCTTTTGCCGTCGTCGCTGCGGTCGAGCTGCTCGGGTGCGCGGCCGGCTTGGTCGCCGAGTCCTCATCGACGCTCGACTCGCCGACGATCGTGTCGACCTGGAAGCTGACGTGGCGCAGCTGGCCCTGCTCGACGAGCTGGACGAACTGATCAAAGCTCACGCGGTTTTCGTTGAGGGCCATGAGCCGCGGCAGGCCGACCAGGAACATCAGGATCAGCAGCACCATCCACAGCCGCGGCGGCGAGGGCCCCTCACCGCCCTGTCCGCTCGTGGCCGAGCCGCTGCCTGTCGGCTTGCCGGCCCCCTTGGGCTTGTTGGCGCTGCCGCGCGGGGGAACGCCGGGGCCGCCGGCTCGGCTGGGGGGGCCTGCGCTCCCCGCCTTGACGGGCCGCTCCGGGTCGGTGGTCTTGAGAGTCATGTAGGGCTCCTGCGCCCCAAAGGCCCGGTCGATCGACTTGTGCTGGCTCATCTTGAATCCATCTCCGGCGGGCCTCTGCGAGCGCTGTGGTTTTGAGACATATCCCCCAACATATCCATTGCTGAAAAGCCTGCCACGTCTTCCTGCGCACAGCCGCGGGTCGGGTCGGATAATATCCGAGAAACCGCGAGCTCGACGGACCTGACCGGATCTTCAGCCCCGCCCGTCTCACCCTCAAGCGCCCCGGCACGCGCGCCCAAGACAAGCCGCTGGCGGGCAGATTTGCCGCCATTTGAACGTTGATTATGGTGCTGCTAAGTTCACCCTGGGTAGGAGCAGGTAGGAACTGTGCGACGGTGCGTTTTGCGCTTCGATCACTCAAAGACAGGGGTATAGTGGTAAATCGTATGTCCAGTAAGATCCCCGTATCAGACCGGATCGCAGTCGAGATCCTCCACTGGTTTCCCAAGCAGGCCTTCTCGCGCGGGATGGGCTGGGCGTCCCGGCTGCCGCTGCCGCGACCGCTGCGCGACCCGATCTATCGCAGCTTCGCCTGGCGCTTTGGCGTCGATCTGACCGAGCTCGATCGGCCGCTGAGCGAGTTTGGCCGCTTCGATGAGTTCTTCTGTCGGCCGCTGCCCGATGGGGCGCGGCCGATTGCCGAGGCGGCCGACGCGCTCATCTCGCCGTGCGACGGGGTGCTGTCGGGCTACGGGGTGGCCACCGGCGGCATGTGCCTGCACGCCAAGGGGCAGGAGTACACCGTCGCCGGCCTGCTGGCCGACGAGGCGATGGCCGAGCGCTTCATCGGCGGCCAGTTCGCGACGATCTATCTGGCCCCGCACAACTACCACCGCGTACACAGCCCGCTCGCCGGTGACGTCATCGGCTATCGCCACATCCCGGGAGCGCGCTACCCGGTAAATCCCCTCTCGGTGCGCACGGTGCCGCGGCTGTTTATGCGCAATGAGCGCTTCTGCACCTACCTGCGCAGCGGCTGTGGCGACGTGGCGCTGGTCATGGTCGCGGCTACCGGGGTGGGTCATATCACGGTAAACTATGAGCCGCAGCTGGCGACTCCGGCGGGGGGCCCGGACCGCGGAGCATGCTCGTACGAGCGCGGCCAGGAGAAGCCGCTCGACAGAGGGGAAGAACTCGGGATGTTCCACCTAGGCTCGACGGTGATCCTCTTGTTTGAGCCCGGCCGCGCGCGCATCGAGCTGCCGGTCGGAACGCCGGTACGACTGGGGCAGCAGATCGGCCAGGTAACCCTCAAGAATCAGGGTCCGTCATCTTGAGCAAGCGACAACGCTTACAGGGCGATGAGTTGTTGTTCAGCCAGAGCGAGCTGGCAGAGCTGGACGCGGAGCTCGCTCCGCAGCCCGAGGACGTGGCTTCGACGACCAGCCAGCGCTCGCCGGTGCGGGTGCAGCCGGCCTCGGTCGACGAGCTCGTCGACACCGCGTTCTCCGACGAAGAGACCGCGGAGAAAAAGCCGGCGCTGTCCGCCGATCCCGACCTCGGCGCCGGCTTTGACGGCTTTGTCGAGGCCGAGCCGGCCAACACCGAAGAGATCATGGCGGTGATGGCGCAGCAGGAGCCGATCTCGTCGGTGGCGGCGCCGCCGCCGAGCGGTCGTCCGAGCGGCCCGATGAGCGCGCGGCAGAGCGGCGGCAAGCTGGCGGTGGGCGAGATCGCCGGGGCGCGGCGCACCAGCCAGCCCGAGATGTCGGCCCACCTGCCCTCGGTGATCTTCGACGACTCCCCCTTCCTCCCCGAGGACCAGAGTCCGCACGACGAGTCGGGGGTGATCGCGCCGCAGCTGGCGGCGCTGGCGGCGGCCATCGACTCGCGCGGGGCCAGCCACTTCATGGTCAGCGAGACCGTGCTCAGCTCGTCGCCGCCGCCGAGCAACAACAACCTCGCGGTCGAGGTGGGCACCGAGGGCGGCGGCAGCCTGCGCAATGTGCAGGCGACCGCGATCGCCGCCCTCGCGCACGCCGTCCAGGCGCCGGCGCCGCTGTCCCCCAAAGAGCCCGCCGAAGACGACCACGAGCCGGATGTCACCGTCGAGCACGAGCCCGAGCCGGAGCCCGCCGAGCGGCTGAGCTCGTCGAGCACGCCGGTGGTCGCGCTGGACGACAACGATTTCAACCTGCTCGAGGACTCGGAGGAGCGGCTGGTTGCCGCTTCGGCATCGCCGCCGGTTGCCGCGGCGACCGAGGCCGCGGGCGAGGCCGACCTGGCCACCGCGGAGACGCAGGAGGTCGCGCCGGTCCGCCTCGGTCCGAGCGACGAAGCGCAGGCCTGGAACGCCGAGACCCAGACCGAGTCGCCGGCGCTCGACTCGGCGAGCATCGACGCCTCGTGGACCGAGGCGGCGGATATCGACAGCGGTCCGGTGGTCGAGGCGGTGCCCGAGCCGGGTCAGGACGAAGTGGACGAGGCGATGTCCTCGTCGGCTGACGGCGCCGCGGAGCTGGCCAGCGAGTCGGGCGAGGCGACGCTGGACTCTTCGGAGCTCGATACCGGCCCGGTGTCCGAGGTGAGCTCCTCGGCGCTGTCGCCGATCAGCGCGATGGAGGATGAGCCGGAGGCGCTGACCGGACCCACCGCCGCCGCCATCCTGGCCAGCGCCGCGACCCCGGTGCAGGAGCTGGCCCCGGCGCCGCGCCGCTCGCCGCCCGGTCCGGCGCCGATGCCGCCGCCGCCGCCGGCCGCCGCGACCAAGCCGGCGCCGCCGCCGCCGCCGGCCGCCGCGACCAAGCCGGCGCCGCCGCCGGTCAAGCCGGCCCCGACCCCGGCCAGCAAGTCGCCGCCGCCGCCAGCGCCCAACTTTGGCGACGAGCAGAAGCTGCGCAAAAAGCGCCGCAGCAAGCAGTGGTTCGAGGAGATCTTCGACGAAGACTACCTGCACACGCTGCCGTTTATGACCCCGCAGCAGACCGAGCGCGAGGTCGCCTTTCTGCTCGATGCGCTGGAGCTGCCGCAGGGCGGGCGGGTGCTCGACATCGGCTGCGGCTACGGTCGCCACGCCATGGAGATCGCCGCCCGCGGCCACCGCACCGTCGGGCTCGACCTGTCGCTGCCGCTGCTCATCCGCGCCACCGATGCGGCGCGTCGGGTCGGCGTCAACGTCGATTTCGTCCACGGCGACATGCGCGACATGACCTTCGACGCCGAGTTCGAAGGGGCCTACTGTTACTTCACCACCTTCGGCTACTTCGACGACGACACCAACCGCCGGGTCGCCGCCGGGATCTGCCGCTCGCTCAAGCCGGGCGGGCGTTTCGTGCTCGACCTTATCAACCGCGACTACCTGGTGGGCGACCTGCCGACGCGCGTGTGGTGGCAGGGCGACGGCTGCGTGGTGCTCGAGGAAGTGGACTTCAACTACTTCACCTCGCGCCTGCAGGTCCAGCGCCAGATCATCTTGGAGGACGGGCGCCAGCTGGAGCAGGAGATCTCGATCCGCGCCTACTCGCTGCACGAGATCGGCAAGGTCCTGCACCACGCCGGCTTCCGCGTCCTGGAGGTGTCGGGGGGCCTCGATCTGCGCGGCCGCTTCTATGGCAACGAGTCGCGCCAGCTGCTCGTCGTCGCCGAGAAGAAGTCCGAGCCTTCGGCGCTGCCGTAGCCGGCGCTCCCCGGCGCCTGCGGGCCGCGCCCGCCGCTTGTCCGCTGCGCCCTTGGGCGGGTGCGGATTAGCAGTACAATCGCGCCATGAGACCGACCTTCGATGTGATCGTCCTCGGGCTCGGCGGCATGGGCAGCGCGGCGGCGTATCACCTCGCGCGGCGCGGCCAGCGGGTGCTCGGTCTTGAGCGCTTCGCGCCCGCCCACGCCCACGGCTCCAGCCACGGCCGGTCGCGGGTCATCCGCCTGGCCTACTTCGAGGACCCGGCGTACGTGCCGCTGCTGCTGCGCTCCTACGAGCTGTGGCAGGAGCTGGCGCCGGCGGGCGGTGCGCCGCTCCTCACCGAGACGGGCGGCCTGATGCTGGGGCGAGCGGACAGCACCCTGGTCGCCGGCAGCCTGCGCAGCGCCCGCTCCCACGGCCTGGCTCACGAGCTACTTACCGCGGGCGAGCTGCGGCAGCGCTACCCGCAGCTCGCCCCGAGCGAGGACACCGTCGCGCTGCTCGATCCGCGGGCCGGCTTCATCGATCCCGAGGCCAGCGTCCGCGTCCACCTGCAGCAGGCCGCCGCCGCCGGCGCCGAGCTGCACTTCGACGAGCCGGTGCTCGCGTGGTCGGCGGCGGCCAGCGGCGACCGGGTCGTGGTGCGCAGCGGGCGCGGCGAGTATGAAGCGGGGTCGCTGGTGCTGACTCCCGGCCCGTGGGCGCCGCAGGTCCTGGCCGACCTCGCGCTGCCGCTGACCGTCGAGCGCCACGTCCTTTACTGGTTCGAGCCCCCCGGCGGCGTGGCGCCGTTTGCCGCCGACCGCTTCCCAATCTACATCTGGGAGCGCGCTGACGGCGTCCACTTCTACGGCTTCCCGCACCAGCCCGGACCGCCGGGAGGCGTCAAGGTCGCGTTCTTTCACGTCGGCAGCCCGTGCACTCCCGAAAGCATCGACCGCCAGGTCAGCGAGTCCGAGGTCGCGGCGATGCGCCGCTGCGTCCGCGCGCACCTGCCCGGCCTGGACGGCCCGCTGCGGCACGCCACCACCTGCATGTACACCCGCACGCCAGACGGCCACTTCGTGCTCGCCCGCCATCCCCGGCACCCCAGCGTCATCCTCGGCTCCCCGTGCTCGGGACACGGCTTCAAGTTCGTTCCGGTCATCGGCGAGATCCTCGCTGACTTGGTGACTCGCGGCGCCACCGCGCACCCGATCGCGCTGTTCGACGCGCAGCGCTTTGCGCCCGCCGGCTGAGCTGCGGTGGCGGCGCTCGGGACGGGCCGGCGCGGCGCGCGGTCGCCTTTTACGATGGTCAGCGGAGAGCGCGCAACGCCGGGGCTGGCCGCATAATTCTCTGCGCCGCCGGCGACCGCGAGGCGCCGCAGCGGGTAGGGCGCCGCCCCAGGCGTAAGGGAAGGTGAGTCGCGGTCTTCGCCCAGTCCCGCCGCCGGCTTCAGCGCGCGTCAACTGGCTGTTCCGCAAAACGATCCGGTCGGGTCGGCCGCTCGGCGCACCTGGGCGGACATTCCTTTTTGACTGACTCCTTCCTACATAGGGCCGCGGGTTCCGTACACGTCAGTGGGTAGCGCAGGAGGAATGCAGTTTCGCCCAGCCGCCGCGGCCGCGCCGATCGCCGTGGCCGGTGAGCAAAGTGGGCTGATATAATGAAGGCGATCAACCATGGCTGCCGATGCCCACCAGACCAACCTGGTTACGCTCAGCGGCGCCGGGGCCGCGCGGCCTGCTGACGGCCCGAAGCTGGTAGGCGACCTCAAGCCAGATAATGCAACCACTGAGAGCGCCCGAGCTGCAGACGATCCGCAGCGGGGCGACGTGCTTGGGTCCTGACTCCGGAAAGCCCGGGAAGGCGCTGCAAGCAGCCAGGGCGGCCGGTCTTGCTTGCCCAGCGGCCAGGGGCCGCGCTTGGATGCGCCGGCGCCGCCTGGCCTGCAGTATGCTGCGGCCCCCTATCTGAGAGGACGCCATGAGAGCAAAAGCCCAGCATGTGCAGTGCCTGGTTGGACTTGGCCTGCTATCCCTGCTGTCCGCCGCCCTGACCTTTAGCGGCGGCTGCGACGAGAATATGGTCCCGCAGAGCGAGCCACCGCCGAGCCGCCCGCCGCCGAGCGACCCGCCCGAGGAGCCGCTTACCGAGCTAGATCGCTACGTCAAGAGCAAAGACCCAACCTATTCCTGGAGCTTGCGCCAGACGGTCATGGGTCCTGGCTATACCGCCTACCTCATCGACATGAAGTCGGTCACCTGGCGCACTGCGGCGGAGGTCGATCGCACGCAGTGGCAGCACAACCTGGCGATCGTCAAGCCGGACAACCTGACTCCGGGGCCCAGCCTGCTGCTCATCTCGGGCGGCAGCAACAGCGGCGCGCCCCCGACCACGGCGCCGGCGCTGGCGGTGCAGCTGGCCAAGGCAACCGGGCGCATGATCGTAAACCTTGGCCAGGTTCCAAACCAGCCGCTCACTTTTGCCAACCACGATGGGATGCCCCACACCGAAGACGGCATCATTGCGTTTTCCTGGGCCCAGGTCATAAAGAGCGGCGACCCGACCTGGTCGGCGCGCTTCCCGATGGTCAAGAGCGCGGTGCTCGCCCTGGACACAGCGCAGGAGTTTCTGCGCAGCGCGGCCGGCGGTGGGCTCCAGGTGGACAAGTTCGTGGTCGCCGGCGCCTCCAAGCGCGGCTGGACGACCTGGCTGACCGCGGCGGTCGACCGGCGCGTGGTCGGCGCGGTGCCGATCGTGATCGACGTACTCAATGTCGAAAAGTTCATGATCCAGCACTTTGAGAGCTACGGCTTCTGGGCCAGCAGCCTGTACGACTACGTCTACAACCACATCACCGAGTACATCGGCCAGAAGGAGCTGACCTTCATGCTCGCCAATGAAGATCCCTACCTATTCCGCAAGCGCCTGACCATGCCCAAGTTCATCGTCAACGCCAGCGGCGATCAGTTCTTTTTGCCCGACGGCTCGCAGAACTACTTTGATGATCTGCCGGGCCAGAAGTACCTGCGCTACGTGCCCAACGCCGACCACTCACTCGACGGAACCGACGCCATCGAGGGAGTCGCCGCCTACCTCCAGAGCCTGGATGACACCGTGCCGCGGCCGCGCTTTTCCTGGAAGTTCGAAGGCAGCGAGACCCTGCGCGTCCAGACGCTCGACAAGCCGGACAAGGTCCTGCTCTGGCAGGCCACTAACCCCCTTTCGCGCGACTTCCGGGTCGAGAAGATCGGCAAGGTCTGGCAGAGCAGCGAGCTTCCCGATCAGGGCGGCGGCGTCTACCAGGCGACGGTCCCCACCCCGGCCAAGGGCTACAGCGCCTTCTTTATCGAGCTGACCTTCGCCAACGCGCCGCGCTTGCCGCTCAAGTTCACCACCCAGGTGCGCGTGCTTCCCGAGGCCCGCCCGTTCGCCGGCCAGGATCCGCGCACCGGGCAGCTAGAAAAGTAGAGACCTGGGCGATTTCACGGGGACCGCCTGACTACGGGGCGGGCTCGATGCTCATCCAGTTGAGGATCGTGTACTCGTTGAACTGGCCGGCCTCCATCGTCACGTTGCCATCGGCTACGTCGACCGTGATGGAGGCCACCTGATAGGGCGCCGCGGGCGTGATGGCGACGTTGTCGAACAGCGGCTTGCCCTCGATGTAGACGCGGTTTTTCAGGTAGGTCTTGCCCTGCCAGCCGATCGAGACGGTGACCTTGTAGCGGCCGTTGGCGATGTCCCAGTTGAAGGTGTCGGTGCGTCCGTAGTCGTCGTACATGACGCTCGCCTGCAGCTCGTTTGGCGCCCCGGCGACGTACTGGTAGAGCATGATCTTGGGGTTGCCGATGTTGGGTCCCGCCCAGCCGTAGCCGAGCTTGGCGTCATAGGCGCTCCAGCCAAGCTTGAGCCACTGCTGGCCGTTTACCACAAGCGGACTGAGATTGACAAGGAAAGCGAGCTGACAAGGCTGCGCATGGGTCCCCCTCCAAGCAGAGCGGTCTAGGCCGCCGACTGTCCTTGAGGGTAGCGGAAGCGCGGCGGCGCGGGGTAGCGCTTTGCTATTTCCCAGCCCTGCTGGCCAGCTAGGACCGCTGCGAGTTCGCACGCGGCCTGCACCCCCGGCTCTGCTATCTTTAACCGATGCGCAGCTTGTCCACCTACAGCGCCCAGGCGCGCGGCGGCGCCGATGCCTACGCCGCCTACTACGCGGGCATGGATCGCTCGATGCAGCAGAAGGTCGCGCTTACCACCGCCTACTTTCCGGTGCGCGGCGTGCTGTGTGATCTGGGCTGCGGCTCGGGGGCCGGCTCGGCCGATCTGGCCAACCTGCACCACGACCTGCACGTCATCGGCGTCGATGTCGCGCCCGAGTCGATCGCCTACGCGCGCGCCCACTATCAGCGCCCCAACCTCGAGTACCAGCTGGGCGACATCGCGCAGCCGCTGTTCGCCGACGCCAGCCTGGACGGCGCGCTCAACTCGTCGGTGTTCCACCACCTGACGAGCTTCAACGGCTTCTCCACCGCCGCGGTGCGGCGCTCGCTTGACTGTCAGACCGCGGCGCTCAAGCCGGGCGGCATGATCATCATCCGCGACTTCGTGGCGCCGGCGCGAGGCGGCGCGGTGCTGCTCGACCTGCCCGAGCGCGATGGCGCGGGCGAGGACGCCGGCGGCCCGGTGGCGCCGCTTAGCACGGCGCGGCTCTTCGAGCGCTTCGCGGCCGACTTTCGCAGCAGCCAGAACCTCACCCAGCCCGTCCCCTACCGCCGCATCGGCACCGTGCGTCCGGGCTGGGTGCGCTATCAGCTGGAGCACCGCGCCGCCTGCGAGTTCGCGCTGCGCAAGGACTACCGCCAGCACTGGGACGCCGAGCTGCGCGAAGAGTACACCTACTTCACCCAGAGCGAGTTCGAGCACGAGCTGCGCGAGCGCGGCTTTGCCGTGCTGCTGTCGGTCGAGCTGCGCAACCCGTGGATCGTCGAGAAGCGCTTTGCCGGCCAGCTGTTCCTCTACGACCTGGACGAGCGGCCGCTGCCCTATCCGCCGACCAACTACCTCATCGTCGGCGAGAAGGTGCGGCGCGGCGGCGGCGTCGCGTTTGCCCGGGCGCCGGTCGCGGCCGCCGACAAGCCGCGCGAGCCGCAGTTTCTCCGGCTCTCCTTTTTTGCCCACCGCGAGACCGGGCGGCGCTTCGAGCTGGTCGAGCGCCCGCACCCGGTGGTCGATCTCATCCCGTGGTTCCGCCTGGGGGACGGTCGGGTCTGCGTGATCGCCAAGCAGGGCTACCCGCGACCGCTGGTCAATGTCGCCACCGACAGCCCGAACCTCGACGGCGCGCACGTCGCCGGCTACCTGACCGAGCCGCTCATCGCCTCGCTGCCGGCCGCCGAGCTGGCGGCGATCGGGCCGGGCAAGCTGCTGGCGCTGCTCAAAGAGCGCGGCGCCCTTGGCCAGGCCGAGGTGGCTCCCGAGGTGCTGGGGATCAAGGAGGGCCTGCGCTACTTTACCTCCCCCGGCGGTCTCAACGAGCGCACGACCTCGTATCTGGTCGAGCTGGCGCCGGCGGCGGCGCGGCTGTTCGACGGCGCCGCCGAGGTGCCAAACTACACCGCGTTCTCGTCGGCGGGGCGGGTGCGGCCGCTGCTGGCGACGCAGCTGCTGCGCGCCGCGCAGGTGGGCGGCCTGCTGGATGCGCGGCTTGAGGTCAGCACGTATCACCTCTTGCGCGAGCTCGGCGAGCCGCTTGGACCCTGGATCGGCGCCGAGCTTACGCTGCGCGAGCAGCCGCGGTGCGCAGGCCTGCTGGACCAGAGCGACCTTTCGGCGATGCTCGCGGTCTCTGCGCGCGCGGTCTTTGCGCCCTGTGAAGCGGGCGAGCCGGACTTCCTGCAGGTGCGCTGCGCGCAGCTGTGCGAGCTGGATGCGCAGGGCCGCGAGCTGGCACGCACGACGCTCGAGTATGCCGAGCCGCGGCCGACCAGCACCAACACCGTCTCAGCGCTGCCGGTGCTGCGGGTCGATGGCGCCTGCTTTGTCGGCCTGGAGACGCGCGAGCTGCCAGCGGTGCAGGCGCTGACCGGCTGCTCGCGGCTTATCACCAACCCGGCCTGGCGGCTGCCGCGCACCATCCAGACCCTGGAGCAGGCCGAGGCCTTCGTGGTGCAGCAGCTCGGGCTCCTGTTCGGAGCGCGGGTGCTGCGCACCTTTCCGCTCGGCGGCAAGTACTATCCGGCGACCGGCGCCACCCCAGAGGTGGTCTACCCGCTGGCGGTCGAGGTGGACGCGCAGAGCCTGCGCTGCGCCGCGCTGGCGTTCGTGCCGCTCTCCGAGCTGTGGGCCCGGCGCCAGCAGCTCCAGGACGGCCACCTCCTTATCGCCCTGTGGCGGCTCGCCCACGCGGTGGGCCTGCTCGCGGCGCCGCTCGGCGGCTAGCCGGCTGAGGCAAAGCGCTCGCTACGTCTTGCCTCAGCCGGTCAGCTATTTAGCTGCGGTGCAGGCGCACCGGCATCGACTCGATGCTGTTGACGAAGTTTGACGGCAGCCGGGTGACGGGGCCGCACAGCTCGATGTCCTTGGTGCGGATGAGCAGCTCTTCCAGCATGACCCGCGCCTCCAGCCGGGCCAGCGAGGCCCCCAGGCACAGGTGGGCGCCAAAGCCGAAGGCCAGGTGCGGGTTGGGCGTCCGCCCGAGGTCCAGGCGCTCGGGGGCGGTAAACACCCGCTCATCGCGGTTGGCCGAGGCGTGGGCGAGGATCACCTTGTCGCCGGCGCGCAGCTTCTGCCCGGCCAGCTCGACCTCGCGCTGCGCGGTGCGGCGGAACTGGGTGATCGGCGAGACGTAGCGCAGCAGCTCATCCACCGCGGTGGGCAGCAGCGAGCGATCGGCGCGCAGCCGCGCCAG
The DNA here is from genome assembly GCA_044222245.1 of Polyangia bacterium. Lineage (GTDB taxonomy): Bacteria > Myxococcota_A > Polyangia > Palsa-1104 > JAEUJZ01 > CALFML01. The sequence continues at coordinate 64,052 of JBGANQ010000008.1, read as the reverse complement.
CTCGCCGGGATGGGCCAGCAGCGCCAGCAGGCCGCCGGAGATCAGGTTGCGGGTGGTCTCATTGCCGGCCACCACCAGCAAAAGGAAAAAGGCGTTGAAATCGACGTCGGTCAGCCGCTCGCCGTCGACCTCGGCGAGCAGCAGCTGGCTGGTCAGGTCCTCGCCGGGAGCCTGGCGGCGCGCGGCGCTGAACTGAAACCCATAGCTGTACATCTGCATCGCCGCGGCCTGCGCCAGCTCGGTGCCGGCGTGGCGGATCATCTCGTTGCTGTAGCGGATAAGCGGCGCCCGATCGGGCTCGGGCACGCCCAGCATCTCCATGATCACCGCCACCGGAATCGGCGTCGCCACCTGGCTGACAAACTCGCAGGTGCCGCCCTCGATCACGCGGTCGAGCAGCTCGCCGCACAGCGCGCGCACCCACGGCTCTAGCCGCTCGACGACGCGGATCGACAGGCCGCGGCTGATGAGGCGCCGGTAGCGGCTGTGCTGCGGCGGGTCCATGTTGATCAGCATCAGCCGCGCGATGTCCAGGCGCTCGGGCGGCTCCTCGCCCATCACCGTGGTGCCGAGCCAGGAGGAAAAAGTCTGCGGATCCAGCAGCGCCGCCTGCACGTCTTTGTGCCGGGCCAGCAGCCAGTAGCCCGGGGCGTCCGTGGGCTTGTGCCAGGAGACCGGAGCGTGCTCGCGCAGGTAGCTGTAGGCATCGTAGGGGACGCCCGCGGTGAAGGTCTCGGGATCGAGGAAATCGGGCAGAGCCGGCGGGGTGATCATGGCTGCACATTCTGCCACGAAGCGGCCCATCTGTCGCGCCGGCCGGGGCGCTGCAGGGGGCTTACTTCCCCTGGCAGCGCCCGCCGCAGTACTGCATGACGACGCCGGTGCGCAGGAAGGTATCGGTCTGATCGATGGAGCTCTGCAGCTTGCGCACCTTGTCGTGCGGGTCGTCGTCATCGGGGCCGGTAGGCGGGGTATTGGTGGTCGGGGCGGCGGGCAGGCCGAAGTCGAACTCGGTGAGTCCATTGCCGCCAAAGGGGGCGTCCGCATCGGCGATGCCGAACAGCTCCCGGTTGACTGGCCGGGTGTTCTTGGCGTTGATCGTGCGCGCGATGAGGTGGGCGCCGAGCGGCGTGACCTGGTAGTCGCCGATGGCGACGTGCAAAAGGACGTTGTGGGCCGGCGTGCCGGGCAGCAGGTTCTCGCTGAGGTAGGGGGCGTAGCCGTCCGGCTCACTGCGATCCCACAGCATCTGCATCGCCCCGAGCAGGATCTGGATGTCGAAGAAGTTGCTGTTGGCGGCCTGCAAGAGGACAAAGTAGGTCGCAAAGTCCACGCTGCGGTTGAGCAGCAGGTTGTACGGCATCCCCGGTTCGCCCAAAAGCCCGCGCGTCACGTCGGTGGAGATCGCCATGTAGGTCGTCCCCATGATGCCGCCCTGGCTGTCGCCGCGGTAGTAGCAGCGGCTGGGATCGATGGCGCTCTTGCCGCCAAACTGCACCATCGGATCCTTCCAGAAGCTGCCCTTCATCATGCGCATCGCCAGCAGCTGATTGATCATGCCCTGCTGCTGGCGGTCGACTACATCCTTGAACGTGGCCATGTCGTTGAGGATGGCGTTGATGACGCTGTCTACGTCATCGTGGGCAAAGCCGATAAGGTCCACCGCGATCTCGACATAGTCCTTCTGGTCGATGAGGGTGGCGAGGAAGCCGTCCTGGCCTTCCTCCTTGTGGCCGAGCAGGCCGTGGCCGTTCTGCAGGATGGCGCCGGGGGTGCCGGTGGTGGCGCTGTTAGGAATCTGCACCAGGAACGGATAGTCGGCAAAGCCGTTCTGCCGCGGCAGCCCGCGCTCGTCAAGAAGCAGCTTGCCGCCGGGACTTGACTGGCTGAGGAACAGCGGCACGTGCATGGTGCCCAGGATGCGCCGGCGGATGTGCGGGCTTGGGTTCTCGATCACATCGGTGATCGTATAGGCGGGTCCGGCGTCGCCGACGATGGCGAGGGCGGCGTCGCGCATCGCCAGCATGGTGCGGGTGTTGCTCTCGCGGCTGGCGGTGGAGTACTCCCAGGCCAGCTGCAGCTCGGACTTATCGACCCCGGCGCGCGCGAGCTGGGCGAACAGGTCGGCGTACAGGGCGCGGCGGCGGCCGATCGAGGCGTCGGGGAAGTCTGTCCCATCGCGCAGCGCGGCGAAGGCGGGAGAGGGCACAAGCGGCGTCCCGTGGTCATCGACGACGCGGCGGATGGCGACGATGTAGCGGGTGTTGTCATCGAGCCGGATCACCGGACGCAGCATGAAGGTGCGCTGCAGCGGATCATCGCCCGACATGTCGAGCTCGGCGATGTGCGGCACCAGCTGCCCGGTGCGGGCGTTGAGCAGGATGGTCGGCGACTGCGCGGTGACCGACAGCGCCAGGCTGTTCTCATCGGGCAGTCCGGTGGTGGTGGCGCCGACGAGCTGGGTGAGCACCGACATCCCCGCCGAGAAGCCGTCCGCGGCCGCCCACGGCCGGGGGTCGATCGGCCGGTGCACCTGCAGCGGCAGGGTCTGCGGACCAAACTGCACATGGTGGCCGGTCGGCGTCTTGTCATCCTCGACCAGCCAGACGTTGGAGGGAAATGGAAAGCCGCAGTGGCCCGGCACCAGCGGATCGCAGCCGGTGGTGGCCAGCGAGTCGGGCAGCGACTCGGGCGGCGGTGAGGCGCCGCAAGCAAGCAGACACAGCGAGGCAGCCAGGAGGATGTGGTCACGCATGCAAGGAACTTATCCCTCTACCCCGGAGGTTGGGGGAAATTTGCCGCCTGGATTCAAGGCGCCGGCTGCTCGCCGAGCCAGAGGCGGCTGCGGACGAGCTCGTAGAAGGCGACGACCTTGGGCGACAGGTGGCGGGTGCTCGGGTAGACCGCGTGCACCGGCGTCGCCACCGAGCACCAGTCGCTGAGGCTCAGCACGCGCTCGATGACGCCCAGGCTGCGGTGTAGCTGCCCGCCTCAACGACGCGGGTGAAGATCAGAAGCTCGTTGAGATCCACGACCCGGCCCCTTTTGTTCCACAGGTGGAACAGTCATTGCCAAAAATCCAGCCTAGTGCCAACGAAAGGACAATCGCAGACTATGAGACCGGAAGCAGCAGAAAAACCCAGGAGGCCAGGCCGGCGGGTTACCCTCAGGTCAGCGGCACAGGCCGCGACCCGGCCTTGGCAGGAGGCAGCGCATGTTGACCCTACGCAGAGCAGAAGAGCGCGGGCACGCCGATCACGGCTGGCTCAACACTCACCACACTTTCTCGTTCGCCGATTACTACGATCCGCGATTTCAGGGCTTCGGCGCGCTGCGCGTCATCAACGATGACACCGTCGCCCCGGGCGGCGGCTTTCCGACCCACGGCCACCGCGACATGGAGATCATCTCCTACGTCCTAGACGGCGCCCTGGAGCACAAGGACAGCCTGGGCACCGGCTCGGTGATCCGGCCCGGCGATGTGCAGCGGATGAGCGCCGGCACCGGCGTGCGGCACAGCGAGTACAACGCCTCGCCCGACAGTCCGGTGCACTTCCTGCAGATCTGGCTGCTGCCCCGCCGCCAGGGCCTGCGGGCCGGCTACGAGCAGAAGTACTTCGGTCCGGAAAAGAAGCAGGGACGGCTCTGCCTGGTCGCTTCGCCCGACGGCGCTGCCGACTCGGTGAGCATCCAGCAGGACGCGCGTATGTACGCCACCGTGCTGACGGCCGGGCAATCGGTGAGCCACGCGATAAAAGGCGGCCGCAAAGGCTGGCTGCACCTCGCCCGCGGCGCCGCCGAGGTGAACGGCTTGGCGCTGCAGGCCGGAGACGGGCTGGCGATCAGCGGCGAAGAGACCCTGACCATCAGCTCCCCGAGCGAGGGCGAGGTGCTCCTGTTCGATCTGGGCGCATAGTACAGGTCCCGCCAGATTCCCGCCCGGCGCCGCGGTGCCAACAAACTTGCAGCGCGCTGTACTTGGTCTGTCCGCGCTCCGGGGCAGGCGAGCGGGCGACTACAGAAGCTTCCGCAAGCGTTCCGCGCCGCCCCGCCCTCTGCCCGTGCCCCCGGGCAAGGGCGGCGCCGACATTTAGCCAGATGACATCCCTGCCGACAAAGCGCCGCCGCCGGCGCGTCCGCCGGCTGCGCCGCCGCGATGCTGGCCGCTGCGGACGAAAGCAGCGCTGCCCCACTCCCGGCCCTACAGAGTCGCCGCTGTGAGCGTGCAACCTCCAGATAGAGCGGAGGCAGCGCTGGCGATCGGATCGCCAGCGGCCCTGCGACCGCGCGCTGCCGGCGCTGCAGCTGCCGACGCATCGCGGCGGTCATCGCGCCGCGCCGCCGGCCCGCTGTGATGCCTAGCAACATCTCGGGCCGGAACGACGATCCTACTAGAGAAGACCTGGCCACCGTTTGCCTGGCTCGATGGGAGGATATGTATGTCGTTTGAGTCTGCTGCCGCGAATCAGACCACCAACCCCTGGGTTGGCAGCGCCCCTGCCAGCAGTCAGTTCGACGCTGGCCAGGGCCAGGCTAACCACAGCGAAGTCACCGTCGGTCGCGATCAGACCGGCGCCAGCACCCAGCCGGCGGCCAAGGACGCGGTCAAGAACCAGGGGGGCGGTGGGGACAGCAAGTCGCCGCCGCCCTACTATCCTACGCGCGAGCAGCTGATTCAGGACGTCCAGAAGGACCCGAGCAAGTTCAACCTGCCGCCCGGCATGCCGCCGGCCGCGTTCGCGCAGCAGTACTTCAATGAGTTTGTCGCCAAGCTGGCCGGCAAGCAGCCGTACGCCACCGATGCCCAGGGCAACCAGCTCCCCTACGATCCCAAGCAGGCCGGCCAGGTGTGGAGCCCGCAAGAGAAGGAGATGCTGCAGAAGTGGGGCTATAACCCCGACGTGCCCAAGGGCAACATCGTCGATGACAACAACAAGAGCGGACTTTACGGCCTGCGCATCGAGCCGCTCAAGGGCAGCGGCGCGCCGCCGATCGTCGCCTTCCGCGGCACCGAGCCAGCCGCCGGGCCGCAGGACCTGCAGTCCGATCTGGGCGGCAAGTACGTCGGCCAGTCGCAGTACGAAGGCAACCTGCAGCAGATAAACGAGCGGCTGTCGCGCCCCGGGGACAAGAACGTCGATGTGGTCGGCTACAGCCTGGGCGGCGCGCTGGCGCAGAAGTACACGGTCGAGCACGCGGCGCAGGTCGGCCAGCTGAGCACCTTCCAGGCCCCCGGCATCAGCCAGGAGGACGCAAGCCGCTTCAAGGCCGCCAACGCCGATGGCCACGTCGACGTCAATCACTTCTACAACGACGCCGACATCGTCCACCGCGCCGGCGCCGCCAAGCTCGATGGCAACTTCACCCAGGTGAAGAATCCAAACTGGGGCGCCAAGGACATCGCCACCCTGCACCCGCACCTCAGCTCGATCCTCAGCAACAGCAACGCCGATTTCGAAGGCGCGGTGGGGCCCGGCAATATTCACACCTATGGCTCGGACCCGCAGAAGGATCGCGGCGCCTTTGAAGGCGCGCGGCGGCTGCTCGGGCCGGCCGCTTCCGGCTTCCTCGGCGGCGCCTATAACCCAGTGGTCGGCGGCGTCGGCGACATCGGCAAGGGCTTCGGGGACGCCAAGCAGGGTGGCTCGGAGATCAAAAAGGGAGTGGGCGATCTGCTGCACCACCCGCTCACCGGGCTTGGCGAGATCGGCCACGGCCTGCTCAACACCGCCACCGGCGTCGGCGAGGGCTTCGTCGGCGCGGCCAAGATCGGCGGCGGCCTGCTCGCCGGGGCGGGCGGCGCCGGCGCCGCGCTGCTCAAGCAGGGCGCGGGCCTGGTCAGCAAGGGCTGGGATGGCGCCAAGAACCTGGCCAGCAAGGGCTGGGACGGCGCCAAGAACGTGGCCAGCAAGACCGCCAGCGCGGTCGGCACCGGGGTCAGTAACTTCGTCCACGGCGCCGAGGACAAGCTGGTCGGGGCCGGCCACGCCATCGCCAACACCGCCAGCAACCTCAAAAACGCCGCCGGCACTGCCCTCAGCAATACCGGCCGCGCGATCTCAAACGGCGCCAGCGCGGTCAAAAAGTTCCTGCACCTGCCCTGGTAGGCGCGCCGCCCGCCGCCCCGCGCCCACGGCGACAGCGCGCCCACGGCGACAGCGCGTCCACAGCGACAGCGCGTCCACAGCGACAGCGCGTCTAAGCTAACGGCTTGCCCAGCGCGCCAGCCGGGAAGATGTGACAAGCGACCGGACCTCTGCGGTCCACGGTCGGGTCGCCGGCCGTATCCCTCGTCGGTGGCTGGGAAAACTGCGTCCGCCCTGATATAATGTTCCGCGCGCCTGCTTGACGGCGCACTGGCTTTATCTCTTAGGGGGGACTCATGGCGCAGCGATCTACGCACCCTATACGCAACACACTTCTCGCGCTCAGCGGTGGGGCTCTGGTCCTCACCGTGGCGTGCAGCGGGAGCAACACCGGTAACACCGATCTCGGCACCGGCGCCGATCTCAGCACCAGCAACCCGGACCTGGCGATGGTGGCCAACACGCCGCAGATCACCGGCCTTACGCCGGGCAAGGCGAGCACGCTCGGCGGCAGCACGGTGACCATCAACGGCAGCGGCTTTGCCAGCGGCGCCACGGTCAAGCTGATCCTCGGCGCCAACACGGTCGTACCGGCCAATCCCACGGTCAGCCCGGACGGGATGAGCATCACCTTCCAGGCGCCGGCCAACACCGGCAAGCCCGGTGTTTACGACGTCGTGGTGACTAACCCCGACAGCGCCACGGCGATGCAGGCCAAGGCCTTCACCTACTTCCTTGGCACCGTCAGCTTCGCCGCCGGCACCACGATCACCGGCGATGTGATGGATCGCGGGCCGCGCAGCGTGGTGGCGGCCGATATGGACAAGGACGGCAACCTCGATCTGGTGGTGGCGTACGCCAACTCCAACACGGTGGCGGTGCTGCTGGGCGATGGCAAGGGCAAGTTCACCCCCAAGACGACTAACGTCGGCGTTGGCACCTATCCCTACTCGGTGACCGTGGGGGACGTGAACGGCGACGGGCTGCTCGATGTTGTCACGCCCAATCAGGGCGGGCCGAGCCTCAGCCTGCTGCTCGGCATGAACGGCGGCGCGCTCGCCTCCCCGGTGAGCCTGCCGGCCGCCGCCAACAGCCAGCCGCAGTCGGTCGTGCTGATCGATGCCGACAACGACAACAAGCCCGATCTGATCGTCAGCAACTTCTATAATGCGATGAACAACCCGACCAACAACCTGTCGGTGCTGCTCAACAAGGGAGGCACGACCTTCACCGCGACCCAGATGACGCTCGGCAGCAGCCTGTACGCGCTGGCCACCGGCGACTTTGACAAGAACGGCAAGCTCGATGCGGTGGGCGTGCACCGCCTCGCCGCCGGCACCGCCAGCGTCACCACCCTGCTCAACAAGGGCGGCACCACCAACCCCTACTTCACCACCGCCGGCAACCAGTCGGGCGGCGGCGAGGCCGTGACCGCCGCCAGCGCCGACTTTGACGGCGACGGCAAGCTCGATCTGGCGATCGGCAACAACGCCGGCAGCACGGTCGCCATCGCCAAGGGCAGCGGCGCGGCGCAAAATACCCTGGCCGATCCGGTGGCGCAGAACCAGTACCCGGTGGGCAATGCCAACGCGCGCGTCGAGCACCTGGTCGCCTACGACATGGATCTGGACGGCACTGCCGATGTCCTCACCGCCAACTACAACGGGGCGGTGGCCGGCGTCGGCAACCTGAGCCTTTTGCTCAACATCGGCAGCAACGCAATCTCCCTGAAGACGGCGCAGACGATCACGGTCAGCGCGACCGCCAATCCGAACTGGGTGGCGGTAGGAGACTTCAACAAGGACGGCATCCCCGACATCGTCACCACCGACTACCGGGCGGCGCCGGCGGCGGGTGGGCTCTACTACCTGCAGGGCACCGGCCAGTAGCGCGCACCGCGAGCTCTTGGGGAGCGGCGGCGCTTCAGGCTGCAGCTCCCGCGCCCGGCCGCTTGGGCGGTGGCGCTTCCCTGACCCGCAAGACCAGCGCCGCTGCAATCGCCAGACACAGTCCGCCGAGCGCCACCGCGGTCAGGCGGTTGTCGCCGCCGAGCGCGCGCACCAGCCGGCTGTCCGCGGTGAGGACCTTCTCCATCACCGGACCAAACAAAAGCGCGGCGCAGATCTCGGGAATGACGATGAAGAAGTTGAAGATTCCCATGTAGACGCCGACCTTGCCGGGCGGCAGCGCCTCGGACACGAGCGAGTAGGGAATCGCCAGGATGCTCGCCCAGGCGATGCCCACCCCGACCATCGACAACAGCAGCGCATACTTGCTGTGCAAAAGCGGCACCGAGAGCAGGCCGATGGCGCCCGCGGTCAGGCAGGCGGCGTGAGTGAGCCGGCGCCCCAGGCGCGCCGACAGCCTGGGGAGCGCGAAGGCGAACCCGAAGCACACCGCCGAGTAGGCGGCGAAGCAGTTGCCGCCCCAGGCGATTCCCTCCTCGTACGCGGGGGTGCCAGGGGTGCCGTGGAAGATGTTGCGCGCCACCGCCACCCCCAGATAAAGCCACATACAAAACAGTCCGAGCCAGGTGAACAGCTGCACCACGGCAAGCTGCCGCATCGCCGCCGGCATGGCGAAAAGGTCGGCCCAGATCGCCGCCACCGCCCGGCGCAGGCCGCCGCGCTGCGCCTGCAGCCGGCGCAGCGCTGCAAGGTCCGCCGGCGGCTGCTCAGAAGTGGTGGCGATCGTATAAAGGACGGTGCCGAGAAACACCCCGGCGCCGACATAGAACGAGAGCCTGACCGAGAGCGGAATCGCCCGCGGCCCCGCCGCCGCGCCTTCGATGTGCAGCACAGCGTGCAAGAACCAGGGGAAGCTCGAGGCGATGACCGCGCCGATGCCGATGAGCAGGGCCTGCATGGCAAAGCCGCGCGTGCGCTGCGCCGCGGGCAGCAGATCGGCGACGAAGGCGCGGAAGGGCTCCATGCAGATGTTGATCGAAGCGTCGAGCACCCACAGAAGGCCGGCCGCGGCAAGCAGAGTCGGCGCGCTCGGCATGGCGAGCAGGGAAAGGGCAGCGAGCAGCGCCCCGGTGAGAAAGTAGGGCCGGCGCCGCCCGAGTCGGTTCCAGGTGTGGTCGCTCAGGTAGCCGATGAGCGGCTGCACAATCAGGCCGGTCAGCGGCGCCGCCAGCCACAGCAGCGGAATCTGGTGCGCGTCGGCCCCCAGGTACTCGTAGATCGAGCTCATGTTCGCCATCTGCAGGCCCCAGCCGAACTGAATGCCGACAAAGCCCAGGCTCATGTTCAAGATCTGCCGCGAGCTCGCTGCGGGCGGCGGGGCGGCGCTCATGAGCCGGCGTCGCGCAGGTACAAGAGCGCGCTCCAGGGCGGACAGGGGACGCGCAGCTCCTTGCCGGGAGCTGCCTTGAGCACAGCGCGCGGCGGCGGCGCCTTGGCCGGCCCGCCGTAGCGCGGGGCGGCGCTGGACAGGGCGAGGCGGAAGCTACCCTGCAGGCCGCGCAAGGGAATCCGCCGCAGCGAGTCCGAGAAGTTGAACAGCGCATACGCCATCCCGCCGTCCGGATCGCGGCGCTCGAGCACCAGGTAGGTCCCTTTGCTGATGGCGCGGGTAAGATCCTGGCGGCCGTTGTGCAGGCACTGCTGCGCGCGGCGCAGCGCCAGCAGCTCGCGGTAAAGCGCCAGCAGCTCGGCGTGCGGCGAGCGCGTCGTCGCGGAAAAGTCCAGCTTGCAGGCCGCGAAGGTCGCCTCATCGTGCGGCACCGCGAACTCGCCGGCGAAGCGGAACGAGGCGAAGTCGCGCTCGCGGCCGCACCGCACCGACTCCAAGAGGTCGGCGCTCTGGTGATTGACGAAGTAGTGAAACGGCGCCGTCTCGCCATACTCCTGCCCCATGAATAGGAGCGGAACGTTGGGCGAGAGCAGAAGGACGCAGGCCGCCAGCTTCTGCTGCTCCAGCGTCACCAGAGTTCCCAGCCGTCGTCCCTGCGAGCCGTTGGCGATCTGGTCGTGGTTCTGGGTGCAGATCACAAACTGCCAGCCGTGGCAGCCGGCGGGCGGGAAGCCGTGTCGCCGGCTGCGGAAGGTCGAAGGCTGGCCGTCGTAGACAAAGCCCTGGTTCAGCGCTTTTTCGACATCTACCAGGCGTCCGAAGTCGGCGAAGTAGCCATGGCGGTCGCGGGTGAGCACGGCGTGCAGGGCGTGGTGGAAGTCGTCGCTCCACTGCGCCGCCAGGCCGTAGCCGCCGCGCTCGGGCGGGTGCAGGAGCCGCGGGTCATTGAGGTCGCTCTCGGCGATGAGGTAGGCCGGGCGGCCGCGCTGCGCCGCGATGGCGGCGGCGGCCTGCTGCAGCTCGGCGAGCACATGACGGGCCGAGGTGTCAAACAGGCTGTCGGCGGCGTCGAGCCGCAGGGCGTCGAAGTGACAATCGCGCAGGAAGTACACCGCGTTCTCGATGAAGAAGCGGCGCACCCCGGCCGACTGCGGGCCATCGAAGTTGAGCGCCTCGCCCCAGGCAGTGCGGTAGTGGGGGCTGAAATAGGGAGCGAACTCGGGGAGATAGTTTCCCTCTGGGCCCAGGTGGTTGTAGACGACATCCAGGATGCAGGCGAGCCCGTGCCGGTGGCAGGCGGCGACGAGCTCGCACAGCCCCTGGAGGCCGCCGTAGCTCGCCTGCGGCGCGAACAGCGCGACCCCATCGTAGCCCCAGTTGCGGGTGCCGGGGAACGCCGCCACCGGCATGATCTCGACGGCGGTGATGCCCAGGGCGCGCAGGTAGGGCAGCTTGGCGATCGCCGCGGCGAAGGTGCCCTCGGGTGTGAAGGTGCCGATGTGCAGCTCGTAGATGACATACTCGTGCAAGGGGAGGCCCCGCCAGCTGGCATCGGCAAAGGCCGGCGGCGCGACGACCTGCGAAGGGCCGTGCACGCCGCGCGGCTGCGCCCGCGAGGCCGGGTCGGGGCGGTCGCGGTCGCCGTCGAGCACATAGAAGTACTCCGTACCCGGCCGCGCCTCGGCGATCACCGCAGTAAAGGTGCCGTCGGCGCCGCGCTGCATGGGGAAGCTTCTCGGCCGCTTGCCAAGAAGCTTCACCGCGACCTGCGCTGCGTGCGGCGCCCACACCGTAAAGGCCACGCCTCCGCCCGGCTGCGCGAGCGCCCCCAGCGAGAGCTTGTACAAGTCCTGCATCTTCTTCATCCTCGCCGCACTGCCGGCACACCGTCAACCGGCTGCGGTGATTGACGGCGGCGAGCCGGCGGGCCTATCATGAGCGCCATGAGATCCGCCTCTCGCGGCGCCTTGTGGGGGATGGGGGCCGGGCTCGGCCTGGCGCTTTTGCTGCTCGGCTGCTCGCCTGCGGGCCCGGGTCCGGGCGATGGCCCGCCGACCCCAGTCAGCGGGCAAGCGGTGACCTTCGCCGCCGCCGATGGCCTGGTCGTGCACGGCTCGCTGGTCAAGCCGAGCAGCGGCAGCACCAGCGCGGTGGTCGTGCTGGCGCATCAGCTGTGCAGCGATCGCGCGGAGTGGAGTCAGGCGGCGCACGACTGGGTCGGCGCGCTTTCCCAGCGCGGCGTGACGACGCTTGCCATCGACCTCCGCGGGCACGGCCAGAGCAAGCTCTTTCCCGACGGCAGCACCAAGGACCTGTGCAGCGGCGGCGGGGCCGCGGCGCTGTACACCGGCATGGTCAGCGATGTCCAGGCGGCGGTCGGCTACGCCCGCACCACGCTCGGCGCCAAGTCGGTGGCGGTGGTCGGCGCTTCGATCGGCTCGAACAGCTCGCTGCTGGCCTACGCCGCCGACGCGCAGCTGGCGATGGTGGTCGCGCTGTCGCCGGGCCTTGACTACCTGGGCCTTATGACCGCCGGCGCCGCCAGCCAGCTCGGCAGCCGCCCGGCGCTGCTGGAGGCGGCCGACGATGACAGCTACAGCGCCGACTCGGTGCGCCAGCTGCAGAAGCTAAACGGCGCCCTGACAACCAAGATCTGGCCGAGCGGCGGTCACGCCAACCAGCTGCTCGCCGCCCACCCCGAGGAGCTGCCGCGCCTGGCCGGCCTGGTCGCGACCGCGCTGGGAATGTAGCCCCTGCCGGCTAGCGCTGCAGCGCCTGCTGGTACCGCTGGTTCCAGTCGGCGAAGTTCTGGTACATGTGGTAGCTGGCGCTCTCACCGAGCTTCAGGCTCATCACCGCCATGTCCAGCTGGACCGACTTGGACTCGACGAGCAGGTGGATGGCGGTGATGCTGCGCCAGCAGCCGCCCAGCCACTGTTCGAACGCCGCGCGGTAGGCGGGCTCGTAGCCGGTGAGCTGGCGGTCGTCGGTAAAGACCTCGATCGGGCCGCCGGCGGCGAGCGCCGCTTCTTCCATTTCGCGGCACACAAGGCGAGCCAGCGGCTCCTCTCCATACCCGTGCGCGGTGAGGAGCAGGACTCCCTTTCCGGGATGGTGGACATGAAACTCGCCGCGGCCATGGACGAGCTTTTTGCTGGGAGGGGTCAGCTGCAGATCAATATTCATCGAGTGATTTTCGACTTCGCTCGACCTCGGCGTCAACCGGCTCAAGCGGGAGGAAAGGCCTTTTCCAGGCCCTGCAGCAGGGCGGGGCTGCGGCGCGCCATCACCACCGCCGTCACCCGCTGGCGCAGCGCGGCGTCGTAGCGGTGCAGGCCGAGCGCCTCCAGCACGAGCTGCGCCTGGCGGGGCTCGGCCTCCGCCAGCAGGCCCAGCAGATACTCGGTGGCCGCCGGCTCGCGCAGCATGGCCAGGGCGAGCAGCGCGGCGCGGCGCTCGCTGCGCGGCGGCAGCTCGGCGTACTGTTGCAACAGCGGCGTCGCCTCGGGCAGCCGCGACTGACCCAGCGCCAGCGCGGCGGCGTCGGCGCGCGCCTCGTCCTGCGGGGTGAGCAAGCGCTGGACAAAGGGCAGCGCGGCGCTGCGCTCCAGCTGCAGCAGCGCGCCCAGGCACTCGGTCAGCACCAGCGAGTCGGGATCGCCGACCAGCGCCTTATAGCGCAAAAGCGGCGCCGCGCCGAGCTCACCGCTGCCGCCGAGCGCCCGCACCGCGCCGACCCGCGCCCCGCGCTCCGGATCGGCGAGCAGCTCGGCGAGCAGGCCGAGGAGGTCGGGCGGGCCGAGCCGCGACAGACCGAGCGCGCAGATGCTGCGCAGCTCGACCGCGGTGTCCTGGCGACCGCCAAAGACCGGCTCGGGCTGGGTGTAAAACAGGCCGCGCCGGAAGACCGTGTCGTCGCTGCTGTCCACGCGCTCCAGGGCGCGCGCGATCGCCGTCTTGGCGGTGCAGCCCTTGTCGCTGTGCAGCGGCTCGGCAAGGAAGCGCTCAAACGCCGGCGCGAGCAGCGCCAGCAGCTCGGTGTCCGAGTCGCGCAGGCAGTCGGCGGCGGCCGCCGCGGCGAAGCTCGACTTGCCGGTCAGGGCGGTGCGCAGCAGGGCCTGGCGCGCTGCGTAGCCCGGCTCGTCGCGCGCCGGCGGCGGCTGCCTGTGCAGCTCGGCGAGCGCATGCAGCTGCTCGCGCAGGAGGTCGCGTCGCGGTGGCATGGAGCCATATATAGCCGCAGCCGGGCGCCCCGCCCAGAGATTTACCGAGTTACCGAGCTACCAGGTTACCGGCTTCCGGCTTCTGGCTTCCGACTTATAGGCCGGTGGCGCGAAACGCCGCATCCAGCGCCTGGCGACGCTGGTAGCCGCTGCCGCCGCGCCCCAGGACCTCCAGCGCGAGGTCGGCGGTATCGGTGAACACGCCATCGGAGCCGAGCTGGCAGAGCAGGCGCAGCTGCCACTCCTGGTTGATCGTATAGTGGTGCACGATGAGGCCTGCCCGGTGGGCCGGTCCGGTGTGCCACGGCATCCCCTCGTAACCCGAAGGGCCGAGTCCGGCGGCGAGGCCCCGCGCCTGCCCGAGCAGCACGTCCCACGCCGGGCGCTCGTGGCCGGCGCGGCCCTTATGCTCGACCAGCAGCACCCGCGGCACCGCCGGCGCCAGCTCGCGCAGGCGGGCCAGGCTCCCCTGGTCAAAGGACTGAAACAGGACTGGCGGCGGGCCGCCGGCGGGGGCCAGCAGCCCGCGCGCCTGCAGCAGCGCGACCAGCTCGCGCTCGTAGCCGGGGTACTTGTCGGGATCTTTGGTCTCAAGATAAAGGCCGGGCGCTGCCGGCGCCGACCCCGTCGGGGCCGCCGGGCCGGCCGCCAGCTCCAGCAGCTCCTCCAGCCGCAGGATGCGCAGCCCGACATAGGAAGGCCGCGCGCGGTCGGGATGAGCGGCGTTCCACCACGACCCCGCGTCCAGCCGCTGCAGCTCCGCCCAGGTAAACTCCGCCGGGCCCTGCCCGCGGCGCGCGGGAAAGACCTGCGCTACGTCGGTAGTCCGCTCCAGGGTCTCATCGTGCAGGGCGATAAGGACGCCGTCGCGGGTGCGCTGCACGTCGGCCTCCAGGTAGTCGGCGCCGATCGCCCGCGCCAAGAGGTAAGCGGCGCGCGTCTCTTCGGGCGCCCAGAACGACAGCCCGCGGTGGGCGATGACCGCCGGGTGGGGCAGGTGCAGCTGCGCCGCCAGCGGCTGCCCCGCGGCGCGCGGGCTCATCGCCGCGGCCGTCAACAGGAACAGGACCGGAGCCAGCACCAGCAGGCCCACGACAATGATTGCGCACCGCAGGATCGCGCGCCGGACGGGAACAGGTTTTGCCATGGCTGACCCGACTATATGCCGGCGGCGCCCGCGCTGGGCAATCGCGTCGCGCTGCCCCGGTCGCGCCTTCGCTGAACCCGGCCGAGGCGGCGGCCGGCACCGCGGCCGAGCCGCAGCGCCCTTTGCGCGGCCTTGCCGCGGCCATCGCTCGGGCTCTGCTCGGGACCCGCGGGATGACCTTGCCAGGCGGAATCAATTTATGATGGTCTGTGGCTCAGCCATGGCGCGACCGGCCGCTGACCGGCCCTGGCCGCACCCCAACCCGATGACCGCCCATCTCCCGCAAGGCTGCGTGGTTCCCTACCGGCTCGAAGACGACCGGCTTCGGATCTGTCTCATTTCGCTGCGCAGTCAGAGCGGCTGGGGCTTCCCCAAGGGCCTGGTCGACCCGCCCGAGAGCCTGCCCGAGGCGGCGCTGCGCGAGGCGTTCGAGGAAGCGGGCATCCACGGTCACCTGGTCGGCGATCCCCTGGGCACCTACAGCTACGTCAAGCGCGGCGTGAACCTCGACGTAACGGTGTTTCTTATGCGCATCACCGTGGTCGCCAAGAGCTGGCCAGAGCAGCGGGTGCGCGAGCGCCGCTTCTGCACCGTGGAAAAGGCGCGCAGCCTGCTGGCGATACCGGGGCAGCTGCAGCTGCTCGAGCGGGCGCTCGTGCGGCTGGCCCATCGGCCGCACCGCGGAGTGTAAAGAACGGCCAGGTCTGCCTGGGCGGCGCCGCGCTGGGCGCCGAGCTGCCCTGCCCCGGTCCTGCCCGTCTCCGGCTATCTATGGGCCATCACTTGTAGGGCCTGCAGTGTGCGCGGCGCGCGGCGGGCTGTCCGCGGGCTGTCCGCGCGGCGGCGCCACGAGCGGTCCGGCGGCGCGGTGGCGCGGCGTTCATGCTCAGCCAGATGACGTGTCGCGGGTTGGCGAATCCTCCCAAGCGGCGAGCGGGTGCAGCTGCTCGTCCTGGGCAGCGGTGAGTCCCTCACCCCAGCGCTGGCGCAGACAAGGTCGCAGGGCCGCGAGCCTCGCGCCAGCAAGGTCGCTGAGTGCCCCTTGGGGGTTGTTGCTGGCTCCGCTGGCCCACCGCGCAGCGTCGCGGCGCAGCGCGGGACTGGCCGCCTGCCACGGCACCGCCCAGCGCCTCCCACCAGCTGACGTGGCGGCTCGCCAGACAGAAGCTCCGCAGCTGGGCAGATCAGGGGGGCGCGGCGGCGCTATGGCGGGGCGTCACAAGCGCAAGATTTACGTGAAATCTCGGCCACTCTGCCGTCGAAGGGCGGCATGGGATTTGCTTTGGCAATAGGGCGAGGAAACACCATGGAGAAGATCGCTCGCCTGCTGATTGTGGATGACGAAGCCAATGCCCGCTCGGCGCTGGCCGAGCTGCTGCGTGAAGAAGGGTATATCGTGGAGACTGCCGCGGACGGACTCAAGGCGCTGGCCAAGCTCGCAGAGTTTGCGCCCGATCTGGTCGTCACCGATCTAAAGATGCCGGGACTCGACGGACTCGGGCTGCTGCGCAAGGCGCTGGAGCACCAGGCCGAGCCGGCCGTGGTGCTGATGACCGCCTTTGGCGACAGGGAGACCGCCACCGAGGCCGTGCGCGCCGGGGCCGCCGACTTCCTGACCAAGCCGATCGACATCGACGAGCTCTCACTGGTCGTCGCCCGCACCCTGGAGCAGCGGCGCCTGCGGCAGGCCGTGAGCGACAAGCCTGATTCAGAGCCTGCTGCGGGCCGCGAGCAGCGAGTCGTCCGCCCTCACGGCCCCGAGGCCGCTGGGGGCGGGTGCCACGCGGCTCGGGGCTCCTCGCGACGGTTCTGAATGAGGCTTTTAGCCGGCGCGGCGGTGCTCCCCGCAGTTAGGGTGACGGGGTCGGCTGGGGGGGCAGCTCCCAGGGGCTCAAGACTTGCAGCGCTTCGTCAAGGCGCGCCTGCAGCGGCACCAGCAGCGCGGCTACGGCCGACGGTGCCGACCCGCCGCGCAGCGCCGCCTCGGCGTCAGCGGCGACGCGGGTCAGCGCCGCAGCGCCCAGGGTGGCGGCGGCGCCTCTGAGCATGTGGAGCTCGCGAATCGCGCCCTCGCAGTCCTTTTGCTGTAGCTGCGCCCGCACCAGCTCTATGACTCCGCCGTGGTGGACCTTGAACATGGATACCAGCGTCGCAAACAGGCTGTGGTCATCGCCGAGCCGCTCCAGGGCCAGCTCTAGCGTGAAGCTTGGCGCCGCGGCGGCGGACGGCGGCGCGGGCGGCAGGGCGGGCGGCGGCGGGGCGGGCGGCGCCGCGCTGCGGCAGTGGTGAAGGATGGTGGCGACGAGGATCTGCGGATCGATCGGCTTGCCCACGTGGTCGCTCATGCCGGCAGCGAGGCAGGCTTGACGGTCGGCGGCAAAGGCGTTGGCGGTCATGGCGATGATCGGCAGCGTCGTGAGCTGCAGGCGCTGACGGATCTCGCGGCTGGTGGCGTAGCCGTCGAGCTCTGGCATCTGCACGTCCATCAGCACGGCGTCAAAAGGCTGCTCGCTGTGCGCCACGCGGTCGATGCCCTGGCGACCGTTGCTCGCCACCTCGACGATCGCGCCTTCGTGGGTGAGGATCTCGCGCGCCACCTGCTGGTTTATCGGGCTGTCCTCGACGACCAGCAGCCGCAGCCCGGTCAGCTGCGGCTGGCGCGGCTGCGGCACCGGCGTGCCGGCCCGCGGCGCCGCGAGCACGGCCGCCGCGAGCATCGCCGGGGTCAGCGGCTTGGATAGCACCGCCGCGAGCGGCGAGGGTCCGTTCAGGCGCTCGGCCAGCCGCTCGTGCTCGGCGGCAGTGACCATGAGGACGAGCCGGGTGTTGTCAGGGCCCAGCTGGTGCAGCTCGGCGGCGGCCTTCCAGCCTGGCCGATCGGGCAGACTCGCATCAAGGAACACCGCGGTATAGGCCCGCTGCGCGCTCACCGCCGCCCGCTGCTGGGCCAGCCCCTCGGCGGCGCTGGCGGCGGTCTCGGCCTGCCAGCCGAGCGACTCCGCCATCGTCTTGAGCACGGCGCGGGTAGTCGGGCGAGCGGCGACCAGCAGCGCCCGCACCGCCGGGCTGGCAGCGGGGCCTGCTGGGTCGGCGGTCGGCTCCTTGGGGGCAGGCAGGCGGGCAAAGCACAGGGTGAAGTGGAAGTGGCTGCCGCGACCGAGCTCGCTCTCGACGAGCAGCTCGCCCCCCATCAGCCGCACCAGGCGCTGGCTGATCGAAAGTCCCAGGCCAGTGCCGCTGAAGCGGCGGGTGGTGAACGACTCGGCCTGGACAAAGCTCTCGAAGATCTTGGACAGCTTGTCGGCGGCGATGCCGATGCCGGTGTCACGCACCGAGAACTGCAGCTGCGCCAGCTCGGGGGTCAGCGACAGGGCGCGGATGCTGAAGATCACCAGCCCCTGCTCGGTGAACTTCACTGCATTGCCCAGCAGGTTGAGCAGGATCTGCTTGAGGCGCAGATCGTCGCCGCGAAGGAGGGTCGGCAGATCGGCGCCGACATCGAACAGCACCTCGATGTCGCCCTGGTACATCTTGGTCGAAAACATCGCCGCCAGGTCGTGCACCAGCTGCGGCAGCTGGAACGGCACCAGCTCCAGCTCCAGCCGGCCGGCTTCCACCTTGGAGAAGTCGAGGATGCCGTTCAGGATGCCGAGCAGGCTCTGCCCCGCCGCCTGCGCCTTGACCACGTAGTCCCGCTGCACCGGTGAGAGCTGGGTCCGCTGCAGCAGCTCGAAGAAACCCAGCACCGCGTTCATGGGAGTGCGGATCTCATGGCTCATAAGAGCCGGTCGCTTCCCTTCCGTCGGTGGCTACTCTCTCAGAGCACCTGTGGGATCGATTGCGGATCGATTCCCGGCCGCTCCATCGCCTACTAGGCTGGCTCGCCCGTGCCCTTTCCTGCCGCCAACAGGGCCGCCAGTTGCGCCAGCGTTTCGGGGTCTTGCTGGCGGATCAGCTCCTCCGCGCTCAGCCGACCGCTTGGTCGCGGGCTCTCCAGGGCGGCGACCACCCGCGCTGTCCCGGCGCGCCGGAAAGAGGCGCGGGTTCGCCTGGTTTGACGTGTTGCCCAGCGGCTGATTTCGTCGATGGTCATACCATTGTGATAAACCGCGGCCGTGCGCTGCGACCGTCAAATACGTCTGCGATTCAGCTGGGTAGCCCTACTCCTGGCGCTGCTGCTGTCTACCCCAGCACGCGCGGATCGCAGCTCTGCCATCGCATCGCTGCCTCTGGCTATATCCTCGCAGTGCGGCTTTCTCGGCGACTGCGCGCACACCGATGCGATTGGCCTGCACCTGGGCACCACCGCCGCGGTGCGCTTCACCGGCAGCCATCCCGACCCAAGTGACCCCACTACGATCGTCCTCGCCGACGGCCAGCGCTTCCCAGTCGGCACCCATGTGTGGATTCGCAATGACGGACTTCTGGTCACCCAGCGCCTGGAGACCGTCGGTCAGCTCGACAAGGACACCACCGACCGCGCCCTATTCGTGCAGAAGCTCGGCCACATGCTGTACCGGGCGGCGAAGAAGGAGGGCAAGCCCTGCGCCTTCAAAGCCGACATCTTGCGCGGCACCGATCCCGGACTGGCCGCGCAGAGCGCCCTCGACGACTTCGGCGGCGCCGCGGCGCTGTTGGGAGTGGAGTTCGCGCGGCTGATCCTGTGCGGCGATGACAGCGTGATGAGCGGGGCGGGGTTCCTGCCCTACTTGGGCAAGGGACTGCGCCGCGGCGCGCTGCGCTATCGCGGGCAGGTGGGGGATGGAGAGGGGGTGCTCGAACATGCGCAGCCGGTCAAGCCGGCCGAGAACGCCCTGACCGAGAAGGCCCGCGCGCACATCTTCTCCGGCGACGTGGACACCAAGCAAGGCAAGTCCCAGGGCTGGCACTATGAACGAAGTGCTGATCCTGCAAAAGGCACCTACGTCAAGGAGGACACACGGTCAGTCCCCAACCAGCACGGTGTCTACGAAGCCAATGTTGTCATTGAGGGCATCTTGAAAAAAGAACGGTCGAGCTTCTTCCCCAGGGACTGGACTCAGGAGCAGGTTGAGAAGGCAATTCTTGAAGCCTACGAAAACAGCAAGCCCGCGCCCCTCAATCCAACGGTGCTCAGGGGTACAGCCGCCGGCGGCATGGTAATCGAGATCCGCACCAAGAATGGTAAGATCCAAACCGCCTACCCAATATATAAGATCTACTAAATGCCTACGTTGCGCTTGTCCGACTTTTGTGGAAGTCCCTGGCCTTGCTTCGATGGGGAGCCGGAGCCGCGGACCTGGCTCTTGTCTGGCATGCTAGCTGACCATTCGAGCGACGAAGATATCGAGATGTTCCTCGGCGAAATCGCTAAGGTCGAGGCCGGTGAATCCAACGTCGTGATCGGCAATCACCATGTCTGGGTAATCATGTCCCCAGACAAAGTCATCGTGGAAGAGATGCTCTATGGCGACGAAAAGACCAACGGCACCGTACCCAAGCGAACCGAGATCAGCCTGGCCGAGACCAAGCAGCTCGTTCTGGAGTGGCGAGAGGCCGTAAGGCGCTGGTACGCTGAGCATCGAGAGGACGAAGAGGCTGTCGTTCCCACGCTAGTGCGGTCCCAAGTAAATTAGACCTCGTCCGAGCGATGAAGTTAGTTACTGTGGCTTGGCGAGTTGACCAGTTTTTTGAAAGAGGCGATCAGCAAGGATTGAGTTAGCCATGCGAGTTGGTATTGAAAAGCTTTATGGCATCCATCCTTGTGTTGAGGATGAATCTCCGCCGGCCCGGGGCTTGGACTTTGTATAGTGTCGTGTCGGCTGCTATTCCCGCGGTCTCCGTGAAGAGACAGCGCCCGGTCAACGCCACGACGGGTACTGGCGGCCGCAGCCGCACGCCAAGGCTGCGGCATCCAGGTCAGGAACGCTCGGCCAGCACTTCGTAGAGCCGATGGGTGCCGGCCTTGCCCTTGACCGTCAGCTCGTGAAGCCTGCCAATCTCTACCTGGTGCTTCACGTCCTCGTAGGTGGCCGCGGAGATGAGCAGCTCGGAGCCAGCTTCCTTGTTGGCGCTCTCGATCCGGCTGGCGAAGTTGACGGCGTCGCCAATCACCGTGGTCTTTCGCCGCACCCCGGCGCCGACGACACCGACGATGACCGGGCCGCGATGGATACCTACGCCAATGCGCAAGTTCCAGCCGCAGTTCTCCAGGAAATAGCTGTGCAGCGCCGCTACCGAGCGGAGCATATCAAGGCCGGCGCGCACCGCCCGCAGGCTCGGGTTGGGCGCTGAATCGATGCCGGGTACCCCGAACACGGCCATGATGCCGTCGCCCATGAAGTTATCGATCACGCCCCCGTGTCGGGTGACATCCTCATTGATGCGGGAAAAATAGCGGTTCAGCAGATGGATGACATCGTAGGGAAGCTGCTGCTCCGAGAAGCTTGTGAAGTTACGAATATCACTAAAGAGGATGGCGACATTGCTCTCTCGCCCGACTTCCGTATGCTCGCCGGGCTGGTTCAGCTCATCGCGGACCAGGGCGACGTCTTCGGCGTCAAGGACCAGGCGACGCAGGGCGACATCACCGTGCACCAGGGTCTGACACGCCAGTCGGATGTTGGGCGGAAAGTTGCGCAACGTCGCGATTGCCTGCTCTTTCTCATTGCGCGGACTGCAGCGCTCAAGTCCGTCGATGATGGCGACGCGACAGGTGGAGCAGCGAGCATTGCCGCCGCAGACCGTGGTGTGCGGGATGCCATGGGTCCGCGATGCTTCAACAATGCTGGTGCCTTCGGGGACTTCGACGCTCCGTTCATTTGTGTAGGTTAGGCGCGGCATGGACTGCTCCTTTTGGCGGCCCGAGGACGATGGCAGAGGCAGCGGCCAGGTTTTGTCTGCACAGGATGGCTAGCTCTGGGGTGAGAGAGAAAGACAATGTAGCATGGTTTTCAGCGATGGGTGCGAGTTGCTCCTCGCTCCCATCGCGCTCTCGCTTTTCTACCGGCGCGGTCCCCGCTCGCGACCGCCGCCGGCTGCGCGCAGTACTTTCGCGATTCCTAGAGCGAGGCGAGGCAGGTACGGCGGCACCGAAGTCCTGCGAGCGCCTCTCCCGAGAGTACGCCGGGGGCCACCTGAGGTCCATCTTTACCGTCGACAAGAGGCGGTTTATCGACAACGCTCGCTGCGCCTTCCACGAAGCCCAGTCCTGCAACTACGCCATCAAGAACGAGCTCGGAGGCGACCAACCCGATAAAGCCTAGGCCGCGCTAGGCCGACGAGAAGATGCCGACGGGGACCCAGTGCAAGCCGTGTTTGAGGTTCTGCCAGCGCCTGAAAGGATGTTTCCTTCCACGTCGGACTGAAGCCCAGAGCCATCTGCCCGGAATCGTTAGACTCTGGTTTTCCTTCGTCGGTGTCGGAGGTGACCTAGCCGGTCAATGCTTGGCTATGCCGGAGTGCAATGGGCGGCTACAAAGGCGCGCGCTTCCTTCTCGTTTCTCACCAGCGCCGCAGGGAATTTGAGGTTGCCCATGAGCTTCATCGCCCCCATGATCAGGGTGAACATAGCGCGAGCCGCCAGGGAGCCTCCATAAACCACGACTCCTCGGCAGGGCGCGGTGGCCAGCCAGCTTGCCACCTTGCGACGGACATCCGGAGCTGCAGTGCCGAAGTGGGATAGGTCATCTACGATATAAAAAAATCCGTGTTCCGAAATAATCCGATCAGCCAGCTGCATGTATTCAAGCAGCTCCTGCATCAACAGATCCCCGAATACATAGAAGAAAAGAATGTTGCCTTCGATTCGGGCTTGGTGTTTTCCGATCGGTATTGTCAACGGTAGCCTACTATCCCGGCGAGCAACCGGCCGAGTCGGGTCCAAGATTTTCTTGAGCCTAGCACGATTCGCTAGCGCAAGCCGAGTCTTTGCCGCTTACATAGCGGCCTAGTACAGACCGACACGGCTCGGACAACGGCAGCGGGAACCTATCCCTACCTGGTTGCAACACTTTTTTGTCGTCGGAAATTGTGTGCTCCAGTCCACCTGTCTGTGCGCACGGCGCGGCAGTGGAAAAACCATTCAGCTCCCAGGCCCAACGGTCGGAGGGAGCTGGCGGGCGGCCTCCCTGATGGCGTTCAAGGCCTCCTTTCGCGTTGGAAAGTACAGATCGCGTCGTCCGGCCGCGTCGCAGATGCGGATGCGAAAGCGGGTGCCCCCGCGCTCGGAGTAAGGGCCTTTAATCCGCGGCGGAGCTTTAGCGCGCGACATGACAGCCTCCACCGGAACCAGAAGGTGCTGAGCCAAATTTGAGACATAAGCCAAGACTGGGACAGGTAGAATGCAAGCAGGGCATGGAGCCTCCAGGGGACGCGCTGCCGACGGCTACAGAGCGCCCGAGGGGTGTCTGAGTTCCTCAGACCTGATTTACCGTCGAGAGAGAACCTCGAACCGCAAATTTGTCTGCAAGCGGCTCCGACGGCGTGCGGACGCTTTCCCTGGAATCTCACTCGGAGACGACAGACCCGCGGGCACTGTCTGCTGCCGTCGCTGCAAAGCCGACGGCGGCCCGATAGCGCGTTCCGCCGTCCGTGCTGCTGTAACCATCGGCGTGACTCTCAAACGGGCCCTCGGCAACAACACTGGGCTGACCAAGCGACCGCACCGCCGCCAGCGAGGAGGCTTATCCGACCCACCAAACGCTTCTGCACCAGCCCGCAGGCGCGCTGACCGACGCCGCCTGGCGCAACACTGCAATCTCGCCGCTTTGTCCTCGGTGCCCCAGATCGTGCATAACATCTTTGAGTAGAGGCCGCTTGACGAGTTCGCAACCGCAGATGCCTACCTTGTACGCTGCAAGCAATGCCCGCTTGGCTTCGCGCGAACAACCGCTGCCAATGCCGAGTTCCCCCGAGGGAGCCGAATATCGATCCGCGTCAAGATGATGGGCCA
This sequence comes from Polyangia bacterium, assembly GCA_044222245.1. Lineage (GTDB taxonomy): Bacteria > Myxococcota_A > Polyangia > Palsa-1104 > JAEUJZ01 > CALFML01. The sequence goes on along the minus strand of JBGANQ010000008.1, from coordinate 40,367 downwards.
TGCGGTAGCCACCGCCGCCGATGGCGAGACGGGGCTGCAGCTGATCCTGGAGAAGCGGCCGCGTGTGGCGCTCTGGGACAGCGGACTCCCACGCAACAACGGCTACGAGGTGGCGCGCGGAGTGCGAAGACGGCTTGGCGCGACGATTGCCCTCAGACCTCACGACTAAGACCAGGTCCCCCGCTTATCGCATCGCCAATCCGTAGTGCTCCGATTAATCGCCCCTTTGATTGAAGCGCCAAAGCGCAAGACAGCCGCGAGTCCTAATGAAAAAGGACGTGCGGCAGCTGGCTAGACTCGCTCTCCTGGCCGGCGGTGTCACTGATACCTGAGGCATCTATCTGTGTTTGACGTCCCGGTCGGCGCGCGAAGGACCGCGGGGGGGCGGCCAGCTCGGCTGGCGCTCGATCTTTGCTCGAGTGCTAGGGATGTGCGAATATGCCTCAAGTGAGCGCTTTGGCCTCAGTCTTCGCCGGCCGGCGCGGCCTCGGCCTCGGTCAGGCGGCGACGGATGGGCGTCAAAAACCAGTGCGGTCGAGCGCCAGGCAAGCGGCGCGGCAGCTGAGCGGACCCCTGAGCCGTGAAATCGCATCGGTCCTCCTCAGAGGCCCGTCAGCTTCGACGCCAGATGGCATACCAATTGCTAATCACATTTTCATACCGAGTGTCCATGAGGACGATACAGAGGAGCGATAAAGGAGCTGAACGGCTGCGGACCTGCGATCGGACCCGCTACGCACCTCAGGCATGACAACGAACATTGTCTGTAGCGGATTGTTTTTTCAGGGCTTGACGCCCAGACAAAGATGGCAATCATGAGTGGGCATACCAGAATATTCCCTGTAACGAAACCGACGGTGGCATCCGTGCTCCAATCGTTTGGGGGAGTCCTGGGGATGGCTCAGGCAGAGAGAGTTCTCTCCGATGCGGCTACGCAGACTGGCTTGACTCTGGAGGGCGAGCTTAATGTAAAAGATCTGCACCGCATCGCCTCATTTCTATCGACGCAACCTGGGCTTTCGTCCGTATTGGGAATCGCCCTTCAGATACGCTGCGATACATACTTAACTCTTACAAAAGGTATAGAATGAGCGACCCCAAGGAATCGGCAGAGCGTCTGGCCGAAATCGCTCGGCTGAGCCTCGGCAATGCCGATGCACGGCGTCTACTGGATGAGCTTGCGGCCGCCGCATCTCGACTGCTCGACCTACCAATCGGGCTCGTGAGCGTCGTACTGAGCGACGCCCAGTGGTTTGCCGGGCAGACCGGGCTGACCGGCTGGCTGGCGGCGGTGGGCGGAACGCCTCGCGAGTGGTCCTTCTGCTCTACTGTCGTAGAGACCGGTGAACCGCTCGTCATCCCCGATGCGGCGACCGATCCACGATTCGCGAGCAACCTCTTGGTCGTCCACGAGGGTATCCGGTGTTATGTCGGCGTGCCCCTCATTACCCGAGCGGGTCATGTCATAGGGTCTCTCTGCGCGCTTGGAGACGCCGCGCGGCGAGTTGACAGCCGCCAGATCGTCTCCTTGCGTCAACTGGCCGGCCGAGCGATGCAGACTTTGGAGTCGTTGCCAGGACGGCGGGTGAGCGCATGTTGAGCGGCAGCGTGCAGCCCCTGCGGTCGCCGCGCTATGTCCTCATCGTTGACGATAACGATGAGGACATAGCGTGGATCTCCCAGCTCATCGCCGAGGCCTCGCTCGGTCGGGTGCTGGTCTCCAGCGCTCGCTGCCTATCGGAAGCCGCCGGCGCGGTGCGGGCGACCCCGCCCGACGTGGTGATCGCAGATTTTCACCTCCCGGACGGCACCGGAATCGAACTGGCGGAGGAGCTGCGCCACGTCGCTCCGGTGATCGTCATCACCGGGCAGGAGCAGCCCGAGCAGAGCGGCGCGATGATCACGCGCGGCGCCACCGAGTTTCTCGTCAAGGATGAGCTGACCGCGAAAGACCTCGCGCGTGCCTGCGCCAACGCCATCGCACGATCGCGGCTTGAGCAGGAGGTGCGGAAGCTGCGCGAAGCAGAGCAGGCCGCCACCCAGCGTGAGCGCGAGGCCCGCCAAGTCGCCGAGCTGGCGCTCAAGGAAGAACAGCGCGGCCGGGAGCAGTTGACCGTGCTCCTTGATCTCGCTTCGGCACTGGGCGCGGCGTTAAAGGTCGCTCAGGTCGCGAGCATCGCGGCGCCGCGCATCTGCTCCGCCACCGAGGCCGAGGCGGTCAGCATCTATTCTGTCGACAAAGAGAGCACCACGCTCCGGCTGCGCAGCCAGCATGGCTTCGAGCGCGAGCTCATCGCGGGCTGGGACGCCATCCCGCTCACCGCGCGCACGCCGCTCACCGACGCCGCGCGCAGTGGTGTGCTCACCCTTTCCACGAGCAGCGGAGCCCCGGGCTCTCTGTACGGTGGGAGCCTATCGTCGGAACACTCCTGGCTGACGCTGCCGATCCGCGCCGCCGACACGATCATCGGCGTCGTCGGGTTCAAGTTCCGCCATGGGCACGAGCCGGGCGAGCAGCGGCTCGGTTACATCATGCTGGTGGGAAGCATGATCGGCCAAGCGATGCGGCGCGCGCAGCTGCTCGAACAAGCGGAGGCCAACGCTGAATTCGAGGAGCGGTTGCTGGCCGTGCTCGGCCACGATCTGCGCTCGCCGCTCGATGTCATATCGCTGTCGACGGGGCTGCTACGACTCGGCGCCGAGCGCGAGCCTGTCCTGGGCCGGATCGAGCGCGCAGTGGGGACGATGCGCGACCTCATCGCCGACATCCTGGCGCGGACCGTGCGACGGCGCGGCACCGCTCCAGATGATACCAAGCGGGGCAATTTCATCGATGTCGTTACCACGCAAATAGAGGATCTGCGCACCGCCAATCCCCGTCGTGACATCCGGCTAGAGAGTGAGGACTCCGCCGACTCCGCCCCCTACCTCTGTGATACGGTTCGCCTCAACCAGATCGTTGCGAATCTGGTGCGCAACGCGCTGCACCACGGCGATCCGCACACGCCGGTCGCGATCGTGGCCAAGCGCGGGCCGAACGGGGCAGAGGTGTCGGTCACCAACCAAGGCCCGGAGATCGCGCCGCACAGGGTCGATAGCCTGTTCCAGCCCTTCGTCCGCGGCGCCGAGTCGCGCGGCAGCGGACTTGGCCTTTACATCGTCCATGAGCTCGTCACCGAAATGGGGGGTACGATCTCTGTTTCCTCGGCAGCGCGAACGACCTGCTTTCGCGTCCAGCTGCCCGAGGCCAAGAAGGGCTGAGCCATGTCGATTGAGTCTCTTCCTTACAAAACGCCGATCGATCTGTCCAACTGTGAGAAGGAGCCCATCCATATTCCAGGTCAGATTCAAGCGCATGGCGCGCTGTGGGTCGTGGATCGTCAGACCCGCCGGATCGTGCAGGTCAGCAGCAACATCGCCCAGTTCGTCGGCCGCCCTCCCGACGAGCTCCTGGGTAAGCCGAGCGCCGAATTGCTGGGCGAGACCGCGACCCAAGCGTGCGCAAAGTTCTTCGCGCCGTCCGCACCAGAACGCTCGCCGCGACATGGCCTGATGAGCGATCTGGGCCGGGGCGAGCTCGACATCATCGTTCATGTCGATGGACCGCTGGTCGTCTTTGAGGCTGAGTTTGCCCAGTCCAAGGACATGCAGACTCCTGACTTCTTCGACTTCGCCTCGCGTGTCATCTCTGAGCTGGCTGGGGCCATATCGAAAAAGGAATACTGCCAGCTAATCGCGGGCGCGATCCGTGACCTGACCGGTTACGACCGCGTCATGATCTACCGCTTCGGACACGACTGGTCTGGCGAGGTATTCGCCGAGTCGATGACCGACGGCAAGGGGCTGCACCCATTTCTGGGCCTGCACTACCCTGCGAGCGACATCCCCGCGCAGGCGCGCGCCTTATTCCTGAAGAACAGCGTGCGCATGCTCCCCGATGCCAACTACACCCCAGTGCCGCTGGTGCCGGAGTTTAATCCAGTGACAGGGATGCCGCTCGATATGTCGCACGCATTTTTGCGCGGCGCCTCGCAGATGTACACCGAATACCTTATCAACATGGGGGTAGCCGGCACGCTGACGCTCGCCATCTCTGACGGTGACAAACTGTGGGGACTCGTCGCGTGCCATCACTACTCACCGCGGCGGATCACGCACGGCCAGCGCACGGTGTGCGATCTTTTGGCGCGCGTAGCCTCTATGAACATCCTCGCCCGGGCGCGTGGTGACGAGGCCATGTACCGGCAGCGGATCGATGAGGTCCACTCCGCGCTCGTGGATGCGATGGCGGCGAGCAATAACTTCGGTGCGGCGCTCGTGCGGACTGGGGCGCTGGTAAAGTCTTTCGTCGATTGCACGGGGGTCGCGGTCATCTCAGCCAGCGCGATCGACACCTTCGGTTCGGCGCCACCGCAGCCACACCTGGAGCGGCTCGCCAGCCTGTTCTCAGCCCTGCGGTCAAACTCCATCGTGGCCTGCGAGCGGCTGTCTGACTTCTACAAGGGTGCCGATGAAATTGCCGATGTCGCGGCCGGAGTCCTGGTGCTGCCGCTGTCAAAAGATGGCGACGAGATGGTCATGTGGTTCCGCCCGGAGGTCATTCGCTCCGTGAACTGGGCCGGCGATCCGCACAAGCCGGTGAGCATCGGCCCCATGGGGGACCGCCTGACCCCCCGCAAGTCCTTTGAGCTGTGGTCTGAGACTGTGCGCGGCGCCTGCCAGCCGTGGACGCAGATCGAGCAGGCGGCGGCGGAGCGGCTGCGCACATCCTTCGTCGAGATCCTGGGGTGGCGACACGCTGCGCTCGAGAAGCTCAACGTCGAGCTCGGGCGCAGCAACGCCGAGCTGGAGTCGTTCGCCTATGTCGCATCGCATGACCTCAAAGAGCCGCTGCGCGGCATCTATAACCATGCGGCCTTTCTGCTGCGTGACGCCAAGTCGCGGCTCGTGCCATCAGACACCACCCGAATCGACAGCATCATCCGGCTGGCCAACCGCACGCGCGATCTGGTCGATGCGCTGCTGGAATATTCACGGCTCGGTCGCGGCGAGCCCCGTCGCGAGCTGCGTCCGCTCAGGCCGCTGATTGAGGAGGCGCTCGAAATGGTCGCCGCCGGCTTGCAGCAGCGCAATGCGCGGCTGGAGGTGGCCGACCAGTGGCCAACCGTCTGGTGCGTGCCCCAGCTGCTGCTGGCCACGCTGAGTAATCTGGTCTCCAACGCCGCCAAGTATAACGATCGCGCCGAGCCGCATATTGAGCTTGGGGTTCTCTCTGCCGGAGATCCCGGTTTCCCCGCGCAAGCGCGCGGCGCCGCACACGCCTACTTCGTCCGTGACGACGGCATCGGCATCGCGTCGCGCCACCGGGAGGCGGTGTTTCAGATCTTCCGCCGCTTGCACCCGCGTGATAAGTATGGCGGTGGTACTGGTGCTGGCCTGACCATCGTAAAGAAGGCTGTCGAGCGCATGGGCGGCTCCGTCTGGATCGCTGAAGGGAATTCTGCGGGTACGACCTTCTGGTTCACGCTCGATGAGCGCTCTCCCGAATTGATACAATCCTAGAAGAAGAGGGTATCGTGGGAACTATACTTACAGACCCAAGTCTTTCTCAGATCGCACAGCGCGTAGTCGTCATCGAGGACAGTGACGACGACTATGAGGCACTGACGCGCTCGTTCGAGGTCGTGGAGTTCATGCACCCGGTCGTCAGGACGACCAACGCCGAAGACTGCCTTACGCTGCTGGAGCAGGTATCGAGTCTGCCGGCCGCACACTTGGGGCTGCCGGCGCTCATCTTGCTCGATCTGAACCTGCCGGGCATGACCGGCGCAGAGTTTCTGCACATCCTCAAGAGCCACGAGCTCTTGAAGATCATCCCGGTCATCGTCTATACGACCTCGAACAATCCGGCCGATGTCCAGGCTTGCCTGGCCCTGCACGCCAACGCTTACCACACCAAGCAGATGGATCTGATCAAAATGGAAGAGCAGGTCCGCAGCATGGTCGAGTACTGGTTCGAGCATGCGCTGCTGGTCTCGCCGCTGCGTGGCCATCGACGTCATGGGGGCGTCTGAATCGCTGGCTATTTGGGAGCGAATGCCAGCGACACCGATCGGCAAGCTTTCGCATGATCACAACTTCTCCCCCCGGGCGAGACAAGAATCGAGGACTCCGCAGCTTCCTGCTGCGCGGAAGTCGCTCACTGCGTCAGCGCTTGCCGCGCAGCTCGCACAGCGCGGCAAAGAGCCGCTTGGAGTCCACCGGTTTGGTCAGGTGGCGGTCGAAGCCGGCGGCTTCGGCCTTGCGCACGTCCTCAGGCTGCCCGTATCCCGACATCGCCACCAGCCAGATCGAACTGCCCAGCTCCTGCCGCACCCGGGTCGCCAGTTCGAAGCCATTGAGCCTGGGGAGACCGATATCCAGCAGCCCGAGCTGCGGTCGGTGCTGCAGGATGGCCTCCAGTCCCTCCTGTCCATCGGCGGCGGTGTTCACCTTGTGGCCCTCTAGCTCCAGCAGCATCTGCAGGCTGTCGCGCGCGTCCTCTTGATCCTCGACCACTACGATGTGCAGCGGACCATCGGACTGGATGCTGCGCGGCAGCACCTCAGCGGCCACCTGCTGCCGCGGGACGGTGACGGTGAAGCAGGCGCCGCGGCCCACCCCGTCGCTCTGGGCGAGCAGGGTGCCGCCGTGGGCGGCGACGATGTGGCGAGCGATGGTGAGGCCCAGACCCAGACCGCCCTCGGAGCGCGCCAGCCCCTGGGCCGCCTGGGTGAACAGGCCGAAGATCTTGTCTAGATCTTCCGGCGCGATGCCATGTCCTTCATCGCGGACGGTGATGATGCCCAGGGCGCCGGCCTCGGCCAGCGAGACCGTCACCCGGCGCCCGGTCGGCGTGGCGCGCAGCGCATTCTGCAGCAGGTTGGTGATCACCTGCTCCAGCCTCCCCTCATCGCCAAACAGCGGCATGGGGCGCTCGGTGCCATCGACCAGGAGGCGGATGCCGCGTTCGTGGAAGGCGGGCGCGCTGGCATCCGCCGCGCAGCGCACCACCGCCGCCAGGTCCAGCGGCGCGCGCTCCAGGTTAAGCTTGCCGTTGAGCATGCGCGAGATATCCAGCAGGTCGTCCACCAGCCGCACCATGCGTCCCATCTGTCGCCGCACCACCGCCTGCGAGCGCTCGCGCTGCTCGGGCTGGGCGGCCAGCGAGTCGATGATCTGAAAGGCAGCATTAATGGCGTGCAGCGGGCTGCGCAGCTCGTGCGATACCATCGCCACGAACTGCTCGCGCAGTCGGCCCGCTTCTTTGAGCTTCGCCTCGGCCTCGCGACGCTCGGAGACATCGCGGAGCACCGAGCGCGTGCTGACCACCCGACCCTGGGCGTCATATACAGGCGTCGCGCTCAGCGTCACGGGCAGGGACGGCATGGCCTTGCGCTTGAGCGATAAGGCGACTTCGTTGACCCGGTTGCCTCCCCGAACGGCCGTCAGGGCCTGGCGCGCATCCTCCAGATGGTCCGCTTCGTACAGCTCAAAGATGTCGCACGCCATCGCTTCTTCGTACGACAGACCGGTGACGCGGACGAAGGTGTCGTTGCATTCCAGGATTCGGCCGGTGCGCGCGTCGACCGACAGGTGCATGTCGGGCGTGTGGTTCCACAGATCCATGTAGCGCTGCTCGCTGTCGCGCAGGCGCCGCTCCAGTAGCTTCTGTTGGTGGATGTTGCGGTCAATGGTGGCGATGCCCGTGATCTGCCCGCTGGCGTCGCGCACAGGCGACATGGTCTTGGCAATCTCCAGCCGCGCTCCGGACTTGGCGATGCGGGTGGTGGCGACGTTGACAAGGTCGGAGCCGCGGCCGATCTCCTGCAGCAGCGCCTGAAATGATGCGCGGTCTTCCGGCGGCACGATGATGGAGACGTTGTTGCCGATCATCTCATCACCAGTGTAACCGTAGAGCCGGGTGGCGGCGGCGTTCCAGCTTAGCACCTTGCCTTCGGTGTCCAGGGCGATGATGGCGTCGCCGCTGAACTCGACGATGGCGGACAAGTGGCGGGCGCGCGCTCGGGCCGCCGCCAGCGCCGTGGCGTTCGTCATGGTAATGACCACGCCTTCGATCTTGTCGGCCACGCGGTACGGCAGCAGGCGCATGAAGTACCACTGGCCCCCCTGCGCCAGCGCCTCCGCTTCAACCCGCGGAGCGCCATCGCGCACGGCCTCGACGTCCTTCATGAAGTTAGGGTACTGAAGCGGCTGGTTGAAGCTCGCCAGGCGGCGTCCAAGGTCGTGCTCGACCAAACCAAACAGCCGCTCGGCCTCGGGCGTGTACTTGCGGATACGCAGGTCGCGGTCCAGATACAACGTGGCTACCTCGATGCTCTCCAAGAGATGCCCGATGTCGCGGTTGACCTCGGACAGCTCGCCGATCTTGCGTTGGTGTTCGGCGTTGACCGAGTGCAGCTCTTCATTTACCGAGTGCAGCTCTTCGTTGACGCTCTGCAGCTCCTCATTGGAGGCGATGAGTTCCTCATTGGTAGCCTGCAGCTCCTCATTGGAGGCCTCCAGCTCCTCCACCGTGGTCTGCAGGTTCTGGCGCGCCTGCATAAGCTCCAGCTCCAGCGAGTTTAGCCGCTGTACGTCGGTCAGCGCTGGAATCGGGTCGTCACGATCAACGCCTGTCGGCTGCGTGGCATCCTTGAGCCACACCAGGTAGCCGACATCGCCGCCGACTGGAGCGAACCGCTCCACAGTGATGGATACCTTGCGCACCGTGCCGTCCGGCACCGCCCAGTCGGTGGTGACAAAGCGCGAGGACTCGCCCGAGCGCTCCGCCCGGGCCAGCCCAGCCACGATGATCGCGCGAACCCCGGACGGCACCATCTCAGTGAAGTCGCCGGTCACGCGCCGGCTCGCTACCTGCAGCAGTTTCTCGGCACCGGCAAAGGAATCCAGCAGCTGGCGATTTGGGCCCAGAAGGAAGCCCTGCGGCATGAACTTATCGAGCAGCGCGTCATAAAGCGGCAGCAGCCGGTCGGCCGGCCGCGGGGCGCCATTGACGCGCCGACTGACGCGAGCAGGCAGCTCCTCCAGGACGAGGCCGCGGGTGTAGGAGCGCTTGCGATACAGCCGGCCAGGTTCGTTTATGACAACGAAGGCCTGGGCGAGCTCGCCGGGCGACTCGCTGGGCCCGAGCAGAAGGAGGCCATTGATGCGCAGCCCGTAGCACAAGCTCGCCAGGGCGCGTCGCTGCGCCTGCGGCTTGAAGTAGATCAGCATGTTGCGGCAGGTCACAAGGTCGATGTTTGTAAACGGGGTGTCGACCAGGAGGTCGTGGTGCGCCAGCACCACGCGCTGCCGGAGCTCGGTGGCTATCTGAAAGCTGCCGTTCGCGCGCGGGGTAAACCAGCGTGCTAGCCGGTGGGCGTCCACGCCCTTGACGCGGGCGCTATCGTAGGTGCCGCTGCTGGCGGATTCGATGGCTCCGCCATGCAGGTCGGTGGCGAAGATCTTGAATCCGCGCTTTACGCCGCTGCGCTCGATCGCCTCGGCGAGCACGATCGCTACCGAGTAGGCTTCCTCGCCCGTCGCGCAGCCGGCTACCCAGGCGCGCAGCTCGCGCTCGGGTTCGATGACATCCTTCAACATCGCGGCAACGGCGTCTTCCAGGATCCGGAACACCGCCGGATCGCGGAAGAAGGAGGTCACGCCGATAAGCAGATCGCGCTGCAGGGCCGCCAGCTCCTCCTTGTCCTCGAGCAAGCGCATGGCATACTTTTCTATGCTGGCTTCGGCGGACAGCTGCATCCGTCGGCGCGTGCGGCGCAGGATCGTGCCGCGCTTATATTGGCGGAAGTTCATGCCCAGCCGCTCGTCCATCAGGCTGATGATCTCGTGCAGGTGCTGCTCTTCCTCTCGTGATGGAGCGTCGGCGGCATCCGCGTGCTCCAGGATCGCGCGAGCAATCAGAGCTGGCGACAAGGTGGCATCCGTGATGCCGGTCTCGACGGCAGATCGTGGCATGCCGTCAAAGCCGGCGGTCTCGGGGGACTCTACCAACACAAGTCCCCCTTTGGCGGCCACCGCGCGAACGCCGCGCGAGCCATCAGAGCCGCTGCCTGAGAGAATGACCCCGATCGAGCGCGACCCGAACTGTTCAGCCAGCGAGTTCAGCATCCTGTCGATTGGGAAGCTCATCGTACGGTCGGCGCTGCGGTTAAACACGCGCAGAGTTTCGCCGCTGAGCTCGACCTCGCGCCCGGGCGGCAGCAGATAGATGTGGTCTACCTGGATCTGCATGCCATCGGTGGCATCGAGGATGGGAATGCGCGTAAAGCGCGCCATCAGCTCGGGCATCAGGCTCTTGTGCTCAGGCGAGAGATGCTGCACCACCAGGAATGCAACCCCCGGATGGTCTGGCACGGCGCGGAACAGCTTTTCCAACGACTCCAGACCTCCTGCGGAGGCACCGATGCCGACCATGAAGAAATCGTCACGCGACCCTATTTCCACGGATTAGCTCCAGCGCTAAGATGTAAGATATCGGTTCTCGACTGGCTGGAGGCGCGACAAAAGCTTAGCTGAGCCCACATTACCTATTTGAGCTTGACACAAGCAATATGTCTGCGCCAGCCGAGGCGTCATTAAAGATGAGCTTGCTCCAAAGATCAAACATCAGACCACTCGATTTGTTTGTTGACGCAACCGCCTAAGCCTTTCACTATACTCTCGCCATGTCGATAGACCTTGTGAGGACCGGAACTGCCGGTCTCGATGAAATCCTGCTCGGCGGGATCTGGCGAAACAACAATATCTTGGTGGAGGGGCCGCCCGGCGCCGGCAAGACGACGCTCGGGCTGCGCTATATCCACGCCGGGGCGGAGGAGTACGGCGAGCCTGGTCTTATCATCTCGTTCGAGATTGATGCCGAGAAGCTGCAGCGCGACGCTGGCGGATTCGACTGGGATCTTGGCCGCAGCATCGCCCAGGGCAAGGTCAAGATTATCGACACCCACCCCGAGGTGCTGCTGGCCGACTTGCGCGCGGCCGATGGCGTTCTGGCGTCTGAGATTGCCGCGCTGCGCGCCCGGCGGCTGTTGATCGACGGGCTTACGCCGCTGCGCCTGCACGCCGACGCGCACGACGTCTCATTTCGCGAGAGCATCCACCTCCTTATCGAAGGACTGACGCGGCTTGGCGTGACCACGCTCGTTACCCGTGAGGATGAGTCGCAGCAGGGAGGCGCTCACGAGCGCTATGTCTTCGACACCATCATCGGCTTGTACATGACCTCACGACGTCGCCGCGTACACCGTGAGATCGCGGTGCTCAAGTCCCGGGGTCAGGACTTCATCAGCGGCCGGCACACGCTCCGCATCGAGCCCCATGTCGGGATCGAGGTCTATCGGCGCGTCCAGTCGCGCCCCAAGCGGATCACTGAACAGCCATCGACAACTTCGCGGGTATCGACGGGCTCAGCTCCGCTCGATAGCATGCTGGGCAGCGGCGTCTACGAAGGATCCGTCACGCTGGTCACCGGCATCTCGGGCACTGGCAAGACGGTTCTCGGCATGCAGTTTCTGCTGTCCGGCGCCGCCGCTGGCAAGCGCGGGCTGCTGGTCAGTCTCGATGAGCATCCCGAGCAGCTGATTCGCAACGCAGAGACCGTGGGACTCGCGCTGCAGCCCATGATCGAAGATGGCAGGCTGACCCTGCACTACGAGTCGCCGCTGGAGCTGGAACTGGACGTTCACTTCGCGACGATCACCAAGCTGGTGGAGGAGCGCGAGATCGACTTCGTCGTCTGCGACTCGGTCGCAGTCTACGAGATGACAAGCCCAGACGACGCGAGCGATTTTCTATATGCCCTGGCGTCGTTCTTCAAAAACCGCCTGTGCACGGTATTTTTCAACTACGAAAGTCCGGAGCTGCTCGGCTTGTCCCAGATCAGCGAAGAGCTCAAGGGGTCGCATCTGGTCGATAACATCATCCTGCTAAGCTACGTCGAGATCTCGACCAAGCTGCGGCGCGCGATCGCAGTTCCCAAAGCGCGCGGCAGCCGCAACGCGCAGGTGACGCGTGAGTTCGTGATCGGTCAGGGCGGCATCTCGCTCCTTGAGGAGGCCGGTCCCGACGAACCCGGGACCGTGCCGCAGCTCCCGTTCTCGAGCTACTACGGGCTCTTGGCTCGCTCGCCCTCGCGTCGGGCGCCCGCCGTGGAAGGCGCGGTCATGCATGGGGACGAGCTACCAGCCTCCGTTCACCAGACCAAGGAATGAAGTGTCGTCTGCGCAATTTGGCGACGAGCAGTTCTGGCAGAGCTGGGCGACTCCGCTAGCCCAGTACGCCTCGGCCTCGGGCATGACGGTCTCTCTTTACGACTCGGCCGGGGTCCGCCGGCTGGGCCCGCTCCTTGGAACGCGACTGGCGGAACTGCTGGCGTCGACCAACTTCTGGCAGGCCGGCGGAGCGGGCAGCGCGTTTGAGAGCCCGCTCCTCGCGCAGGCGGTTGCGACTGCCGGGCTGGCCCAGGGCCGGCTTGGGGATCTTGTGGTGTTTGCCACTCCCCTTGTCATCGAGCTCGTGGTCAGGGGCGTACTGGTGTTCGGATGGGTGCTCGATCGCTTCGGCAACTCTCTGGAGAGCGGGCGGCTGGCGCAGCTCATCGGAGTCGACGCTAATCAGCTGTGGCGCACGGTGCGGGCCGAGATCCCGTGCAGTCCAGCGCGCAGCTCCGTGCTGGTGGGCTTACTAGATACGCTGGTCGTCGCGCACGCGGCACACCTTGTATCGATGCGGCACTTTGAGGAGCTGGCGAAGATGCGGGACCGATTTCTGGCGCGAGCGGCCCACGAGCTGCGCACGCCGCTCGCGGCGATCTCGCTGCGGGCCGATCTGCTCCTGGCCAGACCGCTCGACCCAGTGGTGCGAACCTCCGTCGAGAAGATCGCCGCCAGCGTGAAGACCGAGGCCCATCTGATCGAAGATCTGATCGACGCCGGGCGCACCCTGACTGGTCAGCTGCGGGTAAACATGGGCCCGGTCTCGGTGGCCGAGGTCGTGCGCGACTGCGTCGAGAGCATCGCTCCGGTGGCCGAGCGAAAGGGCGTGAGGCTGAGCTCGGACCACGACGCCGTGGCGGCGGACCCAATCATGATCCTCGGCGATGGCACCCGGGTGCGCCAGGCGCTCCTGAATATCATCACCAACGCCATTAAGTTCACGCCCGCGGACGGCGCAGTGACGGTCCGGCTGCGCGTGACAGCCGAGCAGGTCGAGGTCGCGGTCACCGATACGGGGTGCGGCATGGAGCCCGGATTTCTCGCCCGCGCCTTCGAGCCGTTCGTGCGCAGCGACCGTGATAATGACTCTGGTTTGGGCCTTGGGCTGACGATCGCGCGGCAGATCGTCGAGCGGCACGGCGGCTCCCTTTCCGCAGAGAGCGCCGGGGCCGACCAGGGCTCGACGTTCCGCATGCGCTTGCCGCGCGCGCCAGCGGCCTGAGGTCCACGTCCACCTCACTCGCCCGCGCCAGAGCATCACCTACCGCAGAACTTAGCTAAATCGGCAACCTGTCCGCAGGCAGCTTCGACCCACCGCGGCTCGAATGCCCGCGCCGCGCCCTCGGGAGCGACCGTCCCGCGGGCACTGTCTGCAGCCGTCGCTGCACGGGCGCCGGCGGATGGCTACTGCGTTCCGAGCTGTGAGCGAGCTAACGGTACAGCTCAATGCTTTTTTGCGGTGGCGCCTGTCAGCTGGATGCCGCCGCCTTTGCAACAGCAGGTAGTTGCTGCCGGCCGTCAGCGGCCGCGGTGGGCGCCGCCTACTGCGGGCAACGCGGTCGTCCGCGCGGGCTGGCTCGCGCTCAGCGGTGTCACACTAGACTTGTATACTGCGTGCATGCGTACCCAGTTCCAAGTCCCGCGGACCGTTCCGATCCTGTCGCCGCTGTCTGGCGGCCAGAGGCGACGCTGAGCGCAGCAGGGGCGACGACCCTGGCGCTGGCGCGCCAGCAGGGGACGGCGCCCCGGGCGCGACCGCGTGCTACCATGAGCCGCCTGTCGTCCAAACTCGCAGTCGGCTGCCCAGCGAACTTGGGCTGCTGACAATCCTGGGCCCCCTGCACCAATCGATCCGCACCGAAGTCCGCGATTTGCAAGCACTTCGCCCCGCTGCGGATCGTTTGAGGGTCTTTTTCTCTCGGTGCGGACCGTATGGCTCATATTGGCGAGGAACTGACTCTTGGCCAGGCTGGCGGTCTCGGCCTGCTCGGTGCGCAGCTTCAGGTCGGCGTTGAGCTGCTCGAGCTGGCGCTGGGCCTTGTGCAGCTCGGTCACATCCAGCCCCATGACGAACATGCCGCACGTCTCACTGCCATCGCTGTCGGGGATGTAGTGGACCCACAGCCGGCCCTTCTCGCCGCTCGGCTTGGTCAGGCTGCGCTGGAACTGCTGCGCCTTGCCGCCGAGGGCGCCCAGGATGAGCGGCTCGTTCTGGCGAAACAGCTCCTCGCCCAGCAGATCCTGCAGGCGGGTGCCGAGCAGCTCCTCGGGGTGCTTGCCGAACCAGGTCAGGTATTCCTGGTTGGCGAACGTGCACCGCAGCTCGGTGGTCCAGTGGCTCACCATGCCGGGGATGACGCCGGTGAGCGTGCGCAGGAAGCGCTCTGCATCGTACAGCGCCTGCTCGCTCTTGCGCCGCTCGGTGATGTCTTCGGTGGTGCCGATGAGCCGCCATGGTCGGCCGGTGACGTCGTTTTGCACCAGCGCCACCGAGTGCAGCATGCGGACCTCGGCGTCCTGGCGCAGGATGGGAATGGTCATCGTGTACAGCTGGCCCTGCTCGATGGACGCCTGCATCGCCGCGCGGACGCGCTCGCGGTCATCGGGCAGGACGCTGTCGCTCCACAGCTGCCAGGGCGAGCCCGACTCTGGCCGGTCGGCGCCAAAGAGGCTGAACATGCCGTCGTCCCAGGTCAGGCGGCCGCTGCGCAGCTGCAGATCCCAGACCCCGACCCCGGCGGCCTTGGTGGCGAGCCGCAGGCGCTCGACCTGCTGCTGCTGCTCCTCGTGGCGCGCCGCCAGCAGGCTGTC
The DNA here is from genome assembly GCA_044222245.1 of Polyangia bacterium. Classification (GTDB taxonomy): domain Bacteria; phylum Myxococcota_A; class Polyangia; order Palsa-1104; family JAEUJZ01; genus CALFML01. The sequence continues at coordinate 25,278 of JBGANQ010000008.1, read as the reverse complement.
GGCGATGCGCTGCCGGCGCTGATAGGCGGCCAGGCCGAGCGCCGCGCTCAGGGCGAGCGCGGCCAGCAGCAGACCCTGCCCATAGGCGCCGCGCCGCCACGCGGCAAGAAGGAGCGCGCGGTCGCGGGTGATGATCAAGACCAGGGCCTTATCGCGGGGCAGCCTGGTCGGGGCGATGGTGCGCACCCGGATCAGCTGCTCGCGGCCGGCCGCGGAGAGACTGCCGGTGAGCATGCTGTCCGGCTGGCGGCTGGCAAGGTGGCGGAGGAAAAAGGAGTCGGGCTGGGTGAGCTCCAGGCGCGCCAGCTCCTGCTGCGGTGGCACCGCCAAAAGCAGCTGGCCATCCTCATGGGCCAGCGCGACCTGCAGATCCGGCGCGTAGCGGAGCGAGGCCAGAAGCTGGTAGATGTGCTGCGGCTCCAGGGTCGCAGCGACCACGCCGGCGAAGTCTCCCTGCGGCGTGAGCACGACGCGCGAAAGGCCCAGAGCCGCCACGCCGAGCGGGGTCCGAAATGGCGTCGAGACATATAGGAGCTCGCGGTCGCGGCGCTGCCGCGCCAGCTGGAAGTCCTTTCGCTGGCGGAGATTCTGCCCGAGCAAAGCTTCCTGGCTGCTGCCGATCACTGTGCCCTGGGCATCGACGAGGGTGAGCGCGCGCACCCCGGGCAGAGCCTCGCTGAGGAGCCGCAGCTGGTGAGCTCTGCGCTCATCGCCGTCCGCGGTGGCGCTCCACTGCGGCAGCTCGGCGCGGACTCCTGCCAGGGCCTGGGCCACCGCCTCCAGCTCGCGCGTGAGGGCGTCGTCTGCCAGCCGGGTCAGCATGGTCAGGCGCTCGCGCTCTTGGCTCTCGACCAGGCTGCGCTGCTGCAGCAGCGAAAAAGCGACAAATCCGCCCAGGGCAAGCAGGGCGCCGCCCAGGAGCAGCCACTGGATGAGGAACCGGCTTGGCAGCAGTCGACGGTCTGGTGCAGTCAGGCTGGCCCACGTCTCCTGGTCGGCACTCTGGTTTGCCACCTCGACCTCAACTAGTCGGAAAGTCTGCTACATTCGGCGCCAGAGGCGCGCTGGAGTTTCCTCGGCGAAAGGACTCTGCGACTGCCGCTGGCGGTGCACCTAATCACTCACTTATTAACTACATGGTAAACTGTATAGTGAACTGTGTGGTGGGCAGCCCGGTCCGCGGCCAAGCGGGCAGCCCTCAAAGCTGTCACCCCCTGTTTGCGCAGCGCCGGATCGCTCCTGCACCGATAGCAAATATGTTATGCTATATTAGGCACCTCGAAAGTCTATTTTTTGCACATGTTCTAGAATCGGGGAAATGGTCGGCGCCGGCCGCCCGTCAGAATTAGTGATCGGCTGATGATTTTGTGAGGGGAGAAGTGAGCTGTGCTAATCCTTGTAGTAGAAGATGAGCCTCTGGCGCGTATGGCGCACCTGAGCCTCCTGTCCAAGCTGCGCGAGGTGTCGGTCATCGCTGCCAGCAGCGTAGCCGAGGCCCGGGCGGTGATCGAACAGCAGATGCCCAAGGTCGTCATCCTCGATATGCAGCTGCCCGATGGGACCGGACTTGATGTGGTGGCGGCGCTGGAGGCGCGCGGGGCGCAGTCGGTGCTGATCGTCGTCTCGGCCCACCTGGAGCACTTCCGGCCCGAGATTCATCCGAGCGAGAGGATACACCTTCTGTCCAAGCCGGCGCCGATGCGCGAGCTGCGGCAGATCGTCGAGCGAGTCGCCCAGGCGACCGAGCTGCCGGGGCCTTTTTCCGTCACCGATTATGTGCAGCTCGCCGGCATGGGGCTGCACAGCGTGACCATCGAGTGTGTCGACCCCAAGGTGGGAGCGCGCGGCGAGATCGTGATGCACAAGGGAGAGCCGTGGTCGGCCCAGGACGAGCAAGGGGTCGGCGTGCCGGCCTTCAACCGTCTGGTTACCACCGCTGGCACCCACGTTCGCGTGGTGAGCGACAAGCAGGTCTTGGGTCCGCGCAACCTCACCGAGCGCTGGGAGCACATGGTGCTGGAGGCGATGCGCATCGGCGATGAGCTCCGCTTCAACCGCAAGCCGGCGACGCCCGCGGCGCCGCCGAGTCCCCCGGTGGCCGTGGTCGCCGCCGGGGCCGCCGCTGCGGCCGCGCCGAGCCGCGCCGCGGGGCCGCTCCCGGCGCCAAAAGAGCCCCCGGCGGCCGCCGCCGCGCCGGCCGCCAAGCAACCCTCTTCGCCGCCGGATCCTGAGGCCGAGCAGCGCGCCTTTGACGCCTGCACCGAGCGGGCGCTGCGCGCGGTGGTAAGCCGCGACTTCGCCCTGGCGATTCGCGAGTTCGAGGCCGCCCAGCGCCTGCGCCCCGGTGACACCATGGTGAACCATCGCCTGGAGAGGCTGCGCAAGCTGCGCGAGCAGCAGCCCGAGTAGGGCCGGCCCGGCTGCCCACCCTGCCATGAAGACGCCCACCCACATCCTGCTGGCCGAAGATCATCCTCTGGTCCGCCAGGGAATCCGCGCCCTGCTTACCAATGTGCCGGGCTATGATGTGATTGGTGAAACCGGCGATGGCGCCGAGGTCGTCGATCTGGTGCTGCAGCTCGATCCCGACATCGTCCTTTTGGACATCTCGCTGCCCAACTGCACCGGGCTTGAGATCGTCGCCAGCCTGACCGAGAAGCGCACGCGGGCGCGTGTGCTCATGCTGACCATGCACAATGAAGAGGAGTACGTACTCAAGGCGCTGGAAAAAGGCGCCGCCGGGTATCTGCTCAAGTCAGTTACGTTGGAAGAGATGCAGCTGGCGCTGCGCGCCGTGCAGATGGGCTATCGCTATCTGAGCATCGAGCTCTCGGATCGGGCGATTAGCACCTACTCCCGCGGCAGCACCCCGACCGCCAAGCCCCCCGCCAGTGAGGCTGGCTTGCCGAGCAAGGGCCGCGACTCGGTCGAGCAGCTGACCAACCGCCAGCGCGAGGTGCTGCGGCTCATGGCGTCGGGCAATGGCAATGCCCAGATCGCCCACATCCTCGACATCAGCCCGCGCACCGTAGAGCTCCACCGCGCCAACGTCATGCACAAGCTGGGTCTGACCAGCCAGTCGGCGATGGTGCGCTACGCGCTGGCGCGCGGGCTGATCTCGCTGGACGACTAGCTTAGACGTTAGCCTCCAGCGAGGCGAGCACGAGCCGCCCCTTGGCGAGCAGCATGCCGATGTTGGCGCTCTTGCGGGCGACGAACACCGCGACGTGCTCGCTGTTCTTCTTGCCGCGCATGAAGATGTGCAGGAGGTTATCGGAAAAGACAATCATCTCCTGGAAGTAGTGGTGGCCATCGTCTTTCAGGCCGCGCGCCTTTTTGAACATCTTCTCGATGGCGACCACATTACTCCCCTGGAACAGATCGGCGGTGGCGGCCGAGACCAGATCGAGCACCTCGCGCGGGTGGGAGTCCACCGTCTTTACGCCGAGGAGCATTCCCGTCGTCAGATCGACGAAGCCACCCGCCACACACTCCGGAAGTTCCCGCACTGCCTTGCCAAGCGCCGTCTCAAGAGAGTTCATGATAATTCCCCCTGTCCGTGGTTATTCAGGCTGATTCACAGTCTGCAAGCCAGCCCTGTCCTATCTCTGTCCTACCCCTGTCCCAATACGGGACTCGCCGCTGGCTGCTGATCGCGCAGCCACTTTGCATAGCGTATTAAAAACATCACCTGCTTCTCTGACTGGACCCAGCCCGGCTCGACGGCGCGCACCTGGCGCAGGGCGCTGTGCGGGTCCGCTCCCTCAAAGATGAGCTGCGCCGCCAGCATCGTCCCGGTGCGGCCAAGTCCGGCCTTGCAGTGGAAGCCAACGGTCTCACCGCGGGCGAGCAGCGCCGCCACTCGGGCGCCCAGCTCGGCGGCGCTCTGTTCGCTCGGGCAGCCCATGTCCTCGATGGGAAAAAACAGCGCCTGCAGCGCGTGCTCGCGCAGCGGCTCGCTCGCCAGCGGCTCGGTGGTCAGCGTCACCAGGCAGGTGACGCCGGTGTGGCGGATGAGATCTAGATCGTAGCCGAGCTCCCCCGTCACCCCGGGGGCGGCCATTCCCGCCAGCGCGCCCGGTCGCAGCCAGGCAAAGCCGCGCGGTCCCTGACCCGCCGGACGCTTGGGCCCGGGGTCCACCGGCGGCGGCAGCGCGGCGGGCGGCGCGGCGGGCGGGTGGCTTGAAGCCGCGGCGACATCGGTCGGTGGCGGAGCGGGCGGTGGCGGCGCCGTCGCGCTCAGCCCGCGGTCGGTCAGCCAGGCGAGCGCGGCCCCGAGGTCGGCCAGCGGCGCGGGATCGCGCGTCAGAATGAGCAGCGCGCCCGTCGCCGCCTGCTGCTTGAGCAGCCGCAGCACCGCCGGCTGCTCCTCAGGTCGCAGTCCGGCCAGCGGCTCATCCAGGATGAGCAGCGGCGGCCGGGCGGCGCTGGCGCGGATGACCTCCAGGGCGCGCCGCTCGCGCACTTCCACCCCCGTCATCTCTACATCAAAGCGCCCCACGAGCTCGGGCAGGCCGCTGTGCTCTAGCAGCCGCGCCGCCTGCGCCCGCTGCTCGGCGCGCGACAGGCTGCTGCGCCGCGGCAGGCCGCTGGCCACGTAGTCGCCGACGGTCATCATCATCAGCTGGACGCCGCTCTGCTGCGTCGCCGGCCCTTCGCCCTCGGTCAGCGGTCGCCCCAGGTACAGGGCCTGGCCGCCCAGCTGCAGGTTGGCCGGTCGCGGCCCGCACAGGGCGCGCACCAGCAGGCGCTTCTCTGCGCTCTCCGGGGATACCAGGATGTAGGCTCCCGGGGCAGTCAGGTCCAGGGTCAGGTTGCGCAGCAGGGTGCGCCCGCCGACCTGCAGCTCTGCGCCGCGCAGCGAGAGCACCGCCGGAGTGCCGGCCAGAGGTGGCGCCCATACCGGCGCCACCGCGACGTCCGGCAGCACCGCCGCGACGTCTGGAGCAGAAGTGGCGGACGTGGCGGACGTGGCAGTCGTGGCAGTCGTGGCAGTCGTGGCAGTCGTGGCAGTCGTGGCAGTCGTGGCGGGCGTCGCGGAAGCGGCAAGCGGGGCTGATGGGGCGACCCGGCTCTGCTCGGGCGGGGCGGGTGGCGGCGCGGCGGGCGCGGCGGCGCCGCTGGTCAGCTCGGCTGCTGTAAACTCCTCGGCCAGGAACTCGGGGCGGGCGTCGGGGGAGGGGACGTAGCAGCTGCCGGTGCGGACGTAGTCGCGGGCGGCGCGGCTGCACGGGCGGGCAAAGAAGTCCGCGGTGCGGCTGTACTCCTGAACCCGGCCGCCGGCGAGCAGGATTACGTAGTCGCTGTAGTCGCGAGCCTGCTGCTGGTTGTGGGTGACCAGCAGCACCGCGCGCTTGTCGGCTTCCTCGCGCAGCAGCGCCAGGATCGGCGCCGCTTCTTCGTCGCTCAGCGCCGCGGTGGGCTCATCGATGCAGAGCAGGATCGGCTCGGTGGTAAGCTCGCGGGCGATGGCCAGCCGCCACCACTGGCTGGGCGAGGGTCGCAGCGCCGCGCTGCCGAGCACCGAGTCGAGGTGGCCGCGCAGCTCGGTGAGCCGCGCCCGCCCGAGCAGCGCGTGCAGCTGGGCATCGGGGAAGGACTCGGCCACGCCCTCGTCCAGCTCGGCCAGCAGGTAGCGGCGCAGCGGGAGCGTGACGGGGGCGAGCTTCTGGCCGATTACCGTCGGTCGCGCCGCGGCGCCGAGCAGCTGGCCGGCAAACCGGATCTCGCCGCTCAGCGTCCAGCCGGTGGCGGCGCGGTTGCGACCGCTCAGGATGCCGGTGAGGGACGACTTGCCGCTGCCGCCGGGACCCATCAGGGCATACAGGCCGCGCTCGCCCAGGCAGAGCGAGAGCTCCTTGAGGATCGTCCGGTCCTCGACGCGGGCGCTGAAGCCGCTTAGCGTCAGCACGGCGCTGGCGAAGGTCGGCGGCGGCGCCACGGTGGCGGGTGCCGGCGGCGGCGGCGGCGCCGGCACCAGATCGGCAGTCGGGGTCGCGGTCGAGTCCGCCTCGGCAGCGGGCAGCGTCGCCGCAGGCGACGGCGCGGCCAGGGCGAGCGCCGCCGCTTGCATGGCGACCGGAGCCGCTACGTGCGCAGCGACTGGCGCCGCGACCTGCGTGGAGACCGGAGCAGTGGTCTGGGTGGCGACTGCAGCCGCGACGTGCGTGGAGACTGGAGCCGCTGCTTGCGTGGCGACTGGCGCCGCGGTCTGGGTGGCGACTGGAGCTGCGACTTGCGTGGAGACCGGAGCCGCGGCTTGGGTGGAGACCGGAGCCGCGGCTTGCGTAGCGATGGCTGCCGCCGCTTGCGTGGCGACTGGCGGCGATGGTGGCGTGGCGACCGGCGCTGCAGCGGAGGCGGTCGCGACCTCCTCGGCCAGCTCGACCTCGGGGGCTGGGGAGGGGTCGGTGCGCGCCGACTCTGGGACTGCCGGCGCGGTCGGCTCTGCCAGGGGGCTGGGCGGCGGCGCGGCGGCGCTCGGCGGCTCCAGGGTGGATGGCCCCAGCGCCGGCCAGCGCTTGGTGGTCCGGCCGGACACCGGCGTGCTGCTGCTGGCCGGCGTGCTGCGGCTCGCGGGCGGGGGCGGCGGCGGCGGGAGGCTCTCAAAGCGCGCGGTGTCCTTGATGAACTGCTCCATCGTGCGCACGACGCGGCCGGTCTGGGTGAAGTGAAAGACCAGCAGGGTTACGTAGCGCTCTGTGCTGACGATGTAGCAGAGGCTCTCAACGAACCGCACCACCTGGGCGCTCGGCACCGCCAGGGCGCCGATGCGACCCTGGGTGCCCAGGTAGCTCACCAGCAGCTGGCTCAGCGCTCCGAAGGAGCCGATGGTCTCGATGCGCCGCTCGCCCTGGCGCGTAGTCATCACCGGCCACGGACTGTCCAGATCCTCGGTCTGGCGCTCGAGCAGCCAGCGCTCCTCGGCGTGATCGGGCGGCGTCCCGTAAAGCTTCACCGCCGGGTCCTCATAGTGGATCGGGCCGCGACGTCCGGCCGCCAGCGCCAGCTCGACCATCGAGAACGACAGCTCGGTGAGCGGCGGCTGCGGCCGACCCGGCGCCAGCGGGGCCGGCTCGTCACCGGCGGTGCGGCCCAGCCGGGCCAGCTTGCGCAGCGTGCGCGCCGTAAGTCCGCAGAAGGCAGCGTGTTCCTGGGGGGAAATGTTCTTGAATAGCTCTTTTTCGATATTGGTGAGCGGCTTGTTGTCGATTAGCTTTCTTAGCGAATCAGCATGGCGCGGCAGCTCGCGCAGGAAGATGTCGTCCAGATGGACGCTGTCGTGCAGCTCGACCCCGAACCGCACAGCGTCCCCCTCAAGCGTAAGCCGGCCGGCGATGTTGCCGGCGGGATCGAGGCAGGTGAGCGACTCGGTGCGGCGGCCGGCGCTGCGCTGCTCGATGCGCTCGAGAAACTTGGTAAAGGCGGTATATTCTGTGCTGCCCAACATCTTGCTGATTTCTAATCTAGCAGCTCCCTAATTAATATCAATAAGGGGAATTACGTGGTTTTAGAAAATAATTTCGCTTCGGGTGGACACCAATTTTAGGTAGGGAAAGTGGCGCCAATCTTTACCCGTATAAGGGAATCTACGTAGTCGCCCCTGCGGGACTACGGGAAGACCCCTAAGTGGCTGGCCCGCCCGCCTTCCCCGCAGGCCCTTCCCAGCCGCTGGCGAGCGAGTATCCTGACAACATGCGCAACTCCCGCAAGACCAGGGTGCCCGGCCCGCGGGTGTTGAATATCGAGGACACCGTGGCGCGGGTGATCGGCTGCCGCAAGCTATATAGGGAGCTGTTGCGCCTGTTTACCAGCCTGCACGCCGACGATCTGACCAAGCTTCGGGCTGCCCTTGCAGGCGATCGGACCGATGAGGGACTGCGGGTGCTGCACTCGCTGCGCGGGGCCGCGACCATGCTGGGGGCCGAAGAGCTGCTGGCGGCGGCGACCGCGGTCCACCGGGCGCTGACAGCCGCCCAGAGTCCGCCCCTTGCGCAGCTGCAGCAGGCGCTGGAATCGACGCTCGCGGCGGCGGAGCGCGAGCTGCAGACGCAGACCTGAGCGGATCGCGGCACAGAGCCTGGGCCGGCACCGGCGCCGCTTCCCGGCGCAAGGGCTGGGAATTTTTCCTCTGTCCCCGCGGAGCCGGCGGCCCGGCTGGCGAGTCAACTTCCCGGCGAGTCAACTTCATTGTGCATCCGCCCCCGACTTGCTATACGCCGCCCATGGATAAGATGGATAAGTACGAGCGCTTGGACTACGCCGATCGCTGGCTTGCCGACTCGTTCCGGGTGCTCCAGGAGAACCCGCCCGGCTTCGCGGTCTGGCTGGAGGTCGAGATGACCGCGGTGCGGGCCCTCATCGATCGGCTGCGGCAGGTGGGCGTGCGCGTCTCGTATACCGCGGTGCTGGTGCGCGCCGCCGGGCTGGCGCTTGTGCGCAACCCGGAGCTGCACCAGCTGCTGGCCGGCACGCGCCGCCTGCGGCCAGCGCGGGTGGACATCGGTCTGTCGGTGGGCAACGAGGCGGCGGCGGCGCCGGTGATGCAGCTGCTAGATGTGCCGGGCAAGCCGCTCTTGGAGCTCGCGGCCGAGATCGAGCGGCGCGCCCCCGAGGTCCGCGCCGAGGACACCCGCACCCTGGCCAAGCTCCGCCGCTGGGGCTTCCTCATCCCCACCGGCTGGCTGCGGCGCCTGATCCTGCGGGCGCTGTTCTCTTCCCTGCGCTTTCGCAAGCTGTTCGGCTCTCTGCAGATCACCGTCCTGCCGAGCGTCGACATCGTCGCCTCCGGAGTCTGTGGCACCACGGCGGTGCTGGCCATGGGCCGGGTGGCCGAGCGCGTGGTGGCGCGGGAGGGGCGTCCAGCGGTGCGGCTGATGGCGACCCTATGCTGCACCGGCGATCACAAAGTCTGGGACGGCCAGCGCGTCGGGCGGCTGCTGGGAGAGATCGCGCGCATCCTGGAGAGCGATGAGCTGGCCCGCGAGGTGCCGAGCCACCAGGCCGAGGTCGCCACCCACCTCCCGCTGGAGCGCGCGGGGTAAGCTCGGCGGTCTGCAGCGCGGCGGGACGCTTCACGCGGCGCGGCGCCGACCCATCGTTCCCACCAGCTGGACGGGGCTGCGGGTGCATGGGCGTACGCGCGGGGGGGCGCCGCGGCCCGGGCGGCGGCGCTGCTTTTCCCGGCGGCGCGGACCCCTTGGGAGTCATCGCCTACGGGCGGCCGACCGGCGAGCGGCAGCAGCGCCAAGGCCCGCCACGACGCGGCCGGCGGCGCTCCCGGCAGCGCGGCGGTGCCGCAGGCGATCGCCGCGGCGCGGGACCTGTCTTCAGATCGCGATCGACCGCTGCAGCTTCTTCTAGATCGCCTCGGACCACGGGGTCTTGAACACGGCCGGGGCCATGATCGGGTACGCTGTAGCAAGGCTTGCGGTGGTTGGCTCGCTGGGCATGCTGCTCTACGCGCGTCACCTGGACCGCCTATTGTTCTATCCTTGCTCCTCACACCCTAAGGTGGCCCGGCTGGCGCCGGGTTGGTCCTCAACGGAAGGTTCTGACGATGACAAAAGTAGCTCGACTGATGATTCCCCTGCTCGCCGGGCTCGCTCTGGGCGGGTGCAAAGACAAGGCAGCCACGACCGAGCCAGCGGCGGCCATGCAGCCGGCGGCGGCCCCGGCGGCGGCGGCGGCTCCGGCGGCTCCGGCGGCGGCGGGGCCGCGCCGGATCGACATCCAGGTCGGCAAGTTCGCCTACAAGCCCGAGCGCATCACCGGCAAGCCCGGCGAGCCGGTGGTCCTGGTGTTCCACTACAGCCGCGACTCGGGCGAGTGCGGGCATGAGCTGCTGCTGCCCGACCAGCGCAAGCTGGTGCTCGACCCGGACAAGCCGACCGAGGTGGCGATGACGATGCCGACCGACAAGAAGGAGCTCGGCTTCACCTGCGGCATGAACATGCTGCGCGGCACCATCGTCGTCGAGTAGCGCCGCCCGCTTTCCGCGCTCCGCCGCCCACTTTCAGCTTTTCCATTCAGCTTCCCGCGTTCAGCGCGCCCGGCCGGTGGCAGTGCGTCTTGCTACGCGCGCTCGCCGCGGTCGCGCATTGTGCGGCCGCGCGGCGCGACCTCGCCGCGGTCGCGCACTCAGCGCCGCGCGCTCACGGCGGTCGCGGCCGCGCCAGCTGTTACGGCGAGCGTGTCGCGGCCCGCGCTGCCGGGTGCGCGGCGCGGGCGGGGCTGGTTTCAGGGTTTTAGAGGCGGAGGGAGAGGGGAGGGCGGCGGCGCTGCTCGGGCCGCCGCGGCGGGCTACTTCTTGCCGGCCTTGTCGAAGATCTCGGGCTGGGTCGCCTTGTAGTGATCTTTTAACACCTGGAACTGGTCCATGATGGTGTTGAACTCGTCGCGCGACAGCGCCAGCACGTCCACCGCGGTGACGGTGCGCACCGACGAGTTGTACTTGGCGGCGTTGAGCATCGCGCGCTCGCCGAAGATGTCCTTGGGGCCGAGCTTGGTGAGCAGCTTCTCGGGGCGATCCAGGCGCCGCTCCTGCCAGACCTCGACCTGGCCGGACTTGATGAGGAACAGCTCGCGGGCGATCTGGCCCTCGGCGATGATCACCTCGCCGGGCTCGTAGTGGCGCAGCCCCAGGCCCTGCTTCTTGGCGGTGCTGAGCTGGGTCAGGTCGCGCGGCAGGAACAGGTCAAGGAACCAGTCCACGCCGACGCGCAGCCGGCGGGTGAAGCCGGGCAGCTTCATGAGGTAGATGAAGCGCCACATCATCCAGGCGATAAAGCCGGTCAGGTGCACGCCCATCAGATCGGCCACCGCGCTGCGCATGCCGAGCGAGGCCAGCAGGCCCAGGGCCTTGAACTTGAACTTGCGCAGGGGCTTTTTGTCGATGGTGGCGGCGATGTTCAGCGCGCACACCTTGGCCTCGCGGATGGCAAACTGCGCGGTGGGCGGGCACAGGCCGACGCCGGTCGGGCTGGGGATGCCGGCGCAGTCGCCGACCGCCCAGTAGCCGGGCTTGTTGCGGCACTGCAGCATCTCATCGGTGGCAAACAGGCCCGTCGGCTTGCCGTTGTGCTTGGCCTCCTCGAAGCCGCCCTCGCTAAGAGCCGCCTTGGCCACGGGGTTGGGGGCGTTGCCGACGGTGCAGACGAACGTGTAGGTGTACAGGATGCGGCCGCTCTTGAGGTAGACGCGATCGGGCGAGGCCGAGCGGACGCGGTCGCTTAGCACGAGCTCGATCTGCCGCTGCTCCAGCACCTTCTTGGCGGCGTCGCGGAGCTTGGCCGGCATCTCGGGCAGGAGCTCCCGGTCCGAGTGGACGAGCTTGAACAGGACATCCTTTTTGTTGATGTTGGGGAAGTACTCCAGCGAGCGGTGCACCAGCTCACAGAGCTCGCCGACCGTCTCGACGCCGCTGAAGCCGCCGCCGGCGACGACGAAGCTGAGCAAGGACTGACGCTGCTTGGGATCGGGCTCGACGTCGGCCAGCTCGAGGCAGCGGATGACGTGGTTGCGCAGCTCGAAGGCGTCGCTGAGGGTCTTCATGCCCATGCCATGCTCGGAGACGCCGGGCATGGTGGAGAAGTTGGAGACCTTGCCGACACAGAAGACCAGGTGATCGTAGCGCACGCCGATGGTCCGGCGGCCCTCGCCCTGGGTCACGCGCACGCGCTTGTTGACAAAGTCGACGCTGTCAATCTCGCACAGGCGGAAGTTGACGCCGCGCGCCATCTCGCGCACGGGATTGACGGCGTGGGTGGGACCGATGCCGCCGGCGGCCACCTCCGGAAGCAGCGGCTGGTAGACGAAGTAGTTTTCCTGGCTCAGAAGCTCGACGTCGACATCTTCGCGCTTGCCGAGCGCCTGGGCCAGGTGCTTGGCGGTGTACACGCCGGCAAAGCCGCCGCCCAGGACCACCACGCGGGTGCGCAGCTTGCCGGACAGCTGCTTGGGATCGGCAGCCATCATGATGGACTCGGTGGCGGGTATGCCATCGGCGTCCATGATCGTCGGTTCGTACTCTTCGATGTCCTTGACCCCGCCGGGGGAACCTGGAGGTGGAGAGCTGGATTGGGTCGTCATCAAATCTCCGAGAAGCCAGAAAGGGGAAGTTGTCTATGTCAAAAAGCCGCCCGGGTCGGCCAGTCCGACCCGGGCGTTGCTGCTACAGCGACAGGAGGAAGCGGATCACCTGCAGCTGCTGGGCCGGCGTGAGGGCGTGCCACTTCTCGATGGTGTTGCGCGCTTCGCCGCGGAAGCGGCTGTTGCGGCTGCACACATCGCGATCCGGCGGCACGTTCGGGCACTGGGTGTAGTCGTTGCCCGGAGGAGCCGGCAGGTCATGCAGCTCGATCGCTGCCTGCAGCGCGTGCTCCACGCTGTCCACCATGAGCGGCAGGTTGGCGCCCGTGGAGTCAGTATACACGGTAGTGGCCATCGCTTTAATAGCCGCCGGCGCCGCCGGATCGGTGCCGCGATCATCGGGGAAGGGCCCGTTGGTCGCCGACAGCGTGCCGTCGGGGTTAAACTGCGCCGTGTCCGGGGTCAGCTTGCCGATGACGTTGACGTAGACGCGGGCGTCATGCAGGAACGGCGGGCCCGTCTTGCCGATGCCCATGAGCGGCGGGGTGCGGAACTCGTTCGGGTTGGCGATGCCGGTGACGGCAACCGGAACCACGGCGTCGCCGAGCTGGCGGCTCAGGCCCGGGCGGCTGAAGCCGTTGGCGAAGACCGCGTCGTAGTAGGCGCGCAGCGCCGGGATGCCAGCGCCCTGGTAGACGTTGGGGTACAGGTACTCGGGCCGGCCCTGGGGCAGCATCGGCAGCGCGTGGATGAGCAGATCCGAGAAGATCGGCGCCCACTTGTTGCTGAGCAGGTCGGCGCCGATCTGCGCCGGCGACTCGCCGGTGCGCTGGATCGGTACGTGGCAGGCGACGCAGTTTAGCATGCGGTCGACCGCGATGCCGCGATCGGCGTTGTAGTCGCCAAAGCCGATCGCCTGCTGACCGGCGGTGGTGCGGCTCATGAAGGTCCGCAGGTCGACGCCGAACAGCGCCGCGCCGGCCTGGATCTCGACGGCGAGCGGGGTGGTCGGCGGCTGCTGGCGGAGCTCGGCGACGTAGTCGGGCGGCGCGAACAGGCGGATCATGGCGCGCAGGTTGCGGACCGTCTGCACCGTGATCTCGGGGTCGGCCGGCTGGTCGCAGCCCTTGTTGACGTTGTTCTGCGGGAACGGCTCTTCGGTCGGGGCCAGGAGGCTGGTCAGGCCAATCTCGCCGCGGGTGCCGCCGATGTCGAACTGCAGCATGGTGGCGCCGGCGGCGCGCAGGCCGAAGCGGCTGACGCGCTGCAGCGGATCGCCACCGACGATGTTGAGGTCGGCGCGGCCCTCGTTGTGGCGGCCGGAGACGCAGTCACCGGTGCAGATGCTGTGGTCGACGACCGGCAACAGCGACGAGCAGCTGCGCAGACCGGCGGGCGGGGTGCCGCCGGCCAGGCACGGCTCGGTGTCGTCCACCAGGTCCTGGAAGTCCTCGTTGGAGAGCAGATCGGCGTAGTAGATCGCCTCCATCAGGCCGCGGCCGATGTACGGCGGGCCGGCGCGCTCGCCGATGGCGCGGAAGGCGCCGATCATCGACAGGCCGGTCACCGGATCGAAGCCGCCCTGGAGGAACGGATCGCGGGACAGCGGCGGCTGGATCTCGCTGACGCAGCCGCGGGTCGACAGCGCCACCGAGTGGACGTGCTGCAGCGGGCCGCCGAGGATCTCGATCGGATCAAACTGGCCGCTGGCCGGGAAGTAGTCGCCGAACAGGGTGAACGCCGCGGTGTTGGGGCGGTAGTTGTCGTGGATGTAGTCGTAGTTGGTCGGGCCCTGCCGCGCCGCGCGCGAGACCGGGGTGTTCACCGTGTTCAGGGTGGTGAACGTCTGGCCGTTGAACTTGACGCTGTCCTGGAGGTTGTTGTCGCGCACGTCGGTCGAGCTGAAGTGGCAGCCCAGGCACCGCCGCTGGTTGAACAGCGGGCCGACGCCTTCGGCATCGGTGTGCGGGATGGTGAAGAACGTCAGGGGGCTGTTGGGATCGCTGGTGTCCATCAGCGCCCGGCCTTCCGGCGGAAGGTTCGGGTAGCCCAGGGCGTCGGCGCTGTTGGCCGAGCCGAACGTCGCGCGGGGCGCGAAGGTGATGGGACCGAGCTTGGTGGGATCGCCCGGGCGAGCGACGCCCGAGATGTCGCGATACAGGATGTCGTCCTGATCCACCTGCTCGGTGACGTTTCCGTTGTAGCAGCCCCCGAGCGCACCTGCGACCAGCAGGGTCGAGGCGAGCAGGGGACCGCTACGCTGCAGTTTCTTGCGATCTGTATGTGCTCTCATGTGAACGTGCCTCATAGTTCAGGGATCGACTAAAAGTCTGCCACCAGGTCAAGATAGACGTGCTGCCAACGGACGTCCTTGAGCGGGAAGCCCTTGTAATCCCAATAGGAAAGCTGAACGAGCAGGTTGTGGGTGATGCGGAAGTTGCCCGCGACCTGGACGCCGCGGAACGCGGTGCCGCCGCCTAGGTCCGAGTCAGCGATCGTACCCAGGGTGGCGTCGGCGTCGACGTCGCGGTAGGTCGCCCAGATGTTGAGCGGATTGAGCGCGCCCTTCTCCCAGCTGCCGGCGCGGATGCCCAGGGTGACGCCCCAGCCGTTGCTGTCCCGGCTGACCGCGAAGTTGTGGGTGAAGTTGCCGTAGGCGTAGATCTCGGGCTGACCCAGCCGCGGCAGGCGACCAAACGACGGCAGGTCGAGCTGCAGCTGGGCGCTGCCGATGCGGAACTGATCGACGACAAAGCCCGCGGCGTTGGGACCGTACGAGACGCGGTTGTTGGTCTGCTGCAGACCCGGACGCAGCAGGACCGAGTTCTCACCTTCGCGGAGGAACGCCGAGCCCGCGGCGAGGAACGGCGAGCGCAGGCCGTTGTTCAGGTTCGAGATGTCGTAGTAGGCCAGGGCGGCGCCGATGTAGGGCTCCCACTTGAAGTGGAGCTGCTCGGCGACCATGAACGTCGTGCCGGTCAGGCCGATGAAGCGGAAGGGCTGGGTGAACTCCAGGGTGAAGTAGGCCAGGGAGTTCTCCAGCTTGATCTGGTGCTCCTTGGGACCAAGCTTAAAGAAGGTCACATGCAGCGCCAGGCCCTCGGGCGAGATGTCATCGTCCCACACCAGCTGATCGCGGAAGGTGCCGCGATCGCCGCGCCAGATCGGGTTGGGGATGCTGCCGAAAGACAGGCTCAGGCGGTCGCGATCCTTGAACGGGCGGATCGAGCCGAAGGCGTGGTCGAAGCCGACCGACTTCTCGCGAAACAGATCGCCGGCGGTGACGAACGGCGCTGCGGGGTTGGGGTTGAGGCCGGTGGTCAGGCGGATGCCGACCGTGACCACGCCGTCGTCATCATAGGTAATACCCAGGCGGATGCGGCTGCGCAGGGTGTTCCAGACGATGCCGTCTTGCAAGAGGTCGGCCTGGTTCTCCTGCCGGCTCCAGTCATAGCGCAGGGTGACGCTGCCGTTGATGATGACGTGATTCAGAAAGCCGGTCTTGCCGGCCACGCCGCCGGGCAGGGCGGAGCCGGGCATCGACGCCGCGGCGACGAATGAGGTCGGCAGCACGCCCTTGCGGTTGCCGCCGTGGGCGTCACGCTCGTTGCTCTTCTTCTCCAGATCATCCAGGGTCGCCTTCAGCTCGGCGTACTGCCGCTTGAGCTGGACGAGCTCACTGGCCGAGTCGCCGATGAGCGGCGTGCCGGCGGCGAGCTCCGCGGTCACCCGGTTCTGCTGGCCGGCGACGACCTTGACCTTCTGCTGCCACAGCGGCGCCTCACCGGGGGCGCCGCGGACCTCGACGAGGTGCTCGCCCTCGTCGATGTTCTCGGCCAGGGCCGGCGGGGTGCCGAGCTCCTTGCCGTCCACGAACACCAGGCCGTGCGGCGCCGAGACGAGCAGCGTGCCGCGCTTGCTGTCGGCGGCCACCTTGGCCTCGGCGACCAGCGCCACGTTGAGCGTCTTCTGCTCGGACGGGTTGACAGTCAGGGTCTCGGTGTAGCTCTTGAAGCCGGGCTTGCGCACCTCGACGGTGTGCTGGCCGGGCTTGATCTCGACGTCGGTGGGCACGGTGCCGACCGAGACGCCGTCGACGAAGATCTGGGCGTCCTTGGACTCTTCGCTGGCGGTGGTGCGCAGGAGCAGCCGCTCCGCTGCCGACTCCAGCTTGAAGCTGAAGTGCTCCAGGTGCTTGGAGACCTCGATGTCCTTCTCCAGCGGCCGGAAGCCCGGGAGCTCCAGCAGGACCTTGTGCGGACCTTTGGGCAGGTGGAGCTTCAGGGTCGCGGTGGCCACGCCGCGGGCGCCGTTGTCCTTGCCGTCAATGTAAACGGTGGCGCCCGGCGGCTCGGAGACCATGGTCACCGGTAGCGTGGGACCTTTCTTTACCGCCGGGCCCTTGGCGCCTTTGGGATGCTTGCCCGCCGGGGCTCCCGGCGCTGCCGCCGCAGGTGGTGCGGCGCGCACCAGGCCGGGAGGACCGATTAATGGATAAAACAGACCAAGGACGATCAGTGTTCGCCAGTGCATGAGACCCCCGTTCAAAAATCAGAACCCGGGCCTTGGGCGCGGGTTCGCGTAGAGTTGTGTGCGGTCCGTCTGATCGCTCAGCGGCTACTGCGAGTCTTCTTCCACTTTTTCGTGGTGCTTCTTCCGGCTGACCGTGACTTCCAGGACCTGGTCCTCGCCCGGCTCGTGGTGGGCGTGGACCTTGAATGCCTTGTGCGGCAGACCGGCGGCGATGAGCTCTTTTTTCAGCTCACCAGCGCGCTCGGTCGCCAGCTTCTTGACCGCCTTCTTCTCGCCGCTGGCACCGACCTTCAGGATCAGCTCGGTGATCGTGGGGTCCGCCTGTACTGCCTTGACCAGCGCCTGCAGCACCGCTGCCGACGGCTCGGTCAGCTTGATCTCCCCGGCGGTGTAGCGCAGGGGCTGGCTGAGCTTGACCTCAGTTCCTTCGATCGTCGCCGAAGCCGGACCAGCAGCCGGAGCGGCCGGAGTGCCCGCGGCCGGAGTGCCCGCGGCCGGAGTGCCCGCGGCCGGAGTGCCCGCGGCCGGAGTGCCCGCGGCCGGAGTGCCCGCGGCCGGAGTGCCCGCGGCCGGAGTGCCCGCCGCCGGAGTACCCGCCGCCGGCTGCTCAGGGGTCCCGGCCTTGGCGACCATCGTCACCTGCATGGCGTCGGCGGGCAGGGCGATCTTCAGCGTGGACGGCGCGAAGCCCAGGCGGTCCAGGGCCTCGAACAGCTCGGTGACGTCGGCCTCGCGGCCGGGGCGCGGGGCGACGAGCACCGAGTGATGCTCCTTGCTGACCGCGGCGTTATCCAGCCACTGCAGCGGGCCGGTGGCGCGAATTCCCTTGACGAACAGACCCTTCTCCAGGGCCTTGGAGCAGACCTGGCAGCAGATGTGCTTCAGATAGGCGTCCAGCCGGTACTCCTTGACGCCGCTGAACTTGATGTGCTCCGCGGTGAGGCCGGTGGCGCGCAGCTTCTGATTCAGCTCGACAAAGTCCAGGGTCTTGAGGTCCTTGACGGTTACGTCGACATAGCCGGCGTAGGTGTCCTTCTCCTGGGTGTTGGACTGATCCGGCAGGCTCGCCTCATCGGGGATCGAGATCGTCCCGACCCACGGCAGGTCCTTGAGGGCGACCTTGACGTCATCGAGGCAGCCGCTGCAGCACAGGTGGTTCATCTTCAGGCTGACGTGCGGCGTGGAGATGTTCGCATCAGCCTGGGTGCGCTTGGAGCCCTGGTACATCTCGCGCAGCGGCCGCGGGTTTTTCTTGTAGTCGACATAGACCATTGCAGCGGTCCAGGCGAGCGCCAGGGCAACCACCTGCCCCGTATTGCTGAACTTCATGATCGGCATACTAAAACCTCATCGGGTGCGGATCTGTAGGAGCTGAGGGTCCTACTCCGTCGGTAAGGCCGACGGAGCTTCCGCCAGGTAGTCCTTGGGCCGCAGCCAGGCGCGGCCCGGTTATCATTGGGTCAGCTGCAGGTCGCTCTGGCCCCGCTACAGACCATATCGGTTAAAGAAGCTGAGGACATACAGCGGCGGAAACAGCAAAAGTCCCGCCAGTCCTAGCGAGAACCCGAAGACAAAGATGTAGCGCAAGGCGGTCTTGCCCTGACGCGCCAGGCGGTCTTCGATTTTCTCCAGCGGCTCAAACTCGCTCGACAGCCGGTTCGAGAAGATGACCGTCAGCATGCCGCCGATCGGGTAGATGTGCGGGATCTCCTCCCAGCCGAAGTCCACCACCATCAGCTTGATGAACGTGAAGGCCATCAGCGAGCACTGCACGCGGTTGAACACGCCGATCATGACCAGGAAGCCGGACATGATCTCGGCCATGGCGAACGAGATGATCCAGCACTCGCGGCGGTAGTGGACAAGGTCGGTGCCGATCGTGAACAGGCCGAGCAGCGGGTCGTTGAGCGACGACGGGTAGTTGTCGGCGACGCCGGCGGTGAGGTTGTGGTTGTAGATCTTGAACCAGCCGAGCATGAAAAAGCCGAAGCCGAGCACCCGGCGCAGCCAGACCATCTGCGCCTTGGTGACGCCGGTGATCGCCACCTTGTGCGAGCTCCACGGCGAGGCCAGGTAGATCACCGCCACCGAGACGACGGGCATGGCGTCGACGGCGACCATGACGCCCCAGCGGTTGAGATAGATATAGGTGCCGAGGATGAGCGCCCCGCACAGCGGCAGCAGCGTCTGCGTCAGGATGAGCAGCGCCAGGCCGACCTGGGCGAACTTGAAAAATGAGGCCGAGGTCGGGTCCAGGGGGAAGCTGGGCATGACCAGCGAGTCATTGGAGGCCGAGTACATGAGCACCAGGCCGGGGCTGCGCATAAACAGCAGCACCACCCACTCGCCCACGGTGGCAAACCAGCGCCTGCGCACCGGGCGATCGGTGAGGAAGCAGGCCAGGCCGTGCAGGGTGCTCTGCGCCTTGCCGCGCAGCATGCCGAGCAGGCGGAACAGCACTGCCTCGGTGATCGGCTGGCGGAAGAACCAGATGACGAAGAAGGCGGCCAGGATGACGCCAAGGTTTATCGCCACGCGCCAGATATTCGGATTGACTCCTAAAAATCCGACCGGCCCCTGGATGAAAAAGTGAGGGTCCAGGGGGTGCTTCAGGTCGTGCTTGATAAATCGCTCGTGGGCATACGCTACTGCTGATCCGAGCAGCAGCAGCGTACCTACCAATGCTGAAGTTCGGCGTTTCATGCCCAATCCTTTTCATATTCCAGAGACTTCTCAAACCCGCGCGCGTCAGTGATCAGGAGATATTCTCCCTCTCGGCGCAGGACCTTATCTTCTTGCAGCTTGGTGAGGACGCCCGAGACGCGCTCGACGTTGGCGCCGATCATTCCGGCGAGGATCTGCGGGGTGAGCTTGATGTTGATGCGCAGACCGTCGAGGCGCTGCTCGCCGTGCTCCTTGGACAGCCGCACCAGCGTGCGCATCACGCGGTAGGGTACGTCGCGGAACGACATGTCGAGAATTTCTTCATCCATCTTGCGGATGCGGTCGCACAGCGACTCCAGGACCTTCCACAGCACCTCGGGGATGCGGTTGCACAGGGCGCGGAACTCCTGCTGGCCGATGCCGAGAAGGACCGTCTCTTCGTTGGCGGTGACGCCGGCCTGCCGCGGCTGGCCGTCGAGCATCGCCATCTCGCCGAAGAAGGCGCCGGGGCCCAGGGTGTTGATCGTCTTCTCTTTACCCTCCAGCGAGGTCTGGTACACGCGCACCGAGCCCGAGCGGACGATGTAAAGGACGTTGGAGCGGTCTCCCTCGAAAAACACTGCCTTGTCGGCGGGAAACTTCTCCTGAACCACGATCTTAGCGAGCTGCTCCAGCTCGGCCTGGTTCAACTTCTGGAATATAGAGACTGAACTCAGCCCATCCATTGAGTGCTCCTGCTAGTGCCATTCATGGCGAATGCCTCTTCCCGGGTGCTGCCAAATCCCACGAGCTTCCCGATGCCGTGGGACCTGCGAGAGGCTAAAAGAGAGGAAGTAGGGCTCTCTCATCCCCGCACCCGCCGGCGCAGCCAGCTGGTGCCTTATTCATTAACTTCTTCGCGTCGCATACCTTGCAAAACCGTCTTCGCTGCGAGTCAGCCCACTGCCGACATTGAACTTTCCCCACACACCGGGTTCCGAGCAACCATTGTCCAGAGCCCACTAGATGTCTCCCCCCTCAGGCACAGTAATCGCGGTCCCATTTTATTAGCCATCAAGTCCCTGACCAAGTCAATACGGTGTGCGTTCCCGTCGGTCAGAAGCTCCTTGTTGCGTGCTCACCACTCACCACTCCCCACTGGGAAAAAGCCGGGTCCAGGTAGCGAAGGCTCAAGGGCGTAGGCATCCAACCTTCTAACTACTTCACTAACTGCGAAGCCTTGGCGATCTGAACTTGCCCGGCCGCCTCTTCCCGTGCGGCTCGCGCCCGCCCCGCTCCCCGATTCCCCTGGACTTCTGGCCGCTTTCACTCCGCTCTTCCCCCGCCATAGGAGTCAAGCGATCGGCGGCTTTCTGCGAGCACGACAGATTATAAAAAACAACCGAGCTGACTGCTACTGCCGAAATGGGTCAAAGATCGGGCTCGCGCGAGGTCGGGAGATACGCGGACTTATGCCACAGGTATCCGCCAGAGTCAGCAAGTGGTGACGTCAGAGTGAACGTACTTTGCTTCGGGAAAGGTAGTGCCAGGTCAGGCCAGGAGCGCTGCCAACCGCGCAGTAGGACCTTGGAATTTTCACCGGCGACCTCAGCCCACCGGAGGTCCGCAGCCGTCGCTGGCGCGGGTGCCAGTAGGCGGCCCTGGGCGCTGCCAGTACGGCAGCCCACACCATAGTACTGGCGAGGTACTGGCGAGGTACTGGCAGCTCGCGCAGAGGGAAGTACGCGCGTGTATGCTAAACGGAAGGAGTCATAATTCCCGCTGAGGATGGTCAGCGGAGTCGCGACAAGTGCAAGGGAGTGAGCGCGGGAGAGACTACAGAGTGATGCGCGAGCGGCCGCCGCGGTGCAGGACCTCGGCAAGCTCGCTTACTGGCGGCGGATCGGCGGCGGTCAGGCGCAGCAGGGCCCGGGCGAGGATCGACTCGGCGGTGGCGGCGCGGCTCGACTCGACCCGCTCGTAGAGTCCGGCGTCGCGCGGCGTGTCGGCGAGCGAGCGACCCAGCGCAGCGAGCTGCGCGCGGGCGTCGTGCACCCGCGGGCGCGACAGCGGCTGCCCGGGCTGCCAGGCGACAGCGGCGGTGCCCACCTGTTCGAGCTCGGTGAGGGCGCCCTTGTGGTACCAGGCGATGCCGCTGCGGGCGCCGCGCGGGTGACCGAGGTCGGCGAACAGCGCCAGGGTCTCGGCGCCGGTCTCGGACAGCGCGGCGGCGGCGACCGGCAGAAGGGGCGAGGGGAACAGCGGCTCCTCGTAGATCTCCGCCCAGTCGGCCAGCACCTCGGGCCAGCGCGGCCGGGGCAGGGCGGTGACGGCCTCGGGCTCGATGACCGTGCACGGCCGCGCTTTGGCAGTAAGCCGCAGCACCGACACCCAGGCAGTGCCGCGCCAGACCTGGGCAAGGCGCCGGTTCAGATCCGGAGGATAGTCGCCAGAGATAAACAGCCACTCAATCATGGGGCTATTCTAGCGCAGGCAGCGGCGCGCCGGCCGGGCGGCGCGAGGCGCCTGGGGGGCGGCCTACAGGCGGTTGTCGATGTGGGCCTTGCGGCGCAGCTCCTTGGTCCAGCTCTGGATTCCTTTTTCCACCTGCTGGTCGTAGAGCTGGCGGCGGAGGTTCTCTTTGACCTCGTCGAAGGTGCGCACCTCGGCGTTCTTCTTCTCCACAAGCTGCAGGATGTGGAAGCCGCGCTCGGAGCGCACCGGACCGCGCAGATCGCCCGGGTCCATGCTCGCCACGGTGTCGCGCAGCTCCTCGGGCAGGTCGCCGCGCGCCACCCAGCCCATGTCGCCGCCGCCCTTGGCTGCCCCTTCACTGACCGCCTGCTGGGCCAGGGTCGCGAAGTCGGCCCCGCTGCGCAGCTGCTCGACCAGCTTGCCGGCCAGGCGCCGCTTGTCGTTGGCGACCGCTTCGCTGGCGTTTGTCGCCACCGGGACCAGGATCTGCAGGATGTGCACCTGCAGCTGATCGCCGGTCGCCTGGCGCACCGTCTGGGCGTAGAAGGCGCGCACCTCGTCATCGCCGACCGAGATGCGGCTGCGGACAGTCTGGTTTATGACCTTGAGCTCCAGGAGCTGCTGGCGCAGCGTCTTGCGATAGCTGTCCAGGGTGAAGCCCTGCTGCTTGAGCGCCTCGGCGAACTGGAAGTCGGTGAGGTTGTTGCTCTTTTTCACGTCCTCCAGGGCGCGCCGCATCTCGTCTTCGGCGACGTAGATCTTCAGCTCGCGGGCCTGCTGGGTGATAAGCTGCTTGTCAACCAGGGTGTCGAGCGTCTTGCGCCGGTGGGCCTCGAACTTGCGCTGGCCCTCGGCCGACTCCAGATCGAGCTCGCCAAGCTCGGCGCGCATGCTGAGCACCGCCGCCTGGTTCACCTCGGACTCCAGGATGATGTCGTCATTTACCACCGCGACGATGCGATCGATGACGGTGGCCGCGTGGGCCGCCGGCAGCGGCGGGAGCACCACGGCGCTCCCAAGGGTCACACCGGCAAGCAGCAAGCGGCAGAGGCGGGTCCGGGGTCGCATGGTTGGATCTGGCTCCGGTTAGGGGGTTGCCGGGGTGACGACCGGGCTCGGGCCGGGCGGGCTGGCCGCGCCGCTCGGGCGCGCGGGGGAGGCCTGCGGCGCGTCTTGGCCGATGGGGTGGTAGCTGCCGGTGCCCTTCTGCGGTCGCAGCTCGTCGGGGGCGCCGACCGAGCTTGAGAGATCGACCCGCACCTGGCTCAGCTGGGCGTCGTTCACGGCGATCTTGAGCTTCTTGCGCACCGACTGCTCGTAGTCGTCCATCAGCTTCTGCCGGCGCTCGCGGAACAGCTTGGCGCGGATCTGCTGGCTGACCTCGGGCAGGGTGCGGGTCAGGGCGCGGCGCTGCCCGGTCAGCTTGAGCACGGCGTAGCCGCGCTGCAGCTTGATCGCAGGGCTGGTGTCGCCGATGTTGGCGAGCTTGAAGGCGGCGCTCACTAGCTCCGCCGGCAGCTCGCGGTTCTGGGCGTCGAAGAAGCGCAGGTCGCCGCCGCGCTCTTTGGTCTCTTGGTCGGTGCTGTACAGGGTGACAAGCTCGCGGAAGCCGGCGTTCTCCAGCCCCTTGCAGCGCGGGTCGGCGAGCACCTTGTTGGCGGTCGCCTCGTCGGGCACAAGGATCATGCTGACGCGGATCTCGGGCGGGCGGTTGTACTCTTCCTGGTGGCCGTCGAAGTAGGCCTGGACGTCGGCGTCGGGGATGTCCTCGGCCTTGAGGCGGTCGATCTGCTGCTTGAGCAGCTTCTGGATCATCACCTGCTTCATCGCCCGCACGACCTCGGGGTCCTTGTCCAGGCCCTGGCGGCGCGCCTCGGCGGCGAGCACCTCGAACTTGACCAGGTTGTCGAGGAACTCTTTTTTGTGATCGAGCGAAGCGTAGCGCGCCCGCACGTACGGCGACTGGCTGTTGATGCGCTCCTCGAACTCCGAGACGGTGATCGCCACATCGTCGACCTGGGCGAGCACCGCGTCCTTCTTGGGGACCCGCTTGGCGGCGAGATCGCGGCACCCGAGCCCGAGGCTGACCGCCGCGAGCAGGCCGACAAGCAGCCAGGGCGAGTCGGCCCCAGGGACGCGGCAGCGGTTATTTACCATGCGGTAGCAATACTCCAGCGACCCCAGGCATGCAAGCATCTGCGCGCGCCGGAGCCGGCGGACACGCTCAGCGGAGGCGGTGATAGGGGTCGGTGTTGGTCTCGTCGGACTCGTCGGGTTTGTCTGCTGGCTTGTCTGCTGGCTTGTCTGCTGGCTTGTCTGCTGGCTTGTCTGGCGCAGGGGCCGGTCGGTCTGCGGTGGCGCTCTTTTCGGGCGCTGCCGCTGGCTTCTCGGGGGCGCCCGGGGTGCCAGCGCTGCTCGGGGCGGCCGGCTCGCCGCTTGGACGCGGGGCGGCGACCGCGGGCGGGGCCGCCGCGGGTGCCGGCGGCGCGGCGGCGGGCGGCGGCGGAACGGCCGCGGCCGCCGGTGCAGCTTGTGCCGGTGCAGCTTGTGCCGGTGCAGCTTGTGCCGGTGCAGCTGGTGGCGCCGGTGCAGACGGTGCCGCCGCCGTCGGTGTCGGCTGCGCCGGCGCCCATACAGGCAGCGCGGCCGGCAGGGTGCCAGCGGGTAGTGGGGCAAGCTGCGCGGCCGGACCGAGGAGGGCCGGCTGACCGGGGCGCCCGCCGGGGAGGGCGAGCTCGGGGGCGCGGCCGTCGCTCGGCTCGGGGCCCACTCGCTTGGCCGGGCCCGGCTGCGTCGGCCGCACCAGCGGGACCGCCGGGCGGCCGCTGGTCAAAGAGCGCGTGGGCAGTCCCGGCGGCGGCGGCGCGGTGCCGATGGACGGCGGCGGCGGCGGCGGTCCGGGGCTGTGGCTGGTCCACTGGGTGTACAAAAGACCGGCGAGCAGCCCGACGGTCACCGCCCCGCCGATGCCGAGCAGCGGGGCCCAGTAGCGGCGCAGGAAGGGTGTGGCGGCGCTCGGCTCACCGCGACGCAGCCGCTCGTGGCGGCGTAGGGGTCGCGCGGCGCCGCGCTCGTGGCGCTCATCCCGAGCCAGGCGCTCCTCGCGGGACATGCGCTCCTCGCGAGCGGTGCGCTCCTCGCGGGCGGTGCGCTCCTCGCGAGCGGTGCGCTCGTCGCGACTTTCGTATGCTTCTTCGTCTTGCGACTGGCTCGCCGACGGCTCGAAGCGGGAGCGGCGCGGCAGCGGCTCGGCGTGGTCCGCTGCGGCCTCGCGGTCGTAGTCCGGCTCGTCGCCGCGCCCGGCGCGCTCGCTCGGCCGGCGGCCGCTCGCCCGGGTACGAGCGCCGCTGCCAGGCGGGCCGCGGCGGGCGGCGTCGCGGCCCGAGCGCGGGGGGACGGCGCGGGCGTCGGCGCCGAAGAACGCCGCGTGCTCTGGCTCAATGGCCAGCGGCTCGAGCGGCGCGGCGCGTCCCGAGCCGGGGCGCGGCTCGGCAGCATGCCCCGAGGCGGGGCGCGGCTCGGCGGGGGCGGCCGACC
>JBGANQ010000082.1:0-40881 GCA_044222245.1 Polyangia bacterium | reverse complement strand
GCACGCGCGGCTCGCCGGCGCGCGGCTCGCTCGGGCCCGCGGGGCGGCGGCGGACCGGGCCGGGGGCGCGCCGTCCCGGCTGGTAGCGCCCCTGTTCAGCGTCAGCGGCGTCGGGGGCCGCGGCGTCGCGGGCAAAGCCGGCGCTGGCCGCCGAGCCCAAATCTGCAGAGCCATAGTTCGACATGCGGCGCAGCATACGGAGCCGAGGCAGACCCCGCAAGCCACACTGCAGCGGTCGCGGCTTTCCCCTGACTGGCTGCTCGGGGCCGGAGCGTACATTTGCCTTGACAAGGACGCGCGCCCAAAGGGAAAACCGCCGTAGCTGTGCCATATCCCTGCGACGTCCAAGCAAGATCTGCGCAATGTCTGTGCAATGCCTGCGCAGCGCTGTTCCCGTGCGATTCCTGGGGGCGATTCCGGGCGAGGTGCGCCACCTCACCGCGGCGGTGCGTCCGCGCTGCGCCCAGGCTCTGCCCGGCACAGAAATCAGCTCTCAGCAATGTAGCTAGATGATGAACATCCGCCCGGGCTGCCGGGCATAGGTATGGCCCGCCCGGGCACTTCCGGGCAGACGAGCGAAAGCACGATGTCGACGCAAAAATCTGGGCAGAACCCGAACAAGCAGTCCTCCCGCTCGGTGCCGCCACCGCCGCCGCCGGCCGCGGCAGGCCGCGGGCCGGCGCGCCGCGAGAGCATGGAGGATCTGCTCGATGACTTCATCGCCCGCGCCAACCAGAAGCTGAGCAGCGAGAAGAGCCGCGGCTGGGATCTGAAGCCTCCAGAGGAAGAGCTCGACCTGGGACAGATCATCGCGGATGAGCCGCCGGCCGCGGTGCATACGGCACCGCCGGTAGGGACGTCCGCTGCGCCCGCTGCGGCGCCGCCGGCGCAGTCGGTTGCCGCGCATGTGACCCCACCAGCGGCAGCCCCTGGCAGCACGGCCGGGACTGTAGATGCGGTCGCCGTGCACGTCGCCCCCGCGGCGCTCGCGCAGGCAGTCGAGACCGCAGCTGTAGCGCCCAGGCCCTCGGCGGCGCTCAAGCAGGCGGCGGCAGAGATAGAAAAGAGCCTGACCCCTGCCGCGACGGTGACGGACGTGGCGGCCGCGCCGGCCGAGGTGGTTCGGGCGCCGGCGAAGGAAGAGCTCGCTAATGCCGGAGCAGCGGACGCGGCGGCGGTCGCCGTTCCCCCGGACGCTGAGCCGGCAGTAACTTCGCCCGCTCCCGCTGCGGTGGATCAGCCTGTGCCCGCCAGCAGCGCGTCCGCGGAAGCCGCCGTGGCAGCAGCGGCGGACTCGAACGCACCGACCGCCAGCGCGGTGGTGGAGGCAGACAGCGAGCGTGAGCCGGCCGAGGTGAGACCGGCTGACCAAGAAGGCGCAGCGGCCCAGGGCGGCACTCAGCCGGGCATGGGCCAGCGCAGCAAGTCCAAGAAGGGCAGAGACCGCCGGCAGGGATCTGGACCAGGCCCCGATGCGGCGGCAGCTGCCCGGGGGCTGCCGAGCGCCGCCGGGCCGAGCGCCCCCTTGGCCCCAGTAGCGACCGTCGCGGACAGGTCTACCCCCGAGCCCACCCGGCCTGCTGAGGCCCGGCAGCCCGCTGCGGCCCGCGAGAAGTCGTCAGCGCAGGTGCTGGCCAACGTCGCGCCGATGCCGGTGCTGCAGGCGCCGCGCAAGACCGGAGTTGGCGCGGGCAAGATCATCCTCGGCCTGGGCGTTGCCGCCGGCTTGACGGCTGCGGTCGTGCTGTACTCGCAGTCGGGCGAGCATGCGCCAAGCGCGCCGCCGCCGGCTGCAGTCGCGCCGACGCCACCGCCAGCGGCGGCACCGATCCCGTCCCCTGTGGTCACTCCCCTGGCGCCCGCCGCCGGGTCAGCTGCGGCGACTGGGACCGCGCCGGGGGAGGCGGCTCCCCCGCCCGTCCAGCCAGCGGCCGCAGCGCCTGGCACTCCGGCAGGCGCTGCGAGCACCGCTCCGGCAGCGTCAGCTAGTGCCGCGGGACCTGCAGCTGCAACCTCGACCAACGCTGCCGCGCCGGGTGTACCTGGAACTGCGGCCCCGGCGGCGGTCGCTCCGGCCCCCGCCACCAGCGCGCCAGCGGCGGCCCCAGCGGCAGTCGCCCCGACCCCAGCGGCAGTCGCCCCGACCCCAGCGGTGGTCACCCCGACCCCAGCGGCGGTCACCCCGACCCCAGCGGCAGTCGCTCCGGCCGCAGTCGCTCCGGCCCCAGCGGCAGTTGCCCCGGCGCCGGTTGCTGCGGAAGCTCACCCGAGCAGCGCCAAGGCAGCCGCGCCCGCTGCAGCGCCGGCGCCCGAGCCGGAAGCCGCCGAAGCGGCCAAGACCACCAGCCAGCCGAGCCACCGGTCCGCCAAGGCCGACAAGCCGGCCAAGGCCGCCCAGAAGCCAGCCGCCAAGGACAAGGCCGACAAGCCGGCCAAGCCGGCGGCCCCCGAGAAGGTGGAAGCCAAGGCCGACAAGCCAGAGGCCAAGCCGGCCAAGCCAGCCAAGCCCGACAAGCCCAAGAAGGACGAGGGCTGGATCGACCCGTTTGCCCAATAGCCCAGTTGAAGGGATGAAGATGCGCAACAAAACTCTCTTTACCGCTACAGCGTTTGCCCTGTTTGCCCTTCCTACCCTGGGCGCTCCCGGCTTGCTCACCCGCTCGCCGCTCGGGCGGCTGCTCGGTCCCAGCCTGGCCTACGGTCAGGACGAAGATCCAGAGGTGGTGGCCGAGGCCAAGAAGCACTACAAGCTCGGCCAGGACGCCTACGCCGAGGCCAAGTACGATGTCGCGATCAAAGAGCTGAAGAAGGCCTATCTGCTCAAGCGCATCCCCGCCATTTTGGTCAACATCGCGTCGACCTACCGCAAGACGCACGACTACGAGATGGCGCTTTACTTCTATCGCAAGTTCCTCTCTGAGTCGGCGCCCGATGACAAGCAGCGCCCGTCGGTGGAGACGGCCCTGGTCGAGACTGAGAAGGAGCGCGACGCCGCCAACCAGCCCAAGCAGCTGGAGCCGGCCAAGCCCGCGGTCGAGATGGCTAAGCCCGCCGCCGAGCCGGTCAAGCCCGCCGCCGAGCCGGCCAAGCCCGCCGCCGAGCCGACCGCCAAGCCCGAGGCCAAGAGCGGCGCTGCCAGCCCCGCCCCGGTGGCGGCCGCGGCGCCCGAGCCGGCGGCCGGTGCCGAGGCCGCCGAGCCGGCGCGCGCCGACAAGCCGGCCACCGAGTGGGCGCACACCCCGATCGACGCCGTGCCGCCGGGTCAGCCGGTGGATGTGCGGGTGCAGATGCCGGTCATGAAGGGGGTCAAGGTCAAGGCGTTCTACCGCAAGGAAGGCCAGGCCAACTTCGACTCCGTCGAGCTCAAGCGCCGCGGCAACGAGAAGGTGGCGCGCCTGCCCGAGGCCGTGTCGGCCGGCCGCACCTTCCAGTACTACGTCGAGGCGCGCGACGCCGCCGGCACCCTGGTGAAGAACTCGGGCAGCCAGGACTCGCCCAACATCGTGCTCGTCGATCCGACGGCGCGGCCGCAGCTGGCGGGCGCCGACGCGACCGCCGCCGAGGGACCCGATGACGAGGAGCTGGCCAAGCGCATCAAGACCGGGCCCAAGCGCGACATCGAGAACGAGGCGGTCAACTTCAACCTCAACGAGCAGCAGCGGGCGATGAACCGCCTGCGCGAGCAGCTGCGCAGCGGCGAGAAGACGGCCAAGAAGTCGGCGCTCGACCCGGTCGGCTGGGCCGGCGCCGGGCTGCTCATCGGCGGCGCGCTGGCGGCCGGGGCGGGCGGCGGTGCCATGTTCGGTCTGGCGGCCGGGCGCAGCAGCGCGGTCAGCTCGGACTCGATGTGCGAGACCAAGGTCAAGGTCGGCGGTGTGGCGCAGTGCCCGCACTTTGGGACCAATGAAGATCCGACGCTCAACCTGGCGCTCAAGCCGGCGTCGGCGGATTACGAGCGCCAGGGCAAGCAGTTTGACACCATCGGCACGGTCCTCGCCGCCGCCGGCGGCGCTCTGGCGGTGACCGGCGGTGCCCTGCTCATCTACGACCTGGTCAAGCGGTCGCGCGCCGAGCACGCCGCGGCGGCGCCGGTCAAGAAGCGCAAGGTCAAAAAGGTCATCGAGGTCGAAGAGCCCGCCGCGTCGCTGCAGGTGGCGCCGGTCATCGGCCTCACGGGCGTCGGGCTGGTCAGCGAGTACCGCTTCTAGTGGCGAAAAGTCTAGGCCAAGGACATCGAGCTATGCGCACGCTTTCACTGTTTCCTGGTTTCACCGCGCTCCGCGGGCGGCTCGCTCCGGCACTGGCTGCCGCGGCGCTCCTCAGCTCTTGCTATAACCCCAACTACGGCAGCAACGCCGACGCCGGCATGGCCTTCCGCTGCTACGCCAGCGACAACCCGAGCTGCCCCGCCGGGCTTGTCTGCTGCGCCGGCCGGGTGTGCGGCGAGCAGCTGATGCCCAGCCAGGAGGGCTGGTGCGTGCTGCCGCAGCCGCCCGAGGACCTGACGATCACGCCGCTTGACTACTGGGACTTTGGCACAAAGACCATGTACTACGGCGGCGCGACCATGGATCCGATGCTCACCGGCGTCGATCCCGACACCGGCCAGTGGCGCTGCCACCGCGATGACACCAACCCCAGCCCCACCGACAAGCAGGTGCTGCGCGCCCTGGAGCCCAACGATCTGCCGCCGAGCGCGATCAGCCTCTCTAATCCGCTGATGGCCGACCCGCCGCCGACCGCGATGGGCAGCCCGTACGAGATCTGCCCCGATCGCAGCGCGCCGAGTGTCCCCGACGTGGACGTGTTCCGCTTCAAGCTCTCAAGCCCGGCCAAGGTCATCGCCGAGGTGAAGTACAGCGTCGCCTTCGGCGATCTGGACGCGGCGCTGTTCGTGCTCGCCAAAAACCCCGACACCGGCGCCGATCAGCCGCAGCGGGTGCTGGCCGATCTGACCGCCACCAACAACGCCTGCATCGAGGCCAATAACCTCATGCCGGGGACCTATTTCCTCGTCGTGCGCGGCACGACGACGCCGGAAAAGCCGGGCGTGTACAGCCTGAACAACTACTCGGTGCGGGTCTACACGACGACGATGGGCGCCTCGTGCACCAAAAAAGACGGCGGCATGTAGGCGGCGCCGACTGGCGCACGAACTTTCGTTGACAAAAAGGGGGCTGCTTTGATACTGCTCTTGCAGCGATCAAGCGCAGCACCTTTGGCACCTTAGCTCAACTGGTTAGAGCAGACGCTTCATACGCGTAAGGTTCGGGGTTCGATTCCCTGAGGTGCCACTACAGGACACGGCGCGCAGGCTCATGCAACGCGCAAGTCCTTTGGCCAGGCCAAAAATTTGCGTCTCAAGCGCCGTGCCGGAGATACTGCACCGATGCTTCAGGAGACGCTGATTGTTGAGCGGCCGGCGCGACTTTCCCCGTCCCGGCGCACTCTGCCCGCGGGTCGGCCGGGCCCCCTGGCCCTGCTGCTCGGCTGCCTGCTCGCCCTGGGCGTCCTTGGTTCCCTGAGCCCGTCGGCGAGCGGCAAGACCCTGCGCAAGCCGCCGGCGCGCGCCGCCAAGAAGAAGGCGCGGCGCCCGCAGCGCGAGCGGTTCGTCCCGGTCTACACCCGCAGCGGCCTGCCCAACATCCAGGCCCGCGCCGCCCTCATCCTCGATGTCAGCGACGGCGGCGCCGCCAGCCCGGCGCTCTATCAAAAGAACCCCGATGAGGTGCGGCCGATCGCCTCGATCTCCAAGCTCATGGCGATGCTGGTGGTGCTCGAGCACAAGCTCGACCTCGCCGGCAAGAGCACGATCACCGAGAGCGACGCCAAGCTCGCTGCCCGCGGCGCCAAGTCCCGCTTGCTCACCGGCATGACGCTGACCAACCGCGACCTCTTGTACGCGGCGCTGCTCGCCTCGGACAACCGCGCCGTGCTGGCGCTCGGGCGGGCGGTCGGGCTGTCGCCGGCCGCGCACGCGGCGCAGATGACCGCGCGCGCCCGCGCCCTCGGGCTAACCCACACCCAGTTCAT
Organism: Polyangia bacterium; assembly: GCA_044222245.1. Classification (GTDB taxonomy): domain Bacteria; phylum Myxococcota_A; class Polyangia; order Palsa-1104; family JAEUJZ01; genus CALFML01. The sequence continues at coordinate 34,848 of JBGANQ010000082.1, read as the reverse complement.
GGAACCGACGGGACTCGACTACCGCAACGTGTCGACCCCGCGCGAGGTCATCGCCTTCCTGCAGGCGGCGCTGAAGAACCCGCTCATCGCCCAGGCCTGCCGCACCACCCAGCACACCGCGCACGCCGAGCTCCCAAGCCGCAACGCCAAGCTGCCGCCGCGCCGCACCGCCATCGAGTACACCAGCACCGACCTCCTGCTCCGCGCCAGCAAGCACGTCATCCACGGCGGCAAGACCGGCTACAACGACCGCGCCGGCTACTGCCTGGTGGTGGCGGCGCGCCTGCAGCAGCCGAGCAAGAAGCCGCGCGAGGTGGCCATGGCCTTCCTCGGCGCCGAGGGCAAGCTGACCCGGTTTGCCGACTTCGGCCGCGCCGCGCAGTGGCTGGTCGAGCGCCATCCCGGCCAGGACGAAAAGGGCGAGCCCAAGCACGTCCACACCACCGCCAGCCGCACCGAGCCGGCGACGCAGGCCAAGCAGCCGCAGCTCTTATAGCGGCGAGCCGTCCGCGCGCGACCGGCACCGCGGCCGCCCAGCTCAGGGAGCGGGCGGGGCGGCGGGGGTCGGCTCGACGATCGGCTTGACCCTGGGCGAGGAGTTGTCGAGGTAGAACATGATGCCGGCGCCCACCGCCAGCACCCCGGCGCCCACCGCCAGCGAGACGCCGGGGACCAGGTTGTCGTACTTCTGCGGGCAGCGGTACATGACGCCCGGCTGATCCGGGCAGTCAGGCGTGTTCACCGGCTTGTTGTTGAAGTACAAGAGCGCGGCGCTGCCGGCGACCAGCCCGACCGCGCCGAGCGTGGTGATCACCGACAGCGCGGTGAGCCAGGGCCGGCGCTGCGAGAGCGCCGACAGCGACAGGCGCAGGGTCACCGGCTGGCCGCCGGCGGGCACCTCGACCTGCTGGCGCAAGGCGCGGTAGCCGTGGCCGCGCACCACCAGGTTGTGCACTCCGGCGGCCAGAAGGTACGAGGCCGGGGTGCGCTCGATGCGCGGCACGCTGTCGATCGCGACCTGGGCCCCGGGCGGCTCGGTCTCGACCACCAGGATGCCGCTGCTCGCCGCCGGGCGGTCGGTCTCTTGCGGGCCGCGCGGCGGGGTGACGCGGACCAGCCGCGCCGCGGCGCGGATGACCATCTGCTTGACGTCTTCGTTGCTGCACACGTCACAGCGCTCTTGCACCGGCTCGGACAGCTTGCCAGTAAACAGATCGCGCAGGTGCAGCTTCATCGAGAACGTCGACAGCTCAAGGCGCTGCACCTCGCCTTCGATGACCCGCCGCACCCCGAGCACCTGCGCCAGGCGCCCGTAGCAGCTCGGCGTCGAGCAGCCGAGCAGCCGCGGCTCCTGCGCCAGCTTGTTGTCGACCTGCTGGGCGGAAAGGACGTTGACGCCGCCCTCGCGCAGCGCGTCGCTCCGCTTTCCGGAAAGCTCGGTCACCACCTCGGCAGCGTTGCCCTGAAACGGCAGCCTGGTGATCGCGATCGACTCGCTCGGCATGGGCTCGACGTCGGCGCGCGCCGGGGCGGCCGCACCCGCCAGGCAGAGCGCGCCGAGCGCCGCCGGAACCAGGGCGGCGCGGGCCCGGGCCCGACGCTGCCGCTGGGCGCCTGGCGAGGTAACGCGTGCGCTCTGCATCAGGTAAACCACCAGCACAAACCAAAATAGGCCATATAGTTATAAGATGCCGAGGCGCGGGCGGTGTCAATCGTCGACTGGCCTTGGGGGGGCAGCGACGGCTGGTCCGTCGCCGCCGGCGGGCCGCCGGCCCTCGTTTGCCGAGCCCGACCACGGGTAGTCGCGGCGAGCGTCCCGGGCGCCCCGGGCGCCCCGGCACCTGGCCGTCGCGAGGCAAGCAGCAGCTTTTCCTGGCGCCTCCCAAGTGGGCGCCCTTGTGTGCGAGCCGTGGGAAGTGGTATTCAGGCAAACGATGTTCGCGCAGGGCGTGCGACATGACCGCGTCCAAGGGCTGACAAAGGCAGGCACAGGCAGGCTTGGCACCGACTAGGAACTCATGACCGACCTCGGACTTCCTCGCCCGGTAGGCAGGTATGCCCTGCTGCGGTCGCTAGACGAGGCGGACCCGCAGCCAGTGCTGGAGCCGCCCTCCGCCCTGGCTGTCACCGCGCCGCGGGCGCTGGAGGCGGCGCGCGGCGTCCTTTACCTGGCCGCCGAGTCCGCGGTCGACAAGCCGCGCGCCGTGCTGGTGCTGCCGGTGAGCGCTGGCAGCCGGCCGGACTTGGATGGAATCCGGCAGCTGTGCGGGCTTGTGCACCCTAATCTCCTGCAGGTCCTCGAGGCGGGGCGCACCGAAGAGGAGCTGTTCGCCGCCAGCGAGTGGCTGGTCGGCTGCAGCCTCGCCGAGCTCGTCGCCCGGGCGGCCGAGCGGCAGGTGCGCATCCCCATCGCCACCGCCCTTTACCTGGCCCGCGAGGTCGCCCGCGGCCTGCACGCGGCGCACATGCACGGCGGCTCGCTGGCGGCGCACGGCGGCGTCGCCCCGAGCAACATCCTATGCGGCGAAGGCGGCGAGGTGAAGCTTGGCCACCGCGAGCGCCTGGAGCTGATGCTCGCCGGCTCGCTGACGGCGCCGAGCAGCGCCGAGGCGAGCGCCGCCCGGCCGCTGCTGCCGCCGCTGCGGGTGCGACCCTACCAGGCCGCCGACCAGGCCTGGGGGGCGCCGCCGACCCCGCAGGGCGACATCTACGCCCTGGGCGCGGTGCTCTGGGAGCTGCTCACCGGCCGCCGGCTGCACGACGATGATCCGGGCCTGTTTGGCCTTGATCAGGTGGCGACCGTCGGCGCGGCGCGCGGCGCGGCGGGCGGCGGCGAGGTCGAGGCCGATCCCCTGGATGCGACCGTCCCCCAGCCCGGCCTCATGGTGCCGCCGAGCGCCTATGCTCGCGACCTGCCGCCCTCGGTCGATGCCCTGGTGCTGCGCGCGCTCGACCCGCGCCCGGAAGAGCGTTTCGCCTCGGTCGAAGAGCTGCGCCAAGCGCTCAGCCGCGAGCTGGCGCGTCTGGCCCCCGAGCACCCGGAGCGCGACGGCGGGGTCGTGGCGGCGCTATTACGCGCGGTCCTTGGCGACGAGCTGGCCCAGAAGCGCGCCGAGCAGGAGTGGCTCATCGAGTCGGCGCGAGTCCTGTGGACCCGCGGGCGCGCGCCGAGCAGCGGCGGTCGTCCCGAGTCGGGCGCGGTGGGCAGCGGGTTTGCCGAGCGGGCCAGCCCGTTCCCCAGCTCGGCGGCGCTCACCATCCCGCCCGAGCTCGCCAAGACGCAGCCCGGACCGCCGCGGCGGCCGGTGCAGTCGCCCGAGGAGCGGCTCGATCGCGAGCAGCTCATAGACGGCCGCTACCGCCTGCGGCGGCTCGTCGGCGTCGGCGGCATGGGGGCGGTCTACGAGGCCGAGCACACCGCGATCTGCAAGCGGGTGGCGCTGAAGATCCTGCACCCGCAGTTCTCCAAGCACGCCGATCTGGTCGAGCGGCTGCGGCGCGAGGCCCAGGCCGCCTCGCGCATCGGCCACCCCAACATCGTCGACGTCACCGACTTCGGCCGCACCGAAGACGGCAGCGCCTACCTGGCCATGGAGTACCTGCACGGCACCGACCTGGGGGCGATCCTGCGCGCCCGCGGACGCCTCGACGAGCCGCGCACCCTGCACATCGGCGTGCAGCTGGTGCGCGCGCTGGCCGCCGCCCACCGCGTCGGCATCATCCACCGCGACCTCAAGCCGGAGAACGTCTTCCTGGTCGATCCGCTCGACTGGACCGAGGCCGAGGGGGCGCGCGTCGAGTTCGAAGGCGTGCCCTCGCAGGGCCAGGATCTGGTCAAGGTGCTCGACTTCGGCATCGCCATGCAGGCCGAGAGCATGCCGCGCCCGCTGCCGCGCGCCGCCCGCCTCACCAGCCCTGGCCTGACCGTCGGCACCCCCGAGTACATGGCCCCCGAGCAGGCGATGGGCCTCAAGGTCGATCCGCGGGCCGACATCTACGCCGTCGGCACCATGCTCTACGAGATGCTGTGCGCGCGGGTGCCGTTCATCGCCGGCTCGGTGCCCGAGCTGCTGACGCTCAAGACCTGCCAGGACGCGCCGCCGCCGCACCTGTGGCTGCCGGCGATCAGCCCGGCGTTTGAAGCGGTGATCTTGCGCTGCCTGCTGCGCGACCCGGCGGCGCGACCGCAGAGCATGGAGGAGCTGGAGCGCGAGCTTATCGTGCTGGCCGCCGAGCAGGGCATTGTCCTGGATCCGATGCGCTCGGGCGGGCTGCTGTCGCGGGGCCACTACCTGGGCAGCGAGCGCCCGCCGAGCGGCACGCCGTCTACGGCGACCCGCGCCGCCAGCGAGGCCCCGGCGGCGAGCCGCACCGCGAGCCGACCCGGCGGCGGGCGGGTGGCGGTGGTCGCCGGCGCCGACAGCGACAGCCGGCTGCAGCCGCTAGAGCAGGTCACCGACCTGTATGGCGGGACGGCGCCCGAGCAGCTGGTGGCGACGGCGGCCGGCTCGGCGGCGACCGCCCCGCCGCGCTGGACAGCGCGCTTTCGCCGGACCCTCATCGGGACCGTGCTGGCGGTGGGCATGGTCATCATCGGCTTCACCTCGGCCCGCTTCGTACCGCGGCGGGCGCGGCCGGTGCCACCGCCGCCGCCGGCGCAGCCCGCCCTGCCCTCCGCCGCGCTGGAGTCGGTGCCGGTGGTGGCGCTGCGGCCGGCCGGCCTGCCCGTCACCCCTTCGACCACCGCCAGCGAGCTCTTGGACCGCGACCGGGCCCCCGGCCCGCCCGGCGAGGGCGAGCGCCCCCCGAGCTCGCCGCGCGCCGAGAACCACACGGCGATGCTCACCGAGTGGGCCCGCCGCGCCGCCGCCGGCGGCCGCTACATCGCGCCCCCGGGCGACAACCTGGTCGAGCTGCTCAAGCGCATCGAGGCCGTCGCCCCCGAAGCCCCCGAGCTCGGTCAGCTGCGCACGCAGGCGGCGGCGGCGATCAACAACCGGGCGCGCGAGCAGCTGCGTCGCCGCCACACCCTGGCGGCGCTCGACAGCTACCGCGCCCTGCAGGCGCTGCAGCCGCACGCGCCGTTTCCCCGCGCCGAGCTTGCCGTCCAGCTGGCCGCCACGGCGCGGGCGATCCACAAAGGGGCGCAGGCCACGGCGCTGGCCCAGACCGCGGTCGAGCTCGCGCCCGGTCTGGCGGTGACCCACCTGGCGCTCGGCGACACCCTGCTCGCCCAGGGGCAGCGCGGCGCCGCCGCCGTCGAGTACCGCCGCACCCTGGCGCTGCTGCCGCAAGGCAGCGAGTCGCGCCAGGCGCTGCGCGGTCTGGCCCGCACCGCCCATACCTCGCCCGCCCACGGCAAGCACGGCCGCCACTGAACCCAGCGGGCCCGCGGCGCGGCGGCTAGATGGGCGGGCGTGGCAAGCGGTCGACACCCAGTAGCTCTTTGTGGGCCTGGGCTTAGCGGGCTTGTAGGCGCCGGCGGCGCAGCGCGGTCAGCAGGGCGAGCAGGACCCCGGCCCAAAGCGGTGCTGCTCGCGGCTCGGCCAGCGCGGCGGGCGCGGCGCAGCCGACGCCCTGGGCGACGACCGGCAGCTTGCAGGTCATGGGGTCCTTTACCCGGGGATAGGAGGTGATGACGCCGGCCACGTCATCGGCGTGCGGCTGGCGCTTGGTCGTCTCACCGGGAGCGGCGGTCGGGTACATGGTCGACTCGTAGATCGTCTGCAGGTGCAGATCGCCGGAGCGATTCTGCTCGACCAGCGAGCAGTCGGGCACCGGCACCCCCTGATCGTCGGCCACGCACGCGGCGAGCGCCCCGGGAAACAGGCTGCACGGGTGCTCCAGGCCCATGACGTGGCCAAGCTCGTGGGTGACCGTGTTCCACAGGTCTACCGGCGAGCGGCCATTGGTGACCGTTGGCGGCCCCTGGTCGGCGTCGTAGAAGCGGAAGTTGACGGCGTTGAAGTCGATGTCGGCGTCGATGATCCTGCCGTCGTTGGTGGGATCGCTGGGGCGATTGATGAAGGTCACGGTGGTCACCGCGGTCGCCGACTGATCGAAGCAGACCTGCATGCTCGAAGTGGCGGTGGGCGGCCGGCACCAGCGGTCGCGACGAAACTTGATGAGCTGCAGGCCGTCGAGGGGATTGACCTCCTGCGGGCCGCGCGGCGCCAGGTAGCGCAGCTGCAGGAAGCTGCTGACCCCCAGGTGATCGTTCCACGCCTGCACCGCGTTCTGGATCGCTGCCTCGACGGTCGCGGGCAAAAGGTCGGGGCCCAGGAGGTCGCCGTCGGGCTGCACGTAGAGGCAGCTCTGCGGCCAGAACACCGGCCGGCAGCTGCGCGTCAGCGAGCGCACAAATGCAAGGGCGCTCGACTCAAAAGGCTGGGCGGTCAACAATAGCGCGGCGCTCAGCAGGCCCAGCCCGAGTCGACGCCAGCCTCGATCTCGTCGTCGTTTACCCGACCGCCGCGCCGCTTGCGCCGCTTGCGCCGTGGCTGCGCCGCGCACTCGCAGATCGATTGCTTCCCGCATGAGAAGTCGCCCCCCTCCTGTCAGCCGCGGATCGCCACAGGCGGCCCGTCCGCTACTGTTAGCTTGAGCCGTCTGCCGGTCCGCGGGCAAGCTGTCTGGCTCGACCTCCGGAGCCGAGCCGAGATTATCCAGCGACCCCAGCGCCCACCCCGGTCAGGCGCCGCTGGCGCCATAGGTAGCACGGCGCGTCGCAGGATGGTGTGCCGCAGGCTGGTGCGCCGCAGGCTGGCGTGCCGCAGCCTGGCGTGCTGCAGCTTGGCGTGCTGCAGCTTGGCGGGTCGCAGCTTGGCGGGTCGCAGGCTGGCGGGTCGCACGCTGTAGCGTCGCAGGCTGTAGCGTCGCATGTTGGCGGGTCGCAGGCTGGCGGATCGCAGGGCGGCGCGGCGCAGGCTGGCGCGTGCGGCGCGCCGGCGGCCGTTGACGGTGAGCGCGGCGCGCTGATATACCTGCCGCGTGACTGACTCTGCGATCAAAGCAGCACCTGTCCCCCACAGCGCCGGCTCGGCGTTCAGCGGTCAGGTAACCGGCCCGGTGCGCGTGCGCATCGCGCCCTCGCCCACCGGCGATCCTCACGTCGGGACGGCGTACATTGCGCTGTTCAACTACGTGTTCGCCCGCAAGCACGGCGGCCAGTTCATCCTGCGCATCGAGGACACCGACCAGGTCCGCTCGACCCGCGCCAGCGAGGCCGCGATCCTGCGCGCCTTGCGCTGGATCGGCCTGTCCTGGGACGAGGGTCCCGACCGCCCCGGCCCCTACGGCCCCTACCGCCAGTCCGAGCGCACCGAGATCTACCAGCGCCACTGCCAGGAGCTGGTCGACCGCGGCGCCGCCTACCCCTGCTTCTGCACCCCCGAGCGCCTGGAGGCCTCGCGCAAGGCCCGACAGTCCCAGGGCGTGACCGGCTACGACCGCTTCTGCCGGGGCCTGGACCCGGCCGAGGTCAAGGCGCGCCTCGCCGCCGGCGACAAGCACGTCATCCGCCTGGCCATGCCGACCACCGGCGAGACCCGCTTTGTCGACGGCATCCGCGGTCCGATCGTGCTGGACAACGCGACCATCGACGACCAGGTGCTGCTCAAGTCCGATGGCTTTCCGACCTACCACCTGGCCAACGTGGTCGACGATCACCTGATGCAGGTCAGCCACGTCATCCGCGCCGAGGAGTGGATCATCTCGACGCCCAAGCACGTCCAGCTGTACCAGGCGTTCGGCTGGACGCCGCCGGCGTTTCTGCACATGCCGCTTTTGCGCAACCCGGATCGCTCCAAGATCTCCAAGCGCAAAAATCCGGTCTCGCTCGACTACTACCGCGACGCGGGCTTTTTCCCCGAGGCGCTGCTCAACTTCCTGGCCCTTATGGGCTTTGCCTTCGGCGGCGATCGCGAAAAGTTCACCCTGGCCGAGATGATCGAGGTCTTCGACTTCGCCAAGGTGTCGGCCGGCGAGCCGGTGTTCGACCTGCAGAAGCTGTCGTGGCTCAACGGCCTGTACCTGCGCGAGATGGCGGTGCCCGAGCTGCTTTCGCGCCTGCGCGCCTGGCGCCTGTCCGACGAGTTCCTGCTCAAGATCCTGCCGCTCGCCCACCAGCGCATCGAGCGCATGGACCAGCTCATCCCCGGCATCACGTTCTTTCTGACCGGCGACCTGGACTATGAGGGCGCGCTGCCGCTGATGGTGCCCAAGACGCGCGACGCCGCCGGCACCGCCCAGGCGCTGGCCGACCTGACCGACTTCCTCGAGGAGAACGTCCGCGTCGACTGGACCCCCGAGGTGCTGGAGAAGGCCTGCCGCGAGTTCTGTGACAAGAGCGGCTGGAAGAGCAAAGAGCTGTTCATGGCGATCCGCGTCGCGGTAACCGGGCGAGTGGCGGCGCCGCCGCTGTTTGACACCATGGTGGTGGTCGGCAAGGACCTGACCCGGCGCCGCCTGCGCCTGGCCGCCGCCGCGCTGCTCAGCCAGCCGCGGCCGGCGACTGCCGACAAGGCGCCGAGCCCGGAAGCGGCTCCCGCTGCCGCCGGCAAGGCCCAGCCTGGGGCCGGTAAGCCCGCCGCCGGCAAGCCCGCCGCCGCTGCAGCAAAGCCCGCCGCTGCGAACCCGGCGGTCGCGCCCCCGGCTCCTCCCAAGGGCGAGGCCGGCTAGCAGCTCATGGCGGGGCGCGACCGGGCGGCACCGCCTGCGGAGTCGGCGCTGCGGCAGGTGCCGGCGCTGCGGTGGTTCCTCTCCACCTTCGATGCACTCGACGCCCAGGCGGCAGCCGAGCGCAGCCAGCCCGGCTACGACCCCCGGGCCGAGACGGCGCGGGTGCGGCAGATCCTGCTCGTCGCGGCGATCCTGCTCGTCCTTGGCTATAGCTTCGGCGATCGGCCTTTTTTCACCGAGACGTTCGGGCCGCTGCTCGGCCGGCGGCCGGGGCTTGCCCGCTACGCCGACCTGCTGAGCTACGTCTACTGGAGCTTCGCCAAGCTGCTCGGCTTTGGCCTGTTGCCGCTGCTCCACCTCATCCTGCGCGGCGAGCGGGTCGCCGACTATGGGCTGGGGTGGCAGCCGGCGGTGGTGGGCAGCGCGGTGCCGCGGCTGCCGTGGCTGCGCACCTACCTGCTCTTGGTCGCCGCGGTGCTGCCGGCGGTCTTGGCGGTCAGCTTCACCCCGACGTTCCAGCAGAGCTACCCGTTTTATCGCCAGGCCGGCCGCAGCGTCTTTGACTTCCTCGCCTGGGAGCTGCCCTACCTTGGGACCTTCGTGGCCGTCGAGTTCTTCTTCCGCGGCTACCTGTTGTTCGGGCTGCGGCGCGCCTTTGGCAGCCACGCGCTGTTCATCTCGATGGTGCCGTACTGCATGATCCATGTGCTCAAGCCGGCCCCCGAGGCGCTGGCGTCGATCTTCTCGGGTCTCTTGCTCGGCACCCTGGCGCTGAGCACCGGCTCGCTGTGGTGCGGCGTCCTGCTGCACATCACAGTGGCGCTGACCATGGATCTGCTGGCCTCGGCGCAGACCCACATGCTGCCGGCGCTGACTCACTTCTGGCCCTAGCGGCGACAAGCGGCGACACGCGGCGACACGCGGCGACACGCGGCGCGGGCTGATGCCGAGGCGCCGCGGACGCGCCGCTCTCAGCCCGGCTCTGCGGCAGTCGGGAAGTTCCTGATTGCTGACGGGCGCGCTGGGAGCAGCCCAAGGGCGCGAACTTGCGCGTATAATCAGGGATTTGCGGGCCGCCGAAACCCGAGCCCCTGGTGGGTGTCTACATGCAAGCCCGCCGCCCGGCCGGCGCAAGTCCACACCCTGAGGTCCGCTGCTTCGCACCCTGTGAGGTCCCATGCGCAAGTCCTCCCTGCTCCTGCCCCTGGCCCTTCTGGCCCTGCCTGCCTGCCACGCGCCGGTGCGCGCGCCGACGTACGCGGGGACGGCGATCCTGCCCCTCAAGTCGGTCCGCCTGTACGAGACCGGCGTCGGCTACTTCGAGCGCGCCGGCAGCGTGGGCAGCCGCGACACCGCGCTGCCGGTGCCCGCCGGGCACCTCGATGACGCCCTAAAGACGCTGGTGGTGCTGTCGCAGAGCAAAGGCACCCGGGTGTACGGGATGGAGTTTCCGAGCTCGGTGAGCCGCGGCATGGGGCGGGCGCTGGCCGGGCTGCCGCTTGGTGGGGACGAGTCGCTGAGCTACAGCGACCTGCTGCTCAGCCTCAAGGGGGCGGCGATCGAGGTGCGGCTGGCGCACGCGGCCGTGCACGGGCGACTCATCGAGGTACTGCCCGCCCCGGTGAAGTCGGCGCCGGACAAGCCCAGCCAGACTGCCGGTGCCGATGCCGCCAAGCCGGCCGAGGACAGCGGCGGTCCGGGAGAGCTCATCCTGTTGCTGCTCACCGACGGCGGCGAGCTGCTGCGCCTGCACAGCAGCGCGGTGGTCGCGGTGCGGCCGCTCGACCCCTCGTTCGCGCGGCGGCTGCAGACGGCGCTCGATGCTACCTCGCAGCGCAGCGCGCGCTCGCAGCGGCTCTTGCGGCTGCTCAGCCGGGACAGCGGGCCGGTGACGCTCGGCTACGTCGCCGAGACGCCGCTGTGGCGGGTCTCCTACCGCCTGATCCTGGAGCCCGCCGGCAAGAGCGGGGTGCTGCAGGGCTGGGCCCTTTTGCACAACGACACCGACGAAGACTGGCGGCGGGTGCAGGTGCACCTGGTGAACGGCCAGCCCGACTCGTTCCTGTTTCCGCTGGCGGCGCCGCGCTACACCCGCCGGCCGCTGCTCACCCCGGACAACGAGCTATCGACGGTGCCGCAGCTGCTCGGCACCAACGCCGACACCCTGTGGGGCGACCACATCGAGGAGTCCTATGGCTCAGGCGGACTGGGCCTCTCGGGGACCGGCAGCGGCGGCGGTGGCACGGGCGAGGCGATCGGCCTTGGTCACATCGGCACCATCGGCCACGGTTCCGGCGTCGGCACCTCGGGCACCAGCTCGCTATTGCAGGTCGGCAACCTGGCGGCCGGCGCCCAGGCCACTGGCGTCGAGTCGGCGGCGCAGTTTACCTACTCGCTGTCCGACCCGCTCGACCTGCGGGCGCACGGCTCGGCGCTGGTGCCGTTTGTCCAGGAGCCGGTCGAGGTCGAGGCGATCACCTGGCTCCAGACCCCGGGCAGCCCGGCGCGCAGCGGGGTGCGCCTGCAGAACAATACCCGGCAGACCCTGCCGGTCGGCACCCTGGCGGTGTTCGCCGATGGCGGGCTCGCCGGCGAGACCACGCTCGACCGGCTCAAGCCGGGGGAGAAGCGCTTTGTCCAGTACGGCGTGGACCTGGATGTCGAGGTGCGGGCGGTGCGCGAGCTGCGCAAGGACGAGCCGCAGCGCATGGTCTTTGACGGCAGCGTCCTTGAGGAGCACTTCCTGCGGCGCAGCGACGCCCTGTACCGGCTGGAGAACCGCAGTGGCCTTGCGCGCACGCTGCACCTGCCGATCAAGGTGCAGCCCAACGCCCAGGTGCAGGGCGCCGATCGCCTGGACTTCGAGCCGGTGGCGCGGCAGGCGGTGGCGATCTTCGAGCTCGCGGCGCAGAGCCGCAGCGAGCGCCCGCTGTCGACCACCGAGGGGCTGGTCGAGCGCCGCCAGCTCGAGCACCTCACCGCCGCCTGGCTGCTCTCGCTGTCGACCACTGCGACCCTCCCGGCGACCGAGCGCGCTGCCCTGGCCGAGGCCGCGGCCCGCCAGAAGGAGGTCGAGGACGCCGCCAAGGAGCTCGAAAAGACCCGCGGCGAGCTGAAAAAGACCGAGAAGGAGGTCGAGCGGCTGCGCGAGCACCTCAAGGCGATCGCCCACGACCCGAGCGCCGGCGCAGCGCAGAGCCCGATCGTCAAGCGGGTCCTCGACACCGAGGACCGCCTGACCGCGCAGCAGAAGAAGATCGAGACGATTGAGGGGGATCAGGAGAAGCGCCGCGAGACCGTCCGCAAGGCGCTGGAGCGGCTACCCAAGAGCCACAAGTAGCCCGCGGACGGCGGCGCCTACAGGGCGGGACCGCTCGGCTTGACGCACAGCGACCAGGTGCCGGGCACGCCCACCGCGTCCCAGGCCTGGTGGACGGTGCGCCACTCGGGCGAGCAGCGGCCGTACAGGTTCTCGGCCGCCTGGGCGGTGGCGTAGCGCGCTCCCTCGTAGTTGGTCATCGAGGTGTAGAGCGACACGTTGGCGACGAAGAAGATGTGGTTGGCCTTGGCGATGCCGATCGGGCTGACCGTGCTAGTGGTCTTGCTGCGCGGGTGGGTGCCGCCCTGCGACATCAGGTAGAACGCCAGGTTGCCGATGCCGCTGTTGAAGTGGACGCCGCCGTTGTCCATGCCGCCGGGCATGACGCGATCGGCGTAGAAGTCCTTGCTCGCCATGTCGGCCGCCGGGTCGTTCATGAAGCGCAGGGCGCCGCCGGGCAGGAGCAGGCCGGCCACCAGCTCGCCGATCTTCCAGGTGTTGGCGGTGGGGGTGATGGTCGCCGGGTTGCCGGCCGCGCTGCCGCCCGAGGCCTGCCAGGCCTCGATGGTGGCGCCGAACAGGTCGCTCATCGACTCGTTGAGGGCGCCCGAGTCGTCCATGTACACAAGGTTCGAGGTGGTGTAGGTCACCGCGTGCGTCATCTCGTGGGCGGTGACGTCAAACCCCAGGGTCAGGTCCTTTAGCAGGATGCCGAAGCCGTCGCCATCGCCGTAGACCATCTGGTTGAACTCATCGCCGATCCACGCCGCGTTGTTGCCGTCGCAGCCGCCGAGGCCGTTGTCGAACTTGCCGTGCACCGACGAGACGATCGTGGCGTCCTTGCCGTCGTAGGAGTTGCGGCCGTACATGTTCTTGTAGAACCAGTAGACGCTGCCGGCGCTATCCGAGGCGCGCTTGCCGGTCATGTCGGTGATGGTGCCGCCCTCGTGCGCCAGCAGGGTGCCGGGCAGCTCCATGCCGGTCTTGACGCAGGCCTTCTTGAGGTCGTAGACGTCGCGGCTCAGGGTGGTGAAGATCTGCGGGTGGCGGGCGACCAGGGCGCCGCTTTTGGCGTTGACGAACAGCTCGTCCAGGTTGCGGCCGCTGCTGGCGTAGTAGTCGACGGTGGCGCGGTAGACCAGCACCGGCTGCTCGGTGGCGTCGATGTAGACCGCCAGCACCGGCGCCTTGCGCACCTGGGTCTCGCTGGCGCCGAGCGCGGTGAGCGCGGTGCCGAGCGCAGCGTCGCCGGCGAGCGGACTTGTCGCCGCCAGCTTCAGCTCGGGATACAGCGAGCCGATGATCGCCTCGACGTTGCCATCGCGGCCGACCTGCACCACGACCTCGCGGCCGACGACGGTGAGGCCCGAGTGCTGCTGCTGCAGCTTGATGAAGCGGCGGCCCGTTTCGTCGCGCGAGTCGGACAGCACGGCGAGCGTGGTCTCGGGCGCCAGGCGGTAGCTCTGGGCGAGCGGGCCGGTGAAGACCTTGATCGCGTCGGGCGCCGCCTGCACGACCTGGCTCATGCGGCCGGCGAGGTAGCTCGGGGTGCCGTTCTTGCCGAGCTGCGCTTCGTCGATGCCAAGGGGCGCGAAGGCGCCGCCGCGGTTGTGGACCAGCGGCTCCTCCACGCCGCAGCCGGCAACCAGGGCAAGACCCAGAGGGAGCTGAACGAGAAAGCGACCGAGCCGGCCGCCAGCAGAGAGAGTAGGTGCGTTCGACATGGGCATCTCCTAGCGCTCGGGGGCGCAACCGGCAAGAGCCTACCCAAATCAAGGGGAGTTTGTAGGACTTTCTAGCCGATCAAACTACATGCGGCGCCCGGGGCAGTGCCCGCTTCTGGTTGAGTCTGCTGTGCGAGTCAGGAACCAGGGCAGGTCGGCAGGTCGGCAGGTCGGCAGGTCGGCGGGTCGGCAGGTCGGCAGGTCGGACGCTGCGATCAAGCGGGCTGGCCGGTCGCTGCGCCGACGCCCAGCGCGGCGGCGGTGGCGTCGAGAATCGCCTGGACCGCCGCCGCCTCGGCGGCGAAGGTCTGCGGCCCGAGCTCTTGGAGGGCGCCGAGCCCGCGCGCGGCGTGCGCCAGCAGCGCCCGGCAGGCGTCGGCACTGGCATCAGCATCGAGCGCCGCGAGCGCCGCGACCAGCAGCTCGGCCACCTGGCCGCGCAGCGCCGTCCGCAGCAGCTCGGCGTCTTGCAGTCGAGCCGGCTTGCCGAGCGCTGCAGGTGGCGGCTGAGCCTCCGGGCGCGAGGGGCCGGGGTGAGGCGCGCTGGCTGGCGGAGCTGCGGCCGGCTGACCCGCGGGCACCGCCGCAGATATGGCCGGCGCTGGCGAGTCGTCGGGGGCCAGGTCCGCCGGCGCGGCGAGCCCTTGGCGGGCGAGGCGGCGCAGCGCTGCATAGCCTGGGGGGCCAGCAGTGAGCGGGCCCGGCGCCAGCAGCGCGGCAAGCTGCGGCTCGGCGGCGACCTCGGCGGCGCGCTCTGGACTTAGGCGCAGCGCCTGGCGCAGGGCGACCGCCGCCGCCGCTTTTTCGCCGCTGGCCGCGAGCGCCAGGGCGCGATACAGCTGCAGCGTGCCGAGCGGGTCCGGCTCGCTGAGCAGCCGCTCGGCGGGACGCAGCGCCGAAAGCGCGCGATCGAGCGCGGCCAGCGCGGCGGCCGGCTGGCCGAGCTCGCCGAGCAGGATGCCGTGCGCGAGCAGCGCGTCCGCCGCTTCCGGCTCACGCACAAGGAGCGCCGTGGTCGCGGCCAGCGCGGCGGCGGCCTGCCCGAGCTCGCGCAGGAGCTGCACCCGCGCAAAGACGTGCTCGCGGTCTTCCCACGGCGCCTGCCGGCCGAGCAGCTCGTCCGCGTAGGCATCGAGCAGCGATGGGCGCGGCCGCCGCTGTCCGACCGGCGGGTCAAGGTAGGCAAGCTCACGCCCCGCCCCTTGCCGATCGCCGAGCTCCACAAGACACTCAGCCAGCAGGAAGCGCGCCGCCGGCAGCGCCGGCTCCAGCGCGAGCGCCGCCGCAAACGCCGCGCTCGCCTGCTCCGGGCGCCCGCGGTCGCGGCGGGCCAGACCGATTGCCAGCCACCACAGCGGGGCGCGCCCGGGCAGCGTCAGCAGCTGCTCGGCGACTTCCTCCACCTCGCGCGGCCGACCGGCGCGCAGCAGGGTCTTCAGGTTGGCCACCGCGTGCAGCTCGCTGGCGGGGGTGGGTGGCGTCGGCGCGGCGGTCAGCTGGGCGCGCACGGCGGTCAGAAGCTCGTGCATCGCCTGCAGGCGCAGCCCCTGCCGGCGCGCCAGGGCGAGCGCCGTGGTCACATCGATGAGGGCCGACCACTCGCGCCCCTCCTCGACATGGAGCCGGGCCCGCGTCAGGTACGCTGCGCTGGCGAGCGGCGCCAGCTCCAGCGCGCGCTCGAGCAGCTCGCTGGCCGCCGCCCGGTTCCCGCCAAGGCGCGCCACCTCCGCCTCGTGCAGCAGGGTCTCGGGCTCGGCCGCCGTCAGCGGCTGCGGCAGCTCGGCGACCGAGCGGACCGGCGTCGCCAGCTGGCTGCGGGTCTGGGCGCCGAGCTGGGGGTCGGTCAACAGAGTCGCCCGCAGCGCCGCACCTGCGGCATCGGCGAGCTGCGCAAGCAAAAGCAGCGCGGCGCGGCGGACCGCTGGCAGCGGGTCGCCGAGCCGCGCGGCGAGCACCGGCCGCACCGCCAGCTGGCTCAGCGCACCGTCCCCGAGCAGCGCCGCCAGTGGTGTCAGCGTCGCCACCTTGGCGGCGGGGGTCGGGGCCTGCAGCGCCAGCTCCAGGGCCGCGGCGGCCGTCCAGCAGGGAAAGAGCGCGCTGCAGCGACGCGCCAGCTCGGGCGCCTGCGGTCCGCGCAAGTAGATAAGGCGCTGGCCGAGCACCGGGTCTTCGAGGTAATCGACTTCTGCCGCCGCGGTCGCCTGTCGGTCGTGGGCGTCGTCGCTGCTCCAGGATATTTGCCGGTAGCCCTGCCGGCAGTCGGCCACGCGCTGGAGCCCGCAGCCGCGCAGCAGCCTCTCCAGCCGCGCCGGCGCCAGCCCCGGCTGCGGCAAAAGGAGCAGGCCGGCGCGCGGGGCCGGGCGCGGCCCGTTGGCAGTCTCGGTCAGCTGGTGCAGCTCGGCGCTCAGCTCGGGGTCGGTCTCACTCGCGTAAAGCTCGTGCAGCAGCAGCAGGAAGCCCTGGCGCTGCGCCACGGCGATCGCGGCGGCCCGCAGCGCCCAGTCGCTGGTGGCGCTAGACAGGCTGCGCAGCACCTCGATCAGCTGCAGATCGCCGGCGAAGATCGCCGCCAGGCCGAGCAGCGCGGTCACTCGATCACCTGCCGCGGCGCCCGCAACCGGCGACAGCGGCTGCCCCGGCGGCGACGGCTGCAAGCACGCCAGAAGCTCTGCCGCTGAAGCGGTCGGGAGCCCGCGCAGCGCCCAGCGCACGTCGGCCGGCAGACCCGCGAGCGGCGGGTCGGCGGGGGATGAGGCCGGGCTTGGTTCCGCCTCCGGTGCGGCGCGGCCGGGGGCGATGGCCAGGACCAGCGCCCCGGCGTGATCTTCAAGCGAGAGCAGGCTCCGCGACCAGCGGCTGACGAAGGTCATGCTGCGCGGCAGGTCGGGAGCCTGCGCCGCGTAGTGCCGCCCGAGCAGCTCGCGCGCCGCGGCGGGTAGCGCCTCCGGCAGCGGGCGCGGCCACGGATCGTCGGGATAGGCACTGCCCCAGGCCGCGGGCTCCACGGCGGGGTGGGCGGCCAGTCGGGCCACGAGCTCGGCAAAGCCTGCGCCCAGCGACTCGGTGTGGCCGACAAACAGGCGCCGCGGCAGCGGCAGCTGCAGCCGGGACGGCACCGCGACCTCGCGGTAGGGGAGTAGAGCCGCTGCCAGCGACTCGGCGCTCGTGCCCGCGGGGAGCCACAGTGGCGGCGGCTGCGCCGCGGTCAGCGCGACCCGCAGCTGCGTCGGCGCGGCGACCGGGCAGAGCAGCAGCGCCGGGGGCGAGCCGGCTGCCAGGGCGACCTCGCCGAGGTGCCAGGCCGCCGGCCAGTCGCCCTGGCCGCTCGCGAGCGCGGGGGCCTGCTTCCAGCTTAGCTGCGGGGTGGCGGCGCGCAGCGCGACCACCCAGGCCGGCAGCTCCGCCCAGGAGCTCACCGCACAAGCTGGATCTGAAACGGTCGGGTCGGCCATGCTCCACACTGGCGCCGCGCCCCACCAGCCAGCCCACCGCGCGGCCGCGCAGCGCCTTCCACAATAGCGGAATCGCAGAATCTTTTCGAGGGGGCCGGCGGCCGAGCCGCCGTTGCCCAGGGACTTTTGCCGCCTTGGCCAGGGCCTTGGCGCCACTTTGCGGTAAGTTGCCGCGAGCCACGATTTTCAAGGATGCTGCGCAAATGAAGATCACCGACCAGCCCACAGTCATCATCCGCCACTGCGCCGAGTATGACTCCGAGGCCATCCGCGCGATCCTGCGCGACGGCATGGCGGAGCTCGGGCTGCGGCCGCACGGGCGGACCCTGGTCAAGCCCAACATCGTCGCCGCCGGCCCGCTGTTCCCGCACGCCTTTACCCGCACGGAGTTCGCGCTTGGCATGCTGCAGGCGCTGCAGGACCGCGCCGAAGGCGGGCTGCAGGAGCTGGCGATCGGCGAGCGCTGCGGCATCACCATCCCCTCGCGCATCGCGTTTTCCGAGTCGGGCTACGACACCATGCTCAAGCAGCTGCCGCACGTCCGGCGCTACCTGTTTGACGAGGTGCCGCAGGTCGAGATCCGCTACACCCACAAAGAGCGGCTGCGCGACTACGTGTTTACGCCCGAGCCGGTCGCCAAGGCCGACTTCTTCGTCAACATGCCCAAGTTCAAGGCCCACCCGTGGACGACGGTGACGTTCTCGATGAAGAACTACATCGGCATCCAGGACGACCGCCACCGCCTCATCGACCACGACCATCGCCTCAACGAGAAGATCGCCGACCTGCAGTACATCATCCAGCCGCAGTTTATCGCCATCGACGCCATCATCGCCGGCGAGGGGCGCATGCTGACGCCGCTGCCGTTCCCGCTGCACCTTGTGATCATGGGCAACAGCCAGGTCGCCTTCGACGCGGTGTGCTGCGCCATCATTGGCCTTGACCCGCGCGAGGTCGAGCACATCCGTTTCGCCGAGGAGCGCGGCTTTGGCACCACCGACCTCTCGCAGATCGCGGTGCGCGGCGATGTCACCCTGGCCCAGGCGCAAAAGCGCGCCAAGGGCTTCCGCGTCGGCCTGCAGCGCGCCGAGAAGTACTTTGAGGGGACGTGCATCAGCGCCTACGTCGGCCCGCCGCCCGAGCCCGAGCGCACCGACTACTGCTGGGGCGGCTGCCCGGGCGCCTTCCAGGAGGCCATCGAGGTGCTGCGCCTCTACGACGCGCAGTGCGATGCCAAGCTGCCGCGCATTCACGTGGTGTTCGGGGCCTATCAGGGCCCGATCCCGGCCAAGCCGGGCGAGAAGGTGATCTTCATCGGCGACTGCGCCAACTGGCAGGGGAGCCTCGGCGGTGAGCTGGTACAGATCCGCAGCACCTACAAGCCGCGCGGCACCCTCGACCCGTACAAGGCCAAGCACGACGACATCTTCGCCAAGATGGCGGCGGTGACCAGCAAGATGACGCTGGCCGAGGGGGCGAGCTACGTGCGCCTCACCGGCTGCCCGGTGAGTGTCGCCGAGCAGGTGCTGGCGCTGGTGGGCCTGGGCGAGGTCAACAACCCCTATCTCGATCCCTCGCAGGCGCTGCCGTTCCAGGTCGGCTACATGAAGTGGCGGGCCAGCACGATGCTCGAGCGGCTCCGCGGGCGCCCCTACCAGCAGCACGGGGCCTGCGCGCGCGGCCACGCCGCCCCGGAGGTAACCGAACCGAGCCAGTAGCCGGCCGCCGCGCTCCAAGCGGCGCCGCGCCCGCGGGTCACAAGACCTTGTCGGGGTTGCACAGCCCCTTGGGGTCCAGGGCTTGCTTGATGCGGCGCATCACGTCCAGCTCGACCGCCGAGCGGTAGCGGCGCAGCTCGTCGCGCTTGAGGCGGCCGATGCCGTGCTCGGCGCTGAAGCTGCCGCCCAGGCCGACCGCCAGGTCGTGGACGATGCGCGCCAGCGGCTCGCGGGCGGCGGCGAACGCCTCGTCTTTTGCCCCCGCGGCGGCCGCCGGCTGGCTGAGGTTGAAGTGGATGTTGCCGTCGCCGACGTGGCCAAAGGCGACGACCCGGACGCCGGGGTAGGCGGCGGTGACGGCGGCGGTGGCGGCGGCGACGAACTCGGCGACGCGGCTGACCGGGACGGCGACGTCGTGCTTCAGGCTCACCCCTTCGGGCTTCTGCGAGTCCGAGATCGACTCGCGCAGCTTCCACAGCGCCGCCGCCTGGGCCGGCGACTGCGCCAGCACCGCGTCCAGCAAAAGTCCGTCGCTGGTGGCGCGGTCGAGCAGCGCCATCACCTGCGGCAGCAGCGCCGCGGCGCCCTCGTCGGAGGTCGCCGTGGCTTCGAGCAGCAGGTAGTGCGGGTGCGGCTGGACAAAGGGATCGCGGGTGCCCGGGATGTGGCGAAGGACGAACTCCAGGGCCCGGCGGGGAATGAACTCGAAGGCGGTGATGGCGTCGCTGGTGGCGGCGCGGGCGCGGCCAAGCAGGGCGAGCGCGGCGGCCAGCTCGGGCAGCGCCAGCAGCGCCGTCACCTGCGCCTTGGGACGCGGGAACAGCTTGAGCACCGCCGCGGTGATGATGCCCAGGGTGCCCTCGGCGCCGCAGAACAGGTGCTTGAGGTCGTAGCCGGTGTTGTCCTTGCGCAGCCCGCGCAACAGATCGAGCAGCTGGCCATCGGGCAGGACCACCTCCAGGCCGAGCACCAGCTCGCGGGCGTTGCCGTAGCGCAGGACCTGGGTGCCGCCGGCGTTGGTCGACAGGTTGCCGCCGATCTGGCAGCTCCCCTGGGCGGCCAGGCTGAGCGGGAACAGCCGATCGGCCTGCGCGGCGACCTGCTGGAGGTCCGAGAGGATGCAGCCCGCCTCGACGGTCATGGTGAAGTTCTGGGCATCCACGGCGCGCACCCGGTTGAGCCGCGCCAGGCTGAGCACGACCTCATCGCCGGTCGCCGACGGGGTCGAGGCGCCGCACAGGCTGGTGTTGCCGCCCTGCGGGACCACCTTCACATCGGCGGCGTACAGGCAGCGCATGACCGCTGCGACCTCGGCGGTGGTGGCCGGGCGGATGATCAGGGGGGCGCGGCCGGTGTAGTTGCCGCGCTGCTCGCGCAGGTAGGGCAGCATGGCCGCAGGATCGCTGACCAGGCCGGCTTCACCGACGATGTCGCGCAGCTCGGCGAGGGTGGCGGCGGGGAGCGCGGGCGGGTCCTTAGGAGGAGCATGAGCCGGGACAGACATGGCTCGATGCTAGCACCCTGGGGCTCGGCGTAGCGCCGCGGCCGCGCCCCGGCGAAGCTGCCCGGCCCCGCGCGCGAGGGTGAGCAGCGCGGGGCCAGCGCCACCAGGCTCGCGCCTGCGGTCCGCGCCCCGGCGACAGTCACCTGCGCAGCGGGGCCGGTTGCCGGCCGGAAGCCGCGGCGCTCAGCGGAAGCGGTAGCCGGCCTGCAGGCCGAAGGTGCCGCGCCCATAGACAGCGGCTCCGGCGTTGCCGATGCCGGCGCGGCCCAGCAGCTCCAGGCGCACCTGGCCCAGGCGGCCGGCGGGCAGCAGGATCTCAAAGCCGGCGCCGGCGGCACCACCGACATCGGGCGTGCTGTCCCCGGGGTCCAGGGCGATGCCGAGATAGCCGACCTGCCACTGCGCGAAGGTCACAAACCGCACCAGCGGCAGCACCTCGGCGTGGATGAGCAGACCGCCGGCGTAGGACGGGGCAAGCTCTGGCGTGACGCGCAGGCTGGCCCCCTGCGTGGTGACCAGGGCAAAACGGCCGATGCGCACGCCGAGCAGCACCGCCGGCTCGAGGCGCCAGCCGCCGCCGCTCGGGCGGACCGCGGGGCGGAAGCTCGTGCCGTCGGTGCCGACGCTGGCGTCGACCTCGGCGCTGGTGTCCAGCACGCTGCCCGACAGCGGCGCCACTGCCGCCACCAGCGCCTGCAGGGCGATACGGCCCTTGCGCAGCGCCGGGCTGCGCAAGGCCGCGCTCAGGTTGCCGTACGAGGTCCCGATCGTGTCCGCCGGCACGCTGGCCAGCGCCGCTCGCAGCAGGCTGGCCGAGACGTCCAGGCCCAAGCCGTTATTGAAGACCAGGCGCCCGCTCACCGCCAGGCGGGCGGCGCCGCTGAGCGTGCTCTCCAGGCGCAACGTCGCCATGCGGCCGG
This sequence comes from Polyangia bacterium, assembly GCA_044222245.1. Classification (GTDB taxonomy): domain Bacteria; phylum Myxococcota_A; class Polyangia; order Palsa-1104; family JAEUJZ01; genus CALFML01. The sequence goes on along the minus strand of JBGANQ010000082.1, from coordinate 13,532 downwards.
CCCACGGTGAGCGGATGCCGTCAAACGGCACCTCGCCGACGCCGCCGAGCAGCATGTCCTCCGGCCCATCAGGCTGGCGCGCGGACGGACGCGGCGGTGGCGGCGGCGGCGCCGCCGTGCGTACCGCCGGCGGCGTCGGGGGCGGCAGCGGCAAGGACGGCGGGTGGGCCCGCGGCGGGCTCTCCACGACCTGCAGCCGCGGCTCGGGTGGGGGCGGCGGGGCGGGCGGGAGCTCGCCGGGGCCGCTTGGAGGCAGCGCCGCCTTGGCCGCGACCACCAGCGGCGCCTCGGCGCTGAGCCCGCCCACTACCACGCGCAGGCGGTGCGTACCCGGCGCCACCCCGGCCGCCGGTGGCGCCTCCCCATCGACGAGCACGGTGGCCGGCTGACCGGCCGGGGCGCGCAGCAGCGGCTGGCTGCCGGCCTCCAGCCGGACCACGCCATCGGGCTCCAGGCTCGGCACCTGGGCGACGAACAGCCGGCGCGGCACGCTGGGGACGCCGATCGCCCCCAGATCGTCTATCGCCGAGACCCGCAGCAGGTAGCTGCCGACCTCGATGCCGCGCAGCTCCCGGCTGGTCCGGGGGGCCGCCACCTCGCTGGTCATCACCACGATAGGCGGGCTGTCGCCATCGCTGCGCAGCAGCTCGAGGCGGTAGCGCTGGGCGCCGCTCACCGGCTGCCAGCGGGTACTGAACTCTAGCGGCCCCTGACCTTGCAGGAACAGCTCGGCGGTAGTCGACCACGCCGGCGCCGCCAGCAGCGACTTGGCCGGCGGCGGCGGCCCGCCCTTGACCCAGCGCGCCCCCTGCCCGGTGTTGACCGCCGGACCCCACGAGATCGTCGGGCTGCCCGGTCGGGCGAGGCCGTCGTAGACCATCACCACCAGCGCGTCGCCATCGAGCCGCACCAGCGCGTCGCGCACCTTCAGCGGGAAGCTCCCCGGCGGTCCCTGCACGTAAAGCGGGCGCGGCTCCTTGCCCGGTCGGGGCACGATCTGGATCTCGCCGCGCACAAGGCCGATCGAAGAGACCCCCAGCACCGAGACGGCGCTTCCCTCGGGCACCAGGATCTGCATGCCGCTGTCCAGCGACAGCTCGGCGGCGCCGCTGCGGACGATGACCTCTTCGTTGCGAGCAAGAGCGAGCGGCAGCGGCGCCGGCAGCGGCTCCTCCTGGCCGCCGACGCGCCGCCGCAGGACCTCACCGCGCGAGGCAGTCAGCTTCATCACGGCGCTGGGCTGCGGGCTGATTGCGGCCGCGGCGGGGCGCGGGGCTGCAGGAGGCGGGCGCAGCGCCGGCGCGGTCGGTGGTGGATGCGACTGGGCCGCGGCCGGTGCGGGCCCGCTCAGCCCGGCAAGCCCCAGGCAGAGCGCCAGCAGCGCGGCGCGCCGACGGACCCAGGAAGCTGGCGACCGCGTGAGCGCCGCCCCTCGCCCAGCGCGACGGCTTGCACCTATGTACCCAGGGTAGGTCATGACAAAAATTCCCGAGATTTTGTCATGATAGACGAACTTTAGCCCGAGCATGGCGGCAAAAAGCCGCGCCGCGCCGCAAATCCGCTCAGGCTGCGCACCTTTACATTTACCTTTGCAGGCGCGGGCCCTCTTACCAGCGGTTGCGAATCACTCCCTGCTGCGGACCGGTGGCTTCGATGAGCGAGCCCTTGCGATCGGCGGCGGTATTCCCACCGGCTGGACCTGTGGGACCGGCCGAGTAGTCGACGTGGGTCGGCCAGCGCGGGTTCTGGGTCGGGGTCGTAGTGGCGCGCTCCTGCAGCCGCGCTGCCGCCGAAGGCTTGTCTTTGGCCGCCTCGGGCGGGCCCGCGGCGCCGGGGCTTGACCCGGACAACGGGCCGCCGTTGCGAGCGGCGATCTCGCGCCGGATCTCGGCCGCGCTCGGGGCCAGCGGTAGGCGGGCGCGGCGCGCTGGACCGGCAGCGGGCCTGGTCGCCGCGCCGGTCGCCGAGCCGGTTGAGGGTCCGGTCGCTTTGGCCACCGGGGGCGGCTTGCCGGCGCCAGCGGCTGCCGGGGCGGGGCTCGAAGCGGCGGTGGGGACGGGGGGCGGCGGCTTGGGCAGCGCGACCGATACCGTCGGCTTGCCGCTTGGCCGCGGCAGCTGCGCCGTGTGCGCGACCACTCGCGCTGGGTTTACCGCCGCCTCTGGGGTCGGCGTGGCGGTAACCAGGCGCCCGGCGGCCAGCTCCTGCACGACCTCGGCGGGCGCCGCCTCCGCCTGGCCGGTCGCGACCTCAGCGGCGACCGCAGCCCCTCCTGCCAGCATCGCCAGCCCAAGTCCAGCTATAGCAGCTGCCCAGGCGCCCGGCGCTATTCGTTCAGATCGAGCGACAGGGTTGCCAAACTTGTTCATGGCCGATCTCCTAAGGCGGTCCGTCGTAAAGGCCCGCGTGACCAAACCCATTTTTGTCCGCCAGGCTCTGTAATTAACATGGGCACGAATTCGCCGTGACGCCAACGCGACCCGCGCCCGCGGCGCCGAGGAAAAGTCGGCCGCTCCCGGGCGGCGGGTCGTCACCGGCGGCAGCCCACCGCGGCGGCGGGCGCTGGCGACGACAATCGCCGCGCCGTTCCTTGACTTGCGGAGCCCGGCGGGCTAGCACGGTGACATGGAACATCCATATGCGGATTTCGTCGCCTCGGTAGAGAAGCCCGCCCGCTACCTGGGGGGGGAGTACCAATCGGTGCGCAAAGATTTCGCCGCTGCGTCAGTGCGCGTCGCCCTGGCGTTTCCGGATGTGTACGAGGTGGGCATGTCGCACCTCGGGACCAAGATCCTCTACTCGCTGCTCAACAAAGATCCGCGCATCCTGTGCGAGCGCGCCTTTGCCCCCTGGGTCGACATGGAGGCCGAGCTGCGTCGTCGCCAGCTGCCGGTGCTGACCCTGGAGTCGGCGCGCCCGCTGCGCGACTTCGACGTCATCGGCATGTCGCTGCAGTACGAGCTGACCTGGACCAACTGCCTGACGCTCCTGGAGCTCGGCGGGGTGCCGCTGCGGGCGGCGCAGCGCGGCGATGATGATCCGCTGGTCATAGGTGGCGGCCCGACGGCGACCCACCCCGAGCCGGTGGCGCCGTTTTTTGACTGCTTCCTCATCGGCGAAGCCGAGGAGATCCTGCCCGACCTGCTGCTCTTTTTCGGGGCGATGAAGCGCGCCGGAGTGCCGCGCCGCGAGCGCCTGATACGCCTGGCCGAGCGCGGCGCAATCTACGTCCCCGAGCTGTACGACACCGAGGTCGACGCCCTGACCGGCCGGGTAGTCGTCGGCAAGCCGCAAGACCCACGGGTGCCGGCGCGGGTCAGCCGGGCCTGGGTGGCGGATCTGAACAAGTTCCCCTTCCCCGCCGATGCCCCGGTGCCCTACGCCGAGGCCATCTTCGACCGCGTCAGCGTCGAGATCGCCCGCGGCTGCACCGAGGGCTGCCGCTTCTGCCAGGCCGGCATGATCTATCGCCCGGTGCGCGAGCGCGACCCCGAGTCGATCGTCGACAGCGTCGTCAAAGGAGTCAAAAACGGCGGCTACGACGAGACCTCGCTGACCTCTTTGTCGACGGCAGACTACTCGTGCATCCTGCCGCTCATGAAGAAGGTCGTCGGCCGCCTGCGCGAGGAGCAGGTGTCGCTGTCGGTGTCCTCGCTGCGCGCCTACGGCTTAAACCCCGAGATCCTCGACGAGATGGCCAGCGTGCGCGCCACTGGCCTGACGTTCGCTCCCGAGGCCGGCACTCAGCGCATGCGCGACGTCATCAACAAGAACGTCACCGAAGAGGACATCACCCGCTCGGCCGAGAACATCTTCTCGCGCGGGTGGTCGCGCATGAAGCTGTACTTCATGATCGGCCTGCCCACCGAGGCCGATGAGGACGTCGCCGGCATCGTCCAGACCGGCGGCCGGCTGCGGCGCCTCGGCAAGAAGATCCGCCCCGACGCCGACGTCACGGTCTCGGTGTCCAGCCACGTGCCCAAGCCGCACACCCCTTTTCAGTGGTGCGCCCAGGACCTCAGCAGCGACATCGAGCGCAAGCAGAAGCTCCTGCGCGACCTGGCGCGGCGGGAGAACGTGCAGCTCAAGTACCACGACAAGGACATGTCGTGGGTTGAGGGGCTGTTCTCGCGCGGCGATCGCAAGCTGGCCGAGGTGATCGAGGCGGCCTGGCTCAAGGGGGCGCGCTTTGACAGCTGGGATGACCGCTTCAGCCTGCAGGTCTGGCAGGACGCGCTGGCCGAGACCGGCATCGACGCGACGCCCTACTTCATGACCCTGCCGGTCGAGGCGCGGCTGCCCTGGGATCACCTGGACATCGGGCTGGAAGACAACTTCCTCCTCGATGAGTATAAAAAAGCGCTCAAGGACCGGCTGTCGCCGCCGTGCGGCAAGCCGTTCCAGACCCTGCTCCATCACACCAACCTCGAGGACGCCGTGGCCGACTCGCGGCGCCTGGTCTGCTACGACTGCGGGGTCGCCTGCGATCTCACCCAGATGCGCGAGGAGCGCCTGGTCTACCTGCGCCACCTCGGGGCCGACAAGCGCCCCGCCGCGCCGGTCTCCAACGAGGAGCGGCGCCGCCAGCAGAGCCCGCGCGGGCAGGCGCGCCCGACCGCCGCCTTCGCCCAGGGGCTGGGGCTGCGCTATCGCCTCCGCTACACCAAGCTCGGGCGGGCGTCGTTTATCGCCCACCTCGATACGATGCGCCTGCTGCAGCGCATGCTGCGGCGGGCCGGCGTCGAGATGATCTACACTAAGGGCTTCCACCCCAAGCCCGACATGAGCTTCGGACCGGCCCTGGGCCTGGGCGTTCTCAGCCTGGGCGAGGTGTGCGACCTGCGCCTGGCCCACCTGCCCGCCGAGGGGGAGGGCGCCCCCCGCGTCCTGCCGCCGGACGAGCTGCGCGACCGCCTGCGCGAGGCCGCCCCCGAGGGCGTGCGCATCGACGAGGTCATCCTGCTGCCCGAGCACGCGCCCGGGCTGTCGCGGCTCATCGAGGCGGCCGAGCTGGCCCTGGGCATTCCCACCGCGGCGGCGACCAGCAGCGGGCCGCTGTGCCTGGACCTGTCGCCGGTAGCCGCTTGGCGCGAGCGCCCGCTGCAGCTGCAGCGGCTCGGCAAGGAGCGCGGCGAGGTGCGGGTCATCGACGGTCACCGCTACATCCAAGCCGCCGCGGTCCTGCCCGAGGCCGCCGCCGCCGCCATGCGCCAGCTGCTGGAGTGGCCGGCGAGCCTGGCCGTGGTGCGCGCCACCGTGCGCATCGCCGGCGACGGCGGCATCCGCCCGATCGAGCTCGCCGAGGCGCTGCTCGACAAGGCCCCCCCGCCCGGGACCCGCTTTGCTCGCCTGGGCCTGCTCGGTCCAGACGGCATGGACCTGTGCTCCCCAGCTGCCCTGCTGCAAAAAGGCCCGCGCCGCGAGGCCCCGCCCAGCGAACCGAGCGCCCCCCTCGAAGAGCTAGCTCCGTAGCTCGCGCCCCGCTGCACCCCGAAGCCCCGGCCCTCAGGAGTGGGTGGCGGCGGGGCCCCCGACGCGAAAGCGGCGGGGTGCCGCAGGTGACAGGACCCGCGCCGGTGCATATTTGTTGTGGAGCGCTCGGTTGTTGTGGAGCGCTCGGTTTATTACAGCGCCCAGCAAGTTCGTCAGCACCGCTGTGCCGGCCCTGATTTTGGCGACCTATATTTAGTAAGAGTCGGCGAGGGGCGGGGGCGGCAAGGTCGGGGGTGGTGCCGGCAGCGGCCGGGCGGCGGGATCGGCCGCTTCAGGCTCGCGGTCGGGCGTGGGAGCCGCTGCTGGAGCTGCGCCCGCGGTCTCGTCCGGCGAGGGGGATGGCGCGCGACCGGGCGGCGCGCTGGTCTCGGGCGACACCGGAGGCGGCGGCTCGGCGGCGGCATCGCTGGCGCGGACCGCGGGGGCGTGGCCATCCTCGGAAGATGGGGAGTCGCCAGCGGTATCGTCGCCAGCGCCGGACTTGCCACGCGAGTCGGCGCCGCCCGGCTTGCCCCGGCCGCCGCTCGCATCACTGGCGCCGGGCAGCAGGCGCGCCACCGCGGCGGCGCCGGCGCGCTCGGCGGCCGCCATGTTCTGGTAGACGATGATCGTCTGGCCGGGCTGCACCTCGGTGGTGCGGCCCATGCGGTTTATCCGCTCGACATCGGCGACCGTCAGGCCGAACCGCTTGGCGATCTTGTCCAGGGTGTCGCCGCTCTGACACTTGTACTGCACGCGCTTACGCCCGCGCAGGGTCTCGACCAGCTCGAAGAACTCGTTGCTGCCGGTGGTGACCACCCGCACCCGGCTCGGATCGACCAGGACCACCTGGCTTATGTCAAAGTCCTTGTCCACCCACAGGTCGAGCACCATCTTGGTCGCCAGGGTGGCCTCGGGATCGAGGTTGTTCCAGCGCAAAAGGTCCGCCTGGTTCACCTTGAAGAAGTGGGCGATCGCCCAGATCGAGTCGCCGGGGATGACGCGGTAAAACACGCGCTTCTTGCCCGGCACCACCAGGCGCCGATCGGGCACCGCGACCACGACAATCTCGTCGGAGGACAGCGGCGGCGAGGGCCCGGCGTCGACCTTGGCCGCCGAGCCGAGCAGCGGCACGAGCAGCGTGATGCCGGTGCGGATCTCGGCGCTGTCCTCGATCCCGTTTATCCGTCGCAGCGCCGAGACCGAGGTGCCGCGCACCTTGGCGATGTCCTCCAGGCGCTCGCCGAAACGCACCGCGTAGGGCTCCAGGCGCTCGCCTTTGGCATCGGCGCTCTGGCTGAACAGGGCGGCCGAGCCGGGCGGCAGGCGCAGCTCCCAGGTCTCCCCGGCGGCGAGCGGCGGCGTGCGGCCGCGCCGCAGGTGGGGGTTGAGGCGCTGCAGCTCCTCGACCGTGCTGCCGACCACGCGCGCCGCGGTGGCCAGGCTCACCGAGCCGCGCACCGGCACGCTGTCGAAGTTGATCGCCGGATCGGGGGCTAGATCTTCATAGCCAAAGAAGCCCTTGTTCTCGCCGACTAGCGCAGTGGCGATCGCCTTGGGCACGTAGAGCAGGGTCTCCCACGGCAGCCCGTCCTCGTGGCGGCACAGCTCCCAGTAGTCGTTGGTGTTGTACTTCTGCATCGCCCGCAGCACCGCCCCGTAGCCGGCGTTGAACGCCGCCAGCGTCAGGTGCCAGCTGCCAAAGCGCGCCTTGAGGTCGCCCAGGTAGCGCGCCGCCGCCTCGGTCGAGTGCACCGGGTCCTTGCGCTCATCGACCCAGTAGTCGACGCGCAGGCCGTAGATGCGCGCCCCCTCGGGCAGGAACTGCCACAGCCCGACGGCGCCCTTGTTGGACCGATCGTGCGGGTCGTAGCCGCTCTCGATCATCGAGACATAAAGCAGAAACCGCGGCAGGCCGTACTTGTCGAGCGCCTGCTCGATGAGGGGCTTGTAGCGCCCCTGCTTGCGCAGCCACGAGGCCATGATCGACCGGCCGCGCTTTTCTTCTTTATAGAACTCCAGGTACTTGATGACGTGCGCCTCAAAGCGCACAAACGTCGGCGACAGGCCCAGGTTGTCGAGCAGCCGCAGCGCCGACAGCCAGGGGATGGTCGGGCTGGGCGCGGCGTCTTGCGGGCGGTGGCCGAGCGGCGAGTGCAGCCCCTCGGGCACCGCATCGGGGCCGAGGCCGCCGCTCAGGCCGCCGCCCAGACCGCCGCCCAGACCACTGGGGCTCCCGAGCTCGCTGCCGCCGCGCTGACTGGGCACCCCGCCCGGGCCTTCGGGGCCAAGGCCCATGCTCTCGCGCAGGCCGGCGCGCGGGAAGGACTCCAGCTCGAAGGTGCGCAGCTCGCGCAGCTCCGCCGACTCGCGCGACAGATCGACCGGACCGCCGCGGATCGCCCGCCGCTGCACGCGGTCGTCCTTGGGCCCGAGCGGGCCGCCCGGCTCCAGCGCCGGGGTCGCGCCGCGCGCCGGCTCGGCAGCGCTGCGCGAGCCGCCGCTAGCCGGAGGGCCAGCAGGGGCCGCGCTCGCCGGCGCCTTCCCTTTGTCCCGGTCTCTGTCCGGGCCCCTGTCGGGGCCTTTATCTTTATCCGGGCCTTTGTCTTTGTCCCGGTCCTGGTCTTTGTCGGGGCCTTTGGCTTTATCCGGGCCTTTGCCTTTGTCCCGGTCTTTGTCTGGTCCGGACCCGCCTTTTGGGCCGTGGCCGTGGGCCTCGGTCGCCTCGGCGCTGCGCAGGCGTACGATGTCGCGCAGCCGGGTCGGCGGCTGCGCATCGGGCCCCGGCGGGCCGAGCAGGCCCGCAGCCAGCCCGAGGGTCGCTGCCAACCTCCGCGACCGCCTGGTGACCCAGGCGCCCGGCCGCTTGTCGGGACAGCCGGCGGACCCGCTGTCTGGTTGGAACCGAGGACTCACATCGCTGCACGTTAGCAGCGAGGTTTTGCCGCCGCTAATTTTTTGCCGGCGCTTTTTCTCTGACCGGACGCCCAGTTGCCCGCCTGACGCAGGTCGCCAGCAGCTCGTGCCCGGCTCCGCGGCGCCAACAAGCTTGCCGCGCGCTGTACTTAGGCTGCCTATGTCTATGTAGAAGTCCTACGGGCCCGCCCGCTAGCCTCCCCCCGGGTCGGCTGAAGGTGGCTCTTGTGGCGAATCGCCGCCGGTGCTACCGTCCCAACTTAAGGAGAACTGTATGCGCAAACTGCTTTGGGGAGCGGCGCTGACTTTGAGTCTGACGACGCTCCAGTGCTCTACCGAGACCAAGATCCTCGAGCTTGAGCCGCCCCAGGGGACCTTCGCCGGCGGCGAAGAGATCACCATCAAGGGCAAGAACCTGCCGGTCGGCCGCGGCGGCGCCACCGTGCTGTTCGGGCGCCGCGCGGCGACCAACATCGTCATGGAGAACGCCAATAGCATCCGCGTCACCTCGCCCGCCGGGGATCGCAACACCGAGGCCGACGTGACGGTCATCTTCGACGATGGCCGCAACTACCTGCTCAAGAACGCCTTCCGCTACCTGGATGCCTCGGACAACTCCAAGGTCATGAAGAGCTTCGGCAACAAGAAGTAGCCGAGAGTCCTGATCTAGCCGGGCTGCTGGCCGGGCCGCTGGCCGGGCTGCAGCTGGTCGCGGGCGAGCGCGAAGATCGCCAGCTCGCCGAGCGACAGCGGTGGGTGGCGGGCGCGCTCGGCGTGCAGGCGGTCGCGCAGCCGCAGCGCCGCATCGCCGCGTCCCGGCCGGCCGCTGAGCAGCGACTCCAGGCCGAGCAGCGTCAAGAGCTCATCGAGCAGCTCGAAGGGATGGCGGGCCAGCAGGCGCCGCACCGCGACTGCCGAGCGCAGCGGGTCCTCGGCGGCTGGCGGCAGGGCGCCATCGGCGGACAGCCCCGCCGGCAGGGTGGTCGCGCGCAGCGGCAACAGCAGGGCGCAAAGGTGCTGGCGCTGGCGCGTGGGCAGCTTGAGGCGCTCGTCGAGCAGCTCGGGCAGCGCCGCCGGGACCTTGGCGACCTGGGCGCCCGCCCCGGTGAGCCAGTCGCGCAGCGGCCACAGAAGCGCCGCCAGCCGCGCCGGCGGCGGCGCGAGCTCGACCAGCCACCACCAAAGCTGCGCCTGCTCGGGCCGCGCCAGCATCACCGCGACCTCGGGCAGGATGACCTGCAGCAGGCAGCCGAGCTCGCCCCAGTCGCCTTGGGGCTCTTCCTCGCTGCGCTCGATAAGCAGGCGCAGGCCGCGGGCCGGGTGCGGCGCTGCCAGCAGCTTGAGCAGCTCGTCGCGCACCCGCTCGCGGCTGACCTTGCGCAGGGTCGGCAGCGCCCCGGCGAAGGCGGCGCGGGTGGCGGGATCGACGGCGAACTCCAGCTGCGCGGCGAAGCGCACGGCGCGCATCACCCGCAGCCCGTCCTCGGCAAAGCGCGCCGCCGGGTCGCCGACCGCGCGCAGCACGCGCGCCTGCAGATCGGCGCGCCCGGCAAACGGATCGATGAGCGCTTCGGTGAGCGGATCGTAGGCGATGGCGTTGATCGTAAAGTCGCGCCGCCGCAGATCTTCGGTGAGGTCGGTGATGAACTCGACGCGGTCGGGCCGGCGGCCGTCGGAGAAGCCAGCCTCGCCGCGGAAGGTGGTGATCTCGACCGGGCGCGGGCTGCGCGGGCGACCGTCGGGCTCGCTGTCGCCGGTGAGCGGTGGTTCGCACATCACGGTGACCGTTCCGTGCTCGATGCCGGTGGGGATGGTGCGGCGGTGGCCGAAGGCGTGCATGACCTGCTCGGGCCGGGCCGAGGTGGTGAGGTCAAAGTCCTTGGCCACCGCGGTCGGCGAGCGCAGCAGATCGCGCACCGCGCCGCCGACGAGGTAAGCGGCAAAGCCGCGCTCGCGCAGGTGCTTGCAGGCGATCAGGATCTCGGGCGGGATGCGGCCGTGATCGATGGTGCCGGCGGGGGCGCGGCTGGCTTCTGAAGATGGGTCGGGGCAATCGGGAGCGGCCATGCTCCGGCATCGTGCGCGATGCGGCGACCGGCGGCAAGTCCGCCCTGCTGGGCGGCGCGGCCGGCGGCTTGGCCGGCGCGGCGGCTGCGGGTCTTTGCTGGTCGTTTATGCGCGGTGCCGCGCCCGCTGCTGGATGCGGCGACTGGCGGCAAGTCCGCCCTGCTGGGGGCGCGGCCGGCGGCTTGGCTGGCGCGGCCGGCGGGGGTCTTCGCCGCTGGCCGCTTTTTTCCCGCCGCGGCGCACGCAAGAGCTGCGGACGGCCCCGGTTTCGGCGTACTATCCCTACCTATAAATTTGGCGCACGGCTGACGCCCAGCTGCTCGCGCGAGCCTGCTCGTGCAGTCCGCCCGGCGCTCCGGCGTTGCCGGCCTCCTTCAAGGGGGCGCTCGCCAGCGCCCGAACTCGACCCGACTGCTCGCTTGACTACGCCGCCAGCGACCGATACAACCTGGCGCCACGCAAGCACCAAGGACCCACCATGTCACGACACCCTTCCAAGGCTGCCGCCAATGCTGCTGGGGCCGGCGCGCCCACCGGCCTGATTGAAGCAGGCGAGCCGCCCGAGCCGTTCGCCCTCCTCGACTACGAAGGCAACCTGCGCGCCGACGCCAACCCCGCCCTGGTCCCCAAGATCAGCGACGCCGACTGCCTGCGCCTCTACCGCGAGCTGCTCAAGGTGCGCCTGGTCGACGAGCGCATGATGAAGCTGCAGCGCCAGGGGCGGCTTGGCTTCTACATGCAGTCGATAGGTGAGGAGGCCACCCACTTCGGCGTCGCCTACGCCCTGCGCGCCACCGACTGGGTCTTCCCGTCCTACCGCGAGCCGGGCGTCGCCTTCTGGCGCGGCTACTCGCTGCGCGACTTCACCAACCAGCTGTTCGGCAACGCCGAGGACCCGGTCAAGGGGCGGCAGATGCCGGTGCACCACTCGTTCCGCGCCGGCAACTACGTGTCGATCTCATCGCCGGTGGGCACGCAGATCCCGCAGGCGGTGGGCGTCGCGCGGGCGGCGCGCATCCTGGGCCACGACACGGTGGCGGTGGCGTACTTTGGCGAGGGCACCGCCTCGCCCGGCGACTTCCACGTCGGCCTGAACTTCGCCGGCGTGTGGAAGGCGCCGGTGATCTTTGTCTGCCGCAACAACGGCTGGGCGATCTCGACCCCGGCCAGCATGCAGACCGCCGCCAAGTCGGTCGCCCAGAAGGCCGTCGCCTACGGCTTCCCCGGCGTGCGCGTCGACGGCAACGACCTGCTGGCGATGATCGCTGCGACCAGCGCCGCAGCGGCCCGCGGGCGCGCCGGCGAGGGCCCGACTCTCATCGACGCGGTCACCTACCGCCGCGCCGGTCACTCCTCTTCCGATGATCCGTCGGTCTACCGCAAGGGCAAGGACGACGAGATCCGCGAGTGGGAGCGCCGCGACCCGATGGCGCGCTTTAGCAAGTACATCACCCGGCGCGGCGTGCTCACCGAGGCCATCGACGCCCAGTACCGCCAGGAGCTCGGCGACGAGATCATGGCCGCCCTGCAGCACGCCGAGTCGGTCGGCACGCCGCCGCTGTCGTCGCTCATCGAGGACGTGTACGCGCAGCCGACCGCCAACCTGCGCGAGCAGCTGGCAGAGCTTGAGGCGCTGCCGCGGCAGAAGCTCGGTCACGGCTAGCCGGCCGCGCGGCAGCCCACCCCCTTACGTACGATAAAGGCGCGGCCCGGTCCGCCCACTTTGAGGATGAGGAGCAGATTCCCAGATGCCCGTCTACAACATCATCCAAGCGGTCAACGATGCCTTGAAGCTCGAGATGCGGCGCAACCAGCGCGTCGTCCTGCTCGGCGAGGACGTCGGCAACTTCGGCGGCGTGTTCCGCGCCACCACGGGCCTGCAGGAGGAGTTCGGCAAGGACCGCGTCATGGACACGCCGCTTGCCGAGGCCGGGATCATCGGCACCGCCATCGGCATGGCCCTTTACGGGCTGCGCCCGGTCGCCGAGATCCAGTTTGCCGACTTCATCTTTCCGGCCTTTGACCAGATCGTCAACGAGCTGGCCAAGTTCCGCTACCGCTCGGGCGGTGAGTACCCGGCGCCGGTGGTCATCCGCACCCCGTACGGCGGCGGCATCCGCGGCGGCCACTACCACTCGCAGTCGCCCGAGACCTACTTTGCCCACACCCCGGGCCTCAAGGTCATCATCCCGGCGACCCCGTACGATGCCAAGGGCCTGCTGCTCACCGCCATGCGCGACGAGGACCCGGTGCTGTTCCTGGAGCCCAAGCGCGTCTACCGCGCCGCCAAGGGCGAGGTCCCCGAGGGCGAGTACACGATCCCGTTTGGCCAGGCCAAGATCGTGCGCGAGGGCAAGGGCGTGACCGTGCTGTGCTACGGCTCGATGCTGCACACGGTGCTCGAGGCGGTCGACAAGCACGGCGCCGGCGACTTCGACCCCGAGGTCATCGACCTGCGGTCGCTGGTGCCGCTGGACCTTGACACGATCCTGGAGTCGGTGCGCAAGACCGGCCGGGTGGTCATCGTCTACGAGGCGCCCAAGACCTGCGGCTTCGGGGCCGAGCTGGCGGCGCTCATCGCCGAGAAGGCGCTGCTGTCGCTGGAGGCGCCGATCGCCCGGGTGGCCGGCCTTGACACCCCGTTCCCCTACACCCTGGAGCTGGAGTATCTGCCCTCCCCCGAGCGGGTCACCAAGGCCATCTCCGAGACGGCGAGGTTTTAACCATGGCAGTCGAGTTCAGGCTCCCGGATATTGGCGAAGGCGTCGTCGAGGGCGAGATCGTCCGCTGGCTGATCGCCGAGGGCGACACCCTGCGCGAGGACCAGCCGATGGTCGAGGTGATGACCGACAAGGCGACGGTCGAGATCCCCTCGCCCAAGGCCGGTCGGGTCGCTCGCCTCATGGTGCCGGCGGGGCAGCTGTGCGCCGTCGGCCAGGTCATGGTGGTCATCGACACCGACGGCCACAAGGCGGGCCACGCCGCGGGACCGGCGGCGCCAGCAGCGGCGGCGCACTCGGCCCCGGCCGCCAGCGCGCCGGCCGCCAGCGCGCCGGCCGCCAGCTCCGCTGCGAGCG
>JBGANQ010000007.1:0-177266 GCA_044222245.1 Polyangia bacterium | reverse complement strand
CAGCTTTTTCTCTCGTCCAGACATCGCTAACGAACTCACCAATCGTTCCGCACCGAAGGCCGTGATTTGCAAGCACTTCGCCCCGTCGCGGAACGATTCCTCTGGGTTCTCTCTCGATCGTTATGTTGGAAGGCTCAATGAAAGCGCCGAGGCCGCAGGTGGTGCTGGGCTTCCGCGCAGCGGTGACTTACTGCGTTTCAGGCAGCGCCGCGGGCGCGTCGGCGCTGCCGGAGGTGCCGCGCCAGCGCCGCCAGCGCCAGGCCGCCCAGCACCCCGAGTGGCGCCGCGGAACCGTGGGCTCCCAAGTCCACGGCAGCGGCCAGGTGGCAGGAAAGACCCCCGACATAGTGGTTCTGCAGGCGCGGCTTGCACAGATGATCCCCGCTGTCGCAGTAGTACCCGGTCTGGCAGTCGGAGCCGGAGTTGCACATCACCGTAGGCCGCTGGCAGATCTTGTTGGTGGTGTCGCAGGTCTGGCAGACAGGGCACATCGAGTCCGCGGTGCAGGGGGTCGGCGGATTCTGGCAGCGGCCGGTGTCGCGGTTGCAGATCATTGCGCTTGGGCACATGTCGTTGCGGCTGCACGGGGCGGCCGCGATGCAGCGGCCGTTCACGGTGTCGCACAACAGGCCGCCTGCGCAGTCGCAGTCGCCGATGCACTCGGCGCACTGGCCGGCCTTGCAGACCTGGGCCGTGGCGGGGCACTGCATGCACCCGGCGCCGCAGTGCGCGACCACATTGCACGGCTGGCAGAGTCCATCGCTGCAGTAGCTGCCCGGGGGGCAGTCGAGCCCCGGCGCGCCGCACTCCTGGCAGACCGGGTTCTCGCCGGCGACGGCGCTGTACAGCTCGGCCTTGGCCAGCGGCTGGAACTGGCCGCCGTAGCTCGAATCGGTCAGAGGAACCTGACAGAGGTCCTGCGGACACTCCGCGACCGCGGTGTCCGAGCGCGACCACTCCAGATAGGCGGCGCTGCCGTTTTGGAAGTAGATGATCTCGATCGGATATAGGCCCGCATCCTGAAACATCACCTGCTTGATGATCCGGGCTGAGACTCGCTCGTTGGCGACGGGCATGAGGTCGGTGGTGCCCACGCGCAGCGAGCAGAAATCGTCGCAGTTGAGCGCAAAGCTGATCAAGCGGCCGGTGAGCTTGGCCGGGACGTTGAAGTAGCCGCGCAGGCGCAGGGCGAAGTTGGTGTCGTTGCCGGGCGGCATCGCCGCGCCCTGGCTGTAGGGAAACAGCTCGTCGGGGAAGGCGGCGCCGGAGAAGTCGGCGCCGGCGCTCTGCTGGCTGTTGCGCAGGTTGAGGTTGGCAAACAGCCGGGTCGTGCGCTCGGCGGGGCTCGCCGGCGGCTGGTTCAGGATCGCCAGCGCCTCGGCGGCGCTCGCCAGGGGCTGGGCCGCCGTGAAGTGGGTGATGCTGCCGCACAGACCCGAGCCCGCCGCCACCCGCGGCGCCGCCGCTGCCTGGCGCTTGTCAAAGAGGACCACTGCCTGAGCGCTGCGGGCGAGCCCGGCGGCGAAAATAAGGAGCGGGAGGATCCAGCGGTATCGCATTTATCTACCTACTGAAGCGGGTGGCCGCTGCGAACGTCAGGTAGCGGAGCTGCGCTCCCCGCGGACACCGCGGTGCCGTTCCGCAGCTGTTCTTATAGGTATAGGGAGAACTCGCCTGCGCCACAAGGCGACTTTGCGGCGCTCAGAAGGCTCAAGGTCCTGGCTCACCCGCTCCGTCGCCGGTGCCGGCGCTGCCGCCGCGCGGAGCGATTGCGGGCGGCCCGGGCCGACCGCGGCCGCTGGCCGGGCGCGCAAAGCTGGCCGCCAGACCGCCGCGGAGCGCAAGCTTTGCGCACTCGGTCTCGTCGCTGTCGTCAAAAATGACGGGAATTTTTCATTAAATTGATGATAAATATTCAATGAATCGCAAAAGCTCCTCGTGCCGCCGACGCTACGCTGCCGCGCCCACTGACGCTTGGATGCGGCGGCGGCGACCGCGCCGGCAGGCTGGCACGCTGCTTGTTAGGGGGAGAGCAAACCCTTTTTCAGGAAGCCGACTTATCATGCGAAATCTCTGGACTGCCTTCTCCCTCGCGCTTTTGTTCGCGGCCGGCTGCGGTGCCACGCCCGAGCCCCCGACCGCCAGCCTGGCCAGCGAGCTGACCGTCGCCGCTGACACCGCCGCGGTCCCCGCCGCCGCCCTGCGTATCATTCCGCCCGGCGCAGCGCACCTCTACTTCGACACGCCGACCGTCGCCTACCTGAGCGATGACATGCCCTACGGCTACGGCTACTTCACCGCCCACGCCGGCCACGAGTTCAAGACCGGCGCCTACGAAGATGATGGCAGCGGTCGACCCCTTACCACCCAGGTCATCGACTTCAAGCTGCAGCGGGCGGTCAAAAAGAGCGGCCGCTGGCAGTGGTCGGTGGTCGCCTACGGCACCCGCAGCCGCGGCGGCGCGACCCTGCAGTACACCCCGCCGACCAGCGCCGGGGAGAGCCTGTACCTCCTTACCGCGGTCGCCCAGGATCACCCGGCGGCCGTCACCCTGACGCTCGGCTGCCGCGGCGGCGCGGGATGCGCGACCGCCAGCCAGCCCGGCGAGTCGTGCGGCGGTCACACCCGCACCCCTAGCTTCTGCGACGCCGGCCTATTCTGCAACTACGAGCCCGGGGTGGGCATCTGCGGCTACGCCGACGCCCCCGGCACCTGCGCCGTCCGTCCGACGATCTGCACCCGCCTGTACGCGCCGGTCTGCGGCTGCGATGGCAACACCTACTCGAACCAGTGCACCGCCAACGCGGCCGGGGTCGGCGTGCTGCACAACGGCAGCTGCCCGATCGACATCGTGGGCACCTGGCGGCAGAAGCTGCCGAGCGGCGCCGAGGTATCCTATACCTTCGCGGCCGATGGCACCTTCCTCTCGGTCGAGCAGCCGGCCTGCGTGTTCGCCAAGCCGGCCTGCCTGGTGAAGCTCGCGCCCGGACGCGGCAGCTACTCGGTGACCGACGCGACGGTCAGCCTCTCGTATGACAGCCCGAGCTTCCACACCCCCAAGACCACCAGCCTGACCTTCGCCACCGTCAAGGGCGTGTCCCACCTGCGCGGCGCGGACTACGGGCAGGATCTGGACCTGACCGGCCCCGCGACGCCCTAGCCCGCCGCCAGCCCCGCCCTAGCCCGCCGCCCCGCCCTGGCCTGCCGCCCCGCCCCGCCTACTGCTTGCCGGAGGCGAGCAGGGTATCGAGCACGCGAAACAGCTCGTCGTTGTTTACCGGCTTAATCATGTGATGGTTAAAGCCCGCCTCGCGGGCGCGGCGCCGATCCTCTTCCTGGCCATAGCCCGATAGCGCAATCAGCACCAGCGACGACAGGTGTGACTGCTTGCGCAGCTCGCGGGCGACCTGATAGCCGTCAAAGCCCGGCAGCCCGATGTCCAGCAGCACCGCATCGGGCTTGACCCGCAGCACCAGCTCGATGGCCGACGGCCCGTCGTAGGCGATGTGGACCTGGTGGTTGGTAAGCTGCAGCAGCATGGCCAGCGTCTCGGCCGCATCGACGTTGTCATCGACGACGACGATCGACAGCTGGCGCACCGCCGCGGGATTGGCGACCGCCGGCTGCGGTGGCAGGGCCGGCCGCTCGCGGGTCAGCGGCAGGCGCACCGTAAACTCGCTGCCCTCGCCAAGCCCGGCGCTGTGCGCCTCCACGGTGCCATGGTGCAGATCCACCAGACGCTTGACCAGGGTAAGACCCAGCCCGAGCCCGCCTTCAGAGCGATCGAGCGACTGATCGGCCTGGGCGAACAGATCAAAGGCATGCTGCAGCATCGGCTCTGCCATGCCGATGCCCGAGTCGCGCACCCGCAGCGTCAGGGTGTCGCCTTCGACGGTCGCGCGCACGGAGATCCGCCCCTGCTTCTGGGTGAACTTGACCGCGTTGCTGAGTAGGTTGGTAAAGACCTGGGTGATGCGCGTCGCGTCACCCTTCATGTAGATCGGGCCCGTCGGGGCCTCGACCGTCAGGCTCTGCCGCTTGCCCTCGGCGGCGTAGCGGACGGTCTCGACCGCCTGATCTATGCAGGCGCTGATGTCGACCAGATCGTCGCGGATCGCGATGCGGCCGCTGGTGATGCGCGCCACATCCAGCAGGTCGTCGAGCAGCCGCTTCATCTGCTGCACCTGCCGCTCGATCATCTCGCGCTGCTGCAGCACCAAAGAAGGGTTTAAGCGATGATCGCGCAACAGCTGCAGCGCGCTCAGCACCGGCGCCAGGGGGTTGCGCAGCTCGTGGGCGAGCATCGCCAGGAACAGGTTCTTCTGCCGGTCGGCGTCCTTGAGCGCCTCCTCCGCCAGCTTCTGCGAGTGGATGTTGGTGCTGGTGCCGAACCAGCGCAGCACCCGGCTCTCGGCGTCGCGCACCGGCACGCTGCGGCCGAGGAACCACTGATAGCCGCCGCTGGCCGAGCGGATGCGGTAGTCCATCTCGAAGCGCGTGCGCTTGGCCATCGCCTCCGCCCACGCCCGCGCCGCGGCCTCGCGATCGTCAGGGTGCAGCACCTGCGTCATGTCGGCGCTGAGCGCCCCCTCGGGATCAAGGCCCGTGTAGTCGAAGAAGCGCTGGTTGAAGTACTCGGCGGTGCCGTCGGCGCGCGTGGTCCATACAAGCTGCGGCATGGCGTCGGCCAGCTGGCGGAAGACCTGCTCGCTCTCTTGCAGCGCCTGCTGCGCCGCCTTGAGCGCGGTGACTTCGATCAGGGTGACGACCATGCCCTCTTTCTGCCCGAGGTGGTTGCGATAGGGAAGCACGCGCCGGATGTACCAGCTGCCTTCCCGGGTCATGATCTCGCACTCGCGCTCGGGGGCGTCATCGGGCAGCGAGGCATCGGGCAGCGGCGGCATGTCGATCGCGCGATGGGTGATGTCGCCGAGCGGCCGGCTCACATCGCCGGGGATGAGGTTGTAGACCGCGGTGAGGGCCGGGGTGAAGCGCAGGATGTGGTGCTGCTCATCCAGAAACAGGGTCGCGATGCGGGTGCTGGCGAGCAGGTTCTCCAGGTCGCTGTTAGAGCGCGCCAGGGCATCGTTGGCGGCCTGGATCTCCTCCTTGGAGCTCTCCATCTCCTCGTTGGCCGACTGCAGCTCCTCGTTCATCGAGAGCAGCTCTTCGTTGGAGGACTTGAGCTCCTCGTTGGCGACCTCGAGATCCTGGATGGTCTTTTCCAGATCCTCGCGGGTGGTGCGCAGCTCGCGCTCCAGCTGCTCGATGAGCGCGTCGGCCTGCTCGACATTGGCGGCAGGCTTCTCGTGCTCGCCGGCCGCCAGGGTCTCGACATCCTGAAAGACGATGAGGTAAAGGCCGCTCTGCTCGCCCAGCTGCGGCATCGGCTGCACGGTCAGCTTCAGGCGGTGCATTCCCTTATCGGTGCGCGCCGTCACGTCGTTGTGGACGATCGTGCGGCTGGTCTTTATCGCCTCACTCAGCGCCGAGCGCAGGCCGACCCGCAAGCCGCTGTGAGCGAGCTTGATGACGTTGTTCTGGAAGATCCCGGAGGAGATTCCCAGGTAGTTCTCCATGCCGCCGGACGAGCACAGGATCTGTCCTTCCTGATTGACGACCACCGACTTGGGGGCAAACTCGTCAAGGACGATGCGCTGCATCACCAGGTGGATGTCATGATCCCCCATGATCGTCCCATCGGCGCCCCGGCTGCTCGCCCGCGGTCCCTCGCGACGGTTGAGCAGCGCCGCCGAGCGCACCGCGGTGGACATGCGCTGCGAGATGCGGTGCTTGACATCGGTTGGCCGGAACAGATCCCGGTGCGAGCTGATGTTCTCCGAAGGTCCAAGGAACAAAAATCCGCTCGGCCGCAGCGCGTAATGGAACAGCGGAATCAGCTTCTTCTGCAGGTGCTGGCCAAGGTAGATGAGCAGGTTCCGGCACGAGATCAGATCGAGCCGCGAGAACGGCGGATCGCGGATGAGATCATGCGCCGAAAACAGGCACAGCTCGCGCAGCTCCTTGGCGACAAAGTAGCGGTTGCCCTTGCGGACAAAGAAGCGCTGCAGCCGCTCGGGGGAGATGTCTTCGGCCACCGAGGCGGGGAACGAGCCCTGGCGGGCGATACTGAGCGCGTGCTCGTTGATATCGGTGGCGAAGATCGAGATCTCCAGCGGCATCCCCAGGCGATCGACCGCCTCGCGCAGGAGCATGGCGATGGAGTACGCCTCTTCTCCGGTGGCGCAGCCGGGAATCCACACCCGCACCGGATCCTTGGCGCTGCGGTTCTCCAGGATGCTGGGAATGACCACCTGCGCCAGGGTCTCGAACGCCTCGGGATCGCGGAAAAACGCGGTGACGCCGATGAGCAGCTCTTTGAACAGGGCGGAGACCTCCTCCCGGCTCTCTTTGAGGCGCGCTACATACTGCTCCGCCGAGGGGATGCGCAAGACCTGCATGCGCCGGCCGATGCGCCGCACCAGGGTGCTGGTCTTGTAGTGCTTGAAGTTATGCTCGGTCTCGTCAAGGAGGACGGCGCAGATCGCGACCAGGGAGTCGGTAATCTGCTGGTTCAGGGTCTCTCCGGAGTCATCGCTGGCGAGCACCGCGACGTGGCGCTCATAGGCCAGGAGCTCGTCGGCGATCTTCTCGGGCGGCAGCGTCCGATCTGCCATTCCCAGCGTGGAGGCGCTGCGCGGCATGCTGTCGTACTTGGCGGTCGCCGGGTCCTGGGCGATCGTCATCCCGCCGGCGTCGCTTATCGCCTTGAGTCCGAGCGTCCCGTCGGTGCCGTTGCCCGACATGATGATGCCCACCGCGCTCGCCTGGCGCTGCTCGGCCAGCGACTGGAAGAACACATCGATCGGGTTGCGGCAGTCCTCGGGCTTGGCGGCCGGGGTCACCTGCGCGATGCCGTCCGCCAGCGTGACCAGCGACTGCCCGGGCGCGACATAGATGTGTCCGCCAACTAGTCGCTCGCCACTGCGCAGCTCGGTTACCGGCAGCGGCGTCTTCTGCGCGAGCAGCTCGGGCAAGAGGTTGCGCGTCGAGGCATCCAGGTGGCTGACCACGACGAAGGCCAGATCGCTGGCGGGCAGCACCGAGAAGAAGGTCTGCAGCGGCTCCAGTCCGCCCGCTGACGCCCCGATGCCGACGATCAAGTTGGGAGCTGGGGCTGGCGCCGCGGCGCTTGCGATCTCGGATGGCATGGACACAAACCTCTCGTAGGGCTATGCGGCAGCGCGCAGCTTGAAGAAAATGGGCTTGCGCAGGGAGCGCAAAGACGCGGGCCGCGCCGGCAGTCTAGCCAGCCGGAGCGCCGGAACCAGGGACAGCAGGCCCGTGCCATGACGGCTGGCCCCAGCCGGCTCCGCCATGACCCGCATCGCGGACGACCCCACCCGCGGCTGCAGCGGCGAGGATCGCTGGGTCGCATCGGCACGCCGGCGTCCTATGACGCACCGCGACTGGCAGGAAATCCTCGATTTAGACCGCGCGCGGTCTCATGTACCTCATGCACCCACCTATCGTAGCGTCATCGGCCAAGCGATGCACGCACTTCGCCGGCCGGGCGAGCATTCTGGCGCCAGCTGCTGCGCCGCCGACAGCCCGCCCCTGCGGAGCGATTGCCCCTTATCCGGCCTCGCCCAGGACCCTGGAAGGCTTGAGGTCGCGATGGATCTTCTGCGCCGCGTGCAGCGCGTAGACCCCCTGCGCGAGCTGTCCGAGCGCCTGGTAAAGCCGCGCCTCGTCGAAGCGTCCGGCTCCGGCGAGCGCCGCGCGCAGCTGCTGCACGGGCGCCTGCGCCGTCTCCTCCAGAGTCGGCATCGCCGCCTCGGGCTCGGTGCGGACGGGCGCCGGAGGCGGCTGCGCAGAGTCCGCAGCGCTCACCAGATCGCGGGTCTCGGCGCTGTCGCAGAACTCGCTGGCGCCGTCGGGAGCCAGCCGCGGCGGACAGGACCGGGTCGAGGCGCTGTGCAGGGAGGCGGCGGTCGCGGTTTCGCGCTCTGTACGTTCTTGCAGCGCTCTGGCGCCCGCGGGGGAGATATGGGTGATGAAGTCCACCCCCTCGACAAGCTCCATCGTGAAGAACCACTGGCCGGCATCCTCGAACAGCTCGCCGAGCCGGACCAGGTTCGGGTGCTGGATGTCCTGCAGGGCACGAAACTCATTTTTGAAAAGGAGCAGCGTGTCGGCGTTCAGGGTGCTCAGGGTCTTGAGCGCCACGCGCGTGTTGCGCTCGCGATCCAGGGCCTCATAGACCTTTCCCATCCCGCCCTGCCCAAGCCGCCGGATGACAGCAAAGCGGGCAGTTCCGGGGAACTCAACCGCAGGTGCGTGGACCATACTGCTCCTGAGTCTAGCCTGAGTCCGGCCCAAGTCTGGCCAAGTCTCGCCTAAGTCTGCGACCTACGATTCCACGCTTGTGCCTACGCGGCGGCTTTTCGCATATAGTCGCGAGCAGCTTTGCATACCTTTGTACCTATCGAGCCAGGGGAGAAAATGAGCCGCGAACCGCGCGCCGCCAACTCGACCCAGACCGTCATGCCAGCTCCTGCAGCGGCCGGCCAAGGGCGCTTCTATCTTCTCGTGCTGGAGAGCGGTAGCTCGTCGATGTTCCACCTGCCCCGCAACGGCCTGGTGCTGATCGGCCGCGTCGCCGAGGCCGAGCTGCAGCTGCAAGACGCCTCGGTGTCGCGCCGCCACGCCCGGCTGACCATCGCCGACGGCACGGTCAGCATCGCCGACCTGGAGAGCCATAACGGCACCCGTGTCAACGGCGAGCGCGTCGTCTCCCTGCGCGCGGTCGCCTCGGGTGATGTGATCCACGTCGGCGATGTGGCGATGGTCCTGCACCGCGCGGCGCGCGCCGCCACCGGCAGCCGGACGCTGCTCGCTGAGGCGGCGCTGCACGAGCGGGCCAGCGAAGAGCTGCAGCGCGCCCTGCACTTTCAACGGATCTGCGGGCTGTTGCTGGTGCAGCTGCCGCCGGGCGCACGCGACCGCGCGGCGGTGCAGGGCGTCGTGCTGCCGCTGCTGCGGCCGATGGACGCCGCGGGCTGGCTCGGCGACAGCCAGCTTTTGCTCGTGCTGCCCGAGCTGCCCGAGGCCAAGGTGCGGGCCCTTGGGGCCGAGCTCTTGCACGAGCTGGCGCCGGGGCTCGGCGCGGCGCCGGCGGTGGGGGTGGCCAGCTGCCCCTTTGACGGCTGCGACCTGGAGACGCTGCTCGTCGCCGTGCGCGCCGCGGTGAGCGCCGGCGGCCCGGCCCGGGTGCGCGCTGCCAGCGAGGCGGCGACCGACCTGCAGATGGGCGACCGCTCGATCGTCCTGGCGGATCCGGCGATGCTGCGGGTCTTCGATCTGCTGCAGCGGCTGGCCAAGAGCGACCTGCCGGTGCTCATCCACGGCGAGACCGGCGCCGGCAAGGAGCACGCCGCCTACGCCGTGCACCACTTCTCGGCGCGCAGCGCCAAGGGGCCGTTTATCGCCATCAACTGCGCCGCCATCCCCGAGACTTTGATCGAGGCGGAGCTGTTCGGCTACGAGCGCGGCGCCTTCTCCGGCGCCACCCAGAGCAAGCCCGGCCTGTTCGAGTCGGCCAGCGGCGGCACCGTCTTCCTCGACGAGATCGGCGAGCTGTCGCTGCCCGCCCAGGCCAAGATGCTGCGGGTGCTGGAGACCCAGCGCGTCACCCGCGTCGGCGAGGTGCGCGAGCGCGAGGTCAACGTGCGGGTGGTCGCCGCCACCCACCGCGATCTCCAGGAGGAGATCAAGGCGCGCCGCTTCCGCGAGGATCTGTACTTCCGGCTGGGGGCCGCCACCGTCTTTCTGCCCCCGCTGCGCGAGCGGCCGCGCGAGGTCGCGCTGCTCGCGCAGCGCTTCCTGGCCAGCGCCTGCGCCCGCTGCGCCCGGCCCCCCATGACCCTGGCCCCGGCGACTCTGCAAGCGCTGTCGGCTTACAAGTGGCCGGGCAACGTCCGCGAGCTCAAGAACCTGATGGACTACCTGGCGGCGGCCGAGCTGGCGCAGGAGCTTCTGCCCGCGCACCTGCCGGCCCACGTCGCCGGACCGCGGCGGCCGGCGAGCGAGTCCGCCGCGCCGAGCCCCGCCGCCGCGCCGGGGCACGCTCTTTCGCCCGAGCCTGCCCCGGCAGCCGATGCCGCCGCCAGCGGACCGCCCGACAGCGACCGCGAGCCGCTGCGCCCGCTCGCCGATGAGCTGCGGGAGCTGGAGCAGCGGCGCATCACCCAGGCGCTGCAGCGCACCCGCGGCAAGCGCAAGGCCGCCGCCGAGCTGCTGCGCATCCCGCTGCGTACCTTCACCCTCAAGCTCAAGCAGCACGGCCTGGGCGGCGTCGGCGTCGCAGACGGCGGCGGCGACCAGGACGACGACGGCGACGAGGGCTGATGGCACGAGCGACGCGCAGCGCGCTGCCGTTCCGACCCCCGGAGCGCTTTGACGAGTACCGCGTGCTGCGCCCGCTCGGCCACGGCACCATGGGCCGGGTCTTCCTCGCCCAGGACACGCTGCTCGACCGGCCGGTGGCGATCAAGTTCATCGCCGATCTGGACCCGGACCAGCCCCAGGGGGGCGTGCTGCCCGGCCTGCGCGACCGTTTCTTCGTCGAGGCGCGCGCCATCGCCCGCCTGTCGCACCCCAATGTCGTCGCCATCTACCGGGTCGGCGAGTGGCGGCGCTGCCCGTTTCTGGTCTCGGAGTTTGTGCGCGGCGAGTCGCTGGACAGGCTCAAGAAGCCGCAGCCGTGGCCGGAGGTGCTCAAGATCGGCATCGGCCTTTCGCGCGGGCTGTCCGCGGCGCACCGGCGGGGGGTGCTGCACCGCGACATCAAGCCGGCCAACAGCATGCGGACGAGCGATGGCGAGATCAAGCTGCTCGACTTCGGCCTGGCCAAGCTCACCGATGTCCCGCTGGAGGCGCCACGCGACCCTGGCCGCTCGCAAGAGCTGCGGCAGTCGGGCATCCTCACCCCGCTGCCGCCGGTCACGGGCAGCGAGACCATGACCTCGCCCGGCCTGCTGGCGGCGACGCTGTCGGGCAGCGCCACGCCGGTGCCGGTGCCGGTGCCGGTGTCCCTACCGCCTCCGGCGCTGGCCGACGCGGCGGCGCCGATAGACGAGTCGCTGTCGCAGACCCTGCCCGGTCAGAGCGCCGAGGACTTCGGCTCGCCGGCGCTGCCCGCCCTCACTCAGGTGGGCGATGTCATCGGCTCGCCGCTGTACATGGCGCCCGAGCTGTGGCAGGGCGAGCCGGCGACGCGCGCCTCGGACATCTACGCGCTCGGCACGATGCTCTACGAGCTGGCGGCGGGGCGCGCCCCCTATGAGGGCACGCCGCTCGTCGAGCTGCCGGGGCGCATCGGCCGCCAGGACGTGCCGCCGCTGGCTACCGTCGCTACCGACGTCGAGCCGGCCATTGGGGCGATCATCGACCGCTGCCTGCGCCGCGACCCGCGGGCGCGCTTCGCCTCGGGCGACGCCCTGCGCGAGGCACTGGAGGAGCTGGCGGCGCAGCAGGCGGTTGCCCAGACCCCGTCGGCAGGGCTGCGCACCGATGAGAACCCCTACCGCGGCCTGCGCAGCTTCGATGCCGAGCACCGCGAGCTGTTCTTCGGCCGCGCGGGCGAGGTGCGCGCCGTGGTCGACCGCCTGCGCAGCGAGCCGCTGGTCATCGTCACCGGCGACTCGGGCGTCGGCAAGTCGTCGCTGTGCCAGGCGGGCGTGTTGGCCGAGCTGCGGCAGGGCGTGCTCGGCGCGGTCGCAGCAGTGCGCCTGGTGCCGGGGCCGCGGCCGCTTGCCGCCCTGGCGGCGGCGCTAGCGACTCTGTTGCCCGGGGAGGAGGCCGGCATCGCCGACAAGCTGGCCCAGGCCCCGCGGGAGGTGGCGCGGGCGCTGCAGCTGCGCCGGCGGCGGGGCGGCGCGCTGCCGCAGGCGCTGCTCTTCATCGACCAGATGGAGGAGCTGTTCACCCAGTGCGACGCCGCCGCCGCCGCGCAGTTTGGCGAGGCGCTGGGCGCGCTGCTCAGCGATGCCCCCGACCTGCGCGTGCTCGGCGCGGTGCGCAGCGACTTCCTGTCGCGGCTGGCGGCGCTGCCCGGCATCAGCGCCGAGGTGACGCGCGCCCTGCACCTCATCGGCCCGCTGTCGGATCAGGGGCTGCGCGAAGCCATCGTGCAGCCAGCCCGCCGGCGCGGTGTCCACTTCGAGTCGGCGGAGCTCGTGCAGGGGCTCATCGACTCGGCCCGCCAGGCGGCCGGCGGTCTGCCGCTTTTGCAGTTCGCCCTCGCCGAGCTGTGGGAGGCCCGCGATCCGGTGCGCCGCGTCATCCCGGCCGCGGCGCTGCAGGCCCTGGGCGGGGTGGGCGGGGCCCTGGCCCGTCATGCCGATGGCGTCTTTCTGCGACTGCCGCCGCCGCAGCGGGCGGCGGCGCGGCGGCTCCTCGGCCTGCTCATCACCCCCGAGGGCACGCGCGCGGTGCGCTCGGGGGCGGAGCTGCTCGAGGCCGGACCGGCGCCCGCCCAGGCCGCCGCGAGCACCGCCCTGGAGGCGCTGGTGCGCGGCCGCATCATCGCCGTGCGCAGCGACGACAGCGGCGAGGGCAGCGTGTACGAGCTGGCCCATGAGGCGCTGCTCACCGGCTGGGACACCCTGCGCGGCTGGCTGGCCCGCGACGTCGAGCTGCGCGCCCTGCGCCAGCGGCTCGCCCACGCCGCCGCCGAGTGGGAGCGCCTAGGGCGGACGCCCGAGCTGTTGCCGCTGCCGCAGCAGCTTAAAGAAGCGCGCCAGCTCCCCGAGTCGACGCTGCTGCCGCGGGAGGCCGCCTTCCTGCGCGCCGGGGAGCGCGCCCGCGCCCGGCGGCGGCTGCGGCTGTGGCTGCTCATCGGCGGCGCGCCGCTGCTCCTTGGCCTCCTGTACTTCGCCGCCGAGCTGCGCGCCCGGCGCGGCGTCGCCCTGCAGATCGCCGGGCACCTCGCGCAGTCGCGCACCGAGCTCGCCGAGGCCCAGGCCCACAACCGCCGCGTCGAGGAGCTTCGCCAGAGCGCCTTCGCCGCCTTCGACCGCCGGGACGACGCGGGCGGCGAGCGGCTGTGGGACCAGATGCAGGCCCTGGACGCCGAGGCGCGCCAGGCCTACCGCCGCGCCAACAAGTCGGCCGAGGCGGCCTTCATGCTCGACAACCAGCGCCGCGACGTGCGCGAGACCCTGGCCACCGTGCTCTCCGAGCGCGCCCAGGTCGTCGAGCGCAACCACTTCCTCATCCAGCGCGACGAGCTCTTGCAGCGCCTGTGGCTGTTCGACAGCGACGGGTCCTACCGGCGGCGCTGGTACGCCCCGAGCGTCCTCGCCCTGTCCAGCGATCCCCCCGGCGCCACAGTCAGCGTGACCCCGATCGACGAGCAGCACCGCCTGCGCAGCGCCGCCCGCCGCGAGCTCGGCGTGACCCCGCTGGCGCCGCTGGAGCTCGAGCCCGGCTCCTACGTCCTTTCCCTGTCGCTCGCCGGCCGCGTCGCGGTGCGCTATCCCTTCCTGTCAAGCCGCGGCGAGCGCCTGGACCTCCACGTCCACCTGCCGACCCCGGCCGAGGTGCCCGCGGGCTTTGTCTACATCCCCGCCGGCCGCTCGCTGTTCGGCAGCGACGCCGAGGACGGCCAGCGGCGCGACTTCCTGTTCCATGTGCCGATCCACCCGCGAACGACCCCCGCCTTCCTCATCGCCCAGCACGAGACGACCTACGGCGAGTGGCTGGAGTACCTGCGCGCTCTGCCCGCGGCCGAGCGGGCGCGCCGCCTGCCCCACTCGACCCAGGCGGGCCTGTCGGGATATATCGAGGTCCAGCCGCGCCCCGGCGGCCGCTTCGCCCTGCTCATGCAGCCGACCGAGCATGCCTATAGCGCCGAGGAGGGCAGCCGGCTGCGCTACGCCGCGCGGCCGCGCCTCGCCCCGCCCGGTGACGGTCCGCTCCCCCCCGATCGCCAGGAGCAGGACTGGCTGCGCCTGCCGGTCAGCGGCATCTCCAGCGAGGACGCCCGCGCCTACACCCGCTGGCTGTCCGAATCGGGCCGCGTCCCCGGCGCCCGCCTGTGCAGCGAAAACGAGTGGGAGCGGGTCGCCCGCGGCGCCGATGAGCGCCACTACCCGCACGGCGACCAGCTGCTCCCCGATGACGCCGACTTCGATCAGACCTACGGCCAGGACCCGCGCGGCATGGGCCCCGACGAGGTCGGCAGCCACCCCGCCTCGCGCAGCCTGTTTGGCGTCGACGACCTGGTGGGCAATGTCTTTGAGTGGGTGGAGAACTCGGTGAGCCAGAAGCCCTTCGCCTTGCGCGGCGGCGCCTATACCTTCGGCGCCCGCACCTGCCGCATCGACAACCGTTTCGAGGCCTACCCGACGATGCGCAACCTCACGGTCGGGCTGCGGGTGTGTGTTACCATCCGCTAGGCGGCCCCTGTCGCGGCACGCCCGACGGGTCGCCGTGGCCCGCTGTACCCTCATGTTCCGGCCCGCGCCGGCGTTTCAGGCGGAGTTTACTGGCATGCGAACCTGCACCTCCTGGCTGATGGCTGTGTCCCCCCTGTGGATCTTTGCCGGCACCGCGACAGCGGGTGAGCCGGCGGCGCGCGACTATCGCCAGATCGAGCCCAACGGCCCCGACCTCAACGGCACCGCCATTATCCCCAGCGGCGCCCGCCTCGCCAAGGGCGGCAGCGCCCAGCTGCGGGTGACGCACCTTGGGCGCGGCGTGGCGCTGCCCGGGGCGGTCCACGCCGATGTCGCCCTGCACAACGGCGAGCTCACCGGCCAGAAGGTCAAGGGGGCAGAGCTCATCGGCGCGCTCGTACTCGGTGAGACCGATGGCGGCGGCACCGTCCGCCTGCGCCTGGACGACATCGTGCAGGCGCCCGACCCCAAGCCGGCCACCCCGGTCAACGAGAACGCCGACGTGTTCCGTTACAAGATCAGCTACCAGCTCGGCGCCGGCAGCGGCCCCGCCGACGGCACCTTCAAGCCGCGCGGCGCCTGGCAGCCGCTGTGCCCGGGTCCCAACCAGGCCATCGCGGTGGCCGGCGAGTGGGATCTGCACCAGGGCAGCGCCGGCAGCGGCGGCAAGAAGTCGCTCTCCGAGCGCGAGGTGACCTTCGCCTGCGTCGGCTCCGCCATCGCCAAGTGCGTCGAGCGCCTGGGCTACAAGCCGTGGAAGCAGGCCACGCCGCCGGGGGCCGCCAAGCCGGTGTCCCTGGATGAGCTGCACCAGAGCTGCGTGCGCGCGGTGCGCGCCGACTACTGCGGCACCGGCGAGTCGCTGACCCGCTCGGGCGAGCAGGTCAACTTCTACGACAGCCTCAACATCAACCACGACGACACCGACTGGCCGCTGGAGGCGCGCTGGTCGCCGCAGGGAGCGCGCTGCGTGTCGGGCACCCGCCTCATCACCGCCCCGGCCGACCCGCGCACCCGGCGCCCCGCGATGGAGACCCGCAGCTACATCGCCAAGAGCTGCCCCAAGGTCTGGGCCGAGCAGTGCCCGGCCAGCCCGGACGCCAGCCAGCCGCTTTTGTGGACCGAAGCGACCCCGGTGCCGAGCGGCCAGTAGCGGCGGGCCGCCCGAAGCTCCGCGCCCGCGGCTACGGTGAGAGCACCAGCGGAAAATCGGCGATGGTGCTCGGCTTGGCGGTGGCCGGGGTCTGGGTGCCCTGGGTCAGCTCGCGGACGCGCTCGCTCAGGTACAGGTCGAGCATGTTCAGGGTGACGCGGCCGGTCTTGCGGTAGTCGGCGCGCCCGGACAGGCCCTCGAGCAGGGCCTTGGTGAAGGCGCCGTTGCCCCACTCTGCCGACTCCTGCGAGGGCTGGGTGCCGATCGACGAGGTCAGCACGATCACGCCCTGCTCGACGCTACCGAGCTCGCTGACGAAGCGGCTGATGCCGCCGCCTGCCGCCTCGGGCAGGCCGCGCAGCTTGCGGCCCGGCAGCACCTCGCCGGCGTGACAGGTGTCCAGCAGCAAGACGACGCGCCCGGGCAGCGTCGCTAGCGCCTGCTGCAGCGTCGCCGCCGGCAGCATCGTCGCCAGCGGCCGCAGCGGATCGGCGTCGACCGGCAGGAAGTAGTACTGGCCGGTGCCGGCATCGGCGATGCCGTGGCCGGCGAGCAGCAGCACCAGCGTGTCCTCCACCGCCGCGGTGCGGTGCAGCCACTCGATGCCGTCGAGGATTCCCTGACGGCTCGCCTGGCCGTCGGTGAGCACCCGCGCCTGGACCTCCCGGTAGAGCCCCGGGCGCTGCCGCTGCAGCAGCGCCGCCAGGTCGCGCGCGTCCTTGGCGGGATAGGTCAGCCGCAGGTCCGGGCGGTTGTAGGCGCCGACGCCGACCGCCAGGAGCAGCAGGCGCGCCTGCAGCTCCGGTGCGCCCGCGGGCGCTGGCGGCGGGCCGGTCCAGCGCAGGCGCAGCGACGCCGGGGTCGAGCTGCCGGCGGCGCTCTGGGCGATCACCGACACCGTGCAGTCGCGCGGCGGGACGGTCACGGTGAGGTCGCGCTCGCGCCCGCCCTCGCCGCTCAGCTTGGCGGCGAGCCGTCCGTCGATGAGCACCCGCAGCGCGCTCGGCTCCTGCCCCTCGGGCAGGGAGAGCACGACGTGCAGCACCACCTGCGGGCTGCTCACCGCCGCGCCATCGCCGGGCGCGGTCACCATCACGGTGGGCGGCAGCACCTGGCGTAGGGCGGTGGGCGGCGCGCCCGTGGGTCCCTCGCGCAGGGCGGCGGCGACCTCGACCGGGCGATCGCGGCTCGGGCGCAGGCGGGCGAGCGGAAACAGCTCGGCGGCCTGGCCGCGCGGCCGGTTGACGTGAAAGCCGACCAGCTCATCGCCGCCGACCGAGGCGGCGAAGCGGCCGTCGGGCCGCCACAGCGCCCAGCGCTTGCCATCCGGATGCAGGTACAGGGCCAGCTGCTCGGTCAGGGCGGTCGCGCTATACCAGCGAACCGTCCCGTCGCGCAGCGCCGCCACCACGAAGCGCCCGTCGCCGCTGAAGTTGACCGCGAGCGCCCCGGCGACCGCGGCGCTCGCGCAAGGTCCGAGCAGGCTGGCGCCGGCCGGCAGCGGGCAGTCGGCGCGCTGGTCGAGCGGCACTGCATAGCGCAGCAGCCGATCACTGGTGCCAAGGACCAGGCTGCGCGCGTCCGGGGCCACCGCCAGCGCCGCCGGCTGCTCGGGCGGCACGGTGAGCGCCGCCCCGTCCAGCTGCGCCCGCCCGCCGAGCCGCCAGCCGGTCACCTCATGGCCGGGCAGCAGGCTGCGCGGCGCCCGCAGCGGCGGCGCCGTGGACAAAGAGGGGGCAAGCCGCAGCTCGCGCACTGTAAAGCGCACCGACTCGGAGCTGCCGCGGCGCACCGGCAGCTCGACCTGCTCGCCGCTGGCGTCGACCCGCAGCGCCTCGGGCTGCTCGGCCAGCGGGTGGCGCCCACCGCTGCGCTGCACCACCTGGTCGGTGCCGTCCACCGCGCCCCAGCTCGGCTCAGCGGCGGCAAACAGCACCCCGCCTCCGGGCCGCGTGGCCAGCTCCAGCGGCGCGTCCTGGGCAAGCTGCAGCTCGCCGCGCGGCCCGCCCGGGCGCAGCGGCCAGCGCCACAGCCGCGCCGGCTGCTCGGGGGCCATCCGACCGGCTGCGTACAGGCTCTTATCGTCGGCGCTCCACACCAGGCTGGTGAGCTGCGCGGCCCCGTCCAGCCCACTGCCAGCGAGGTCACCGCGGCGCTTGAGGTCCTTGCCCGCGCGCAGCTCGACCCGCGCGCCCTGCGAGTGCAGCACTGCCACCTGCGTGCCGTCCGCGGAGAAGCGCGCCCGCAGCGGGCGCCGGTCGCCCAGCTGGACCTCGGCCAGCGGCTGCAGCTGCCGATCGAGCAGCCGCAGCACGCCGCCGCCCAGGGTCAACAGCAGCCGCCCCGCGCCGTCGAAATCGGCGTCCAGGAGCTCGCGCTGCGGCTCCAGGTTCGCCGCCAGCACGCGCCCGCTGGCGACCTCAAAGACCATGGTCGCGCTGCGCACATGGCCGACCAGCAGCCGCTGGCCATCGCGCGCAAAGCAGAGCCGGCTTACCTGCTCCTGCGGCGAGCCGCTGAGCGAGCCGGGGAGCATGCGGACAAGGGCCCCGCTGCTGCGATCGAACAGATACACGGTGCTGCTGCGCCCCTCGCCGGCGGTGAAAAATCGCGTCACCCCCGCGGTCGCCACCAGCGCGCCGTCGGGCGAGATCGCCACTGCGTACAGCCGACCTTCGGCGCCGGTGGCCTGGCTCGGCGGCCGCAGGGTGCGCAGCAGGGTGAAGCTGGTCCCGTCCCACACCCGCGCCGTACGGTCTTCAGAGGCGGTCACCACATACTCGCCGCGCGGGGTGGTGGCGATGCTGGTCACCGGCCCGGTGTGCTCGCCGGACTCGACGCGCAGCGAGAACTCCTCCAGCAGCGGCTCGGCCGGCGCCTCCGCCGCCTGACCGCGGGAGCCGGGCAGCAGCAGACTGACCGCGGCGGCGAGGATCGCCAGGATTGGAAGGGGCCGCTTGCCCCGGCTGGCAGCTCGCGCCCGCCGCCGGGCGTGAACCGCAGAGTCCCGTCGTGGCGCGGCGATTCCCTGGCTCGATGTCCGCAGCATGGCTCCCTGGTCTCCTCAGATTCCATAGTAGGAGCAGCGCGCGGCTGGGGGTAGGGATTGGATCTGGCAGCTCGATGCGCGCAGCTTGGTTAAGCCGGACCCGGAGCTGCGAACGCAAGCTTGCGAGGTTACGCCGCAGGTCCAGCGACCCTTGGCGCAAGCTCGCGAGCTTCCTCCCGGGTCTACGCGCCCGGGAGTCCTTATCCGGCGGCTACGCGGTGCTGCTGCCGCTGGACGCGGGGCTGGTCGCGGCGGCCTTGTTGCTGCGCGAGAGCTGGGTGCGCAGCTGCTCACGCTGCTCGCTGATGAGGATGGTGTGCAGGTGCTCCAGTCCATCGAGGATCTCGCGCTGGATCGGCGCCGGAGCGTCGGCCAGCAGGCCCTCTACCAGCACCGGCTCGAAGCGCTCGGCGGCCACGGCGAGCAGCGCCGCCTCGATGCGCGGTCCCGAAGGTCCCAGCCACTGGTGCGCGAGCGCCAGCACGGGGGCGGCCTCCTGCTGCTGCCGCTCGTTGAGCTCGAGGCTGCGCAGCACCTCGGCGATCGGCTTGCCCGCCGGGCGCGCCGCGGCGCCGCGGATGCCGAAGGGGTTATCCGGCGCGAAGGAGCCGTCGGGCTGGCCAGGGCCGCCCCAGGGTCCCGCCCCCCAGCCGCCGCCAGGGCCGCCCCAGCGATAGTACATAAAGCGCCGCCCGCGCGGACCGCCGCAGTGCCCGTGGCCCGCGCCCGGCCCGCCGCAGCCGTGACCCAGGCCGCCGCCCCCGCAGCCGTGGTGGTAGTACGCCCAGCGCTTCATCGCCCGCAGAGTCAGTGCGCCAAAGATCAGCCCAAAGATGATTGCTCCACACATGATTGCCTCCAGAGGTTCTTCTGGCGGACCGTGTCCGCTCGTCTCTGGTTCTCAAGGTAGAGAGGCCGCATAAAGAGTGTGTTGGCTGCGCGTAAAGTTTTGTAAAGGCGGCCGGAGCGATTAAAGTCCTAAGAAGCCACGCGAGCTGCCGGTCGGAGCTCGGCCAGCCACTGCCGCAGCGCCACCAGCAGGGCCGCGGCGTGCGGCGGCACCCCGGTGCGATCGCCCAGTCCGTCATGGAGCAGGATCGTCGGGCCGGGCAGCGGCGCGCGGGAGTCCGGCGTCACCGCGCGCAGCCGCCGCACCAGCACCGCCGGCGGCGGCGCATCGGTATCCCAGACTCCATAGTCCCAGAAGCACAGGCGCAGTCCGGTGCGCCGCACCGCGGTGACAAGGGCGCGGGTCTTGATGCCGTGGCTCGGCCGGTAAAGAGTGACTGTCTGTCCCGCCAGCTCGGCCAGCTCGGCGCGGGCGCGGCGCAGCACAGAGGTCAGCTCGTCCGCGCTGCGCCCAAACGGCAGCCGGTGGTCCTCGCCGTGCAGCCCGACGATATGGCCGGCAGCGACGATGCGCCGGATCAGCTCGGGGTGGCGGCGGGCCTTTTGGACTAGGACGAAGAAGGCGGCGGTGACGCCGGCCTGCGCCAGGAGCTCCAGCACCGCCTCCGTCAGCCCCGGCGTCGGCCCGTCATCAAAGCTCAGCCGCAGCGGCTGCCCGCGCGGCTGCGGCTGCTCGGCGAGGCAGCTTGGATCGATGCCCCATCGCCAGCGCGGCCAGCGACACCAGCCCCGATACCCGCCGCCGAGCAGCAGCGCCCCGGCAGTCGCCGCCTGCAGCCCCGGCCACGGCCGCAGCGCCCACAGACCCAGCGCCAGCCCGCCGAGCGCCGCGATGAGGATCAGCGCAACGCGGACCTTTACCGCTGCGGGGACGACGCGCAGCGCTCGCATGCGGCCCTCCGGGCGGGCGCGGCGAACCTCTGACACGCCGCGCCGCCGCGGACTCCGGGCGGGTGCCGCTGCCTAGCTCGGTGCCGCGCCGCCGCGGCGCCGGCGAGGCGGCACGAGCAGTCCGTTGCCGACGATGGTGACGATCACCATCAGATAGCTCAGCCAGGTCCGCAGCGCGGTCTTCATGGGCCTAGCTATCGCAAGCCCCGCGCCGCCTGGCAAGGGGCCTTGCGGGCGCGACCCTGGAGCCTCTAAAGTCGCCGCCTGCGCGGCTCGCATGGAGGTGAAACCGTGACCCAGCTCTCCGAGCTTCCCGCCGACCCGCCGCCGCGGGCACGGGCGCAGCGCTATGCGACCTCGCTGTTTCAGCGCTACCTCGATTTCTGCACTCGCTACCCCGGGCGCCTGCTCGCGCTGTTCGCGGTGCTGACCGCGCTCGGCCTGTACCCGATCGCCGACCTCGAGCTGCACACCGACCTCGCGGAGCTTTTGCCCGACGCGCACCCCGCGGTGCAGGCGCTGCGCCGGGTGACGCCGCGGCAGATCAGCTCTACCAACCTGGTGGTGATCCTGCAAAGTCCGGACGCCGCCGCCAACCGCCGCCTCGCCGAGGCGCTGCGCCCCGAGCTGAATCGGCTCATCGGCTCGGTGTTCAGCGAGATTCAGTGGCGCCCGGACACCGCGGTGCCCGACTACGCCCGCACCTGGCAGTGGCTCTACGCCAGCCTCGCCGAGCTCGGCGAGTCCGAGCTCCTGCTCGATCGCCTCATCGCCCGCCGCACAAGCCCCCTGGTCGTCGATCTGGAGGGCGACCCGGAGCTCGAGCTGAAGGCGCTGCGCGCGCGCCTGAACCAGCAGCTGCCGCCGCGCGACGACAGCAGCTACTTCGAGTTCCACGCCCCCGACCCCGACCACCCGGGGCAGCTGCGCCACTACCTGGGCATCATGCTGTGGCGGCGCGGCGACGGCCTGGCCACCACCGGCGATCAGCAGACGCTCGCCCGCTGCGCGGCGGTCATCGCCGCCCAGCAGCCGCAGCGCTTCCATCCCGAGCTGCGCGTGGAGTACTCGGGCGCCATCGCCATGGCGATCGACGAGCAGGCGGCGGTGCGGCAGGACCTGACGCGGGCCACCGCGGTGTGCGTGCTGCTGGTGCTGGTCGCGATCTACCTGTACTTCCGCCGCCTGGCGGTGCTCGCGGTGGTCGGGGCGCCGGCGGTGCTGGGGGTGGTGGCGGCGCTCGTGCTGGCGCGCTTTACCATCCACTACCTCAACGCCAACACCGCCTTTCTCATCTCGATCATCCTCGGCAACGGCATCAACTCGCCGATCATCCTGCTCGCCCGCTACGGCGAGGAGCGGCGCGCCGGCCGGCCGGTCGCGGCGGCGCTGCTCACCGCGCTTGTGCGGACGCTGCCGGCGACGCTGACCGCGACGCTTTCGGCGAGCATCGCCTACGGCTGCCTGCTCGCCACCAGCCTGCGCGGCTTCAACCAGTTCGGGCTCGTCGGCGGGGTCGGCATGCTGATGGCGTGGACGCTGAGCTTCGCGCTGGTGCCGCCGCTGGTGCTGCTCGGTGAGCGGCTGCGGCCGGGCCTTCTGACCCCGCGGCCGGCGCTGTGGCGGGGGCTGTTCGTCGGGCTCGGGCGGCTGTGCGAGCGGCGGCCGCGGGCCCTGCTCGCCCTGGCGCTGGTGCTCGGCGCCGCGGCGGTGGTGCCGGCGCGGCGCTACGTCCGCGATCCCATCGAGTACAACTTCGACAACCTGCGCACCGACAACCCAGCGACGGCGCGGCGCTGGGACCTTATGTACAAGCTGGGCCTTGGCAACCTGGGCGCCGGCTACATCGCCCGCGACGGGGTGATCCTGGTCGACGCGCCCGAGCAGGCGGACGTGGTGGCCGACGCGCTGCTCGCCCAGGA
Organism: Polyangia bacterium; assembly: GCA_044222245.1. GTDB lineage: Bacteria > Myxococcota_A > Polyangia > Palsa-1104 > JAEUJZ01 > CALFML01. The sequence continues at coordinate 154,880 of JBGANQ010000007.1, read as the reverse complement.
CCGCGCGCTCGGCGAAAAGCGGGTGCTGGAGGCGGTGCGCACCCTGCACAAGGTGCTGCCCGAGCAGCAGGAGGAAAAGCTCGCGGTGCTGGCGCGCATCCGCAGCAAGCTCGACCGCCACCGCGACCTCATCGGCCCGGCAGAGTGGCAGGAGCTGCTGCCGTGGCGACCGCCCGACTCGCTGCGCCCGCTGACGGTGGCGGATCTGCCGTCGCGCCTGCGCGAGAACTTCACCGAGGTCGACGGCACCATCGGCCGCCTGGTCGGCATCGACGCCGATCCGCACCGCTTTGGCGAAAGCGACGGCCGTGAGCTCATCCGGCTGTCGCGGTCGCTGCAGGTGACCACCCTCGGCAAGACCTGGGTGGCGGCGGCGGCCTCGACCGTATTTGCCGGCATGCTCGAGGTCATCGTGGAGGACGGCCCGCGGGTGACGCTGTATGCGCTCGGCGGGGTCGCGCTGCTCATCCTGCTGGCGTTCCGCGGGCGCGGCGGGCTGCTCGTGCTGCTGGTGATGGGGCTGGGGCTGTTGTGGCTGGGCGGGCTGCTTTATCTTTTTGGCTGGAAGCTCAACTTCCTCAACTTTGTCGCCCTGCCGATCACGCTCGGCGTCGGGGCGGACTATGCCGCCAACCTGTGGGCGCGCCTTGCCGCCGAGGGCCCGGCCAAGCTCGGCGCCATCGTCGCCGACACCGGCTCGGCGGTGGCGCTGTGCTCGCTGACGACGATCATCGGCTACAGCTCGCTGCTCCTGTCGAGCAACCGCGCCCTGCAGTCATTCGGGCGGCTCGCCGACCTCGGCGAGGTGACCTGCCTGCTGGCGGCGCTGCTGGCGCTGCCGGCCCTGGCGCTGGCGAGTCGCCGGCCGACCGCCGCGGCGCCGCGCCGTCCCGCCCAGTGAGCAAGGTGTGATACAGCGGCAGGATAGCCTCAGCGCCCGCGCCAAGACAGAAGACAAGGATTGACCCTGATGACAAACTCCGTGTCGCCTTTTTCCATCGGTGAAGACCACCTGACCCTGCGCGAGCTCGCCGCCGTGAGCCGCGGCGGCCAGCGCGTGCAGCTGTCGGCGCCGGCGCGCGCCCGCATCGCCCGGGCGCGCACCGTCATCGACCAGATCGTGGCCGGCGGCGACCGCGCCCCCAGCGTCTACGGCGTCAACACCGGCTTTGGCTTCCTCGCCGACGTGCGCATCAGCGCCGCGCAGATCGAGGAGCTGCAGCGCAACCTCATCCGCTCGCACGCCGCCGGCGTCGGGCCGCTCCTGCCGGTGCCGGTGGTGCGGGCGATGATGCTCCTTCGCGCCTGCACCCTGTCGCTGGGTCACAGCGGCACCCGCGTCGAGGTCGCGCAGCGGCTGTGCGATCTGCTAAACCACCGCATCCACCCCTGCGTTCCGGCCAAGGGCTCGGTCGGCGCCTCGGGCGATCTGGCGCCGCTGGCCCACCTGACGCTGGCCCTCATCGGCGAAGGCGAGGTCCAGGTCGGCTGGCCGGGGCCGCTGCGCATCGAGCCGGCCGAGCAGGCGCTGCGCGCCGCCGGCATCGAGAAGGTGGTGCTGCAGGCCAAGGAGGGCCTGGCGCTGGTCAACGGCACCCAGTGCATGACCGCGATCGGGCTGCTCGCGCTCGGTGATGCGCTGGACACCTGCCGGCTCGCCGACCTCGCCGGGGCGATGTCGCTGGAGGCGCTGCTCGGCACCCCGCGCGCCTTCGACCCGCGCATCCACGCCGCCCGCCCCCACCCCGGCCAGGCGGTGGTGGCGGCGAACCTGCGGGCGCTTTTGGCCGGCAGCCCGATTGTCGAGTCCCACCGCAACTGCGGCAAGGTGCAGGACCCCTACTCGCTGCGCTGCATGCCGCAGGTCCACGGGGCGACCCGCGACACCCTGGGCTACGTCGAGCAGGTCCTATTGCGCGAGGTGCAGAGCGCCACCGACAACCCGCTCATCTTCACCGCAGCAGGCGCCGCGGACGGACTTGAATACGACATCATCAGCGGCGGCAACTTCCACGGCCAGCCGGTGGCCCTGGCGCTGGACTTCGCCGGCATCGCGATCGCCGAGCTGGCCAACATCTCCGAGCGCCGCATCGAGCAGCTGGTCAACCCTCACCTGTCCTCCGGCCTGCCGGCCTTCCTGACGCCGCGCAGCGGCCTCAACTCGGGCTACATGATCGCCCAGGTGACGGCGGCGGCGCTCGTCTCGGAGAACAAGATCCTCGCCCACCCCGCCTCGGTGGACTCGATCCCCTCGTCGGCCGGGCGCGAAGATCACGTCTCGATGGGCGTGCACGCCGCCGACAAGTTCGCGCGCATCGTCGACAACGTGCGCAACGTGCTGGCGATCGAGCTGTGCTGCGCCGCCCAGGGGGTCAGCCTGCGCGAGCCGCTGCAGCCGGCCAGCGCGCTCGCCGCCGTGCTGCGCGAGATCCGCGCCCGCGTCCCGATGCTGACCGCCGATCGGCCGCTGTACCAGGAGATCGCCGCCCTGCGCGCCCTCTGCGACGAAGGGGCCCTGGTCGACGCCGCCAGCCGCCACCTCGAGCTCCAGTAACCGCCCCGGCGTCAGACCCGGCGTCAGAAACAAAAAGGCCCGCGTGGAGCGATCCACGCGGGCCTTTTACTTGATGGCTCGCTCAGCCTGGCGGCAGCCTAGCGGCAGATGCCGGGGCCGGTCGCCGGGGTCATGAACGCATCGGTGCACACGCCGGCGGCGCACGCCGGCATGCCGCCCTTGGCGCACAGCTGCTGGCAGGTCCCGCCGACGTTATCGCACTGGTAGCCGTCCTTGCACTCGTTGAGGAAGGTGCAGGGATCGCCGGGGTTTGCCGGCGTCGCCGGGCTCTGCACGCACAGGGCGCCCTTCCAGCCGTCCATCGCCGTGGTCTTGGTGGCGTCGAGGTAGATGCACTGCCGGTTGACGCCGGCGAGCGCCGCGCAGGTGCCGGGGCCGACGGTGCAGCTGGCGGCGCAGGTGCCCTTGTTCTCGTAGGCCTGGCGCAGGCAGCCGCCAGCCTTGCCGGTGCCCGCCTCGGTGCAGGCGCCCATCGCCGCCTTCGGATCGCAGTCCAGGCGACTGTCGGGGAAGCAGATGCCGGCGGTGTCATAGTAGGTGCAGGCGTAGCCGGGGTGGCGGCAGGTGGTGGCGTTGCTGCAGCCGGCGAGGCAGAAGCTGCCGGGGCCGAGGTTCACGCAGCGGTTGCCGGCGCCGCACTGGGTGTCCGAAGTGCACGCCGCCGAGCAGTAGCCGCCCGGAGTCGGGGGGTTGGAGGTGTTGTTGAGGACGTTGCTCTTCCAGCACTTGGGCGCCGGGCCCACCTTGCAGCCGGTGTCGTCGGTGCAGGGATCGCCGATGCCGCCGCTCATGGTCATCGCCATGTCCGAGCGGGTCGCCATGTCGACCGGGCTGGACATATCGCCGCCGGTCATCGACATATCAACCGGACCTGCCAGGTCGGGACGCATGCCCGACATATCCACCGGCATGCCTGACATATCGACCGGCGTCGTCGCCATGTCGCCCTTGGTCGCCAGGTCGGGGGTGGTCGTCATGTCGACCGGACCCGCCATATCTCTGGGCGGACCGGCGAGGTCGGGGGGATTGCCTGCCATGTCGCCGCCGCCGCTCATGTCCGGCTTGGGAACGGTCATATCGACCGGCATTCCCGATAGATCCGGATTGGGCGGGGTCGCCATGTCCGGCTTGGGAGTGGACAGATCCTCGGTCCCTCCCATCATGTCCATATCCGGTCCATGGTGATCACAGCCGCTCGACAGCAGCGCGCCGACGACGAATGATGTACAAAGAACTCTGCTCAGGAATCTGCCCATAAGCGCAACCTCCGCGCAGACCCTACCCCACATGCGCGGCGATGTGCGAGCATTTCTTTCATCCAGCGCAGAGAAAGATGACGAAAAAATGCCTGCCCGCGCTGGGCCGCAGCCGATCGGTTTCCCGAGGCTGAGGGCCAAGACCCCAACCTGAGGGGGGGAGACCCCAGGGGGGATGGCCCCAGCTGCTGGACCCAGACCTTGGGCCCACTGCCGCCCTCGCTCGCAAGGGGCTTGCCTTCGCGCGCGTGTCGTCTAAGGTGGCACATCTCCTGCTTATTTAGTCGCGATCCCGCAGAACTGGCCTGACTGCCGGTCGGCCGGGGTCCAACTCGCCGTGACACCGCGAAGGAGCACTGAATGTCCCCAGCCCGATTCTCCCGACCCGCTCGCATGACCCTTTCTAGTTGTACGTTTGCTGCGCTGGCCTTTGTCGCCGTGGCCTCTGGCTGCCAGGAGGCTGCCATTCCGCAGCCGGCGCAAGAGGCCGGCCAGGCCGGGCTGGCGCTACCGGCCGGACCGTCGGCCGCCGGGCAGACCCTGGGTCAGCTCGGCTTCCACACTGTGCAGCTTGGGGGCACCGGGACGCCGATGTATCTGGCCGGGCACATGCCGAGCGCGATCCACAGCGGCGAGAGCGCCGGGCAGGCGGTGCTGAGCAACCTGGCGACCGCCTATCGGCTGTCCGCCATGACCACCTTCGCCGTCCTTTCCAATGAGAAGGAAGACGCCCAGAGCGCGGCGCCCGGGCGGCGCTTCATCAAGCTGCAGCAGGTCCACGCCGGCGTGCCGGTGGTCGGCGGCGAGCTCGTCGTCCAGGTCGAGAGCGATGGCGCCATCGGCGCGGTCCTCGGCGAGCTTGTGCCCGAGCTGCGCATCCTGCCGAGCGATCCGGCGGTGGTGCGGCTGAGCGGCGACGAAGCCCTGGCGCGCGGCCTCTCGGGTCGGGCGCGCGACGGCAGCGTCCAGGTGATCGAGCCGCCCGAGCTGCGGGTCTACGCCCTGGAAGGCGCGCCCGAGCTGACCTACCGGGCGGTGGTCTCCTACCTCGGCGACACCGGCTTTACTTCGGAAGAGATCTTTGTCAGCCCGCGCGACGGCAAGGTGGTGGCGCAGCTCAGCCGCATCTACACCGCGCTCGCCCGCACCGTCTACACCCTGCGCATGTGCCTGGCCGGCACCGGCAGCCTGCCGGGGACGAAAAACCGCGGCGAGGGCGAGGCGACGGTCGCCGACGCGACGGTCAACAACGTCTACGACCACGGCGGCAGCACGTACTACTTCTACAAGCACTTCTTTGGCCGCGACTCCTATGACAACAAGGGCGCGCCTCTGCGCTCCAGCGTCCACGTCACGTTCTTCGGCGGCGCCAGCTGCTCGCCCAACAACGCCGCCTGGATCGCCACCGCCAGCCAGATGGTCTATGGCGACGGCGACAACATGGTCCTCAAGGATCTCAGCCTCGGGCTGGATGTCACCGGCCATGAGATCACCCACGCCGTGACCAGCAGCACCTCGAACCTGGCCTACCTCAACGAGTCGGGCGCCCTCAACGAGGGCATGTCGGACGTGTTCGGCTCGGGCATCCACGCCTGGAAGGTCTCGGGCGGCTCGGAGCTTGGCAACCCGACCGAGATTGTCGACAGCGCCGACACCTGGCTGCTCGGCAAGGAAGTGGCCGGACCGAGCCTGCCGGGCGGCTCGCTGCGCTTTATGGACAACCCGACCAAGGACGGTCAGAGCAAGGACTACTACCCCGAGCGCGTCATGCCCGGCTCGATCGACAACGGCGGCGTGCACCTCAACAGCGGCCTTTTGAACCTCGCGCACGTGCTGCTCAGCGACGGTGGAAAGCACCCGCGCAGCAAGACCACGGTGCTGGTGCCCAAGATCGGCATCGAGAAGGCGCTGCGCATCTGGTACATGACCAACACCAAGCTCCTCACCAGCAGCTCGACGTTCCAGCTGGCCCGCTACGCCAGCGCCCAGGCCGCCGAGAACCTGTACGGCCGCTGCAGCCCCGAGTGGACGGCCGTTCACCGCGCCTGGGATGCGGTGGCAGTGCCCGGCCCGTGGAGCCTGTGCGTCCAGCCGACGCCGCCCAAGCTGTAGCGGCCCCACGCAGCAGGCCCGCACCCTGGGCTCCGACGCCGAGCCTCACGCTGTATCGCGCCGGAGCTCCCCGGCCAGGCTGCGCGCCGCTGCGAGTCAGCTGACCTGGCCAGCTGACCTAGCCAGTGACCTAGCCAGTGACCTAGATCGAATCCTCTCCTCGCCCGTTAAACCCTTCCGTAGCTCATAGCGATCGCCGATCGACGCAGGCAGCGAGTCGCTGTCGACCCAGCGCCGTCGCTCGCGGGCGTGCGAGCTTGTCAACATAGGCGCAGCGGCCAGGCCGCGGACCCAAGGTCCGCTTCAGCCCCGCCGCGCCGTTAAACCCAGGCCCAGGGCCCAGAGTCCAGGCCCAGACGCCAGGCCCGGACTCCAGGCCAGCGTCCAGGCCAGTTTCCAGGCCAGTTTCCAGGCCAGTTTCCAGGCCAGTTTCCAGGCCAGTTTCCAGGAAAGGTGTGTAGCCATGTCCAAGTCCGTCTCTCTGTCCAGCCCGAACCGTCTCACCCGTCAGCTGCTCGCACTCGTTTTCGCCTCGGGCCTCCTCGGAGGCAGCGCGCTGGCGCAGACCCGCGCCGCCGCGCCGACTGCGGGCGCCCAGGGGGTCAAGCGGGACGGCGCGAGCACCGTCACGTACAAGCAGCGGACAAACTACGACTTCGACGACGATCAGGTCGAAGGTACGCTCGTCCAGCCCGACACCGACCTCATCACCGGCCGCCTCAAGGCCAGCCACGAGTCGCTGGTCCGCCCGCGCACCACGTTCCAGCCCGAGATGCTAAAGTCGGTCGAGTCGCTCTAGCCGCTGCCGCCGCCGCTGCCCGCTGCGAGCGGCCGGCCGGCAATGAGCCCGCATGTTCCCAGATGTCCGAGGCCGACGGCCAGCCGACTCGGCCCCCGGCGCGCCCGCCTGCCGCCTCGCTCTGGCCGCCAAGGCCCGAGGCACGCTTCCCTTTGGCCGAGAGGAACGGTACAATCACTCTGGTACCGAATGACCATTTCGTTCAGGGCAGTTAACGTCCTCAATCCTCGCCTCAGCACGCGCCCGCTGCGCGTCAACCCCTCGGAGGGTCAGCAGCCTCATGCGAGGTGCTCGGCAACGGGCCCCCGCGGCGCAGCGAGTCAGCGCAGCAAGGCGAGCTGACGTCCTTTAGGGATGAGCACGGATAAGGTGCCCGCCGTCGGGCTGAAAGACGCAGAACGCCGCCTCCGCTGGCTGGCGGCGATCTGTATCTTCAACGTCGTCCTGTCGACCTCGTACCAGGACGCGCTGTTCCTCGCCCACCACCAGCGGCAGAGCATCCCGCCGGCGATGTTCATCGGCAGCCTGCTCACCGCCCTCACCACCGTGCTGCTCAACCGCCTGTTGCGCCGTCGCCCGGCCGCCGGGGCGCTGCGGCTCATCCTGCTGGCGCTCGGCGTGCTGACGCTGGGCACCGCGGCGTGGAACTACAACCCGACGCCGCAGTCGACCTTCGCCCTGTTTCTGTTCATCGAGGTGGCCACCACCGTCGGCGTCGCCGCGACCTGGACATATTTTCAGGCGCCGCTGGAGGCGGCCCAGATCCGCTGGCTGCTGCCGCGCCTTGGCACCTACGCTGGCCTTGGGGGCCTGCTCGCCGGCTCGGCGATCACGCTGGTCTTGCGCCAGCCGAGCAAGCCCGAGCACCTGATCTGGGTCTCGGGGGTGGCGTGGCTCATCGCCGGCATGCTGGTGCGCACCGACTACGCCGCCCGGGTGCCGGCCAAGCGCCGCGGGGCGACGCAGCAGAGCCACTTCCGCCAGCTGTTCGGCATTCCGCTGGTGCGCTGGATGACCATCGGCACCGCCGGCATCGTGTGGACCGGCCTGCTCCTGCAGTACGAGACCCGAGTGGCGATGAAGAGCGCCTGGGCGCCGTCGCAGATCGCGTTCGTCATGTGCATCGTGCTCGCCGTCTCCTCGGTGGGCGGCATCGCTACGCAGGCGCTTCTGACGACGCCGGTGCTCGAGCGCTGGGGCGTCGGCCTGGCGATGGCGATCCTGCCGGCGCTGCTCATGACGTGCCTGGGCAGCTACTTCTACGCCAGCTTCGAGCTGCACGCCACGGCCAACGTCACCGTGTGGATCATGCTGCTGGCGCTGCTCCTTGACAAGACGCTGCGGCCAAACCTCCACCGCCCGGCCGAGTCCTGCCTGGTGGCAGCGCTGTCGCCGGCGGTCCGCCCGAGCCTGCTCCTGGTCCTGGGCGGCATCCTCAACCCGATCATCAAGGCCGCCGGGTCGCTGCTGCTCTGGGGCGTCGAGTCGGTGGTCGATGCCCGCTACCTCACCGGGGCGGCGATCGTGATGGCGCTGCTGGTCACCCTGCTCGGCACCCGCTGGGGGACGCTGTACGCGCGGACCCTGCGCGAGACCCTGGAGGACGGCTCGGTCGACGCCGCCGGGCACGCCGACGCCCACGAGGAGCTCATCCCGATGATCGACGGCCCGCGCCTGCGCGTGCTCTTGGAGGCCATCGACACCGGCAGCCCGCGCTCGCGCGAGCTGGCGCTGGAGCTATTGCGCTCGCACCGCTCGAACCTGGTCAGCCGGGCCATGCAGCAGCGCATGCGCCACCCCTTTGAGCCGGTGCGCATCGCCGCCCTGCGCTGGATGTCCGAGGAGCACACCCCCGACCTCGAGGTCCACCTGCGCCAGCGCTGGGGCGAGCCGCGCATCTCGGATCGCGAGCGAGTGGCCATCCTCGAGGCCGCGGGGCCGATGGGCTCGTCGCTCCTGGGCGATGACACCTCGCGCTGGGTGACCTCGCTCAGCCCGCCGCTGCGCTCGGCGGCCATCGCCACGCTGCTGCGGTCGAGCGACCCCCGCCACCAGAAGGTCGCCCGGCGGGCGCTGGAGGCGCTGCTCAACTCGCGCGAGACCGCCGAGTGCGTGGTCGCCCTGCGCCTGGTCCACGACCACAAGGTCACCGAGTTCCTGCCCGCCGTGCTGGCGCGCCTGACCGACGGCGATCTCGCGGTGCGCCGCGAGGCGCTGTCCGGCCTTTCGGCCTTCAGCGACGAGCGGGCCCGGCGGCCGCTGTTCGCCGCGCTGTCCGACCCCAAGCTTGCCCACGTCGCGGTGCGCGCCCTGGCGGTGTTCGGCGAGAGCATCGTGCCGGTGGTCATCGCCCAGCTGGCCGCCCCCGAGACCACCCCTGCGGTGCGCCTGCACCTCTTGCGCACCCTCGGCATGATCCCCTCGCACGCCGGCATCCCGTGCCTGCTGGAGCACCTGGTGTTCCCCGACCGCCTGGCCCAGCTGGAGGCGCTCAAGGCCCTCAACAAGCTGCGCCGCGGCGACGAGCTGGCGCCGATGAACACCGAGAAGCTGCAGGACTTCTTGCTCATCGAGCTGCGCTGGGGCCTGCACATGCTGCGCGCCCGCGACCTCTTGCGCGACCGCCTGCGCCCCGGGGGCCTGCTGTGGCGCGAGCTGGAGGCGCAGATCGACACCGCCCAGCAGCGCGTCGCCCTGACGCTGGCGCTGCTGTCGCCCAAAGACACGATGGTCCACATCTTCAAGGCGCTGCGCTCGCCCAACTCGCCGCACCGCGACCAGGCGCGCGAGCTCTTGCGCACCCTGTTTAAGCCCGGACCCATCGTCAACGCCAGCCTCAAGCTGCTCGACGATGCGACCTCGTGGTCGAGCGAGTTCTTCCTGCCGCCTTTGTCCATCGCCGCCGGCCAGAGCCCCGAGACCGCCGTCGAGTGGCTCAAGCTGACCCTGGACCCGTGGATCGTCGCCGCGCTGCGCCACGACCCCGACTGCCCGGCGGTGCTCACCACCTACCCGCCGATCGAGGACCCGATCCGGGCGTTCGCCGACCTGGTGCTGTTCCTCAAGGACGTGGCGCTGTTCGAAGCGCTCACCAACTCGCAGCTCGTCGAGGTGGCGGCGCTCGCCGAGAAGGTCGACCTGCCGGGCGGCACGACGCTGTTTGGCCAGGGCGACCTGCCCGACTACCTGTACCTGGTGCGCAAGGGCAAGCTGCGCGTGCTCGGCAACGGCCAGGAGCTGGCCCGCCTTGGCCCCGGCGAGTGCGTCGGCGAGATGGCGGTGCTGGCGAGCATGCGGCGCACCGCCGGCGTCGACACCCTGGAGCCGTGCCAGCTCTTGCGCTTCTCGGAGAGCGACTTTTTGGGCCTGGTCGACTGCTACCCCGAGATCGGCCGCGCCCTGCTCAAGTCGCTGGTGCAGCGCCTGGCGCAGACCGGCCGCGGCAAGGACAACAAGCGCGCCTCGACCATCATCGGCATGGTCTGGGGCAAGGACGGCCCGCAGAGCTCCTCGGCCGGAAGCGCCATCGTCCCGGTCGATCTGGACGCGCCGACCGACCCCGGCTACCGCAAGAAGGCCCCCTGAGATGAGCACCCGTGACCGGCCGGCCTCGGCCTCCCTCGACATCATCCTGTTTCTCAAGGACGTCGCGCTGTTCGAGTCGCTGAGCAGCTCGCAGCTGGCCGAGGTGGCGCGCCTGGCCGAGCGCGTGGATGTGCCCGAGGGCCGCTCGCTGGTCAACCAAGGCGAGCCGGCCGACTGCCTGTACCTTATCCGCCGCGGCAAGGTGCGCGTCATCACCAACGGCCAGGAGGTGGCGCGCCTTGGCACCGGCGAGTGCACCGGCGAGATGGCGGTGCTGGCCGGCACCGAGCGCACCGCCACCACCGAGACCCTGGAGCCCTGCCAGCTTTTGCGCTTTGACGCCGACGACTTCCTGGCGCTGCTCGACACCTACCCCGAGATCCAGCGCGCCCTGCTCAAGTCGATGGTGATGCGCCTGGCGCAGAGCGGCCGGACCAAGGACAATAAGCGCGCCTCGACCATCATCGGCATGGTGTGGGGCAAGGACGGCCCGGTCGAGAAGCCGCCCACCGACGGCCAGTGACGGCCTGGCCGCCGCGGCGACGCCGGTGACGATAGCCGCTGCCGTCGCGGCACCGTATAATCCGGGCGCCTTTTGGCGAGACAGGAACTTCCCATGACCCAACCGGCTCCCCTTGTATCCCTGATCCGTGGCGATGGCATCGGCCCCGAGATCACCGACGCCACCCTGCGCATGCTGGAGGCGGCCGGCGCCGCCCTGCGCTTTGAAGAAGTGCCGGCCGGCGCCGGCGCCCTCACCACCCACCAAGATCCGCTGCCGGCCCTGACGCTTACGTCGATCGAGAAGAACAAGGTCGCCCTCAAGGGCCCGCTGTCGACTCCCATGGGCACCGGCTTCCGCTCGGTCAACGTCGCCCTGCGCCAGCACTTCGACCTGTACGTCAACCTCCGCCCCGCCCTGTCGTTCCCCGGCGTCCCCTCGCGCTACCAGAACGTCGACATCGTCACCGTGCGCGAGAACACCGAGGACATCTACGCCGGCATCGAGCACTTCGTCGGCCCCGGCCGCAGCGCCGCCGAGTCGATCGCCGTCATCACCCGCCTTGGCTCCGAGCGCATCGTCCGCTACGCCTTCGAGTACGCGAAAAAGCACGGCCGCAAGAAGGTCTCGATCATCCACAAGGCCAACATCCTCAAGATGTCCAACGGCCTGTTCCTCGAGGTCGCCAAGGGCGTCGCCAAGGAGTTCCCCGAGCTCCAGTCCGAGGACGTGATCGTCGACGCCGCCTGCATGAAGCTGGTCCTAAACCCCGAGCGCTTCGACGTCATCGTGACGATGAACCTGTTTGGCGACATCCTGTCGGACCTCATCGCGGGCCTGGTCGGAGGCCTGGGGGTCTCGCCCGGCGCCAACCTCGGCGCCCAGGCGGCGATCTTCGAGGCGGTGCACGGCTCGGCCCCCGACATTGCCGGCCAGGGCATCGCCAACCCGACGGCGCTCGCCCTGGCCGCCGGCATGATGCTCGAGCACCTGGGCCAGGCCGACGCCTGCCGCCGGCTGCGCCAGGGCCTGCTCGCCACCCTCAAGGTCGACCGCCTGCGCACCCGCGACCTCGGCGGCCAGGCCGACACCAAGACCTTCACCCAGACCGTCATCGGCCACATCGGCGAAAACGGCTAGCCCGACCTCGACCTCGACCTTGACCTCTGGCAAGGAGCCGCGACCATGCTCAAGCTGCACGTCCTGGGCGTCGGCGACGCCTTCACCGAGCGCTACCACAACGCCTGCCTGTGCATCGAGGAGCCAAGCTCCGGCCTGCGGCTGCAGGTAGACTGCCCGCCCGCCTTCCCGCGCGTGCTGGCCGACCACCGGGCGCGCAGCGGCAGCGACCTGTCGGCGTGGAACATCGACCACCTGCTGCTCACCCACCTGCACGGCGACCACTGCGGCGGCACCGAGGCCTTTTTGTACCTGCGCCGCTTCGTCCTGCAGAAAAAGCCGACCCTGTACGGCGCCGCCGAGGTCCTGTCCGAGCTGTGGCCGACCCGCCTGCGCGGCGGCATGGAGCGCCTGCTCCTTGGCGCCCCCGAGTTCACCGCCGCGGAGCTCGCCGCGCGCCTTGGCACCGCGCCCACCGCGCTCGACAGCCCCGAGCGCGAGCGCCAGATGCTCCAAGCTCCCGGCCCGCTCAAAGAGCTCGGCCTGCTCGACTACACCGACCGCGTCGACCTGCAGCCCGGCGTCACCCGCATCGGCCCCCTGCTCATCGAGCGCCGCTTTACCCGCCACCACATCCCCACCACCGCCATCCGCGTCTCGCTCGACCAGGGCACAGCTCGTCCCCGCCCGCTGCTCGGCTACAGCGCCGACACCGCCTTTGACCCCGACCTCATCGCCTGGCTGGCCGAAGCCGACCTCATCATCCACGAGACCAACTTCGGCGTTCATACCCCGCTGGCCTCGCTCCTCCAGCTCCCGGCCGCCCTGCGCTCGCGCATGCGCCTCATCCACTACCCCGACCTGCTCGATCCCGACACCTCGCCCATCGAGTGCCTGCGCGAAGGCCAGATCCTCTCCCTCGGCGCCTGACGTTCCCGCAGCCTGCGGCCCACAGCGGAGCGGGGCCAGGCCGGGGCAAGGCGCAGCCAGGTCCGCAGGCCGCGCTGCCGGCCGCTAAGTGCCTACTCCGCAGGCCGGGAGCAGGCCTTGTCCGGCGCCGCGGTGTCCGCTCACCGCCTTCCCCAGGCGGGGCGCTACAGAGCCTCGCCCGGCCGCTGGCTCAAGGACTCGCCGGCACTCCCGGGACTACCAGCTCTTCGGTGAACTGCCCGAGCGCCCGATACTTCTGATAGCGCTGCTCCAGCAGCTCGGCCCGCGGCAGCCCGCGCAGGCCGCTCAGGTGACGGGCAATCGCCTCGCCCACCCGCTGCGCCGCCTCGTCGTGGCTGTGGTGAGCGCCGCCCGGCGGCTCCGCCACCACCTCGTCCACGACCCGCAGCTGCGCCAGATCCTCAGCCGTCATCTTGAGCTGCGCCGCCGCCACCTCGACCTGGCTCTGATCCTTCCACAGGATCGAGGCGCAGCCCTCGGGAGTAATCACCGAATAGACCGCATACTCCAGCATGAGCAGCCGGTCGCACACCCCAAACGCCAGCGCCCCGCCCGAGCCGCCCTCGCCGATCACCACCGCGACGATCGGCACCGGCAGCCCCGCCATCACCTCGAGGTTCTTGGCAATCGCCTCGGCCTGCCCGCGCTCTTCGGCGTCGATGCCCGGGTAGGCGCCCGGGGTGTCGATGAGGGCGATGATCGGCAGCTGCATGCGCGCCGCCAGCTCCATCAGCCGCCGGCCCTTGCGGTAGCCCTCGGGGCGCGGCATGCCGAAGTTGCGCCGCATCGCCTCTTTGGTGCCGCGGCCCTTCTGGTGGCCGATGAACAGCACCGGCTGCCCGCCGGCGGCGCGCAGCCGCCCCAGGCCCCCGATCACCGCCTCGTCGTCGCGGAAGGCGCGATCGCCGTGCAGCTCGAAGAACTCGTCGCACAGCCTTTGGATGTAGTCCAGCGTGTAGGGCCGCAGCGGGTGGCGCGACAGCTGCACCTTCTGCCACGGCGTGAGCTTGGCGAAGATGTCGGCGCGCAGGCGGCTGGCGCGCTTCTCCAGCACCTTGATCTCGGCGGCCAAGAGCTCGCCCCCGGCGAGCACCTTGAGCGCGGCGATCTTGTTCTCAAGCTCGACCAGCGGCCGCTCGAACTCGAGGGTCTGGCGCGGGTCAAGGGCGGCGGGGGGACTGGGCTGCGACATGGTCACCGTGGAGCGACAGGGAGACTACAGAGAGACTCCGGTAGTTGTAGCAAAAACCGCCGGCCGCGTCTTGTCCGCGCGGCGCCGGCCGAGGCTAGGCCCGCATCGCCGCGACGAGCTCGTGCACCTGCGCCGCAAGCCGCGCGTCGGCGCCGGACCGGTCCTCGGCCAGCCAGCTTGCGATCCCCGCTTCGCGGCGCAGCCAGGTCCGCTGGCGGCGGGCGTACTGCGCGGTCTTCTGCACAATCTCGGCCGCCATCTGGTCAAGGGTCAGCTCGCCGGCCAGGTGGCGGCGCACCTGCTCGTAGCCGAGCGGCGGATAGCGCAGCGGCCCGTGCTCGTGCAGGGACGCCGCGACCTCGGCGACCACGCCGGCGTCGAGCATGGCGGCGACCCGCTGCTCGATGCGCTGCCGCAGCGCCGCGGGGCCGGGGTCGACGCCGACGAGCAGGAAGCGGTAGCGCGGACCCTCCTTTTGCTCGCGCTGGCTGTCGGCCTGCCAGGCGCTGATCGGCCGCCCGGTGAGGGTGTAGACCTCCAGCGCCCGCTCGATGCGGACATAGTCGGCGGGGGCGATGCGCGCCGCCGCCTCGGGGTCGACCGCCTGCAGGCGAGCGTGCAGCGCCGGCAGCCCGTGCTCGGCGACCTGCGCCCGCAGCTGCGCCCGCAGCTCTTTATCGCCGCCCGGTCCGGGGAACAGGCCGTCGCGCAGCGCCCGCAGGTACAGCCCCGTGCCGCCGCAGACGACCACCGACCGGCCGCGCTCGTGCACCTCTGCGATCGCCGCGTCCGCCAGCTCGGCATACTGCGCGGCGGTGGCCGGCTGCTCGATGGGCAGCACCCCGATCAAGTGATGGCGGACGCGCGCCAGCTCGGCGGCGCTCGGCTTGGCGGTGAGGATCGGCAGCCCGGCGCGCAGCTGCAGGGCGTCGCAGCCGAGCACCTCGCCGCCCAGCTCCTCGGCCAGCCGCAGCGCCAGCGCGCTCTTGCCCGCCGCCGTCGGCCCGACCACCCCGAGCAGCAGCCGTGGAGACAGAAGGCGCCCGCTCATCCGGTGCCCTCCGCCGGGCCTGGGCCGACCTCGGCCCCCGCTGGCGGCGCGAGCAGACAAGAGCGGATCGAGCGCTGGGAAAGAAACACTGGCACCGGCGCAGCCTAAACGAACTTGCCGGCGCAGTACTAGGGGCAGCTGTGCCAGGCGAACGAGGTGGTGGGCGAGGTCTCGCCGTTGCGGTTCACCACGGAGTCAGCGGTATTGATGTTGAAGTCCGACGTGCTGTGCGCGCCGCAGTTGAAGCGGGCCGAGCCGGGCGCCGAGCCGCCCACCGTATTGCCGTAAAGCAGCAGCGGCGCCGCGGCGGTCCCGGCGCCCTCGACGTTGATGCCCTGGCGGGCGGCGGTCACGGTGTTGCCGTGCACGTCGCCGGCCAGGATACTCGTCGACAGGTACCAGGGGTGGGGGCCAAGCTCGATGCCGAAGTGGCAGTTGCGGGCTGCCGTGCAGTCGATGGTGTTGCCGCTGACCACCGCGCCGGTGAAGTCGCCCGGGGTGCCGCCGTTGAAGTTGTCGAGCATCAGCCCCGCAAAGACCACCTGCCCCGGCTGGCTTATCGAGTTATTGCGCACCACCGCGCCGCGCCCGCCGCCGAGGATGAGCGCCACGTCGCTGTTGTCGACAAAGAGGTTGTCGGCGATGGTGGCGCGATCGGAATAGTGGACCGTGAGTCCGTCCGACCACATGTTGTTGACCGCGTTCTGGCCGTTGGCGCGAAAGACGTTGCCGGTAATGACGGCGTCGTGGCCGCGAAACTCCAGGCCCGAGCCGCACAGCGCGTTCCGGCTGACGCTGCTGGTAAAGCGGCAGGAGGCGCAGTCGCTCATCCGGGCGTTGAAGCCGTAGCGGTTGTTGCCGGCGGCGCACTGCGCGGCAGCTGTGGAGCCAAGGCGCGCCGCCCGGTTGCCGTCGAGGACCAGGTGATCCAGGGTCACCTCGCGCGTCGCCTCCACCGCGATCAGGCCGCCGCCGCCCGAGCTGAACGAAGGCAGCGCCTGCAGGACGGCGCAGCCCGCCCCCGCCGCCTCGCAGCTCGCCGGCGAGCCGGAAAGCCCCTGCGTCTGCAGCGTCAACGGCTTGCTGATCACCACCTGGGTGGCGATGCCGTACAGGCCAGGCGGCAGGCTGAGCGTGCCGCCGGCGGGCAGGTGGTCGATGCAGCTCTGGATCGCCGGGCCGAGATCGCTGGTGCCGTCGGGCGTGACCGCCACTCCCGGGCACAGAGTCACAGGCGGCGCCGTCACCCGGATCGCCACATTGGGCGTCAGGTCGCCAAACCAGGTGACTCCCTCCTGCAGCATGCGCCACTGGAAGTTGTAGGTGCCGGCGGTCGCCGGCGCGGTGATGTCGAAGGTGAAGGTCTTGTCGGCGTTGCCGCCGAGCGCGTCGCCGGCCGCCAGGTTCACCCGACCGGTTCCCCAGGTGGTGTTGTCCTGCGGATTCTGCGCGCCCAGCTTGTAGCCCGCGGCGGCGGTCCAGAGGTTTTTGCCGGTGTTCTTCATCGTGACCGCCACCGCGACCGTCTGGCCGGCGGCGAGCGTCGTCGGCACCGCCTGCGACACCAGCTGGGCGCCGTAGGGCGGCGGCGCCGTCACGCGGATCGTGACCAGGGTCGAAGCGGCGCCGAACCAGGCGACCCCCTCGTGGACCATGCGCCACTGGAAGCTGTAGGTGCCGGGGGTCGCGGGGGCGGTGATGGGGAAGGTGAAGCTCCGGGACTGACCCGGGATCACCGCTTCGCCGGGGCTCAGGTAGATGCGCGTGGTGCCGGCCCACAGGGTGTTGTCCTGCGGACTCTGGGTGCCCAGCTTGTAGCCAAGGTCGCTGCTCGCCATCCAGGTCGTGGTCCCGGTGTTCTGCATCGTCACCGACACGGTGCTCGTCTGCCCGGGGATCATCGCGGTCGGCACGCTCTGGGCGATGAACGCGGCGTTGTCGGCGGCGTGAGCAGCGGCGGGCGCAGCGACGGCGCACGCGAAGGCGACGAGCAAGGCGGCCAGAGGTCTCATGGGGGGAGGCTCCTTGTACCTGGGTGGTTGCGCCGGCAAGCTGCGCGCAGGGCGGCCAGCGGGCCCGGCTACCTTATCACTTGGCGCCTTGGCTGGTTCAACAGCGGGCAGCACCGCTGCGCAGCGCCGCTACTGGGAGCTCGGCGCTGGGCCTGGGCCTGGCCGCTCAGGCGCGGCCAAAGCGGCGCTCGATCTCGGCGCGGTTCATGCGGACCAGCACCGGGCGGCCGTGCGGGCAGTAGGGGCTGTAGTCGACTTCGTCCATGGCCAAGAGCAGCGCCTGCGCCTTGGTGGCGTCCATCGGGTCGCCGGCGCGCACTGCGGCGTGGCAGGCCATGGTCGCCAGCAAGAGGTCGCTGCGCTCGCGCAGGGTGTCGCTGCGACCGCCCTCTTCCAGCTCGTCGAGGACCTGGCGCAGCAGGCGCTCGGGGTCGCGGTGCACCTGGGCGCCGCGGCCATAGGCGCCCAGGTCGGGGGCGGCGCACAGGGCGAAGCTGCGGCCGCCAAAGGGGCGCACCTCGAAGCCGAGGTGGGTGAGCGTCTCGGCGTGCTCGGTGAGCAGGGCCGCCCGCCGCTCGTCGAGCTCGAGGTTGGCGGGGAACAAGAGGCGCTGGGCGGTGAGCGGCTGCGCGGCGTGGGCGCGACGCAGCCGCTCGTAGACCACGCGCTCGTGCGCCGCGTGCTGGTCGATGAGCAAGAGCTCGCCGTCGCCCTCGCACAAAAGGTAGGTGCCGAGCAGCTGCCCGAGGTACTTGAGCGCCGAAAGGGTCATGCGGCCAAGGGCGGCCGGGACCTCCGGGGCGACCTGCGGGACTGCCGCGTGGTCGGCGGCGGGCGGCAAGGCGTCCGGGTTCGCGCGGGCGTCGCGGTCGGTGGGGGCGGCATCGGCGTCGCCATCGGCCAGAGCGGACGGCTCGGCGGCGGCGAAGGTCCGGTTGACGGTGGGCGCGTACAGCTCGACCGCCTGGCGCAGGCGCGCCCGGTGCTCGGCGAGGCCGGCGCCCCACTGCGGCTGCAGCGGCAGCTGGTGCTCGGCGCTCGCTGCGGCGCCCGAGCCAAGCGAGCGCGGCGACTGCCACCGCGCCCGGTCACCCGCCGGCGCGCGCGCGTCGCCAAGGACGCTGCCAAGGCGCGGGCCGGCCTCCGCTTCGCGCCCGGGCGCGGCACCGCTGCGCGGCAAGCCCGGCCCGGGGGTCGCCACAGAGTCTGCCCCGCTCCGCGAGTCGGGCCCGGCGCCTTCGGCGGCGTAGGCCAGGCGCAGCTCGGGACCCGCCGCGGCGCCGACCACGTACTTCTGCGCCGGCGCCGCGACGCCGACCAGCCACGGCGCCTGCACGCACAGGTTGCGCAGCGCGGTGCGCACCAGGCTGTAGACGGTGTCGGCGCTGGCCATGCGCACCTCGAGCTTCTGCGGGTGGACGTTGACGTCGACGGTCGCGGCGTCCAGGTGCAGGTGCAGGACGAGCAGCGGGTAGCGGCCGCGCTCCAGCAGCTCGCCGTAGCCGGCCTGGGCGGCGTGCAGCAGTGCGCGGTCGCGCACGAAACGATGGTTGACCAGCAGGAACACGTTGCGCGGGGTGCTGGTCGCGTCCTCGGGCGCCCCCAGGTGCGCCTCGATCGATATGCCGTCGCCGCTGGCCTGCGCCTGGTACAGCACCGGCACCCCGCTGCCCTTGCCGCGCGAGGCAAGCGCCGCCCGCGACCGCTCGAGCGGGCTCTTATGCGGCGGCAGGTCCAGCGTCACCTTGCCCTTGTGGCGGAGCTTGAAGTGGACGCCGGGGAACGCCAGCGCCAGCCGCACCAGGGTCTCGGCGATGTGGCCGGACTCGGTGGACTCGGTCTTCATGAACTTCAGGCGCGCCGGCACGTTGAAGAACAGGTCGCGCACCTCGATCTGGGTGCCCACCGAGCCGCCGACCTCGCGGCTCGGGCTCTTTTTCTGGCCGCCCTCGGTGGTGATGCGGTAGGCGGCCACCGCGTCCTTGGTGCGGGTGGTCAGGGTGAGGCGCGAGACCGAGGCGATCGAGGCCATCGCCTCGCCGCGGAAGCCCATGGTCTGCAGGCGGAACAGATCCTCGGCGCAGCGCAGCTTGGAGGTGGCGTGGCGGAGTAGGCACAGCTCGGCCTCTTCCTGGGTCATGCCGCTGCCGTCGTCGGTGATGCGGCACAGGCCCAGGCCCCCGCTCTCGATGTCGACGTCGATGCGGCCGGCGCCGGCGTCCAGGGAGTTCTCGACCAGCTCCTTGACGACGGAGGCGGGGCGCTCGACGACCTCGCCGGCGGCGATCTGGTTGGCTAGCTCTTCGGGCATTAGCGCGATGCGCGACATCACAACCTCCGGTAGCGCTGCGCCATAGCAACCTCGGCAGCTAGGGGAACTGGCCGCTGGTTGCACCGCATGCGCATGGAGTCCGGCATATAGCACGGCCTCCGGGCGGGTGTGGGGAAAGCTGCGCCGCGCCGGCGCCGGACTAGCTGGCCTGGGCGACGATGGCGGACGAGCGCAGCAGCTGCGGCTTGGCCGAGCGCTCGATGTACTGGCGCAGGCGGTTGGCCAGAACGCCGATGATCTTGCCGCTGACGTGCGAGCGCTCTTCGACGAAGCGGCGGAAGGTCTCGCCGCGGATGGCGAGCACCCGGGTGCCGACCCCGACCACCATCGCGGTCGAGCTGCGCGGCGAGCCGTCGATCACCGACATCTCGCCCAGGCAGTCGCCGGGGCCGATGACGTTGATGACGCGCTCGGGGGAGTCATTGGCGACCATGACCTCGACGCGGCCGGCGATGATGACGAACACCTCGTCGCCGTGGTCGCCCTGGTTGAACAGGATCGTGCCCTCGATGTACGAGCGCTCTTCAGAGGCGCGGGCGAGCATCAGCAGATCCTCGGGCTCGAAGTCGACGAACAGCGGCACGCAGTGCAGAAACAGGATGCGCTCGAGGTTGGTGCACACCGGGCCGAGGTTGGTCGGCAGGCGCGGCACCGCGAAACGGCCGGTGACCAAGGTGTCGGCCTGCGCCGAGCCGAAGCCCTCGCCGATGGTGAGCAGGTTCGGGGCGCCGAGCGGCGGCTGGCTGGGCGGGCCCTGCCCCTCGGTCGCGGCCGGGCCGGGCGCGGGCCCGGCGGCCAGCGGCGGCACGACGACCAGCTGCGGTCCGCCCGGTCCACCGAGTCCACTTGGCGGCGGCAGCGGCAGCGGCGAGGGTCCCTTGCCAAGCGAGTGCAGGCGCTGCTCCAGCGGTCCGGTCGCCGGCTGCGGCATGCCGGTCGCCGGCGCGCTGCCGGCGTGGCTGCCCGAGCGCCGCGCCAGCGCCGCCTGCGCCGCGTCGCGCACCGAGCGGTCGTTGTCGCCAAGGAGGTTGCCGGCGGCCATGCCCCAGCCGGTGGGCAGGGCCTGGATCGCCGCCTCGCGCACCAGGGCGTCCTCGTCGTTCATGCCCGACAGCAGGCGCTCGATGCTGAGCGGGCTCGGGGTCTCGCCGGGCAGCGCCGAGGCGAGCATGGCGCCGGCGCGCACGAACGGATCGTGCTCGCTGGCCAGGGCGTCGAGCACGCGCTCCTGCTCGTCTTCGCTGGCGACGATGCGTGGGTCGAAGGCAGGCACCCGCTCTTCGAGGATGGGCAGAAAGCGCGCCATCGCTTCGGGGTCGCCGGTGTCGCGCAGGGCGTCGATCGCCCCGCCGCGCGTTACCTTGTCCTGATCAAAGAGCCGGCCGCGGTTGTGGCGGATCACCTCGCCCAGGCCCATCAGCGACAGCACGTCGAGCACGTGATCGACCAGGCGATCCTGCCGCTTGAGCAGCACCAGCGACAGAAACTCCAGCGCCGGCCCCATGACGAAGCTGCACAGCACGCGGTAGACGGCGCGCAGGTCCTCGATGCGCGCCAGAAGATCCTGCACCTGCTGCAGGTGGCCGCCGCCGGTGCCGGTGATCTCATCGACCAGCCGCTGGTGGTTCTCGGGCGAGATGTTGTAGTCGCGGCGCAGGTTTTCGATGTCGCGGCGGCTCGCCCCGCGCAGGAGCAGCGTGCGCAGGGCCATGCGGTAGCCCTGCTCCTGCAGGCGCTCCTCGGCGGAGACGGCGACGTTGGGATCGAACAGCTGGCGGTCGGTGATCTGCAGCTGCTGCAGGACCTTCTCGTGGTCCTGGTCAGAGATGTTAAACTGCGCCCGCACCTGCTCGATGATGCGCAGCTCGGCGCGGGTGAGCACGCCCTCTGACATCAGCTCCTTCATGGTGTCGGCGTACACGCGCAGGCCGACCTCTTTCTCCTGCTCCTTGCGCTTGATGACGTAGAACGCCTCGCGCAGATCCTCGGGCGGCTTCTCGTCCTTCCACGACCAGCGGGCGATGAAGCGCTTGGCGAACTTCTCCTGCACCGCCTCGTCCTCGCGACGGTTGAAGCGCCGGCTGAGGAACCAGGTCCCAAGGGCAATCGTCATGAACAAGATGATGTACGGGCCGACCTGGTGGTTAAAAAGGTAGATCTTGCGCCACGATGGCTGCCCGGCAAAAAGGTAGAACATGTTGAAGGCGGCGTAGGCGGCGATGGACAGCGTCCAGTGGATGCCGCGGTCGGCGCCATAGCGCTTGACGAGGAGCCGCTCGAGCCCAAAAAACAGCGCCGCCGACAGCGCCGCCGGCACCAGCATCGCCAGGTAGATGGCGACGATCTTGGGCACCATCGGCGCGAAGAAGAAGCCGGGGCCAAAGATGTTGCGCCACTCGCTGGGCTGGCGGGTCCAGGTGCCGTCGAAGTAGTAGTCCCAGTTGCCGCTGTAGGTCCAGAACGCGAAGTAGAAGCCGAACACCAGGCCGGGCCAGGCGAAGCCGGCCAGCCGGCGCGAGAGTAGATCTTTTTCCTTCCAGTAGCCGACCTCGACGTCGATATCGGGGCAGTGCTTCTTGCAGGCGGTGCACTTTTTGCACTGCGAGTTCTCGCTGCGCGCAGGTCCCATGCCGGTCGGCTCGAGGTAGGTCTTCTCGATGATCGCCACCGGGCAGAAGAAGTTGCACCAGGTCTTGCCGGTAAACGTCGCCCCGACGAGCAGGGCGCAGCCGCCGATGAGCAGGAGGAACAGCCCGAGGAAAAACCCCGAGCCGTTGGTAAACAGGTGACGGATGCCCAGGGAGAAGAACATCATCGTGAAGATGATCATCATCCCCCAGCGCTCGGCCCACGCCGGGACCCGCCGCTGCTTGGTGCGCGGCAGCATCGCCCCGAACTTGGCGAACAGCGACAGCGGGCACAGGCGGCGCCAGACGTAATAGCCGAACACCACCATGAACATCGGCGCAAACGGCAGCCCGATGGTCCAGAACAGGCGCGGCGCCCGCAGCACCGACCGGTCGCCGGAGTTTGTCGTAAAGCCAAGGATGACGATGGCTAGGTAGATGGTCATGAACGCGATCTGGACGACGCGCTCACGGTTATTCGCTACTCGGGTCGGCATCGGTTCGCCCTATCGGGCCTCTTCCTCTGGCTTGGGCCGCTGTCTCTGGCCTGGTCTTTGCCCTCGGGCTCTGGGGCCGGTGCTGAGCTTGGCCCTTTTGCCGGGACGGGCCGCCCGGCCAGTACACGGGCCGCGGGCAGAGCGCACGCTACAGAGCTCAGCGATGATACCATGCGCCGCTAACCAGAAAATCGGGGAAATCAGCAAAACTCCCGGCCGGGCGAAAACGCAGAGCTTTTGGCTTTTACTTTTTTACAGGCGGCGGCGCGGCGGCAACCGCCGCGAATCAGCTACCTTGGCAGGATCATGCGAAGAAGACAGTTTCTAAAGACCACGCTCAAGATCTCGGTGGCGGGCGGGCTCGCACTTTCGGGGGCGAGCGTCGCACATCGGCTCATCTGGGACTACGAGCAGGCGCCGAGCCAGGCCGCCCAGGGTCTTGCGCCAGCGGCCGGGGCGAGCGCGCCGAGCGCGGCCGGGCGCTGCCTGTCGGCGCGCGAGTACGTCATTGTCCGAGCCGCGGCGCTGCGCATCTTGGATGGGGCCGAGCCCGACCCGCACGCCGACGGCGCGGCCCGGCAGTGCGCCTTCATCGACGGCTACCTGAGCCAGCTGGAAGAGGGCCTGCGCAGCGATGTGAAGGCGCTCTTGTCGCTACTTGAGCTCTATCCGCTTGTGACCGGAAGCTTCACCCGCTTTTCGCGCCTGGCACCGGCGGCGCAGGACGCGGTCCTGGCGAGCTGGGAGCGGAGCCGCACGGCGCTGTTGCGGCAGGGGCTGCAGGCGCTCAAGGCGATGTGCTTGCTGGCCCATTACCAGGACGAGCGTAGCTTTGCGAGCATTGGCTACAGTGGCCCCCTTGTACCCCCAGCGGGCCTTGGCCGGCTGCTGCCGGCGCCCTAAGTAGGCTCAAGCTCAGGTCCCCCGCGGGGAGGTCCTACTCCGTGCACAAGGTCACAATGAGGTGATTTCTGCACGCGCCCCCCGCCTACCCCATCCACGCCCGCGCCGGGTCGTGGTACGATGTCACAGGGGGTTGGTTTGTCCCCCGGGCGGCGCATCATGATCGGACAGCTCGTCGGGCATTATAAAGTCGTCCGCAAGATCGGCGACGGCGGCATGGGCAGCGTCTTTGAGGCTGTGCACGAGGGAATCGGCCGCCATGTAGCGATCAAAATCCTGCGCCCGCAGTATTCCAAGGACTCCCTGATAGTTACCCGCTTTTTCAACGAGGCGCGGGCGGTCAACATAGTCACCCACCCCGGCATCGTCGGCAGCTTCGACTATGGCCAGCTGCCGGACGGCACCGCCTATATCGTCATGGAGTACTGCGACGGGGAGTCGCTCTCGGGCCGCATCAAGCGCCTGCGCGGTCCGTTTGGGATCGACGCCCTGCGTATCGGCCGTCAGATCGCCGCCGCGCTCGCCGCTGCGCACAGCAAGGGCATCGTCCATCGCGACCTCAAACCAGAAAAGGGAGTCCCCCAGAGACAACGAGCTGCAAGCGATCCGCAGCGGTGCGAAGTGCCTGCGTACTAAAGACTTAGGAGCGGATCGCTACTCGGCTCGCGCAGCGGACTTACCAGGCTCGCGATCACGCGGGCGATGCGCAGGCGCTGCTGCTCGCCCAACAGGGCGTTATCGCAGTGGCAGTGGCCGGCGGTGGCCTTGAAATCGCGCGACAAGGCTTATGCGAAACAGGACCTTCTTGCTAGCCTACGCGAGACAATTGTGAGGCCAACTACTCATGAAGCGCTCGTGGACCCGTTTCCCACTGCTCCTGGCCAGCTTATCGGCCGCTCAGCTCCTGTCGGCTGCCTGCTCGGCGCCGCCGGCGGCCCTACCCTCAGCATCGGCGCCGAAGATTACGGCCTGGGTCGCCCACCGCGACCCCGACCGCGGCGTGCCGACTTTCGCCTGGATTGACGGCCAGCCGGCGCCGGGCTCTGACGCAAAGACCGTGGCCTGGCAGGTCGTGCGCGAGCTGGCGCCGACCTGGGGCCTCGACAGCGAGGCGCTGCAAGCGGCGCGGCTGAGCCGGATACACGACATCGGCCGGGGCGCCATCATCGTCCAGTTCGCGCAGGAGGTAGCCGGCCTGGAGGTCTTCCGAGTCGGCCTCAATGTGGCCATGAACCGCGAGCTGCAGCCGCTCGGAGCCACCGGCTACCTCAACCCGCAGGTGCGGCCGACCTCGTCCGAGTTTGCCCTGGGGGCCGACGCCGCGGTGGCGCGCGCGATCGCGGCGATGACCGGAACCATGGTGCAGCCTTCGGGCAGCGCCAGCGCTCCGGCGGGCTACCGCCTGCACACCCTCGGCGCGTTCGCGGCCGCGGGCACGCGCTACCGTCCGGCCGCGCCGCCGCGCAGCAAGCGGGTGTGGTTCCCGACCGCGCAGGGACTGGTGCCGGCCTACTACGTCGAGCTCGACCTGTCGCTTAACGACCAGCCTGACTCGTCCCTGCACTCCTATGTGGTCAGCGCCGAAGATGGCGAGATCCTGTTTGCCAACGACCTGGTTCAAAACGACTCCTATAAGTATCGGGTGTTCGCCGATGCGAGTCCGAGCTTTGTGCCGTGGGACGGTCCCCAAGGCAACGCGTTCAGCCCCCACCCGACCGGCCGCCGCGATGACACCGAGCTGACGTTTATCCCCTCGCAGCTGGTCACGCTGCAGAACGTTCCGTTCAAGCACAATGACCCCTGGCTGCCCGCCGGCGCCACCGAGGCCGCTGGCAACAACGCCGTCGCCTACGCCGACATCGCCGCTCCCGACGGCCTGTCCGCTGGCGACGTCATGCTCAAGGTCAGCGCCCCGGGCGAGTTTGACTACAACCTCGACCTCACCCGGGATGACCCGGCCGCCAGCAGCCGGACGATCCAGGCAGTCACTGCCAACTTCTTCTACATCGTCAACTACCAGCACGACGTCTTTTACGACGCCGGCTGGGATGAGAGCTCCTACAACGCGCAGAAGGACAACTTCGCTCGCGGGGGCGTCGCCGGGGATCCGATCCGCGCCGAGGCGCAAGACAACTCGGGCCGCAACAACGCCAACGCCTCGACGCCGGCCGATGGGGCTTCGCCGCGCATCCAGATGTACCTGTTCGATCCGAACGAGAACGCCGCCCGCATCACCGCGCCGGCGGATCTGGCGCGCGTCTATCGGATCGGCCGCGCGGCGTTTGGGCCCAAGCTCTTTGATGTCAAAGCCGAGCTGGTGGTCGTAAATGACGGCCTGGGAACCAGTCCAAGCGATGGCTGCGAGAGCCCCTTTGTCAACGCCGCGGCGATCAAGGACAAGATCGCGGTGATGAACCGCGCCAGCTGCGCCTACGAGGCGCAGGCCTACAACGCCCAGGTCAATGGCGCCAAGGGCGTGGTCATCGTCAACAATGTGGCGGGCAACCCGCGCGCCATGCCCGCGGCGACGACTCCGCCGCCGATGCCAGTGACCATTCCCGCGGTGATGATCTCGCAGGCCGACGGCGCCCAGGTCTACGCCAAGCTCGCGGCCGGTACGGCGGTGACGTTTGCCGCGCGCACCACCCTTATCAACAACGACAGCTCGCTGGATGCAATGATCGTGGCGCATGAGTGGGGCCACGTCCTTTCCAACCGCCTCATCGGTAACGCCAACGGCCTGGATAACAATCAGGGCGGCGCGATGGGCGAAGGCTGGGGCGACTTTTCCGCCCTGCTGCTGACGACCCGCGAGGAAGACGCCACCGCCATGGCGAATGCGAACTGGACCGGCGCCTTTGCCGCCGCCGCGTACGCCACCGGCCCCGCCAATAACTCTGCCTATAACGGCATCCGCCGCTACCCTTACTCTGCCGATCTGGCCAAAAATCCGCTGACCTTCCGCCACATCGTCAACGGCACCGCGCTGCCCGCCGTGCCGGCTCCCGCCTTCGGGGCCGACGGCGCCAACAACGCCGAGGTGCACAACGGCGGCGAGGTGTGGGCCAGCATGCTGTGGGAGTGCTACGTAGCGCTGCTCCGCGACACCGGGCGCTATACCTTCGCGCAGGCCCGCCAGGCGATGCGCGAGTATCTGGTCGCCTCGCTCAAGCTCACGCCGATAAACCCGACGATGACCGAGGCTCGGGACGCGGTGCTCCTGGCCGCGCTGGCCCGCAGCAGCAGAGACTTTGAGCTGTTCGCCAGCGCCTTTGCCAAGCGCGGCCTCGGCTCGCTGGCGCTGGCTCCCCCGCGCGGCTCGGCGACGCACGCCGGGGCCGTCGAGAGCTTCGCCATCGGCGGCGTCGTGGCGCTGGATGCGATGACGCTGACCGACACGTTCCGCTCGTGCGACTCTGATGGAGTCCTGGATAACGGCGAGCTTGGCGTGCTCACCGTCCGGCTGCGCAACGCCGGAGTCCTGCCCTTCACCGCCACCGCCACCATAAGCACCGAGACCCCGGGCGTCACCTTCCCCCGCGGCAACTCGCTCCGCTTCTCCACCGCCGCGCCGTTCCAGCAGGCCACGGCTTCGCTGGTTGTCGGCTTGAAGGGAGCCGGGTCCAAGGTCGCGTTCCAGCTGCAGGCCCGGGTGGACGCGTCCAACCTGGCGGCTCCCGGGACGGTGATCCTCAGCCAGACCTTTGTCGGCAACTATGATCTGGTCCTGGCCTCATCGACCGGTGACTCGATGGACGACTCCAGCGCGCTGTGGACCCTGACAAATGATCCGACGCTCAGCACCAGCGAGCCGTGGGTCCAGGTGCACGACGGACCCAGCGGCCGCTGGTCGATCCCCGATCATGGCGCGCCCTCCGACCAGAGGCTGGTCTCGCCGCCGCTGCAGGTCAGCGCCACCGGCAGCTTCGGCTTCACCCTGCGCCACCGCTACAGCCTGGAGGCCGACAGCTCCAACTTCTACGATGGCGGGGTGATCGAGCTTAGCACCGATGATGGCAAGACCTGGATCGACATCGGCGCGTCCCTTTCCCGCAACGGGTATGGCGGGGCGCTGTGGGCGCTCAACGATGTACTGCCGGGTCGCCGAGCGTTCGTCGGCACCAGCGCGGGCTATCCGAGCTACCTCACCACAACCGCCGACCTGGGAACTACCTACCAGGGCAAGACGGTGAGGCTGCGCTTCCGCATCGGCACCGATCCCGCTGTCGGGGGACCGGGCTGGGATATCGACGATCTGCAGATCAGCGGCATCGACAACCTGCCCTTCCCGTCGCGTCGGGCCGGTGGCGGCTGCTTTCCTGCCGCTACCGCAGGCAGGAAAGCGGCGCCACGGCCAGCGGCCCATTACGGCGTGGTGTAATA
The DNA here is from genome assembly GCA_044222245.1 of Polyangia bacterium. Classification (GTDB taxonomy): domain Bacteria; phylum Myxococcota_A; class Polyangia; order Palsa-1104; family JAEUJZ01; genus CALFML01. The sequence continues at coordinate 126,984 of JBGANQ010000007.1, read as the reverse complement.
AAACTTGGCTCCCCAGAGGACGGGTGTGCCGTTGATGGTACCCTTCCAGGTCTGCAGGTCAGTAAACAAGGCGTCAGCGCTGGAAAACGCCACCGCAGTCGCCGGGATAAGACCTAGCTCGAGGGTCCTGCCGTCGCCGGTTGTGAACTTGATCCCTCGCAGCACGCCCAGATTTACCAGATAGCGCACGGACACGACCGGGTCATCGGTGAGGTCGAATACGTCTCAGGTAATACCGTTGGTCTGTCCGTACAGGACCGAAGTGCTGCCCCAGTACAGCCTGATTCCATATATGTACGCAGAGCTGTGGTAGCCGACGATCTTGGTTACCGGGGTCAGCTGATTGCTGCCGGGCCCCTGTACCGTGCCGCTCGTCGTGCCGTAGGGACCAGCGACACTCCCGGTCAGGGCATACATCGCGCTCGCCGTCGGCTCTGTCTTACCCTCGCCGCAGCCGGCGACGCAGCCCAGGGTCATAAGGCCGATCAGCGCGCCCAGGCGGAAGAAGCGGTTCTGCTTGGTCTTGTTGCTCCTGTTCAGTTCCTTCAGTCAGGTCGATTTCTCGATAGCTCCAAAGCAAACCCCGGGCCAGCCGCGCCGTCAGCCGCTGATCAGCGGCCAGCCGCGGCGGCCGAGGATGCCCTGCCCGCGAAACGGCGGCAGCACCCACTCGTCGAGCTCGACGCAGTCGGGCGGGATCGCCACGCCCTCGCCGGCCTGCACCTGAGGGCGGACCACGGTGACGCCGACCGGCTCGCCATCGAGCCGCAGCACTATGCCGTCGCTCGTCGCGCAGTAGTGGCGCGCCTGGGCTTCATCCATGCAGTGCGGCAGGTAGTTCATGGTGCGCACCGCGGGGTCAAAGGACGCCTGGACGATCATCGCCAGGACCGCTGCGGCCACCGCGCCATTTTCGACCAAGGGAGTGATGGCGAGCTGGCGAGCACTGATCGGGAAACTCATGGGCTTTTCCTCCGGGTCGTGGCCGCGCGCTCGCTGGGGGCGGGCAGGAGCTCGGCGACCGCGCGCTCGGCCGACAGCAGCGCGCCCTGCAGCGAGCCAAAGAGCCGCTCGTGGGTCGCCTCGCCGGCGAAGGCGAGGCGCGGCCGCGGCGCGCCGGGGCGGTGCAGCGGCCGCGCCAGCGCCTGGCGCAGCGGGGCCGAGCCGACCGTGGGGTAGGAGTAGCCGCAGCGGATGAAGGGCTCGGCGCTCCAGTCCTGAATCAGGTGCTCGCGCAGCGCCGAAGCGGCCGTCCCCTGGCGCGGCCCCGGCAGGGCCCGGTCGAGCTCTGCAAGCAGCGTCGGCAGCCCGTGCGCGCCGAGCGAGATGAAGGCCGCCGCCGCTCGCCCGGCGACCAGGGCGGTCAGGATGCGGTCCGGCTCCGCGCCGCGCTGACCGCAGCTCCACATCTGCGGCGCGTGCGGAGCGCCTGATAGCGTGAAGCTGCTGCTGCGCGAGGGCCACAGCACGCGCCCAAAGCGCAGGAATATCTTCAGCATGGGACCTGCGCCGATGCCGCGCGCTGCGCGCAGCTTCTCCGCCGGCAGCGGCGGAGTAAAGGCGATATCACCGTCGCGCAGGACGGGCAGCGGCACCGTGATCAGCACCTGCTCCGCGGTAAAGAGCTCGCCCCCGCGCACCACGACCTGCACTTCCGGTCCCCGCCAGTCGACCTTGGTGACCGCGCGCCCGCACAGCGTCGCCACCGCTTGCGAGTCGAGCAGCCTGAGCAGCGGCAGCCCGTCGAGGGTGTAGTTGCGGGCGCCCTGGCGCAGCCAGGCCGACTCGGCTGCCGCCAAGCCGTGCAGGCCCAGCTGTTCGCTGTCGGCGCCGTACTCGTTGCCCAGGGTGGCGTCGAGCAGCTCGCGGGCGCGCGGCCGCAGCCCGGCGAGCGCCTGCGCCAGCAGCAGGTCCGGTCCGGAATAACTCGGCAGCGCAGCGAAGAACTCTTGCGAAAGAATGTAGTCCGGATCGTCCTGGCGCAGCGGGCCGCGCCGGCCGGCGCCCAGATCGCTCCACAGGTGCGGCCGCTCGCGGCAGAGGCGCAGCGGCAGGGCTTGCGCCCGGGCGAGGCGGTAGGAGGCCGACCTCTCCCCATGCAGCTCTTCGGCCCCGAGCTCGATGGGAAAGGCGGCAAAGCCGCTGCAGCTCTTCACCCGGCCGCCGACGCGGTCGGACGCCTCCAGCAGGGTGACCAGCGCGCCGCGCTCGCGCAACAGGCGCGCAGCGTAAAGGCCCGCGGCACCGGCGCCGATGATGATGAGCCTAGGTGCCTTCAATGCACATCCTCACGTACGTGGAGAAGAAGCCGGCGTAGCGCGACTGGATGGCCGGGTCGCGCCAATCGGTGCCGCGGATCATGCCGCGGCAGACCGCAGTGCCGCAGGCGCAGCGAAACTCGTCGTAGTCGCTGGCGTCGCTCATCGCGTAGTCGAAGGTGAGCTCTTCGCCGACGGCGATGTCGCGCCGGGCGACGACGACGATGTCACCGCGAAGACCGCAGCTTGGCGCGCAGGAGTGATTCACCATGTCGCCGGGCTCGCGGGTCTCACCGCTCACCAGAGACAGATCGCAGTCGATCTGAATCGAGCGCCGCCGGCGCTCTTCCGGCAGGGCGTCCAGCGGCGCCCGCGAGACCGGATAGCCGCCGAATACGGCCACGGTCTCGCCGCGCCCGATGGGGGCAATCGCGAAGGCGCCTTCGCCGCGATCTTCCGTCAGCCGCGCTACGGCCTTGGCGGTCAGCCATTGGGTATTCATCGCGGAGCGCTCGCTTTGGGGTTGCCAAGGGCCTGGCGCATCGGCTTGGGCAGCGAGAAGAGGCGATGGTGGGTCACGCCGTCGTAGGTCCGGCACGGCCGCTGGCGGCGCCGCGCCAGACGCGCATCTACCTCGGCGGCGGTCAACAGCGGCAGCTCCTCATCGCGGCTGGCGACCGCAAAGACCCACTCGGCGGCAAACGATGGGATAAAGCACGAGTAGGCCCAGACCCCGGCAAAGCAAGGGGCGGCGGCAGACACGATGGCGGCGGGGTCAAGCACCGGCGGCGCCATCTGAAAGCTGCCGACGTGTCGGGCGTAAAGGCCCCCCGGCGCCAGGCAGCTCGCCAAAAGCGCGAAGAACGAGGTCGCGTACAGCTGCGCCAGCGGGGTGCCAGCTTCTGCGTCCGGCAGATCGCAGAGGATGAGATCGAAGCGCTCACCGCTGCTCGCGGCGTCCTGTAGGAAGGACAGCGCATCTTCGCAGCGCAGCTCGGCGCGCGGATCGGCAAACGCCCCATCGGACCAGGCGGGCAGGTGCTCGCGGCACAGCGCAACCAGCTCGGGGTCGATATCGACCATCACGCAGCGCTCGACCTCCGCAAAGCGCAGCACCTCAAGCAAGGTGGCGCCTTCGCCGCCGCCCAGAATGGCGACGCGGCGCCGCGCGCTCTTGGCGAGCACGAACGCCGGCGCCACCAGCGACTCGTGATACTGCGCCTCATCCGCGGCTGCCGACTGGATCATTCCGTCGAGCGAAAGGAGCCGTCAGTAGGCCTGGGTCTCGACGATCTCGACGTGCGCAAAGGCGGTCTTTCCGGCGTGCAGCACCTTCTGCACGCGCAGCGCGCTCACCTGATCTTCTGGTTCATCGGACAGCCAGAGGTCGGGGGTCCGCGCGAGACCCGGCTGCGCCGCGCGGATGGCGCGCAGCTCGACTCCCGCCGCCAGCCGCGCGCTCCACAGGTTGCCCACCCCGACGGGCTGATTCTCCAGGCCGCGCTGCAGCATCATGTGGTGAGAGGCCGTCGCGCCCAGGGCCTGACTCAAGTACTCGTGCGCGAGCAGCGGGTCGGTGTGCTCACCGCAGGTGAAGAAATCGACGGCGGCGTAGCGGTGCTCCGGCCAGGTGTGGATCGTCAGGTGCGACTCCATGATGATGACGACGCCGCTGATTCCGTGCGGCGCGAAGCGGTGGAACTCACTGCGCACCGGCGTCGCACCGGCCCGCCGGGCGGCGGTGTCCAGCCGCTCCGCCAGTCCTGTGAGATCATCAAGGAGCTCTGGGCTACAGCCGTAGTACCGGGCGATGACGTGGCGACCAAGGACTTGAAAATTAGAAACCGCTGCTGCTTTCATCGAGCGCATCCTCCGCACAACTCGACTCGGGAGAAAGCAACCGCGATGCCAAGCAGCCGCGCCGGGCGGCGCTCGTCGCCAGAGCGCTGCGAACGGCCAAGTCGGCTTGGCAACGATGTCCAGCTGGTCGTCCAGCTGGTCGTTCAGCTGCACGATCAGGGGCAGTGGGAGCGTTCTATTTGACACGCGACAAAGGACCTGGTCGATCTGACCTGCTGCCACCGCGGTCGCCATGGTGTATAAGGGGCCGATGCGAACCTCTACGTTCATCGTCACCCTCGCCCTGTTCACGCTCGCGGCAGGCCAGGCCGCGGCCCAGCCGTCCCTCAAGCAGCCGGAGTCCAGCCCGGCGGCAACGGTCAGCCAGACCGTTGGCCTGACCGAGATCAAGATAAGCTATAACCGCCCAGCGGTCGGCGGCCGGCGGATCTGGGGCGAGCTTGTCCCCTACGGCCAGGTGTGGCGAGCGGGCGCCAACCAAAACACCGTCATCTCCTTCTCGTCTCCCGTAAAGATCGGCGGTAAGCCGCTGGCCGCCGGGACCTACGGCCTGCATATGATTCCCACGCCCAAGGAGTGGACCGTCATCTTCAGCAATATGTCGGTGGCCTGGGGAAGCTACAGCTACGATCCCAAAGAGGACGCGCTGCGCGTGGTGGTGACGCCGCAGCCGGCCGAGGCATTCGAGGAGAGGCTGTCGTACCGCTTGGACAACCCCAGCGAGACCTCGGTGATCGCCGCGCTGCGCTGGGAGCGCCTCAAGGTGCCGGTCCAGATCGATGTCGATACTCCGGCGGTGGTCATGGCGAGCATGCTCGCCGAGCTGCGGGGGCAGGCGCAGTTCTCCTGGCTGGGCTGGGCGCAGGCGGCGCAGTACTGGCTGACCCACGGCGGCAACCTCGACGAAGCGCAGCGGATGGCAGAGCGATCGCTCGGCATGCGCGAGACGTTCCAGAACCTGTCGACCCGGGCCGCCATCGCCGACAAGAAGGGAGATGCCAAGACGGCGACCGAGCTGCGCGCCAAGGCGCTGAGCTTGGCGACAGAAGCCGACCTCAATCAGTACGCCTACACCCTGCTCGGGCAGAAGAAGCTCGACGAGGCGCTGGCCATCTTCCGCAAGAATGTCGAGGCGCATCCGCAGTCCTGGAACGCCCACGACAGCCTGGCCGAGGCCTACCTCGCCAAGGGCGACCGCAAGGCGGCGGCGGACAGCTATGCCAAGGCGCTGGCGCTGGTCAAGGACGAGGCCAACCGCAAGCGCATCGAGCAGATCCTCGGCAAGCTCAAAGGCAAGTAGCCGCCGGGCGCCGCTCGCCGGCTGGCGCGGCGCCAGACCGTCGGCGGGTTCTTGTTTCGCCCGACCGTATCGCATGCTAGCTTGCTCCCCTCACCGGGAGTCGCCATGTCCACAGCCCACTTCGCCCAAACCTCCGACTTTGCTTTCATCGAGGAGCTCCTGAGCTTCGGTGAGGACTACTCCCCCCAGCCGGGAGATCGCGTCGAGTTCGAGCCCGAGCACCTCAAGACGACCAGCGGCGAGCCGTTCCCAGGTCGCAAGGCCACGGTGGTCGCCACCGGCCCAAAGAAGATGTCGCTGCGCGAGGAAACCACCGGCCAGGAGCTGGAGGTCGTTCCCGGCGGCTGGTTCTATATCTCCGAGTCGCCGACCATCGCCGCCGCTTTCGAGAGGCACCTGCAGCGCCCCTGCCCGGACGGCGTCGCCTTCGCCGATGGGCTGGTCGACGGCGCGCTGGTCTCGCGCCTGCGGGCGGACGTGCAGCAGCTGCTCGACCACGAGCCGGTGGACTACCACCCGGGCTCGGGCACCAAGGTCCGCGACCTGGTGCATCCCTCCCTCTTCCCCTACATCGAAGATCGCTCGGTGCTGCTTACCCCGGTAGAGCGTCCCAAGGCGCCGAGCTACGACCGTTTCGGTCGGTCCTTTGAGACCTCCCGCTACCAGTGGCTGCCCACGCCCTTCCAGGTCGCCGCCGACGGCTCGGTGACCATCGCCGCGTACATCAACAACCTGGATCGGACGCGGTACGCCGCTGCCTACGACGACCTGGCGGCGCTGTTCGCGACGGCGCTGCCGCTCATCGAGAGCGTCGTCGGCTATGTCGAGAGCACCAAGTTCTGGCAAGAGGACTGCGCCGACATCGAGCACGAGGGCGAGCTCCCCGAGAGCGATGAGGAGCCGCAGCGCCCGGCGCCGCCGACCTCCCTGCGCGGGCGGGAGCTGCTGGTCATCCCCAAGGTCGTCGAGTACTGTCTGAACGTCGGCGAGTCCCACGAAGGGGTCTGGCACGTCGAGGGAATGAGCCACGAGCACATCATCGCCACCTGCGTGTACATCCTGGACCGTGACGACACGCTCGAAGGCGGCGCGCTGCGCTTCAAGCGGGCCTACACAGTCGAAGAAGCCGGGCGCTTGTTCTGGAACATCGATCAGTCTCGCCCCGCTCCGGTGAGCATGATGGCTGATGAGGGGACGGTTCCGGTCGGCAGCGTGGAGACGCCGGCCGGGCGGCTCATCGTCTTCCCCAACTCGCACATCCACAAGCTGAGCAAGCTGTCGCTGGCCGCCGGCGCGACCAGCGGGCGCCGCCGCGTCATCGTGTTCTGGCTGGTCGATCCGAGCGTGACCATCCCCTCGACGCGCGAGGTGCCGCCGCAGCAGGGAGTCATCTCCCAGACCGAGGCCCTGGCGATCCGCCTGGAGCTGATGGAGGAGCGCCGCCGCCACAAGCAGTCGCTCAACGTCCGCGCGGTGAGCCTCTGCGAGCACTGAGCGGCGCGCCACTTGTTCTTGAACGTTCCGCCCCTGTCTCGCAAGCCGTCTGCGAGCGCTGTCAGCGCCGGCGGCTGAGCGCGCCGCCCTTCAACCAGATAAGGACGGCGCGCCGGCCTGGCTCCAGGGCCGCCGGGGCGCAGGAACGCGCGCGGAACAACCGGCGACGCCGGGCCCCAGAAGTGGTAAGCTCAGGCCACTCCGACTTATGGAGTGGCCGAGGAAAAACAAATGGCGGGAAATGCGCTGCTGGTGCTCCTGGTCGTCGGTCTCATCGCGGGCTGGCTCGCCTCGGTGGTGCTCGGCGGCGGCTACGGGATCGTGGGCGACATCCTCGTCGGGTTGGCCGGCGCGTATATAGGGGGCCCGGTCCTGCGGGCGCTGGGAGTTCACCTGCCGTGGCGCGGGATTACCGGCCAGATTGCCGTCGCCTTCGTCGGCGCGCTGGTGCTGCTGCTGGTGCTGCGCGCGGTTCGTCGTATCCTCACCTCGTAGTGCCCGCGCCGACTTGCAGCCCGCCACCCGTGCCGAGATAGACGCCCATGGGCCAGGATCATCGCAAGGGTCATGACCACCGTCCCGCTCCCGCCGACGGTGCTCACGCCGCCTCCAGCCATGGCGACGACCACGGGCACGACCACGGGCACGGGCACGGTCACGACCACGGGCGCGGTCACGACCACGGGCATGGGCATGGACATGGGCACGGCCTCGGCCACTCGCACGGGCCTACGGAAGGGCAGGCCTTTGTCATCAGCATCGTCCTGAACGTCCTGTTCACGCTGCTCGCGGTCGCCGGGGCCCTGTGGGAAAACTCGATGGCGCTGCTGAGCGACGCGGTGCACAACCTGAGCGATGTGCTCGGGCTGGGCCTGGCCTGGGGGGCCGCCCATCTGGCGCGGCGGCAGCCGTCCCTGCGCCGGACCTACGGGCTGCGCAGCACGACCATCCTGGCGGCGCTGGCCAACGCGGTGCTGCTGCTGCTGGTGGTCGGCGGCGTCGCCTGGGAGGCCATCCTGCGCCTGCGCGAGCCGCACCCGGTCCACGGCAAGCTGGTCCTCATCATCGCCGCGGTAGGTGTGCTTACCAACGGCGTCTCGGCGCTGATGTTCCTGGCCAAGCGCAAGCAGGACGCCAACCTGCGCGGCGCCTTCCTCCACCTGGCCGCCGACGCCGGGGTCTCGCTGGGCGTCGCGCTCACCGGCGCCCTGCTGTGGGCCACCGGCTGGACGTGGCTCGATCCGGTGGTGAGCCTCATCGTCTCGGCGACCATCCTGCTCAGCGCCTGGTCGCTTTTGCGCGAGTCGCTGGAGCTGGCCCTGGACGCCGTCCCCGACCACATTGATCCCGAGGCGGTGCGCCGCTATCTGGCCGCGCTCCCCGGCGTCACCGAGGTGCACGACCTGCACATCTGGGCGATGAGCACCACCGAGACCGCCCTCACCGCGCACCTGGTCATGCCGGTCAACTCGTGCGCCGCCCACTTCCTCGGCAGCGTGTGCAACGAGCTGCACCAGCGCTTCCGCATTGATCACCCGACGCTCCAGGTCGAGCCGACCGATGCCCCCGACCGCTGCCGACAGGCCGCGGAAGAATCTGTCTAGGCCGGCGACGCCCGCGCGCCCGCGGCGCAGCGTCGGCGTGAGGCGCGCTTGAGGCGCGCTTGAGACGCGCTTGAGACGCGCTTGAGACGCGCTTGAGACGCGCCTGAGGCTCGCGAGAGGCTCGCTTGACAGAATAGATTACGTTGGTAATATTACGATCGTAATCTAAAGGAGGATCCATATGACCCACAGCTACATCCTCGACGCCGCGCGCACGCCGCGGGGGCGCGGCAAGGCAGGTAAAGGCGCCCTCTCACAAATCCACCCGCAGGAGCTGCTCGCCCAGGTGCTGCAAGCGCTGGCGCAGCGCGGCACCTTCGCCGCCGAGCAGGTGGACGATGTGATTGCGGGGTGCGTATCCCAGATTGGCGAGCAGGGAGCCAACCTGGCGCGCAACGCCGTGCTGACCGCCGGCTGGCCGAGCGCGGTGTCGGCGGTCTCGCTCAACCGCTTCTGCGCCTCGGGACTGCAGGCAGTCAACTTCGCCGCCATGGCGGTCGCCAGCGGCGCCATGGAGCTGGTGGTGGCCGGTGGCGTCGAGAGCATGTCGCGCGTCCCCATGGGCGCGGACGGCGGCGGCCAGGACGGCGGCAACCTGCGCCTGCGCGAGCGGGTGTTCCAGGTTCCGCAGGGAATCAGCGCCGACCTGGTCGCCACGCTGGAGGGCTTCTCGCGCGCCGAGCTCGATGCAGTAGCGCTGCGCTCGCAGCAGAACGCGGCGCAGGCGGTCGCCGAAGATCGCTTCGCGCGGTCGCTGTTCCCCGTGCGCGACCCGCACAGCGGGGCCGTGGTCCTGGCGCGTGACGAGTTCCCGCGCGCCGACACCACCGCCGAGGGGCTGGCCGCCCTCAAGCCATCTTTTGTCGGCCTGGGCGAGGCGATCGCCGGACCGAATAACGAGACGCTGGATCAGCTGGCGCTGCGCGCCTACCCGCAGGCGGGAGCGATCCGGCACCTGCACACCGCCGGCAACTCCAGCGGCATCGTCGATGGCGCCGCCGCGGTGGTCGTCGCCTCCGAGCGCTACGTGCGGCACCGCGGCGTCAAGCCGCGGGCCCGCATCCGCGCCATGGCCACCATCGGCAGCGAGCCGGTGATCATGCTGACCGCGCCGGCCCCCGCCAGCCAGAAGGCGCTGCGCCTTGCCGGCATGCAGGCCAGCGACATCGATCTGTGGGAGATAAACGAAGCCTTCGCCGGCGTCGTCCTGCAGACCATGCGCGAGCTGAACCTCGATCCGGCGCGCGTCAACGTCAACGGCGGCGCCATCGCGCTCGGCCACCCGCTCGGGGCCACCGGCGCCATGCTGCTCGGCACCGCGCTTGATGAGCTGGAGCGCAGCGGCAAGCAGACCGCGCTCATCACCATGTGCATCGGCGGCGGGCAGGGCATCGCCACCATCATCGAGCGCGTCTAGGTCCCGGCCGCCATGAGCAGCAAGGCCGAGCAGAAGCAGAAATCGCATCAGGCGATCCTGGAGTCGGCCGCCACGCTGCTGCGCCAGCGCGGCATTGCGGCCAGCTCGGTGCTGGATGTCATGAAGGGGGCGGGCCTGACGGTCGGCGGCTTCTACGGCCACTTCGACTCCAAGGAGCAGCTGTTCACCGCGACCCTGAAGCACGCCGCCGGGATCATGTGGCAGAAGCTGCTGGAAAATGCCCGCGGCAGCTCCCCGCGCGAGCGCGTGGTCAGCGTCCTGCGCAGCTACCTGTCGCGCGAACATCGCGACACCCCTGAAGCCGGGTGCTTCCTACCCAATGTCGCCGCTGAAGTCGCGCGGGAAGGAGAGCCCTACCGCAGCGCCCTGGCGGCAGAGCTCACCCGCTTTGTCGACTCGCTGTCGGCGATCTTGGATGGGGACGGGGCCGGGGCCGAGAGCGGGAAGGGGAGCGGGCGCAGCCGCGAGACCGCGCTCGGGCTGATCGCGCTCATGTTCGGTGCCCTGTCGCTGGCGCGGACGCTGGCGGGAACCCCGCTCAGCGACGAGTTCCTGGCCGCGGCGAGGCGGCTCGGGGCGCGGGCGGTGAGCGAGCAGCCCTAGCCGCGCCGCACTTGCTCCGGCCGCTCGGGCGGGAGGCGGGACAAATAGGCCTGCTGATCCTTCTGCCTGCGCCGCGGTCCTGCGTTGCACGACCCGGATCTTGCACCACAGCCCCGCAAGCCATGCTACGAACCGGGTATGTCGAGGCCGGATCTCAACCTGCTTGGCGCGCTCGATGTGCTGCTTGCCGAAGGCAGCGTGGCCCGCGCCGCCCAGCGGCTGCTTCTAAGTCCGTCGGCCATGAGCCGAACGCTGGCGCGACTGCGCGAGGCGCTGGGCGATCCGCTGCTGGTCCGGGCCGGACGGGGCCTGGTTCCCACCCCGCGCGCCCTGGAGCTGCGCGGGCGGGTCGGCCAGCTCGTGCAAGAGGCAGAGGCGATGCTCCGTCCCGCCGAAGCGATCGAGCTCCAGCGGCTCGCGCGAACCTTCACGCTGCGGACGAGCGAGGGGTTTGTGGAAAACTTCGGGCCCGGCCTCATCGCGCGCGTCAGCGCCGAGGCTCCGCGCGTGCGGCTGCGCTTTTTGCAGAAGCCCGACAAAGCCAGCGAGCCGCTGCGCGAGGGCAGCGTCGATCTGGAGACCGGCGTCGTGGAAAAGACGACCAGCCCGGAGCTGCGTACCCAGGCGCTGTTCCGCGACCGCCTGGTCGGCGTCGTGCGCCCGGGACATCCCCTGAGCCGGGGACGAGTCACCGCGGCCCGCTACGCGCGCGGCAAGCACATTAGCGTGTCGCGCGCGGGCCCGGGCCCGGGCAAGGATCCGATCGACGAGGCCCTGGAGCGGCTGGGGCTGGAGCGTGAGGTCGTGGCGGTCCTGGCGGGCGGCTTCTCGACGGCGCTCGCGCTGGCGCGGTCCTCTGACTTGATCGCCAGCGTGCCCGAGCACCACACCGGAGCGCTGCGAGCGGGCCTGCACAGCTTCGCGCTTCCCATCGCTACGCCCGTGTTCACGGTCTCACTGCTGTGGCACCCGCGCCTGGATGCCGACGCCGCACATACTTGGCTGCGCGGCTGTGTTCGCGAAGTCTGCGCCCAGCAGCTCGGCGACTCGGTCGTCCCCCGCACCGGCCGCCGCCGGCCTGCGAGCAAGAGCCGCCCGCCCCGCTAAGACCGCGCTCGCGACCGCCCGCGCGGCGAGGCGGGCGGCGACAGCGACGGCGGCGACGGCGACCAGGCCCGGCGAGGTACGCCGGGCGACAAGGTCATGGGCTCTTTTGTGACCTGGCGCCAAACGCACGCATGAAGTGCAACCGCTGCGTGTTCCGCAATCCACGGCGCGGCGCTAGCTTTGAATCAGCCGCTCACACCCACGAGCCAAGCCGTAGGAGAGCCCATGATCAAAGACGCTCTTGATACTTTCATCGAACAGACCCGCGCTGCCTTTGGACCGCTCACCAGCGAGCTGGTCGCCGCCGTGCGGGCGCAGCTGGAGCAGCTGACCCAGGCCGCAAGCGGCGAGCGCTGGCTGCAGGCCCTGCACCAAGAACTCCCCGCGGCCAAGGAGCTCTATCGCGATCCCACCCACGGGTTCCTGCTGCTCGCGCACAGTGAGCAGGCGGGCCTGTACCGGCCGCCGCACGACCACGGGCGCGGCTGGGTGATCTATGCCCTCCAGCGCGGCGAGATGGAGATCGCCACCTATGCGCGCGTGGAAGACCGCGCCGGCCGGGTGCGCCTTGTCCGACGCGACTCGTCGCTGCTGCGCGCCGGCGAGGCGCGGGTGTACCTGCCGGGCGATATCCACGACACGCGCTGCACGAGCGGGCCTTCGCTGCTGTTTCGCTTCACCGAGCGCGACCTGAAAAAGGAAGATCAGCAGGAGCACCGGGTCACGCGCTATGTCGAGCGCAGCGGGATCTGGACCGTGGGGCCCGCATGAGCGCCGCGCCGGGCGCCGCGGACGCCGCGGGCGACACCTGCCTGCGCGGACCGCGACGCCACCGCGCGATCGCCTGCGTGCTCGCGGCGATCGCGCTCGTCGTGCTCGATGCGTCGGTCGCCAACGTCGCGCTGCTGGCGATCGCCCGCTCGCTGCAGGTCACGCCCGCCGATTCGGTGCGCGTGATCACCGCCTATCAGCTGGCGCTGGTGATGGCGCTGCTGCCGTGCGCCGCGCTCGGTGAGAGCCTGGGCTACCGGCGCGTGTACACGGCGGGCGTGGCGCTGTTCGCCGCCGCCTCGGCCCTGTGCGCCGGGGCGCCCTCGCTCGCTTGTCTGGTCGCCGCCCGCTTCATCCAGGGGCTTGGGGGGGCGGCCATCATGTCGCTCGGCGTCGCGCTCTTGCGCTTCGTGGTGCCCCAGCGGCAGCTCGGCGCGGCGATTGGCTGGAACGCGCTCGCGGTCGCGCTCGCGGCGGCGGCGGGCCCCCCGGTGGGCGCGCTCGTCCTGTCGGCGGCAAGCTGGCCCTGGCTGTTCGCGGTCAACCTCCCGCTCGGCGCGCTGGTGCTGCTGGCGACGCGGGCGCTGCCCCAGGTGCCGGGCAGCGCGCGCCAGCTTGACCTGTTCAGCGTGGCCCTGAACGCTTGCGCCTTCGCGGCGCTGGTCGTCGGTGCCGAGCTGCTGCCGGGACGCCCCGCGCTGGCGGCCGGCGCGCTCGCCGCCTCAGCGCTCGCCCTGCTGGCGCTGGTTCACAGCGAGATGGCCAGGCAAGTGCCGCTGCTCCCGCTCGATCTTCTGCGCACAGGCTCGTTTCGCATCTCGGTGCTCGCATCGGTCTGCTTCTTCATCGGCCAGAGCGCGGCGATGGTGTCGCTGCCGTTCTACCTGCAGCACGGGCTCGGCCAGGACGCCCTCCGCACGGGCCTGCTGATCACGCCCTGGCCGCTGACCGTCGCGCTGGTGGCGCCGAGCGTGGGGCGGCTGGCGAGCCGCGTCCCGGGGGTCTGGCTGTGTGCGCTGGGTGGCGGCTTGCTCGCGCTCGGCCTTATCTTGGCGGCGCTGTGGCCGCTGCACGGCCGGCCCTTGGTGCTGGTGCCACTCTGCATGCTGTGCGGCGTAGGCTTCGGTCTGTTTCAGGTGTCCAACAACCGCAGCATGTTCCTGTCCGTGCCGCGCGCGCGCAGCGGCGCCGCGGGCGGCCTGCAGAGCACGGCGCGGCTCACCGGTCAGACGCTCGGCGGCGTGCTCATGACGCTGCTGTTCACGGCGACATCGATCGAGCTAGCGCCGCGGCTCGGCCTCGGCGTCGCCGCCGGGCTGGCCCTGGTCGCCGGTCTTGTCAGCTTGCTGCGGGCGCCGGGCCCGGGGCGGCTTCCCGATCGAGCCCTCGCCCCGGGGTCGCTTGGCGGTTCGTCGGTCTAAGCTGCCGTCGCAGCCGGAGCCCCTTGAGGACGATGGCAGCATTGCTCCCCAGGCAGCGCGGCAGCCTGGACGACGGGGGATCCAGCTGTTGCGGAAACACCCGGGCCGCTGCCGCGACGACGGTACGTTAAACCAGATAAGCTCGCTGGGCTGGATGGCTCGGCGGTGGCCGGCTTGCATGGACTGGCTGCGGAGCTGCTGCGGACAGATTCGCGGGGGTCCCTAGCGGCTCGCGCCGGGCAGGTGGAACTTGTAGATGCGGTAGGGCCGCCCATCCTCCAGGCGCTGGCGCGCGGGTGGCCGCAGCAGCGGATCGATATAGCCGGGGATGCTGCTGTCGGTAAACAGGACATCGCCGCCGGGGGTCACGGTGACGCCGTCAGCCCAGACGATCGCCGGGCTGCGCACCAGCGTGACCAGCTGCCCTGCCCGGTCAAGGCGGGCGATGCCGCCGTTTTCGACATCGGTGATCAGCACCGAGCCGTCGGCGGTCAGCTCGATGCCGTCGCTTAGCGGCTTTTTGCCGACGCGCTCCAGGTGCTGCGCCAGCTCCTGCGGCGACAGCGCGGGGTCCTGCAGGTAGCCGGTGCGCACGCGAAACAGCTCGCCGTGGCTCATGGTCGCGTAGTACAGCCACTCGCCGTCGGCGCTGAGGGCGATGCCGTCGACTCCGACCTGGAAGGTCAGCAGCCCGTAGCCGATGCGATAAGGTCCGCTGCGCGTGCGCATGACCAGATCCTGGGGCTGCGTCGAGGGGTGCGCGGCCAGCACCTCGCGCACGCCCCAGCTCGCGATATCGACTACCAGCAGCGCGGCGTGGGTGAAGCGGAACGCTCCCGTGTCGGCCAGAAACAGCGTCCGCCCATCCCGGCTGACCCGCAGATCCTGGGCGAAGCGACCGACGCCGGGCGCCAGCTCCTTATCGACCACCTTGGTGTTTTGGCGCAGGTCGTAGGCGATGATCCGGGTGCGCTGGCGCTCCAGCGTGGCCGGCGACACCAGCCACAGCCGGCTCTGCGCATCGACGGTCATGCCGAAGACAAAGCGCAGCTCCGGCTGCGCCGCCGCATCCGGGTAGGGCCGCGGCACGCCGGCCACCAGCTCGAACAGGAAGGCATCGGTGAAGCGATGCGACTGGGTGAAGGGGTGGGTGTTGAAGAAGATGCGGCCTTCTCCCGAGCTGGTGACGTTGCCCGGCGGATACGGCAGCTCGACCAAGGTCTGGAGCGCGGCCGCCGGCACAAGGGGCGTCGTGCTGACGTCCGGGTACTGCGCCCCGCCCCCATAGCGGAGCTTGACCGTCAAGAGCAACAGCCCAAGCAAGGCTGCGAGCGCGAGACTCGCCATGCGGATGATGCGAAACAGGCGACTTGCGTTGTGGTGCGACATGCTCTGATCCTAGCGCTGGCATGACCGAGCGTTCATTGATAATTGGCATCCATCCATGAATGAAATTGATATCTCCAAGGTCGACCTTAACCTGCTGGTGGTGCTGCAAGCGCTGCTTCACGAGGCCAGCGTGACCCGCGCGGCGCGCCGGCTCGGCGTCGGCCAGCCCGCCGCCAGCCATGCGCTGACGCGGCTGCGCGAGCTGCTGGCCGATCCGCTGCTCGTGCGGGTTGGCCGGCAGATGGTCGCGACCCCACGCGCCGAGACGCTGCGGGCGCCGCTCGACCGGCTGCTGGGCGACGCCGTGCGTCTGCTCCGCCAAGAGCTCGAGTTTTCCCCGGCGCGGACGACCCGCAGCTTCACCCTGGTCTGCCCCGACTTGCTCGCTCCCGTGCTGCCGCGCTTGGTCGCACGCCTTGCGGGCGCCGCCCCTGGGGCGCGACTTGAGTGCATGCTGCCGCGCGCCGACGATGCGCGGGCGCTGGAAGACGGACGGGTCGACCTGCTGCTGCAGCCGACGCCGCAAGAGGGCCCCGGCCTGGTCCGCCGCGGCCTGGGCAGCGTGCACCTGGCAGTGCTGGCGCGGCGCGGTCACCCGCAGGTCAAGCGCGGACGGCTGAGCACCACGGCGTGGACGGCGTGCCCGCACGTGCTGGTGCGCACCGGCCACGGCGGCCAGGGCATCGTCAGCAGCGAGCTGTCCCGCGCCCAGGTGCAGCGCCGCATTGGACTCATCGTCCCGACGTTTCTCTCGGCGGTGGTGGCGGTCGCCGAGACCGACTTGTTCTTCACCGCCCCGCGTGAGCTGCTGGAGCCGCTGCTCACCCGGTTCGAGCTGCAGCTGGTGCCGCCGCCGCTGGCCGTGGCCCCGATTCCAGTAGCTGCCGTCTGGCACGAGCGCTATAGCGCCGAGCCGGCGCAGCGCTTCTTCCGCGAGCTGGTGCAGCTCGAGGTTGCCGCCCTGCTGCGCCGCCCCAGCGGGCAGCGGCAGCGACGCCCGATGTGAGGGCCATCGGGGAGCCCGCACAGACGCACTACCGCCGTCGCGGCGGCGGCGAAGGGCGGTGCCAAAGCCCGAACTCCCCTTGCTCAACACAGCGCTGTACGTACGTTACGGCCGGAGCTCGGCGCCCAGCGCTACGTCGATGGGCCAGACTCCACTTGAAACAGCTGGCGGGCCAGATTGCGCAGGACGCGGCGAAAGTAGATCCAGGCGCGAGCGCTTGCCCTGACGGCGAAGTGGGCGAGCTGTGGGTATGCGGGCCCTGCGTCGCCAGCGGCTACTATGGGCAGCCAGAGGAGAGCCAGCGTACCTTCGGTGCCACGCTTCCGGATCGCCCTGGGGAGCGCTACCTCCGAACCGGCGATCTGGCGGATGTTCGACGGTCCGCGTCCGAGGAGCTGGCTTCATTGCCAAGCCGCTGGACCCGGATACCGCGCCTTGCTGGCTTCTGGCTCACTTTGAGGTGGATGAGACGAGCTCGAAGCGAATGCTCGCACCTATCATGCGGCTGAAGAAGGTATGAACGGCGAGGTCGCTCTTTATCCGTAGCGCCGCTTCTACGGCGCGTGCCAAATCTCCGAGCTGTTCCTGCTCGACCCGGTGAGGCTGCACAGACAAATGCTGTACATAAAACGCGCAGCTTTGATGCGCGATGAGGATCAGATGCTCAAGCTGATGCACTGTGCTCAGAAAGCGTAGCTGTTTCTCGAGCGCCACACCTTCCCACCAGGCGTCGACCCGACCAGCCATGCACGCCGGCCCGCCAGGGCAGGCGAGCCGATCATAGCGCGGAAGATTTAGCCCTTTATGCAAAAAATCATCGATGTGTTCTCCGATGCGGCCGTCGCTGCAATAGACTGCGGCGGCACCGATGCGGGTTTCTTCATAGGGCAATGGACTTTTGTAGCCGCGAACGCCAGACATGTGCCAATGGTAGCATGTACATGCCAAGCTCTGTCGACAGACCTGGCGAGGGCGCTCAGATTAGTTTGCGGAGGGCAAGCCACGCTACATCGAGGCGCCGCAGCTCAATCTCGCGTTCCGCAGGGCGCCCGAACTGAGCCGGCTACGGCGCAGCTACCGCGAGCTCCATCGTGGTAACTGCGCTTTTCTGACCGCGCAGCAGAACGATAGCATCACCGCAATTGAGGTCGCGGGCAGCCAGACCATCAGGGAAGGTTGTTAACGGCCTGAGCTGTGGCTTTGTAGGGGATCCGTTCTGATCTCCTGGGCATCGACGGGTCGAATGTTGCTGGCTGAGATCATCTTCAGTCTACATTTTACTCCGATGCGCGGCGAACAGAGACTCAGCTTGTCTGCCAGTGTGGCTTACCGAGTACTTTGGGATGGGTGAATCAGCTCTGGCAGTCCCACCGTCCCCCTTGAGGGAACTCGCTCCGCCGACTCGCACACCTGCCGCCTCCCAGCTGCTGGGATAAACTCTTACCAGATTGAACGTTTTTTGTACTATCCTTGCCGGAGCAAGAAATCCCAAGCGAGAGGTCACAGAGATGAGCACTTCAGAACGACGCATCATGTTGATTACGGGGGCCTCCAGTGGCATTGGTGCGGCGACGGCGCGCGCGGCGGTTCGATCGGGCATCGACGTAGCACTGCTTGCCCGGCGCAAGGAGAGTCTCGATGCGCTCGTAGCGGAGCTTGGGCCGGACCGGGCGCTGGCGCTGCAGTGCGACGCGAGTGACTTCGACCAGCAGGCCAGTGCAGTCGCGGCGACAGTGGCGCACTTCGGCGGCATCGACATTGCATTCGCGAATGCGGGGACAGGCATATCGACGCCGGGCACGGAGAAGGGTGATCCGAAGGAGTGGCGGCGTGTGATCGAGATCAACGTGATGGGCATTCTCTGGACCGCGAAGCTCGTGTTGCCCCATCTACGCGCCCGAGCTGGGCACTTCCTTTTGACCAGCTCAGTTGCGGGGCGAACCTTGCACAAGGGGTCAATCTATGGCGCATCGAAGTGGTTCGTGCACGGTTTCGGGCTGAACCTCGCCGAGGAGATGGCGACCTGGGGCGGACGCTGCACCATCCTATCCCCAGGGACGGTCGATACCGCGTTCTTCGATACGCCCAAGCCCAACAAGCTGAAGCCAGAAGACGTCGCCGACGCAGCCATGTTCGCCATCAACTCCCCGCCAAGAGCCAACGTCCGGGAGATCTTCATCGCCCCAACATACTGAGGCTTGAACCCAGGGTCGCTATCTCCCCGAGCGCCGCTCATCCGGTGAGCGGGATGCCGCAACCACGCTGGACCAGTCAGTAGGGTCTTGGGTTGCATCGGCGCTGACGGGGAGCTTCAGGCAGGTGTTGCTGCTGATCGGGTAGGCAAACAGGGTGGCGCCGTCCTGGCCGCTGTAGACCCGCAGAAAGCACTCCGTGAAGATCTGGCAAGCGGGCCGGAGGTCAGGTACAGACTGCTGAATGTAAGTGCAGACTAGTACGCGGTTACCCAAACCCCCGACCAGACACTGCTTCGCGGGGTCGCGGCACAGGCGGCGCTGAGACAGGCGCCGAGCAGCTGATGACCGCAGAGGTTTGGGTGCATCGCCTCTTGGAAGACATGGAAGGTCTTGGTCCCCGCAGTGGCGGTGTACCGGATGTCCTGCCAGACCGAGTTATCCGCGTGCAGCATGCCGGTGATGGCCGCCTCATCGGGGTCTTTGCGCTCGCAGCGAAAGCATGGGCCTAGCGCAGAGCCGGACCGCAGGATTTCATGTTACGATACAAGAATGTGGGAAGCGTCTTGAGCCAGTCCTGGGAGGTGGGTCCCCACCGGGCGGAGTTCGACGGATCGATTCTGCGTGTCTATCTGGACGGTGAGGTCACAGTGCCGCAAGCGGCCAAGCTGATGGAGATCCTCTTTGCCATCGATGCGGCCCAAGACCACATTGGCCTGCTGATCCTTACCAACGGCAAGCTGGGGATCAGCGCCGAGGCGCGGAGATTTCTGGTCAAGAGCAGCCGAGCGACCCGACCGGCCGTGCCCACGGCGATCATCGGGACCGAAGCTCTTATCCGCGCGCTGCTGACCCTGCTCCTCAACGCCGCGCGCCTCACCCTCCGCAAAGAGGTCCCGGCCGCGTTCTTCGCCACCGAGCCAGAAGCGCTGCCGTGGCTCCTGGCTCAGATAGAGCACCGGGCGCGCGCGCTTGCCTTGGCACGGCCAAAGCCCCCTGCTGCTTGAGGAAGCGGTCTGCCGCGGCGCCGCCGGCGAAAAGCGCCGCTGCTTGCGCGCGCCGCTGCTGCTGCCACTGGCGATAAGCACCGCTGCCGGCGCGGCGGGACGCACGACCGACGGCGCGCCCTTCAAGCACGGGCATCGTCGGCATATAATCGCGACCGCATGATTGCGCCGAACTCGAAGAACCCGACCCCCCAGGCAGCGGCGGTGCCGCCGATCATCAGCCAGCTGCACGGCGGGCGCTATCAACTGCTCGATCTGATTGGCGTTGGCGGCGCCGGGACCGTCTATCGAGCGCGCGACATCGAGCTCGATGAGATCGTCGCTCTCAAGGTGCTGCGCAAGGAGCTGGTGCGAACGCCGCTGGTCATCGATCGCTTCCGCAGCGAGGTGAAGCTCGGACGTCGCATCACCCACCGCAACATCGCCCGAATGTTCGACATCGATGAGCATGAGGGTGAGCGCTTCTTGACGATGGAGTTTGTCGAAGGCAATAGCCTGTCGCACCTTGTCGGACAGCCGCTGGCGATGTGGTTTGTGCTCGATGTGGCGCAGCAGATCTGCGCGGGTCTGGATGCAGCGCACGCGGCGTCGGTGATACACCTCGATCTGAAGCCGGATAACGTCATCTTGGCCAAAGACGGGCGCGTGGTCTTGACCGACTTTGGCATCGCCCGCGCCCTGCAGCCGAGCGAGAGCGCCACCCAGGCCAGCGGCGAGTTTATCGGGACTCCGGAGTACATGTCGCCCGAGCAAGCCGAAGGCGGCCCGATCGACTTCCGGACCGATCTGTACTCGCTCGGGGTGATGCTGTTCGAGCTGCTCACCGGCTCTTTGCCATTTAGCAGTGACACACCGCTAGCGACGGCGACGGCGCGCTTGCTGCGGCCGCCGCCCGACCCGCGCAGCCATCGACCCAACCTGCCCGAGCCCCTTTCGCACATTGTCCTGCGCTGCCTGGCCCGGAGGCCGGACGACCGATACGCCAGCGCCAGCCAGCTGGCCGAGTCCCTGGCTACGGCCAGCGCGACGATTCCCGGTGCGGCGCCGCCCCACGCCAGCACCAGCTTTCTCTCCTCCCTGGGTCCGCGCGGCGCCCGTACCAACTCGCCGGTCTCGACTCCCATCGACACGCCCTCTGATTCCAGCGGCGTTTTCACTGGCGGGCTGCTAGCCACGATCGATCAGGTCTCCGGCACCGCTGCCAAGAGCGTCGCGGTGCTGCCGTTCCGCAACCAGGGGCCGCCCACCGATGCCTACCTGGCCGAGGGGCTGACCGATGATCTTGTCGACTCCCTGTCAATGGTCCAGGGTCTGCGGGTGCGCAGCCGCGGCGTGGTCAGTCAGCACCTTGACAAGACCGATCCGGTGGCCATCGGGCGCGCCCTGGAGGTCGACATCCTGGTCGAAGGAACGGTGCGCCGCAGCGAGGAGACCCTGCGCATCACGGCGCGGCTCATCCAGGGCGCGGACGGGGTCCAGGTGTGGGCGCAGCGCTTCGACCGGCCGGCGGCCCTGGCGCTGCAGGTAAGCGATGAGGTCGCCCAGGCCGTCGCCCTCGCGCTCGCGGTCTCGGGCAGTGCGCCGCAGCGCGCGGTGCTCCAGGATGCCCAGGCGGTCGACCTGTACCTGCGCGCGCGCGCCCTGTTTCAGAGCAACGGTGACCGCCAGAGCATGGCAGAGTGCGTCGCGCTGTATCAGCAGGCGCTGACGCTGCGGCCCGACGATCCGCAGCTGCTGACCGGCTATGCGCTGGCGCAGGCGCGCCTGTGGTTCTTTGGCGCCGCCGGCTCGGGTGAGGCAGCGCTGGCGACAGCGGAGCGCGCGGTGGCGGTGGCACCCGAGCGCGGCGACTCGCACCTGGCGCTCGCCAGCGTACGCTTTAGCAGCTGTGATCTCGTCGGCGCAGTCGGGGAGCTGATGCTGGCGCTGGAGCGCGGGCCGAACCTCGCCGATGCTCACGATCTGCTCGGCCGCATCCTGGTCGAGACCGGCCCCCTGCAGAGCGGCCTGCGCCACCTGGAGCACGCGCTGGAGCTGGAGCCGAACCTGACGCGCACGCTCGTCGATCGGGCGCGCGTCGAGGCCCTGCTTGGCCACTGGGACAGCATGGAGCGCCTGCTCGACCGGGCCGAGTCCTCGCGCCGGACGCCAACTCCCATGTGGGTCTTGCGCGCCCGTATGGCGATGTGGCAGGGCGACAGCGAGCGCGCCGCTGCCCTGCTGGCTCACCCCGAGGTGACCAATGGCAAAAACGAGCTCGTCTTTCGCTTTTTGCAGATCGCCGCCAGGGTGCGCAAGACCGATCCCGCGCAGCTGCTGGAAGGATTCGTGTTCGGCGTGCAGACCAGCAGCCCGCGCGGGCGCTTATTTTTCCACCAGCTGGCGACCGAGATCTACAGCTTCCAGGGAGAGCTCGACAGTGCCGTCCGCTCGCTGGCGCGCGCCGTCGACGTCGGCCTGTGTGATCTCATCTGGTACGACCGCTGCCCGCTGCTCAATGTCCTGCGCCGCGACCTGCGCTTCAAAGCGCTCAGGAAGGTCATCGCCAGCCGCTCCGGCCAGGTCAAAGCAGCGCTGCGCGAGTGATGCCCTTCCCGGCGGTTGTCCGCTTGGCCCCGGCGCCGCTGTTCTGCTGTGTTGATAGTATCGAGCAGGGTAGTAGCCCGAAGGTGCCGAGCTAGATTCGAGACGTGCGCCAAGCCTGAGACAGGTAGAGTGCAAGCAGGGCATGGAGCCTCCAGGGGACGCGCTGCCGACGGCTACAGAGCGCCAGAGCGGCAGCTGAGTTCCTCAGACCTGATTTGCTGTCGAGGGAGAACCTCGAACCGCAAACCTGGCCGCAAGCGGCTCCGACGACGTGCGGACGCCATCCCGGGAATCTTACTCGGAGACGACAGTCCCGCGGGTGAGGGTGGTCCGTCGGCTCGCCGGCGGCTGAAACTGCCGCCCTACCTGAGCCCTCTGCTCGCCCGATACTTCCGCCGCTCCCCGGACCATGCGCTCCTTATGGCATCGCTGGAGGACAAGTATGGGTCCTACGGCCAGCTCGGCCTCTTGCTCCTCGAGCGCGGCCCCAAGGTCTGGACAATCAAGCTCCTGCTGCTGTCCTGTCGCGTGATGTCCCGCGGGGTTAATACCGTGATGCTCAGCAACATCCTTTCCCAAGCGAAGGCTGCCGGGGTGCAGCTGTGCGCGGAGCTTGTCAGCAACGATCGCAACCGCATGATGAATATAACCTATAAGTTTGCCGGCTTCCGTGAAGCTGGCAAGACCGCGCGCGGGATTCTGCGGGAAAATGACCTGCCCTCCATCCAGCCCTTTCCGCCATACTTAACCTTCGATCGCGCCAGCCGTTCCAAGCAAAGGAACGGCTACCCGAGCTGAAATGGGACGTTCTTGCGAAGCGCGACTTCTCACTCTTATTCGCCATTGCCGTGTAGTGCCTGGCGCCCATGAAGAAACCCAAGTTGCCGCAGAATCACCAGAGAGCTGCCTGGGTGCTGCTCGTCTGTTGCCTGGCTGCAGCCCGAGCCGATGTCCCGGCCGTCCAGACGGAAGCCGCCGCAGTCGCGCGAGTCGATCTCATATCCGATTCATCACCGCCCTGACCATTGTGAAAGCCGCCTAAGCGTACAAGCGGACTGCCTCTTTGTACGCGCCCGCGGCTTGGCGCGCAAACAGAGTCATCCGCCAAAATATTCCCCTGCGCCATCCAGATTTCGTGTATAATTCGAAGATGGGCTTTAAGGAGCTCGACCAGCTAAGAGCGGCGCTGCGACCGGCAGAAAGCCCCTCGAAACCCGCGGGGCTGCCTGGCATCCTTGTGATCGATGACGATCCGCTCATGCGCGCCTCGCTCGATCTGCTCCTGTCGCAGTCGTACTGCGTTCAGGTAGCCGCGAGCGGCCCCGAGGGGGTCGCGCTGGTGCGGGACGAGCTCTCAGCGGTAATCCTCGACGTGAAGATGAGCGGCATCGACGGCTTCGCCACCTACGCGCAGATACGTAAGCTGGACGCCGATCTGCCGATCATTTTCCACTCTGCCTACCAAGACATCAAGGACCCGTACGAGATCATCAATGAGTTTCGTCCCTTTGGTTACATCACCAAGGGCGAGGACCACTCGATGCTCCTTCGCACATTGGCAGCTGCTGTCGAGCAGCGGGCCAGGACGTCAAGCTATCGGGCCTTGCAGTCCAAGCTCAGCAACATCCAGACGCAGATGGAGTCGTTGAAGAAGCGACTCGCTGGGAAGTAGTCCGCTCGCGGTGCGTTGACGGCGGAGCCAGTTATAGCCGAGCTCTCTGCGCGGTGAACTTGCCTCATGGAGTGCCAGATGCAGACGTTACCGGGGTACCACACCAGTGGGATTCTCTACGAGAGTGCGGGAACGACGGTATGGCGGGCCACGCGCGTGGCAGACGGTGTCCCCGTGGTGGTCAAGATGCCGACGGGGGACCCGCCAGACCTCAATCGGCTCGCGCGCTGGCGGTACGAGCACGAGGTGCTAAGCGGCCTGTCGCTGCGCGGCGTGGTGCGCTGCTTCGGGCTCGTGTATGATCATAGCCGCCCCGCGCTGATACTCGAGGACATCGGCGGCGTGTCGCTGCGCAGCGTCCTTGGCAGGTGCCGGGCCGTAGAGCGCTTCTTGCCGATCGCCATCGCGCTGGCCGAGACGCTCTCGCACCTGCACGACGCGCGGATCATTCACAAGGACATAAACCCCAACAACATCGTCTATAACGAGGAGACGGGAGAGCTCAGGCTCATCGACTTCGGGATCGCCTCGCGCCTGCCGCGGGAGAACGAGGATGCCAAAAACCCCGGCCTGCTCGAGGGAACCCTCCGCTACATCTCGCCCGAGCAGACCGGGCGCATGAACCGCGCCATCGATCACCGCTCCGATCTCTACTCGCTCGGCGTCACTTTCTACGAGATGCTCACCGGCGAGGCGCCGTTTCGCGCTGGTGACGCCATGGAGCTCGTGCACTGCCATCTGGCGAAGGAGGCCGTCCCGCCGAGCGAGCTGCGCCCAGAGCTGCCACCCGCTCTGTCGGAGGTGATCCGCAAGCTGCTCGCCAAGACCCCGGAGCAGCGCTACCAGAGCGCGTTCGGACTGCTCCACGATCTACGACGGCTGCAGCGTGGCGAGACCTCATTCCTGGTGGGGGAGCGCGACGTCTCGCCGTACCTGCTGGTGCCGCAGCGGCTCTTTGGTCGCGAGGCCGATCTCCAGCTCGTCCAAGCGGCGTTTGCGCGAGTGGTCGCCGGGGGAAGCGAGCTGCTGCTCATCTCGGGCTACTCGGGCATCGGCAAGTCGTCGCTGGTAAACGAGCTGCAGCGGCCGGTGGCGCTAGCGGGAGGATACTTCCTGTGCGGGAAGTTTGATCAGTTCCGGCGCGACATCCCTTACGACGCCGTGGTGCAGGCGCTGCGGCAGCTGCTCAGACAGCTCCTGCTCGAAGGGCCGGTCCGCGTCGAGGCGCTCCGGACCCGCTGCGTCGAGGCGCTCGGGCTCGATGCCCACGCCCTCATCGAGCTCGCACCCGAGCTGGAGCTGCTCCTGGGCAAACCGGCCCATCCTCCCGAGCTTGGCCCTGCGGAGGCTGAAGCGAGGCGAGGCGAGGTGCTCGGTCGGTTCCTCGGCATCTTCGCCGCGATGGGGCGTCCCTTGGTGCTCTTCCTCGACGACCTGCAGTGGGTGGACGCGGCCTCGCTGCGCCTCCTGCGCGCGCTCGCCGACCGCGACAAGACGCAGCTGCTGCTGCTCGTGCTGGCCTACCGCGACAACGAAATCACCGAGGGACACCCCCTGCCGTTTGTCCTGGCCGAGATCGAGCGCACCAAGGCGATCGCGACCAGCGCGGTGACCCTTACCTCGCTCGCCACCGCCGACGTGAGCCAGCTGCTCGGCGAGACCTTCCACCGCCCGCAGGATGAAGTGGCGCCGCTGGCCGCGATCCTCCAGAGCAAGACCCACGGCAATCCCTTCTTCCTCAATCAGCTGCTCACCACGCTGTATCGCGAGAAGCTTCTGACCTTCCGCCACGATGAAGGGAGGTGGCACTGGGAAGTCGCGGCGATCGCCCAGGCGGAGATCACCGACAACGTAGTCGAGCTGATGATCGCCCGCATCGCCAAGCTCTCGCCCCGGATCCAGGAGCTGCTCCAGCTTGCTTCGTGCATCGGCGCCCGCTTCGAGCTCTCGGTCATCGCGGCCATCGATGAGCGCCCGGCCGCCGAGACGGCCAGCTCGCTCTGGGAGGCGCTCGCCGACGGCCTGCTCGTTCCGGTCAGCGCCCGCTACCGCTCCCCAGAGACATTCGCCGCGGCGCTCGGCGGGGGCGAGGTCGAGTACCGCTTCCTCCACGATCGCGTGCAGCAGTCAGCGTACGCGATGATCCCCGGGACGCGCCGCAAGGCGACCCGACTGCGCATCGGCCGGCTCCTGCTGCGCCACCTCACGCCGGCCGCGCTCGAGGATCGACTCTTCGATGTCGTGGGTCACCTGCTGTTTTCGCGCGAGCTTCTGCAAGACGCGGCAGAGCGAGCAGCGGTTGCGGAGCTGGCGCTGCGGGCGGGCAAAAAGGCGCATGCCGCGCTTGCCTACGACGCGGCGGTTAGGCTGCTGCGCGGCGGGCTTTCGCTGCTCGCGCAAGATCTGTTGACGACCCACCGTGAGCTTGCGTTCGCCAGCTCGCTCGAGCTCTCCCAGTGCGAGTACCTGCGCGGCTCGTTCGCCGAGGCCGAGCACCTGTTCAAGGGGCTGTTCGAGCAGGCGGTCTCCAACCTCGAGCGGGCCGAGGTCTACCGCGTCCGCATCGTCCTTTACGAAAATGCCAGCCGCTTCGACGAAGCGATCCACTGCGGCTTTGAGTGCTTGCGCCTCTTTGGCGTCGAGCTCGATGAAGTGCCCAGCGAGGCCGCGGTGGGCGCGATGATCCATGAGGCGATGACCCTGCTCGGCGGGCGCCCCATCCACGAGCTCTTGCATGCGCCGGTCCTTAGCGACCCGGAGCGGGCCGCGCTGTTTCAGGTATTACTAAGCCTGGTGGCCGCGGCATACTTCCGCGGGCCGACGGTGTTCTGCGCGGTCGTCACGCAGATGGTCCTGTTGTCGATGCGGCACGGCAACTCGCCGTTCTCGGCGGCGGCGTACGTGTACTTCGGGGTGGTGATGGCGAGCCTCGGCCAGCACGCGGTCGGCTTTGAGTTCGGCCGCCTCGCCTTCGATCTTCTGTCCAAGTACGACGCCCCGCCGATCCGCGGCAAGGTGACCTTCATGTTCGGCAACTGGCTGAACTTCCGCCGGCACCACGTCGCCACCGACGTCGATCACCTGATCGATGCGTTCCAGATGTGCATTGACGCGGGCGATCTGACCTACGCCTGCTACTGCTGCATTGGCGTAGTGCAGGTGTGGTTCGTGATGGGCAAAAACCTCGCCGAGGCCCACCGCGAAGCGCCCCGGTGGCTGGGCTTTGCGCGCAAGATCAAGGCGATGGACATCGTGGACAACATCACCACGGTCGATCGCGCCTTCTGCGCCCTCCTCGGCATCCCCCCCGAGCCCGGGGCCCACCCGGGGCCCGAGAGCGATGTCGAGTTCGAGGCGCGTCTGGAGCGTGAGCGCTCGATGCCGGTGCAGGCGTATCAGCATCATCATCAGTCGCTGGTCCGCTACATCCTTGAAGATTATGGCGAGGCGTACCGCTCTAGCTGCGAGTGCGACAAGCGCAAGGGCGCGATGTCGGGGCAGATGCTGGTGGAAGAGCACGCCTTTCACCAGTCGCTGATCCTCGCTGCGCTGATCCCTGCGGCCGATGAGCCGAGCCGCACCGCGCACCTGCAGCAGATCCACGCCAACCGCAAGGTGCTGGCCGACATCGCCGAGCAGGCGCCGATGAACTACGGGCACAAGCGGCTGCTCATCGACGCCGAGCTGCGGCAGCTCGGGGGGGACCTGTACGGCGCGCTCGAGCTGTACGATGAGTCTATCGCCGCTGCCCTGGCCAGCGGATACATCCATCACGCCGCGATCGCCTCCGAGCTCGCCGGCCGGCTGTGTCTGCAGCGCGGCAAGCTCACCCACGCCAGGGCCTATCTGAGCGACGCCTTGCGCGGCTACGCGCAGTGGGGGGCCGCGGCCAAGGTGCAGCAGCTTGGCGCCAAGCATCGGCGGCTGCTCGGCGACTTGTACGAGGTCAGCCGCACGGGCAGCTTCCACGACGCGAGCACGTCCACCTCGACCAGCACCTCCCAGGGGAGCGGGCTGGACATGCTGACCGTGATCAAGGCCTCGCAGACGATTTCTCGCGAGCTCAAGCTGGGACCCCTGCTCCAGCAGCTGACCCGCATCGTGCTCGAAAACGCCGGGGCCGAGCGCGGCTATCTCATCCTTGGCCGCGGCGACTCGCTGGTCATCGCCGCCGCGGGCGAAGCTGCGCGCGACACGGTGCTTCTGGGGGAGGAGAACAGCCCGGAGGGAGCCTTGATGCTCGCCAGCGCCGTGGTGCAGCACGTGGCGCGCTCGGCGCAGACCGTGATACTTGATGACGCGCTGAGCGATCCGACCTACGGCAGCGATCCCTACATTCGCGACCGCAAGGTTCGTTCCGTGCTCTGCATGCCGGCGATCAGCCTGGGGCACGTCGCCGCCATCGTGTATCTTGAAAACAACCTCACCGCGGGGTGCTTTACTGTCGCTCGCCTCGAGGTGCTCAAGGTGCTGTCGACGCAGATTGCCATCTCGCTCGATCACGCCACGCTCTACGAGAGCCTCGAAGACAAGGTTCGCGAGCGGACTGACGAGCTACGCGCGACCCAGGCGCGCCTTCTCGTCTTGGAGCGGCTGGAGACCGAGCGCCAGATGGCCGGCGGCTTCGCTCACGAGGTGAGGAATGCGCTGGCCGGACCGCAGGGCCTCCTTGCCCAGGTGCTTGGCGACGAGGGACATCCGAGCCTGCCATGCAAAAACGCCGGCAGGCTCCAGGAGCTCTTTTCGCTGTTCCAGCCCACCGCGACCCCGGCCCAGCTCGAGTCGCTCAAGGCCATCCTGCTCGAGGTACTTGACAACGAGGAGCACCTGGAGAAAGTGCTCACGCTGGTGCGCGGCTCAGTGTCGCGGGTACTCCTTATCACCCAGCAGATCCTCGAATACGCGCGCACTGGGGAGGAGCGCGCCGGGCGCACCGCCGTCGCCATCAACCAGCTGGCCGGGGAGCTGGCAAGCGAGCTGGAACACGGGCTGAAAGAGCGACGCATCCGACTGGAGTCCCGCCTCGATCCGCGCGGTCCGCACATCCACGGGCGCGAGTCCAGCTTGCACTCTGTGCTCGCGAACCTCTTGTACAACGCCCGCGATGCTGTGAGCGATCGACCCCAGGACGCGGTCATCACCCTGGCTACCGAGCAGAGCGAAGGCGGGACGTGGCTATCCGTTGAGGATAACGGCGTGGGAATCCCGCCTGAGAACCTGGAGCGCATCTTCGAGCCGTTCTTTTCGACCAAGCCCCAGACTGGGACCGGCCTCGGGCTGTCGCTGGTGAAAAAGATCGTCTCTCTGTCCGGCGGCAAGATCACCGTCGACAGCCAGCCGGGCCGGGGAACCAAGATCGCGCTGTTCTTCCCTGAAAAGACTCACGACTAGAGGCTGGGCCAGGACTTGCTGGCTCCGCTCCTGCTGTCAGGTCCCCGCCAGCCGCGCCGTCCGCTTGGGGGCCTATGGCTTGCGGCAGACTAGCGCATTGTCGGGGGAGCCGTGCTGCTTGTGGAGGTCGCAGGCGTAGCCGCCGCCATAAATCTGGATGCAGTCTGCGGTGGCGAAGCAGGGCAGCGCGCAGATGCCGCCGGCGTCTTCGGTGCATACGGTGCCGGAGGGGCAGTCGCCGTTGTTGGCGCAGTGAAAGGTACAGATCCCATCTGGGTAGTGTGAACCCTTCTCACAGATGCTCTGGCACTGCGAGTTGTCAGTACATATTCCCCCCACCACAGGAGAGCGAGGACCCACGCTCACGCCGCCACAAGCGGCGGCGCCCAGCCCAAGAACCATCCCCGCGTAGAGTGTCATTCGTGCGAAGTAATGCAACGCGTCACCTCGGCAATTCCCAGAGTTACTCAACCTGCAATCATAGCGCGCTTTACTATCTCGACACAAGACCGTCCGGCGGCTTTTCGCGGCGCGAGCCCTGCGGCTCGCTGACGCCGAAAGGCTGACGCAGCCACGGGCCTTGCTGGCTGAAGCAGTCAGGGGCGGCGCGCGGACAAGCGAGCGCGGGAGACGCTCCGCAATGGTTCGCAAAGGGGCTTCACCGCAGCCCCTGAAGTGCAGTTGCCGTTGAAAACCTGCTCCGGTTCGCAATGCGGTCCGCAGACGCCACCGACGCGATGCGGACAGAGACGAGCGGCATCTCCCGCGAAAGTGACTGTCAACCAGATAAGCTCGCTGGGTGCGTGTCTCGTCGGTGAGGAGTATGTGAGGATGGGCTGCGGATATGCTGCGGACAGACTCGCGGTAGGGCTTTGGTGCGCGATCGGCTACGACGTAGGTTCGAAGGCGCAGACAGTTACAGCGCACAGATAGCAGCGCGTGGTGGAAGTCACCCGGCCGCAGTTTAAGCTCTACGCCGCGTAGCCGAGCTGCCAAGCGGGCCCGGCCTGCCACCGCGGCGCCCAGAGCATCCGGTTGAGTGGCTATCTGTGGTCAACGCGCATGCAAAAGTGAAGAGGGCTTGCCAAGCCGGCTTGCAGTTTTCCGTTCTAAAGGACGCTGCGCGTGAAGATTGTGGGGCTCGCGGCCAGAGGACCAGCTGCGCTAACGGGTAGGGGGACATCACGGTCAGCCAGGCCTGGCACGCTTCTTGTTTTTCCGGTCGCAGCGGCCCCGGCCAAGCTTCTCGTCCCGGCATCCTCCGGGCGGCTCCCACGGCCTTGCTGAGGCGACCGCAGATGAGGATCTCAAGATGTGCACTAGGTCTGGAACTGCTGCCCCGGAGGCTTCACCTTGCTGACGGCACAAGAGGCAAGGAAACCGGCGGCGGTGCGTATGTTCTGCTGCTACGCCTTTGGCGACAAAGAGGACGAGCCGCTGTTCGACAGCCTCGACCGGCAGCTCCAGATCTTGCGCAACGCAGGGCTCATTACCACCTGGAGCCGCCGCGACCTGCTCGCCGGCGCCGAGAGCGAGACCGTGGTGCGGGAGAAGCTGGCGGCCAGTGATGTGGTCCTGCTTCTAGTCAGCCCCAGCCTGCAGTCTAGCGAGTGCTGGAGCCTGGAGACCAGGCTGGCGCTGGATCGCTGTCGCGCCGGCAAGTGTGAGCTGGTTCCGGTGCGCTTGCGGCCCGTGCTGTGGAGGCTCATGCCGTTTGCCGATCTGCAGCCCCTGCCCAGTCACTGCGAGGCAGTGACCAAGGCGAGCACCCTGGACGACGGCTGGCTGGATGTGATCTCCGGACTTCAGACGGTGATCGAGCGGCTGGCGAGCAAGCTCCGAGATCCCCGTGCTACGCCACCGGAAAAGAGCTCCATCGACATCACACCCTACTTCCAGGCGGCGCGCGACAAAATAGAAGCGCTGGGTGACTACAAGCAGCTGCACGACCGCCTCCACCAGCTGCAGTTCCAGGTCTACAACGTCCTGGTGGTCGAGGCGCGGCGCTTCCCGGAGGACGAGGTCGCGGCCGACAACCTCTTGACCTACCAGGAGACCCTGCGCGACATCGTCGAGGATGTCCGCAAGCTGCTGGAGCGGCCGAGCTTCACCGGCCGCGAGCGCGCCTGGCTCGGCCGCCTGGTCGAGGCGCAGGCGGCGCTGGGCACCGCCCTTGTGCAGCGGGCGGTCGAGCCGCTGCGCCAGGCAATCCGCCTGCTGCGCCGGGTTCTGGTACGCGAGCCGTCGCTCATCAATCGCTCGCTCAGCGAAGCGGCGCACCTTGTGGGCATGGATGTGGGTCCGACGCGCCTTCACGCCGTGCTGCCGGCCTATGCACAGCTTCTCGGCAGCAAGCGCTTTGGGCTGTGGGAAACCCAGATCGCCCGCCTCGGCATTGCGACCGAGTCGATGGATCAGCTGGTCAAGGAGCATGACCAGTGGCAGGCGGTGATAGACCTCTTGTGGCCGCTGGAGAGCGCCTTCGCCCGCGATCTCGGCGAGTTCGCAGACGCCTGGCCTGACCTCTGCATCCTTGTCAGCGAGCTCCTCGCCGGCAAGACCGAGCAGTGGGCGACCGACCTGCGGCACCGGGCCGGCGAGATCAGCACCGCCCTGGGCCAGCAGGACATGGTCACGCTCCGCCGCGCCTTTTCCCTGTACCAGCGGCGGGCCAACCTGTGCTTCTTTCAGGTGGATACCCAGCTCCGGGAGGCGTGCGAAAAGCTCCGCAGCGCGGCGGCCGAGCTGATGCAGCTCCTGCAGCAGGTGGTGCCAGCGTGAGCGCCGCGTATCCGTCTTTGTACGCGCTGCGCGATGAGCACAATGCGCTGCTCAAGCGCCAGCGGGCCGCCGTGGCCGACCCGCAGCTGTGGACCCGCGTCGAGCAGCTGCTGCAGCGCGGGGTGCAGACAGGAGCCCTGCTCGACCGTGACGACGAGCGCCAGGCAGCGCAGGATCTGCTCGACTACTGGGTCACGGCGCTGCTGCGCGCCGGTCGGAATGCCGCCGACTCCACGCTGGCCGCCTTCAATCCCGAGCTGGCACCCGAGATCGCCGACGCGCAGTGTCCGTACGTGGGCCTTGATGCCTTCCGCAAGCAGCACGCGCACTTTTTCTTCGGCCGCCAGCGGCAGCTGGAGCTGCTCCTCTCGCAGCTGGCTGCCTCGCGGCTCCTCATGGTCATTGGCCCATCGGGGAGCGGGAAATCGTCTCTGGTTCTGGCGGGCCTTTTGCCGGCGCTCGCCGCCGATGCGCTGCCGGGCAGCGTGGGCTGGCGGGTGCTGCCGGTGCTGATGCCGGGAACCTGTCCCATAAATGCCCTTGCCGAACTGGCGCGCTCGCTCGAGCCTGCGAGCCTGCGGGCTGAGCAGGAGCAGGCGCTGCTGCGCCGCGATGAGCGGCGACTCGCCCAAAAGCTGCAGGCAAGCGGCCGCGAGCCCGCCCTGCTGATCGTCGATCAGTTCGAGGAGCTGTTCACCCTCTGCGAAAATGACGACGAGCGGCAGGCCTTCCTGGGCAACCTTCTTTCCCTGGTGGATCAAAAGGACCCGCCGTGTCGGGTCGTGCTGACCCTGCGCAGCGACTTCGAGCCGCACCTGGCGGCGCTGCCGGCCCTGAGCCAGCGCCTCAAGCAAGCGATCGTGCGCATCCATCCCATGGAAGCAGACGAGCTGCGCGAGTGCATCGAGCGGCCGGCAGAACTGGTCGGCCTGCATTTCGAAGAGGGTCTGCTCGACGAGCTGGTCAGGCAGGTGCGGGGCGAGCCGGCCGGGCTGCCGCTGCTCCAGTTCACGCTGCACAAGCTCTGGCAGGGGCGGGTGCGCAACCGGGTGACCTGGGCCGCGTTCCGGAGCCTGGGAGGCGTGCGCGAAGCGTTGGCGCGCAGCGCCGATGCCCTTTACGAGCAGCTGATCCCCGAAGACCGGCTGACGATGCGGCGCATCCTGCTCGAGCTCGTCCAGGCGGGGGCGGGGCTGGAGGTCACCAGTCGGCGCCTGCCGCGGGCTCAGCTCTATCATGGCGGGGAGGCCGCGGACCGCATCTCACGCGTGCTGGAGCGGCTGCTCGCCGCCGGGCTCTTGCGGCAGACGCGACACGACACCGCTGAAGAGGCGCAGATCGAGGTGGCGCATGAGGCCCTGGTGCGCAACTGGCAGCGCCTGGTGGACTGGCTTGTCGAGGAGCGGGCGCGGCTGCGGCTGCGGCTGCGGCTGACCGCGGCGGCCGAGCACTGGGCCGAGTCAGCGCGCGATGATGGACTCTTGCTGCGCGGCGCCAAGCTCGCCGAGGCGATGGCGCTGGATGATCTGCGGCCGCTGGAGGTGGAGTTCGTGCGCGCCAGCAAAGAGGCCGCCGAAGCCGACTACCGCCGTACGCTGCGCCGGCAGCGCTCCGCCCTGCGGGTCGTGCTCGCCTTCGCGCTGCTGGTCGCGGGGTTTGGGTCGTGGGCGGTGCACGGCATGCTGAACGCCGAGCGCTGGCAGCAGCAGGCGGAGCAGACCCTGTTCGAGCACTACCAGGAACAAGGGCGCCAGCTCCTCAGCGAAGGAAGGACCGCGCGCGCCTTTGCTTATCTGGATGAAGCGGCCAGCCGAGGCCCCTCCAGCGCCACGCTGCGCTTCCTGCTCGGCTCGGCCAGCATGTCGCTGCCCACGCGCCGGCTCGGTGAGCGGCTGCCGGCGCTCAAGGCGGCGCTGCACGAGCTCGGACTGAGCCGCGCCTCCGGCAGGGTGCTCCGGGCGATGCTGGACCGCGATGGGCGCCGGCTACGGACCCTCGCGCCGGACGGACTCTTGCAGACCTGGGACCTGGAGAGCGGCGCGCCGCTGACAGAAGAGACTCCGCTTCAGGCGCGGGGGGTCAAGGTCAGCGAGGCAATCTTTAGCAGTGACGGGCAGGTCATGGTCGTGCAGACCGAGGATGGGGGCTGGCTCCTGTGGGAGCGCGAAGGCGAGCAGTTCCTTGAGCTGCCGCCTGCCACCGCGGCGGCCCTCAGCCAGGATGGGAGGCGGCTGGCGCTGGCCCATCGATCTGGCGCGGGCTACCCGATCACCTTGTGGGATGTGAAGAGCAAGCAGCGGAAGGCGCTTCTTGGCAACGCCGATCGAGTCCACCTGCTGGCGTTCAGTCCCGATGGCTTACGCCTGCTCAGCACCGGAGAGGACAAGATTGCTCGCCTGTGGGACAGCGTGCACGGCGGCAAGCCGATCGAGCTCAAGGGCCACGACAAGCCCATCATCGCCGCAGCCTTCGATCCTTCCGGCATGGTCGTGCTGACCGGCAGCGAGGACGGGACCGCTCGCAGGTGGGCGGTGCTGGATGGCCACCTGTTTACAATCTACAAGGGCCTGGGCAAGAAGGTGACGGCGGTCGACTTCCGGCCCGACAATGGGGCCGTCTTGACAGGCAGCGATGAGGACACGGTCCGCGTCTTCCATCTCGATGGGACGCCCATGCTGACTCTTGAAGGCGATGGCGAGTCGCTGGCCCAGGCATTCTTCAGCACCGATGGCAGCACCGTGCTCACCGTGGACGAGCAGGGGCAGCTGCGCCAGCAGGCGGTCGCTACCCCGACCACGCACCTATGGCTGCTGCAGCATGACAACCAGGTCCGCTTCATCAGCAGCGACGCCGCAGGTCGGCGCATCCTCTCGGCGGGGCTGTGCAACACAGCCTATCTGGTCGAAGCCGACACCGGGCGTCGCCTACGCAAGTGGAGCTTCGACCCCCAGCCCGCCATCCAAGGCGCCGCGCTGAGCCCAGACGGCGAGTCGGCGGTGTTCAGCTTCGGCGACAGGGCGCTCATCTACCAGGTCAGCCGCGAGCAGCAGGAGCCCGTCACGCTGACCGGGGACATAGGTACCGCCAGCTTCAGCCCGGACGGCACGACCCTGGTCACCGGGGGGAGCGCGCATGGCTCTGTCCAGCTGTGGGAGCCGCGGCGAGGCGAGCTTGTGCGTCTGGTCGGCCGCTCACCCGGCCTGGTGCGAGCCGTCGCCTTCAGCCCGGACGGCAAGCAGATCTTCACTGCCGGGAGCGAGGGCAGCACGCGCCTGTGGTCGCTGGAAGGGACGGCGCCGCCCCGCATCCAGTGCGACCCTGCGGAGACGCTGGTCAGCGCGCTGTTCAGTCCGCGCGGGGACAAGCTCCTGACCGGAACCGCCGGCGGCAGCGTCCAGCTCTGGGACACAAAGAGCGGTCGGCAGCTGGTCGCCGTGAACGGGCAGAGCGGGACCGCGATCGCCTTCGATCTCAGCGGCGAGATGTTCGTCACCGGCGGACCTTCGGGCATCATCAGCATCTGGGACCGCCACGGACGAGTTCTGTCGCAGTTCCTTGGCTCCAATCAGGAGATCACCGCGCTGGCAGTTGGCAGGCAGGATGGTCAGCTGGTGTTTGGGGACGAGGGCGGGTCGGTGCAGCGGGCGCGGCCTTTTGCGCTGTCTCTGCCCGCGGACCGGACCGCGCTCAGGGGATGCGTCCCGTTCAAGCTCGTCGACGGCGCGCTCGTGTCATCGGCGAGCGCGTGCGACTGGACAGGTAGCCAGTCCGCCAGCTGGAGCTTGGCGCTGCTGCAGGGTCTGAACCTCGAGGCGAGCGGCAATCATGCCATGCGGGAGCGGCACCTGCCGGCGGCGCAGCAGCTTTACGAGCTTGCAGCTCGCGCCTACACAGCGGCCAGGCAGCCACGCCTGCTCCACTCGCTGCAGCTGAATCAGGCCATCCTCGCAGCGCTGCGCCAGGACCGCGAGGCGCTGGTCGAGGCGCAGACGCTTGCCTATATCGACCAGTCGCCCAGCGTGGCAGGCTCACCGATCAACGACCGCAGCGACAGCGTGGCGCTGTACAGGGCCAACCCGCTCGCGCTGCTGGCTTCGCAGGCGCATGAGCTGATCGATAGCCAGGCAGGCCTGACTCTGTATGAACGCTACTTGCAGAACCATCCTCGGCCGGCGTCGCTGATCCAGATGGAATACGCCGAGGCCTCGCTAGCCGCTGGTGAGCTTTCGCGCTGCATCGAATCGGTCAAGCAGCTGCTGCGGCACAACCTGGAGCCGGGCGACCGCCTGGTAGTCCGCGCGCTCGGCTGGGCTGCGCTGCACCTGGCCCATCAGTCAGTCGAGGCCAAGCAGTGGAGCCGGGAGCTGCTGGCAGAGTACCAGGCCTATCAGAAGCAGCGCCCGGGGCTTGCTGTGGATTACGCCTTCGGGGGTACGCACCGCTCCTTGTGGCTCCGCCCGTCGACTACCCGCGAAGTCATTCAGGTCTTGGAGCTGCTCGGCAGACCCCTCTCTACAGAGACTGAGCAAATGCTGGCCGGAACACTCGAGCGGGCGGAGACCCAGGCCGCGCACAGCTGAGGCAGATCGCCCGCCTAAGACATGCGCGTCGGGCCGCTCTCTGATCGGCTAGCTACATAGCGCCCCAAGATGGGCTATAGAAGCGGTGCCTTGCAGTTCTGCCCTGGCCGATCATGCATCAAGGACCCCGCGGCAACGCCATGGACCATGGGAGCCCATACGTTGAATATTGCCGCGTGGGCTTCTTTACCGCCCAGTGCCACGGTCCGTATACTAATGGGTTCTTGGGCGGTTATTTGGGAGCCGGCGCGACGTAGACGAAGCTGAGGCACATCTCATCGGCGGTGCTCTCGCCCCACTTCAGGTCACGCGGCGGTTGGCGCTGGCCATTGATGATCGGCTGGTTGGCAAAGCTGTTGTCAAAGTTGCATTCGACGATGAAGTTATCTTGGGGCCGCATCAGATAGGGCTCGCGAAACTGATATCCCATCTGCCAGTGGAAGTCCCAGCGCGGAATTTCGAGCAGGATCGGTCCGTCTTCGACAGAGGTCACAACCCGAGTCCCGTGCTGGTGCATGTGCGGTCCGTTGCCATATACGAGAATATCGCCCTGCGGCATCTTGTAATAGCTCTGTAGTATGGCCACCGGTAGCGTGATGATCTGCTTGCCGTGGGCGTCGCCGGCCTTGACGAACAGCCCGGACGGGTTCGCCATGGGCCAGATCTGGGCTTCGCGCTGCGGGGGCGTCGCGCTGACCTCCAGCTCGGCGCGCGTTCGGTCCGCGGCACCGTGGTTGTTGAGCAAGTTATAGTGCGCCTGCATCACCACCAGGGAACCGGCACTGACCTTGACCGCGGTGCCACTGGGAAAGCGCAGCGGCACGCTGCCCGGAGCCCAGGTGAGCAGGACCCGGGTATCACCTACCGTCCCGACGCCGCCAAAGCAGTCATAACCGACCTGGCCGTCCTGGTTCTGCCGCTCCAGCGCGCGCACCTGCGGCGCGACCTCGGGCGGGACCTGGAAGATTACGATATGGTGCACCATATCGACCTGATCCGGCTGGACCATGCCTGCCTGGACGTAGGTATCTGCCAGCAGCTCGGACTGGACCACGAAGCAGCGGTAGTCATCGCTGGCCCGCGGGTTGGGCTTGTAGGCCGCGCCAGCGTCGAGCTTGAGATTGCCGTGCGGCCACTCGACCGGTTCCTTGGGCGGGATGTCATTTCGCGGCGGTGCCAGCGGGTCGCCCGCGGGCGCGCCGCCCTCGACCCAGCGAAGTAGCACGTCGCGATCCTGCGGCCGCATCTTGACCGAGTAGCTGAGCGGCAACCCGGCGTCCGACGGCATCCAGGGCGGCATGGTACCGGCCGACACCGCTTTGTGGATGGCCTGCCCATGGTCCTTAGCCGCCTGGTAGTCAGCCAGAGCAAACGGCGCGATACCGCCCTGATAATGGCAGTAGCTGCAGTAGCGGGTAAGGACTGGCGCGACATCTTGATGGTAGGTCGGCGTCGGGGCATCCGGAGCGGCGGCATCCGGAGCGGCGGCACAAGCGACGACGAAGACCGATGCAAGAAATCCAAGGCAAGCGTTTCGCATCCCTCATCGCTACCATGCAGACAGGCTGCTGACAATACGCACGTCTGCTACCGGTACGCACGGCTGCACACCAAGCCGCCTCAGACCGGCTGACCGGGCCTGATCCCGCTACATCACAGAGCATGACTCTGCGTCACCTGTGCAGCGATGGGGAAGAAGCCAGACCCCGCTTGCGGTGCCGCACTCGGCGCGCGCGCGGCGGAACACCTTCCCTGTGTTGCGTACTAGCATCCATACTACGCAGGCTGCGTAAAAACGGTCCTATGAATGCCGCTCGCCTTGACTCTTGCCAAGCGGCAGCCGGGATATTACCGCACCCAAGGCCTTCCGCGAGCCAGCGCATCTCCCGTTGCAGGGACGGCGACAACCAAGCCCCAACGCCAGACCTAAGTGTGCAGTTGCGCCGTGGGGGGCCGGCCCGTCTTGCGGGTCGGCATCGTGACCACTCGCTCGTAGTGCGCTGCCGCCCGCTTGGAGGTAAGCCTGGCGATGTCCTCTTCGAGTGCGTCGGCAAGCCAGCCACGCAGGCGTGCCCGCTGCTCATTGGCGGTTGTCGTCCCACACCGGCCCCGCTGCATTTTCTGTTCGATGTACTCGTCCAGCACATTGCCGAGCTGTCGCTTTTTGCTGAGCTTTGGAAGATCCCGCGCAGCCTGCTTCATGCCGTCCTGCGCTTCCAGCGTCGGATAGTACAGGTCGCGATGCCCTGCCTCGTCGCAGATACGGACGCGAAAGCGCGAGCCGCCCCGCTCTGGGTAAGGGCTTTGACTCGTGGAGCTGCTTTAGAGCGAGGCAGGCTCACCTCCTCCGTGGCCAGGGCGGTGACCACAACGCAGAGCGATGAGAGAGCTGGGGGTGGGAGCAAAGAGAGAGAGGGGCATGGAGCCTCCAGGGCGTGGTACTCTGCGGACGGCACGCAGAGGCCAGTTGCTCGTCTGCAGCTGCAGACCAGGATTGCCGTCGAAAACTGCTTCGATCCGCGAATCCGTCCGCAGACGCCACCGACGCGATGCGGACAGAGACGAGCGGCGTCTCCCGCGAAAGTGACTGTCAACCAGATAATGTCATCATCGTCGCCGACGCCGAGGCGCCGGGGGGTGAGCGGGCCAAGGTGCTCGACTTCGGCATCGCCAAGATCATAAACGATCAGGGCGCCGGAGCCGCCAACGGGCTGACGCAGATGGGCACGGTGATGGGCACGCCGCGTTATATGTCGCCGGAGCAGTGCAAGGGCAGCGGCAACGTCGATGGCAAGACCGACGTCTACGCCCTGGGCGTGCTGATGTTCATCATGCTCACGGGGCGCGCCCCGTTCGAGGCCGAGGGCACCGGCGCGCTGATGGCGATGCATATCTACCAGCCGCCGCCCAACCTGACCGAGATCGAGCCGACCGTCTCGCCGCCCGCAGAGGCCCTGGTGCTGTCGATGCTGGCCAAGGACCCGGCGGCGCGGCCGACGATGCTGGAGGTCGTGGGTCAGCTCGAGCGCATCGGCGCCTTCGCCACCCAGTCGCTGCCGGTGGTCCATCGCAACTCGCTGAGCCATCAGCTCCTCGGGCCGGTGCAGGCGTCGCAGAACACCGACTCGTCGGGGCCGATGAGCTCCTCGCGGCCCTCCCTGGCCGGGGTCGGGCAGACCCAGGATCCGACGCGCATCAAGGCTCGCGGGGCGCGGCTCAAGCGCCTCATCATCCCGGTGGCGATGGCCACCGTGCTGTCCGGGGTCGGCATCGCCGTGGTGCTGCGCCAGGAGAGCCAGGATCCCGCCGCCACGCCGCCGGCCAAGCGGGCCGCCGCCGGTCGCCGCGTCGTGTGGGAGGTCAAGTCGACCCCGCCGGGGGTGGAGGTGGTCCGCGTGACCGATGGCGTGGTCGTCGGCAAGACGCCGTGGCGACAGCTCGAGCCGGCCGGCACCGGCACCGTCGGCCTCACCCTGCGCCAGGCCGGCTACCTGGACAAGCAGGTCCTGCTCGATCGCGCCAAGGACTGCACCGAAGAGATAAAGCTCGACCCAGTGCCCGCCGCTCCCGACCCCGCCGCCGCTGACAGTGGGGACAAGTCCAGCTCACGTTCGACCAAGAAGTCCGGGAGAACCAGGAAGAACAAAGAGGCTCCGAAGAATGATGATTCCGAACTCACGCCCCTTGACTGATTGCGCTGCGCGGCGCAGCCTGGCCACGCTCCTTCTTCTATCGCTCCTCTTCCTCCTTCCCACTGCAGTACGGGCCCAGGAAGCCGAGTCCTTCAAGGCCCGCTATGACCGTGCCGTCGCGCTGTACACCAGCGGCCAGTACGACCGGGCGATCGTCGAGTTCCAGGCGGTCTATGAGCTCAAGCAGGCGCCGATCCTCCTTTTCAACATCGCGCAGGCGCAGCGCAAGGCCAAGCAGTACAAAAATGCGGTCGATACCTACACCCGCTTCCTGGCGACCAACCCCAAGGAAGAGCTGCGGGTGGAGGCTGACAAGTACCTGACCGAGTCCAAGATCGGCGCCGAGGTGGAAGAGCAGGAGGCCAAGGCGGCAGCGGAGAAGGCCGCCGCGGAAAAAGCGGCAGCAGAGAAAGCGGCGGCCGAAAAAGCGATCGCCGACAAGGCCGCGGCCGCGCGCGCCGCCGAGCTGCACAAGCGCCGCTTTGGGCCGACGCGCCCGCTCAACATCGCCAAGTGGGCGGTCGGGGGTGCCGGGGTGGTGCTGACCATCGTCGGCGCCGTGCTGGTGGGCCTGGACGGCCACCCGGCCTGTGATCGGGCGCCGGGGCAGGTGCTGTGCCCGCTGCAGCTTGATACCATCGCGCCCGGTGCGGCGCTGCTCGGCGTGGGTCTGGCCGCCGTCGGGGCCTCGGCCGTGCTGTTCGGGCTGGACTACAAGCAGACGCGCGATGGTGGGCAGCGGGCGCTGGCGACCGTTGCGATGCGCTTCTGACATGCTCCGCAGTCTCCGCAGACTCCGAGGTCTTCGAGGTCTCCGAGGTCAATGATGAACTTCGCCCCGAAATTGCTCGCTGCTTCTGGAAAATCCGCTCCGCTCTGCGGGCCGCGCGCCGAGCGCGGAGCGCTGCGGCTCCTGGTCCTGCTCCTTGTGGGGCTGCCGGGATGTACCCGCACCACGCCCGGCTTCTGCACCACCGATGATGACTGCACGCGCGCCCAGTACTGCGCGCTGCCGGCGGCGCAGTGCACCGACGCCATCGTGCTGCGCGCCATCCTCAGCGGGGATCAGGTGGTGCCGCCCACCGCGAGCCAGGCCACCGGCGACTTCATGATGGTGGTAAGCGAGGCTCGCAACTCGGCCCGCTTCACGCTGAACCTGGCCCTGCCGCCGCCTTCGACCCTGCTGCCGACCAGCCGGGCCGAGATCCTCGCCGGCGCAGTGGGACAGCCTAACCAGAGCAGCCTGCCCCTGGCGGCGATCGGCCTGACCAGCCTGCCGTCGACCGGCGACCTGCAGCTGACCGCCGACTTTCTCACCGGCCTGCGCGCCGGCCAGTATCACATCCGCATCACCACCAGCGCCTTCCCCACCAGCGGCGAGCTGCGCGGCCAGATCTTCTCCCTGCATCCCGAGGACGCCGGCACCAGCGGGGTGCGCCTGACCGGCATCCTCAGCGGGCAGCAGGAGACGCCGGCCAACCCCTCGCCCGGGGTCGGCATGGCCACCGCCGACTTCATCGAGAGCAGCGGCCAGCTGACCGTCCGCTACAAGCTGGCCGGCCTCACCGCCGGCATCAACGGCATGCACGTCCACCGCGGCGGCTTC
This sequence comes from Polyangia bacterium, assembly GCA_044222245.1. Taxonomy (GTDB): domain Bacteria; phylum Myxococcota_A; class Polyangia; order Palsa-1104; family JAEUJZ01; genus CALFML01. The sequence continues at coordinate 85,226 of JBGANQ010000007.1, read as the reverse complement.
AACGTCAACGGCGATCAGATCTACTTTCTGCCGACCCCCGCGCCGATGGACTTCGCCGACACCTTCTCCGTAGGTCCCGAGAAGCTCAGCCCGACCATGGCGCGGCTGTCCGGGGTGCTGATCAAAAGCGGCGTGTCTTACCTGAACATCCACTCCGCAAACTACGCCGCCGGCGAGCTGCGAGCGCAGCTTTTGCCCACCGCCGCCCTGCCGTTCATCGTCGCCCTCAACCCCGTCACCAGCGCCACGCCCACCGGCTCCTCCGGTGAGCTTGACTTCTACCTGAGCGCCGACACGACCAAGCTGGCGTTCCGGCTATCCCACACGGTGACTGGGGTCAAGGGGGTGATGCTCACCCGACCCGGCGGGGCGACGCCGGTGACCATCGCCTGCTCGGCCCTTACAAGCAGCGCCGGCCAGAGCGGCGCCCAGGGCTACTGCGACGTCGATGCGGCGACCAAGGTGGCAGGGACCACGCCCGCCCTCACCCTGGGCGATCTCACGCTCGGCGTGCTGACCGCGACCATCACCTCGCAGGCCAACCCGGCCGGTGAGCTGTCCGGCCCGGTGAAGCTGCCTAAGTCGATGTAGCGGCGCCCTTGGCAGCGCCGCCGACCGCCGGCGCCGGCTGCAAGTGAGCCTGCAGCCAGTCGGTGAACACCCGCGCCTCGGCCAGCTTGCCGACGCCCTCGGCGCGATTTTTCCCGACCAGCGCCAGCACCTGACACTGGTGCATGCCGCGCCGATCCTTGGCGGCGACAAACTGCCCGTACAGGTACTCGATGCGCGCCACCGAGCTGCGCGCCGAGTCGAGATCGCGGAACCGCAGGACCCCGGCGAGCAGCGCCGCGTGCTCGTTCTGCGGGCCGGTGGACGTGTAGAGGTCCATGTAGTTTGGCACATACCCCTGCTCGATCAGGGCGTTGGCGATGTAGCTCGGCTCACTTTTTAGCAGCTCAGCGATGGTCGCGACATTCATTCCTTTTTCGTACATCTGGGCGGCGACTTTCTTCTTGGTGACTCGTTCCTTCATGCTAGGTACCTCGTAAAAAGCAGCCCTTTGCAAAGAGCGCTGCGGCACTCTGTCCGCCAGCTCGCTGCCGACCTCCGGAAGCGAGCTGTCCCTTCGCAATCGCTGACCCCAAAGCCATCCTCGCACGCCGGTCTGACAGCGCGCGGGCGGGTCAATTCCCGTCGGTGAAAAGCATGAAAAAGGCAGGTCTTTCCGGCCCCTTGAGAAGGGGCTTCGGCGCAAGCTCTGCTGCGGTGGAAAAAAAGCGCGAAGAGGAGGGAGGGACGTATCCGGGCAGAGAAAAGGGGGCCAGACAGCGCCCCCGCAGGCGTCCAAAGGACTCTGGCTAGAGCTGACCGGAGTTCTGGATGGTGATCTTGGCCTTGGTCTTGCCGCTGCCGGTGCCGTACGACTCGATCTTCTTGACCACGTCGGTCCCCTCGACCACCGCGCCGAAGACCACGTGCTTGCCGTCGAGCCAGCCGGTCACCACGGTGGTGATGAAGAACTGCGAGCCGTTGGTTCCCGGGCCGGCGTTGGCCATGCTCAGAAGGAAGGGCTTGTCGTGCTTGAGGTTGAAGTTCTCATCGGGGAACTTGTTGCCGTAGATGCTCTTGCCGCCCGTGCCGTTGTGGTTGGTGAAATCGCCGCCCTGGAGCATGAACTCGGGGATCACGCGGTGAAACGAGCTGCCCTTATAGCCAAAGCCCTTCTCGTGCGTGCACAGGGCGCGGAAGTTCTCGGCAGTCTTGGGGACGACGTCGGAGAAGAGCTCCATGACGATGCGCCCGGCGGGCTTGTCGTCGATGGCGATATCAAAAAAAACGCGCGGTCGGTTGGTCATCGTGAGCTCCTTGGCGCCTTGAGCGCGTGCTGGGGACTGAGAAGAAGCCTACGACAAAAGCGGCCGCTGTCGAAAGACGAACTTTCGTCCCGTATGCAGATCGGCAGCCTCCGGCGGGGCGACGGAGCTGCCGCCGCGCTGCTGCCGCCGCACTGCCGCCGGGGCGGGCCAAGTCAGCGGATTTATTAGACGGAACGTCTAGAAATTACCTTGACAAAGGCGCCGGCGCGATCTGGAAATGGGCGCGTGTGGATCGTTCGCCTGGCGCTGCGGCGCCCGTATACGTTCGTCGTGCTCGCCCTCTTGCTGATGCTGTCCGGGGGCTACGTAATCGGCAGGACGCCGACGGACATCCTGCCCGATGTCGACATCCCGGTGATCAGCGTGGTGTGGACCTACGGCGGTCTGCCGGCGCGCCAGATGGAGCAGCAGATCACCCAGTTCAGCGAGTACTCCCTGGCCGGCAACGTCAGCGACATCAAGTCGCTGCAGAGCGAGACCTTCGACGGCATCTCGGTCATCCGCCTGTTCCTCCACCCCGGCGCCGATGTCGCCGCGGCGATGGCGCAGGTGACCGCGGTGTCGCAGACCATCCTGCGGCGCATGCCGCCGAGCACGATCCCCCCGATCATCCTGCGCTATACCGCCTCCAGCGTGCCCATCCTGCAGCTCGCCTTCAGCGCCGACACCTTGAGCGAGGCCGAGATCTTCGATCACGTCAATAACCGCGTCCGCACCCTGCTCAGCGTCGTGCGCGGCACCCGCTTCCCGCTGCCCGCAGGCGGCAAGCAGCGGCAGATCGTGGTCGATCTGGATCTGGGGGCGCTGCGCGCGCACGGGGTCTCGCCGCACGAGGTCAACCTGGCGATCTCGGCGCAGAACCTGACCCTGCCCACCGGCAGCGCCAAGATTGGCGACCGCGAGTACCGCATCAGTCTCAACAGCAGCCCCGAGGTCATCGCCGCCCTCAACAACATTCCGATTCCCAAGGCCGACGGGCAGCGGGTCTATGTGCGCGATGTCGCCCACGTCCACGACGGCTTCGCGGTGCAGACCAACCTCGCCCGCCGCGATGGCAAGCGCTCGGTGGTGCTGTCGGTGATGAAGACCGGCGGCGCCTCGACTACCGAGGTCGCGCGGCTCATAAAGGATCTAGTCCCGGTCATCCGCGCCTCCGCTCCCAAGGGAATGGTGCTCGAGCTCCTGTCGGATCAGTCCACGTTCGTCAGCCGGGCGATCGACGGCCTGCTGGTCGAAGGACTGATCGCGGCGCTGCTGACCGCGACGATGATCCTCTTGTTTCTGGGCAGCTGGCGCAGCACCCTGATCGTCGCCATCTCGATCCCGCTGTCGATCGTCGCTGCCCTCTTGCTGCTGCGCGCGCTCGGACACACGATCAACGTCATGACGCTCGGCGGCCTCGCCCTGGCGGTGGGAATCCTGGTCGATGACGCGACCGTCGAGATCGAGAATATTCACCGCAACCTCGCGCAGGGCAAGTCGCTTTTGCGGGCGATCTTGGATGGGGCGCAGCAGATCGCGGTGCCGGCCTTTGTCGCCTCGCTGTGCATCAGCGTGGTCTTTGTCTCGGTGGTCTTTCTGGAGGGGCCGGCGCGCTACATCTTCCTGCCCATGGGGCTGGCGGTGGGCTTCTCGGTCATGGCCTCGTATCTGCTGTCGCGGACGCTGATTCCCACCCTGGTGCGCTACCTGCTAAGCGCCGAGCTGGCGCACCACGCGCCCAGGCCCGATGCGCCGCCCGACACCGCTGCCGCCCACCCCGCCCGGCGCAGCCTGCACGCCCGCTTCAACCACCGTTTCGAGCAGCTGCAGGAGCGCTACAGCGCGCTCTTGTCCGCCTGCCTGCACCACCGGGCGCGCGTGCTCACCCTCTTTATTGCACTGGTGGTCGGCGCCGCCGGTCTGTCCTTCGCGGTCGGGCGCGACTTCTTCCCCACCATCGACGCCGGCCAGGTCCGGCTGCACGTCACCGCACCGCCGGGCACGCGCCTGGAAGAGACCGAGCGCTACTTCTCCCAGGTCGAGGCCGAGATCCGCAAGGTGGTGCCGGCGGCCGACCGCGAGAGCATCCTCGATCAGATCGGCATCCCCGGCGGCTACAACCTGTCGATCACCGACAGCAGCAACGTCAGCTCGGCCGATGGCGAGGTCCTGCTCTCGCTCGCCCACCACCGCTCGCGCTCGACCCAGGAGACGGTGCGGGCGCTGCGCCAGGCGCTGCCGGCGGCGTTTCCCGAGCTGTCGTTCTACTTCCAGCCGGCCGACATCGTCACCCAGATCCTCAACTTCGGACTCCCTTCTCCCATCGATGTACAGCTGTTCGGCCCGCAGCGCGACGCCTTGTATGCGCTGGCCAAGCAGCTCGAGGGCGAGCTTGTGAAGGTCCGCGGCGCCGTCGATGTCCACCTGCACCAGATCGTCAGCGCGCCGCGCCTGCACCTGGAGGTCGACCGCATCCGCGCCTCCGAGAGTGGCCTGACCGAGCGCGACATCGCCAACAACCTGCTCCTGGTGGTCTCCTCCAGCGGCCAGGTAAACCCCAGCTTCTGGACCGACAGCGTCACCGGCAACTCCTATGCGGTCGCGGTGCAGGTCCCCGACTACCGGGTCGACTCGCTCGGGACCCTCACCGCGCTGTCGCTGACCACGCCCCGCGGCGGCCAGCAGCTGCTCGGCGATCTGATGGCGGTGCGCCGCCAGGTCACCCCGGTGTTTGTCACGCACACCAACGTGCAGCCGACCTACAACGTGCGGGCCGATGTCCAGGACACCGATCTCGGCGCGGTGGCCGCGCGCCTGGACCAGCTGGTCGCCCGCTACCGGGCGAAGCTGCCGCCGGGCGCGGCGATTCAGGTGCGCGGGCAGGTCGCGAGCATGCAGGAGGGCTTCCGCGGCCTGGGCCTGGGCCTGGGCTTCGCGGCGCTTCTGGTCTATGCGCTGATGGTCATCAACTTTCAGTCCTATCGCGATCCGTTCATCATCCTGATGGCGCTGCCGGGCGCCGGGGTGGGCATCGTGCTCGCGCTGTTTGTCACCCGCACGACGTTCAGCATTCCTTCGCTGATGGGAGCGATCATGAGCATCGGCGTCGCCACCGCGAACTCGATCCTGGTGGTGACGTTCGCCCGCGAGCAGCGGACCCACGGCCTGGACGCGGTGGCCGCGGCCCTGGCAGCCGGGCGGGTGCGGCTGCGGCCGGTGCTGATGACGGCGCTGGCGATGCTCATCGGCATGCTGCCGATGTCGCTCGGCATCGGTGAAGGGGGCGAGCAGAACGCGGCGCTCGGGCGGGCGGTGATCGGGGGCCTTGCGGGGGCGACCCTGGCCACCCTGTTTCTGGTTCCGGTGGTCTACAGTCTGCTGGCGCGCGACGCCGGCATCCGGCCGCTCGAGCCCGAGCTGGCCGAGCCCGGGGAGGCTCACTCATGAGCGAGAGCAAGGGGCGGTCGGGGATCATCTGGGCCGGGGTGAGCGTGCTCGTCCTGGGCGCGGCGCTCGGCGTCGGCATCGTACCGCGGCTGCGCCAGCGGGCGGCGCTCGATCACCTGCAGGCCGAGCTCACGGCGCCGCGGCTGGTGCGGGCGACGCCGGTGCAGGCGGCGCCGGCGGCCACCGAAGAGACTCTGCCGGGGACCGCGGCGCCGTTTCAGAGCACCGCCCTTTACGCCAAGGCGACCGGCTTTCTCCGCCACAACCTCGTCGATGTCGGCGACACGGTCAAGGCCGGGCAGCTGCTGGCCGAGATCGACTCCCCGGAGACCGAGGAGGATCTGCGCCTGGCCCGGGTGCGCCTGGATGAAGCCGCGGCCAACGTCGGCCTGGTGCAGCGCAGCGCTCAGCGCAACGGCCAGCTCGTCGGGGTCGGCGTGGTCTCGCAGCAGCAGGCAGACGACTCGACGGCGCTGGCCAACTCGGCGGTGGCGGCGCTGCGCACCCGCCAGGCCGAGCTGCAGCGGGTGAGCGCCGTGCGCGGCTACCAGCGGGTGATCGCGCCCTTTGATGGCCTCATCACCCGCCGCGGCTACGATCGCGGGGCGCTGGTCGGCACCGCCGCCGCCGGCGCCGCGGCGCTGTTCGAGGTCGCGCAGGTCGACAAGCTGCGCATCTTCATCGATGTGCCGCAGGCGCTGGCCCGCGAGATCCGGCCGGGCGTGGCGGCGCTGGTCTATGCGCCCGCCGAGCCGCAGCGCACCGCGGCCGGGGTGGTCGCGCGGACCAGCGGCGTGCTCGATCTGGGCAGCCGCACCCTGCACACCGAGGTGCACGTCCCCGGCGACGGGACCCTCCTCCCCGGCGCCTTCGTCTACGTCCGCTTCCGCATGAGCCGCACTGCCACCCCGCCGCTGGTGCCGGCCAACGCGCTGCTCGTCCGCAAGGAAGGCACGTTGCTGGCGCGGGTGGTCCAGGGGCACATCGCGCTCATGCAGGTAAAAGTAGGCCGCGATCTGGGCAAGGACCTGGAGATTGCCGATGGCATCCAGATCGGCGACATCGTGGTCGTCAATCCGCCCGATGACTTGAGCGATGGGATGGTGGTGCGCCTGGCGGCAGGCGCGCCGGCCGCGCCCAGCCCCGCGCACCCGACGCCAGGCAAGTAGGGAGCTGCCGGCTCATGTCTGTGCCCCCGGCCAAGGAGCGCGCCCAAGACCGACCGCAGGACCCGCCGCCGGCGCGCGCCGGCGAGGGCACCGAAGCTGCGGCCGCCGCCGCGCCCCGCCCGTGCGCCCGCCCGCGCGGTCGCCCGCGCAGCATCGCCTGCCATCAGGCCATCCTGCGCGCGACGATGGAGCTGCTCACCGAGTCGAGCTACGGCGAGGTGACGATGGAGGGAATCGCGGCGCGGGCCGGGGTGTCCAAGCAGACCCTTTATAACTGGTGGCCGTCCAAGGCGCGCCTCGCCATGGAGGCGTACGCAGCGACCGCGGCGACGCGCATCCCAGAGTCCGATACCGGCAGCACGCAGGAGGATCTGCAGCGCCTGTTGTGCTTCACCTGTCAGGTGCTCGGGCGCGGCGAGTCGAGCCTGGGAGCGACGCTGGCTGGCCTTATCGCCGCGGCGCAGTCCGATGACGAGCTGGGATGCGAGCTGCGCGAGACGCTCATCGCCGCCCGCCGGCGCGTCGCCACGCGCATCCTGCAGCGCGGCATGGAGCGCGGCGAGGTGGATCCCGAGCTCGATCTGCCGCTGGTGCTGGATCTGCTGTATGGGCCGATCTGGTATCGCCTGCTTTTGCGCAACGCGCCGCTAAACCGCGCCTTCGCCCACGAGATTGTCGCCCACCTCATGCCGCGCCTGCGCCGCCCGCAGCGCGCCGCGCCGGGGCCCGAGCCGGCTCCGGTGATCGGCGCAGTCAGCCCATCGCGTTGATGCCCAGGGCTTCCTGGACCTGGCGGGCCAGCTCGGCGACCGGAGCGCGCAGGACGGGAAAGTCCGGTGCGTGACGCAGCGGGGCCAGGATCGGACAGTGATCAAGCCACTGAATGTCCACCAGCGCCAGCCGGGTCAGCTGCCGCAGCGCCTGCAGCGCCTCGGCCAGCTGGCTGGTGAAGCAGTGATACTCGACGCGCAGCTGCAGGCCGAACAGCCGCCCGCGCGGGCTGACCGACTGCGACTGCGAGCCGGGCGGTAGATACTCGTCGACTTCGATGCGCCGCTGGCCGGCGAGGAACTCGATGAGGCGCCGCGGCCGCGCCAGCTCTGGCGCCGCCAGGGTCGGGTCGGCCAGACACTCGCGGGCGCGCTGGCGATTGCCGAGCCAGCCGAGGAAGCGGGCCAGCACCACCCAGCGCACGTAGTCAAACCCGACGCCGAAGCCTTCTCCATGGAGCTGGGAGAACGCCGCCTCGGTCTGCCCGGTCAGGGCGTAGGCACGCGCGACCGACAGGCGCACGCGCGGCACCGCCTTGTCGAGCATCAGCGCATAGTTGAGGTGGCGCATCGCCAGCTCCATCGGCCCGGTCTCGGTGAGGATGTGCCCGAGCAGCTCGTGCGACTCGGCCAGCCGCGGGGCGCGGGCCAGGGCCCAGCGCAGGGAGGTGGCCGCCTCGACGATGCGGTTACTGTTGATGTGCACCGTCGCCAGCGCCAGATAGGACTCGCCGTGCTCGGGGGCGGCGCGCACCGCCCGCTCGGCGGCCACGGTGGCGCGCGCGGCGGCTCCCTCACCGGCAAAGAACCAGTGCCGGGACAGCGCCAGGGCGTACCCGGTGAGCAGCAGCGGCTCGTCGGGCAGGCGGGCCAGCGCCTGCTCGAACAGGTCGACGCTGCGCGCCACCTCGGCGTTGTTCATGCTGTGATAGTAGTGGCGGGCCTGCATGTACAGATCGACGGCCACCGGGTCGCTGACGATGTTGCCCTGGTTCTGGTGGACGTGCACGGTCAAAAGGCCCCCCAGCACCTGGGCGATCTCCAGCGCCAGGGCCAGGACATTGCGGTCGCTGCGTTGGAAGCGGCGCACCGCCAGCTGCAGACCGCGCGCCACCTCGACCAGGCGCACCGTCGCGCTCATGCCGCTGCCGCTTATGCGCAGGGATCCATCGACGATCACCTGCGCCTGCAGCTTCTTGTGCAGGGCGCCGGGGTCCTGCTGGTCCTCGCGCAGCGCCCGCACGACGCCAAAGCTTGTGACCAGAAGCCCTTCGGCTTCGCTCAGGCGGTCGATGATCTCCTCGGTCAGGCCGTGCGCCAGGTACTCGTGGGGCTTTTCGGAGGCGCGGAACAGCAGCACGGTCACCGCCAGCTGCCGGCTGCCCGGCGCCAGATGGAACAGCGGCATCGCCAGCGGCGATGAGGGTCGCACGTTGACGCCGGCCGGGAACGTCGCGGCAACGCTCAGCTGGTCGGTCGGCTGCAGCTTGAGCGGCTGCGCCGCCGCCCGCCGGGGCGCCGCGGCGCGCTGCCGCAGGTACTCGGCCAGACCCGGCCCCGTCGGCCGCTCGCCCAAAAGGGCGCTGCTCATCTCGGCGGCGGTCTGGAAGCGAGCGTCCGGGCTGGCTTGCAGGCTGCGGCGCAGGAAGGCGACCAGCGAGCCGGGCAGCTCGGGCCGCAGCGCCAGCGGGTCCTTGGGCGCCTCGTAAAGCCGCGCCAGCGCTGACTCCATGGCCGAGCCGCCGGTGAACGGCAGCTGGCCGGTGAGCAGCTGAAACAGCATGACCCCCAAGGCGTACAGATCGGCGCGCGTGTCGACCAGGGTGTTCCCGCGCACCTGCTCTGGGGCCATGTAGGCGGGAGTGCCGATGAGCGCCGCCATCGCCGTGCTGTCCGCCCCGAGCTCCGCGTCCGCGGCCTTGAGGGCGCGAGCGATGCCAAAGTCGGTGATCACCACCCGCCCCTCATGGCCGACCAGGACGTTGTCGGTCTGACTGTCCTTTCGCAGGAGAAGCAGCGTGAATCTGTCCGCGCAGCTTCGGCAGCGCGCGCGGACGGCTTGCGGGTCGAGATCGGCAGCCGCCAATCGCCACGGTGAAGGGTTTCCTGGCTCGTTCGTCTGAAATAAAAATGCGCGCGCTTTCCTGGGCTTTCGTGATCCACGCCAACCAGACGGGCGGCTGTAGGGGTGTCGACTTGAGCCCTATTATCGAGCAAGATCGGTCCGGCAAGGTCCGGCATCCCGGCGCTCTAAGGCGCAGCGGCGCAGCAACCCATCGTAACGTAGAGGCCCTGATGAAAACCTATCGACTTCTTGGGTACCTCGGCATTGTGGCTCTTTGCGCCGCGCTTCTGCCAGCCTGCGGAGACAACCGCTCGGATCTCGTGCTGGAGTCCGGGAGTAGCGACTTCGATCAGGTGGCACCGCTCGGTCCGACGGAGCTCGGCAAGAGCAAGACCGCAACCCTCACCTTCCGCAACATCCAGGACCATGGGGTCGTGGTGAGGCAGATAAGCGGCGTCAAGGCCCCCTTTTATCATCTCGATGACTCGACCTGCAAAGAGGGTGAGCTCGTCGCCGGCCATGGCGCGTGCACCGTGGTCGTGACCTACGTGCCGGCGGCCTTGGCCAGCAGCCAGGCCATCTTATCGCTGTCCTACGCCCGGGAAAAGGAGCCCAGCGCGCTTCGGCGCGGCCCGCAAGTCGCCCTCACCGCCGTGGCGAGCCTGAACTGCTCGGTCACCGCGACCCTGGCGCAGAAGCGAGCCGAGGGCGTGAGCGCCGCGGCGCAGCGCAACCAGGCTGAAGCCGCCGCCGGCACCGCCAAGGGCCAGAGCCTTACCTATGACGACGGCCGGCAGCTCGGCTATCAGCAGGGCTATGCCGCCGGGTACAAGCAAGGCTATAAGAACACCTACCAGCGCTCCTTCGACTCCGGCCAGGCGCAAGGCTATGACGAGGGTAGAAATAGCCCAGAGGCGATAAGAGAGGGCACTGCGCAGGGGCAGCGCGAGGGCTATAAAAAGGGCTACGCCGAGGGTGCCGCCGCCGGTGATTATGCCGGCTATCAGGCCGGGTATGCCGACGGTAGCTCCGACGGCTACGCGGCCGGTTACGCCGATGGCCAACAGGCTTGCCTGGATAGCGGCGCGATCGCCAGAGCCGCCCCCCGAGCCCGGGCTTCTCTGCGGGCGGCTTCCCTGGGTCCGCGCAGCCTGGCCATCGGCGAGCAGCCACCCTCCCCCGAGCAGATCCTGGGCGATCCAGCGACCCAGCAGGCGTGCGTCCAGCAGGGCTACGATGCGACCTACTCGGCGAGCGCTTTTCAGCGAGCCTATGAGGCGGCCGCCGCCGCGAACGTCGCGTATCAGACCGGGTTTCGCGAGGGTTACGCCGCCGGAGACCTGAAGGGCGGCAGCGAGGGCTCGGCTGCCGGCCAGCGCAAAGGTTACGACGACGGACGCGCCGCAGGCTACCAGCAGGGGTATGAAGACACCTTCGAGGCCTATTACCAGACTGCTGCTCAGGCGGCCTACCTCACTGCCTACCGAGACAGCTATGAGGACGCTTATTCCGCCGCCGGCAGCAGGGGCTACTACGCCGGGTCCTCCGATGGGTATAAGGCTGGCTATAAGGCGGGTCTAGAAGATGCGGGCTGCGAGGTGCATTAAGAGGAGCCGAGTCAGCCGCTTGGCCGCGTCACTCAGCGGATGACGATTAAGGTCTGGCCTCCGATCAGAGCAGGCACCGCTTCGCCGTTTCGCTACCCATCTTGGCGTGCTACTTCGCGCCTCACTCGCCGAGTTAGGAACCGCTTCTGCCGGTGAGGGGCCCGGGTCCCTATTTCGCCCAAGGCATGGTTTAGTTTGCAGCCTATTGTATCATGAGGCATCGCCAGATAGTGGTCCGGGGGGAGCATGAGTCAGTCTACCAGCTTGTTAACCGAGGATCAGTCAACAGCCGGGCTCCCGGAGGTCGCCTCTGACCTCGCGGGACTATGTGGACGAGCTCTGTGTGAAGGACGTTTTCTGGTTGAAGAAGTTCTCGGTCACGGCGCCCAAGGGGCCGTCTACCGAATCCGACGCGAGGCGCCTAGTACGCTCGGGGCTTCTGCTCGGGTCATGCCGTCCCACGATCGCTACGTTCCCCATCCCCAATCCACGCCCAGCCAGGCGGCGATGAAAGTCATGTTTCCGGACCCGAGCCGCCCCGCCGCAACCGCTCGCTTCATCGCCGAATATCGCGTTGCGGCACGCTTGCGCGCCGGCCCGTTTGTCTGCGCCTACGAGATGTTCGAAGACGGACCGCTCCTGTGCTACACGATGGATTACATGCCCGGGGGGACCCTGGCTGCCACCATTGGAACACCCCTGCCGGTGGCGGTGGCGGTGGGGCTGGGGCTGGACGTCCTGGCCGGCCTTGATATCCTGCACAGCCAGGGCATTGTCCACCGCGATATCAAGCACCACAATATCCTGCTTGAGGCGCCGCTGCCCAGTTTTCGCGACGAAGCTCGGGTCGGCGATGAGCGATTGGAAGCGCCCCTGCGGCTGCCTCGGGCCAAGCTCGCCGACTTTGGCATCAGCGACGTGCAGGACATGGTTTTTGGCGACCGGGTGTTCGATACGATGCTGGGGACGCCCTATTTTATGGCCCCAGAGTTTGGCGTCCGCGATACGGTGGATGCGCGCGTCGACCTGTACGCAGTGGGTGTGCTCCTGTTCATGTTGCTGACGGGAATGCATCCCAGAAGTCGCGGCACCAGCCGCGGCAGTACCGAGATTGCGGTAAAGCGGCAGCTCTCGGGTCAGGCGATTGAGCCCCTGCAATTACAAGAAATCGCCAATCACGTCCCCGCTGCGGTCGTCAGCGTGGTGAGCCACCTGCTCGAGCCTGATCCCAATCGCCGCCTGCGCACCGCGGCGCTGGCCTTCGAGCCGCTGTACGCATGGTTTGTCGCTCACAAACACGAGCATAAGGTAGAGCTCTCACACCCGCACGTACTCTATGGCAGGCCGTATCTGGCAGCGGCCGCGCTCTCAGGTCGCAGGAGCGAGCGGGCGGCCGCGGACGCCTTCTTGAGCGGTCAGCTGACGGGCGCTGGCGCGGTCTCGGGTCACCCATCCTCCGTGCTGGTCATAAGCGGTGAGCCTGGCATCGGAAAGTCACGGCTGACCAATGCCATCCGACGCTCGGCGCAGCGGATGGGCTTTACCGTTCATTCCCTGGTGGCGCAGCGTGCGCAGGGAGCCTTCGACGCCCTGGAGCGCCTCAAGGGGCACTTTCATGAGTCCTGTCAAGCTGCGATGCTCGCCGCAACCCCGGAGGAACGGGCCACCTGGCATGACCCGCATCATCAAAACTACATCCCGGATTCTGACCGCGACAGCGCCTATGCCTTGCTCCGTCAGACGGAGCTTCCGCCCGAGGATCGCCCGGCCCGCAGCGAGCTGAAGGAACAGTACCAGCTCGATCGGTTCGCCGCCGAGGTGCGGTCTTCATCTTACCAGACCCCGCTGTGCTTTTGCATCGAAGACGGCCAGTGGCTTGATGCTGAGACCCTCAAGTACCTGTTCTGGTGCATGCGCTTTTTGGCCAGCAGCAGGTCGCTGGGTATGCCGGTGCGGGTTGCCTGGGTGCTGAACCATCGACTCAAAGATCCAGAGGGTGACTGCGTAGATCAGATAGAGGCGCAGCTGGTCAGCCTGACCAGACTGGAAGCGCCACCGCTGCGCATCGAGCTGTCGCCATTTTCGCAGGAAGACGCCACCGAGCTTGTGGCCAGCATGCTGCAGCTGCCCGCCGAGTCGGCGGATGTCGCGCGCCTTGTGGCCGCACTGGCGCTCCGGCGTGCCCTGTCGCCCCTTTATATCGAACAGAGTCTGTGGGCGCTGTTTGCCAGCGGCAGCCTCTATGTCGACGAGCCGGGCCAGCGCTGGCAAGGGCAGTGGAAGCTCGATGCCGAGAGCCTCGCGCAGTCGGCGCTGCCCGGCTCGGTCCGCGATGCTATCGGCGAGCGGGCCAGCCGGCTAAGCGCCGAGACGCTGCGTGTGCTTGGGGCGGCCGCAGTATCCGGCAAAGAGTCTGACGTCGAAGTCCTGGCCCGGGCCCTGGAACTGGACGCCGACCGCGTGCTGACCGCCCTTGAGCAGGCGGGAAGGACCGGCTTCGTCGTCCAAGAACAAGGTCATAGTCGGCTCCACGTTGCCGATGGGCGGGAGGGCGACATTCGCTACCGCTTCAGCCATGATCGTTATCGCGAGTCGATCCTCAGCCGCCTCGATGCAGGTATCAAGGAGGGTCTTCACGGCCAGCTGGTACGCGCGATCACCCAGCGGTGGGGAGAGGGTCCCAAGACCTACCCAATGCTCGCCGAGCACGCCTTCGGAGCTGGTGAGTACGGCCCCGCGTGTCAGCACGCCATGAAGGTAGCGCGGCAGGCCCAGCGGGAAGGAAATCACGAGCGCGCTGCCGATTACTTTCGCCTGGCGCTCAGCAGCCACGGACGGGCCCAGCAGAAGAGCGTCGTTGGCGAGGAGCTGCTAGCTCTCCGAGACCAGTCGGCAGAGAGCATGGCGGCGGTCGGGCGCTTCGAAGAAGCCAACGAGCAGCTGCGCATCCTGCTGACGAGTGAGCATGCCTCCAGGCATAAGCGGCTTGACTACCAGCGCCGGATTGCCGATAGCTACTTCATCCAACATGACCCCGTCAACGCCGTGGAGCAGTTTACCGGACTCTTGCAACTGTTGGCGGTTGGGGTGGGTGAACGAGGTCTTAAGAAGGCCGCGTTATTCGCGCGCGGCGGGCTCGCGATCTTGCTGCGGGGTCCCCTGCGGCTGGGAATAAACCGGCAGCCAGCGCCAGACCCGCACCTGGAGATGCTGACCACGCAGACTCTGTTCTCGCTCGCGGAGTCTGCCAACCATATCGACTTCCGGGTCTCGTTGGAGGCGATCATGCTCCTGGCGGACCGCGTCATGACAAAGGGTCTGCATCCCTTTTCTTCGCTGCCAGTCGCGAGCTTTTCTTTTCTGTGTGCCTCGCAAGGACTGCACGGCCTCTCGCTGGGGTATCAGCGACTGGTCTGGGAGCTATTTCCAGACTACCGGCTGGGAGGTGGTGCAGACCCGGCGGGCCCTGCGCAATGGGGACTCGCGACCGGCAATCCGCGCGGGGCGAACTCGGCCCGCACGCTCACCTATGCCCTGCTACTTCTGGCGAAGTTTTACCGGGGTGAGCTGGCTGAACTCCATGATTCCGCTACACACGACTATATCCGCCAGGGAATTCCCGCCTCTGATATGACCGCCAATATCCACCAGCGGCGTGTGATGCGGCTCATCATCTTCTTTTACTGTCTATTTACCGGGCGCATCTCGGGCTATCAAGTGCAGATCCAGATGTGCATCAACATGTATCGTCAAGCGCGAATTTCTCGGCATGACCGCATTCTGACGCCGCACCCCACAGGGGTGCAGCATGAGCTGGCAGGGCGACTGGCGCAGGCGGCTGCTTGCTATCAAGAGTCAGCAGACCGGGCCCGCGAGCACGCAAGCTTTCTTGAGTACTGTATGGGTCGCGGACTTGCCTTGCTGTGCCTGGCGCTGGACGACTCGCTGCCACCGCTCACCCTGGTCGCGGAGGCGGTTGCTGCCGCCAATGAGTGGCTACAGCGCCGCATGTCATTCCCGGTAGTCTATAGCCTGGCTTGCAAGGTGGCGGCCGTGGCGGTCACCCTGGCCCGGCATGGAGTGACAGCAGTTCCCGCCGAGGTGGTCAGGCTGATGCGACGCGCGCGCTGGCAGGCAATGGCGCAGCGCCAGCAGCGGTCTATCTACCTGGCCGCGGAAGCAGCGCTAAACCTGATGCGCGGGCATCGCGCGCAAGCCCTGGCGCTGTTTGCTGACGCCGCGACCACCGCAGCGAACGAAGGGTTTCTCTGGCAGCTGCTGTCGGTCTTGCGCATTGCCGCGCGTGTCCTCCCAAGCGCAGACGCGGCTCACGATTACTACACCCAGTGGCTGCGGCGGCTGCAGCAAAACCTGATGGATCAGCCCTCGGTTCAGTTGCGTGAGCTTGAGTCGGCGATCTTTCCGCCGGCGCCCAGCAGCGGGCAGCCCATCGGCGCCGTCCCAAGATAGATTTAGGGCATGTCGACGATTCCCAAGCACGTGCGCCAGCTTGCCGAGGATGTCTACGATGCCGTAGCTGCGACCCAGATCGAGCGCGAGTTCGAGCGCTACCGCGCCGACCCCAGCTGGCGGCGTTCCCTGGCGTGGCACGGCACCCAAGCGATGGCCTGCCGCGCCCCCGGCGCTGCTCCTGGTTAGAGACGACGCGTCCGTGGTGACCGGAGGCGAGCTGGCCGTGGCTGGCGGCATGACCAGCGGCCAAGAGGTCGCCATCTCTGACCCTAGCGCCCAGGGTTTGTGCGAAAATGGGTCATGCGCAAATGTCTTTCTCCGCTTGGTGCAGCCCTGTCGATCTTTCTCGCGGTCCCGCACGCCGACGCTGCTGAGGTAGCGGTGCGCACGGTCGCCGAGCTCACGGCGGCGATCGGCGCCGCGCAGCCGGGCGACACCATCGTGCTCGAAGATGGGACGTATGCGGCCACGGGATTTACCTGCGCGCGCAGCGGTACGGCGGCGATGCCGATCACGGTGCGGGCGCGCACGCCGCTCGGAGCGAAGCTGCGGCTGGACTCGCTCGAAGGCTTCAAGGTCTCGGGCGCTCACTGGCACTTCGAGGATCTGTCGGTGCAGGGCGTGTGCGCAAACGACAGTGACTGCGAGCACGCATTTCACGTCTTCGGCGCTGCCGACGGCTTCGTGCTGCGACGCTGCACGGTCTCTGACTTTAACGCGCAGCTCAAGGTGAACTCGTCGCAGGATATGGGCGGCGCGTGGCTGACGCCTCACCGCGGCCTCATCGAGGGCTGCGAGCTTTATGACACGCGGGCTCGCAATACGGCAAACCCCACCACCAAGCTGAACATCGACACGGGGGACGACTGGATCGTGCGCGCCAACTACATCCACGACTTTCAAAAAGGCGGCGGCGACAACGTCAGCTACGGCACCTTCTTGAAAGGCGGCGGCAAGCGGGGTCTGGTCGAGCGCAACCTGGTCATCTGTTCCCAGCTGCACAGCGGCGGCACTCGCATCGGCCTGAGCTTCGGCGGCGGCGGCACTGCACCGCAGTTCTGCGCTCCCGCCTTCAGCGCCGCGGTTCCCTGTAGCGTCGAGCATGACGGCGGGAGCATGCGCAACAACGTCCTTGTCAACTGCTCCGATGTCGGCATCTATCTAAACCGCGGCAAGGACTCGCACATCCTTTACAACACGCTCATCGCCACCGGAGGCGTCGACTTCCGCTTCGACACCACGACGGGCGAGGCGCGTGGCAATGCGCTAACCGGCGTCGTCCGACTGCGCGATGCCGCCACCGGCACCTTCGCGAACAACCTCGAGAACATCTCGCTCGCGACCTGGACCGGCTACTACCAGGCGCCGCTCACCGGCGATCTGCGTAAAAAGGGGGATCTCACGCCGCTCCTTGGGATGGGGCCGGCGCTCGCCACGGTTCCAGACGACTACTGCGCCCGCCCGCGCCCGGCCGCGGGCTCCTACGATGTCGGTGCGCTCCAACACTCCCTCGGCGATTGCAACACGACCCGCCCGCCGCTGCCCGGCCCCGGGAACAGTGGCGGCAACCCCGATGGCGGGACGACCGGCAGCGGCGGCGACCCGCCCCCCGCGCAGAGCGCGGGCTGCGCCTGCTCGCTCGGCCGCACCGCGAGCCCCCCCGAGCCCCGCACCCCACTGGCCGCCCTATTCGCTGCGCTTGGCTTTTTCGTCTGTCGTCGGCGCACTCGCGCTGAGGCCTGACGCAGACTCAAAGCGCATCCACCGCATCAGCGCAAATACTCAGCCCGTCCCTCAGAGCACAAACGCGAAAAAGTACATTACGGCCTCTGCGGGGCTCCCAGGGGAATGATGTGCTCCGCGGGTGGGCTGGCATTGCCCGCCTCGTCGTACGCCACCAGCCCGACCCGCAGCTCGGTCTGCCCGGGACGGGCGGCCCACGACAGCCCCTCGGCATTGCACTTGGAGTTGCTGCCAACCTTCAGGACGCGGTCGCCCGGCGGCAGCAGCTGGGCGTGGCGGGGCGGCGCGGCAAAGTCGATCCGGGCCCCGTTGTCGCTCAGCCAGACCAGGTACAGCATGCTGCTCGCCGGGTCTTCGCGCGGCGGCGCCAGCTTGAGCTCGACGTACTCCCGCCCGCTGGAGCAGAGGCCGGGGCTCGGCGGCGGAACCTCCGGGGGCGTGTAGCGGCTGCTCTCCATGGATGCGGCGGTCGGCGGGCTGTGGTCCTCGACTGCGCTGGTCCGAAACTCGCCCAGCTTGGCCCGCTGCTTGTCCTGGGCGACCACGACCTCGTACTGCGCCGTGGGCCGCAGCGGCGCCTTGGGCGACAGGAGCATCATGATCCCCCAGCCCGCGTCTACCCGGCGCGTGACGGCTGCGACCTCGCCGCCAGACTGCTTGTCGACCAGCACCAGCCGGAGCTGCTCGGGGCGCGGCAGGATCTGGCCGGGCTGGCTCCAGGGCACGGCGGCGCCCTCGCGGCCCATGCGGACCCGCAGCTGCGGGTTGCGCGGCAGCGGCTGGTCGCCCTCTTTCAGCAAGCGCACCTGCAGGCGCGCATCGCAGCTGCAGGCCGCTGCCGGTGGACTATGCAGGAGCGCGACCCCGGCCGCCAGCGCCCACAGGCCAAGGCCGGTGCGCACGGCACAAGATGAGGAGCTATACATGGTGGCGATATATCACAGCCGGCCGGTGGACGGAAATCTTGCCCAAGCGCTCCGCAGCCTGTCCGCGACCCCCTCGCCCGGCCGCCGCACCGACGGTCCCGGCAGCCGGCGACGTGATCGGTCTTGAGGTCGGCACAGCCAGCGCGTGGGGCCGCGGCCCGCGGCAAGACCGGGCTCGGAACGGCTGCGGAACCCTTCACGGCAGCCAGACATCGGTCGCCCCGGTGGGTAGTCCGCCCTCGCCAAAGGTGCGCTCGGCGAAGCGCCAGCGGCCGTCCCGATGGGCCAGCACGACGGTCGAGGCCCGCGTGCCATACCCCGGCAGGGCGATAAAGGCCGCCGACAGCTGACGCTCCAGCGCCAGCGGCACCCCGGTGTCCGGCAGCTCGCTGTCCGGTGCCGGGGCACGGTCGGCGAGGATGGCGAACGCCGCCTCCAGCTCCAGGGTCGGCGCGTCCAAAAGCTGCAAGAGCCGCGCGCTGGCGCGCCGGACCTTGGGCCACGGCTCGTCCAGGCGGGCGTTGGACAGGCCGTGGACGCCGCCGGTGAGCCGCTTCACCCCCTCGCTGCAGTCGTGGGTATAAAAGAGCTCGTGCCGATCGCCAAGCAGCAGGTTGAACGAGGGATACAGCGGGCGGTCGATGCCCTGCGCCCACGAGGCGGGATCCGCATGCGGCTGCAGCGCCTCGCGGACCAGGGTGCCGCGCGAGCGCCCGCTGCGCACGGCCAGCGGACTGCGGAAGTTGGTCACCGCGGCAAAGCGGCCGGCCGCGCTCACCGCCAGCCAGGTGCCGCCGCTTTGCAGGTCGCGACCGCCGAAGATCTCGGGCGCCTCGGCAAACGGCTGCGCCGGCGCGCTCGGACGAGCGTAGTACTCATCGCGATTGGCGAGCACCACGAGCGGAAAGTCAGGGTGGACGTGGAGCGCGAAGACGACCAGACACATGGCCCTGAGTCTACCCGGAAGCCGCGCCGGCGATGGCTCTGGGGCCTGCTGGACTTGTGCCAAGGCCGCCGCTCAGCGGTTGAAGGGGTAATCCTGAAACCAGTGGAAGCCGCGGCTCAAAAGGAGGAACTTGCTGTGATTCAGGCGCTGCAGCTCCAGGTGCAGCTTGTGGCCATCCAGGTCGCCATCGAGAATCAGCTGCTCGGCAGTCGGCCGGCGGAAGGACCAGGCGGCGCGCCAGCTCTTGTCGGTCGCCCGCGTCAGGACGAGCGAGCCGGCGGTCACATCGATCGCCACCGTGTAGGGCACCATCGTGTCGTCCATGCGCTGCAAGGCCATGCTGACCGGGGTCTGGAACACCACCCGGCGATAGCGGTCAAAATCGGTGACCAGCGGCGAGCGCAGCTGCCCGTCGATCTTCATCACCGCGACATCCCAGATGCCGTACAGCGGCGACTTGGGAGCCCCGCCGCCGTAGGTGCTCCAGCCATAAAGGGCGCTGTACAGGTTCATGCAGATCAGATAGGTGCCAAAGACCGCCTGGCAGAGGACGGCCCAGCGGTTGCCGCGGCGGCTGCGCAGAAGCGGCGGCTGCGTCGAGGGGGCCACCGGGCGGTCGAGCAGCAGCACGCCGGCCAGGCGCGAGGCCTCGGGCGCCAGCAGGAACAGCGAGAACAGGATGAGGTGAAAAGAGAACAGCTTGACCGGCACATCGTAGGTCATGTTGAGGGCGAAGATCTGGATCGCATCGGCCAGACAGACCAGCGCCCCCAGCGTCGCGGTGCGCGGCAGAAACAGCAGCCCGCCGGCCAGCAGCTCGGCGCAGCCGATCAGGATCTCATAGGGCCGCGAGGCGCCCACCGAGTACCACAGCACGCCCATCGGCGAGAAGTTGCCAAACGGCTCTATCAGCCGGGTGAGCTGCGGCGCCGGCATCTGCAGCGGAATCGCCTTCACCATGCCGTACGAGATCATCGTCGCGCCCACCGCTAAACGGAAGATCAATAGGACCCACCGGGTCAGGCGCTCGGGCGGCGCCGGCCGGCGGACAAGCCACGCCGCGCTGAGCAAGAGCGCCAGCCCGAGCAGGCAGCCCACCTGCACCCAATCATAAATCTTGTCCCCGCTGCCGCTGTGGGTGACGACCAGCGTGCCCTCGATGCGCAAGCCATGGCGGGCGACCGCGGTGACCAGGTGGCGCATGGGAAAGCTCGCCCCGAACTCGGGCAGCTCGCCGACCGGCAGCAGCAGCAGGGTTCTGAGCATCTGGCCAAAGAAGATGTACAGGCTGAAGTACACCAGGCAGAAGCGGAAGCCGAGCTCCGCCAGCTTCCCGCGCGTCGGGGTGGGCGGCGGGGACGCGACCGGCTCCGCGGCACCCGAGCTGTGCGGCGTCTGAGGTTCCACTGTCTCGAGGCTACCGCAGCCTCTTGGCGAGCGTCAACTCGTCGCTGGCCCCGCCGCTGCCGGCGCTGCTCGCCGACCCCGACCCGCGGCGGCTAGGCGCGCGCAGCGGCCAGGCGGATCCTGGCTATTCTATAGAATAATTCTATACATAGTAGATTTTCCCGAGGTGAAGCGGCGAGCTCACAGGCGGCGGCGGTGGCATGGGCGATGCAAGAGCTGCCGCCGAGGAGTGAACCGATGAAGACCGACTTGATCCGGGCCCGGCGGCGAGGATGGCTGGCCGTGCCGGGTCGGCGCCAGCTCTGGTGGGTGCTCGGCTCGGTGGTGCTTGGTCTGCTCGCCGCTACCCTGCGACACGGCCAGCTGCGCCTGGGCGGCGGCGGCGCGGCGCGCCCGGTCGGCGGCCTGCCCGACAGCTGGGTCCTGCACTTGGCCCCGGCGGCTGACCGCGACGGGGTGTGGGTCGGGACCCAGGACGGCGCCGCGCATGTGGACGGCCAGGGGCGGGTGCAGCGGCTCCGCGGGCTCCCTCACCCCTGCGTGCACAACTTCCTCGACCTGGGCCACACGCTGTGGGTAGCCACCGAGGGCGGGACGCTGCGCTACCGCACCGGGGCAGGCGGCCCCGAGCAGCGCCTGGCGGGCAGGTAGACACGCGCTGCTCTCCTTGCAATCCTTGCAATCCTTGCAACAGCGTAACGAGCTGTCCGCGCGCAGGACCGGGAGCGGAGCGGCCTCGGGGCCGGAGTGAAGCAGCCCCTTGTGCTTGGTCGCGTAGTCGCTCTGGCAACAGGCTAGGCGCGCAGCAGCAGGGCCCCGGGCAGAAGCCGGAAGCTCGCCGGCAGCTTGCCCGGGTTTTCGCCGTCGACATCGAGCAGCACCGGCGCGGTCCCGTCCAGAGCCCGAGCCGACACGGCGCGCGCCCGCGTCACCTGGATCTTGGGCCGGCCCAGGTGGCCCCCCTTGTAGATCACCCGCGACAGCCGCAGCGCCTCGAAGAACGTCAGGTCGCCGAGCGTCACCACATCAAGCAGTCCGTCGTCGGTGCGGGCCTCCGGGGCAATCATCATGCCGCCGCCGAAGTAGCGGCCGTTGGCGATGGCTACGGTGTAGATCCGCTGCTCCTGCTCGGGCCCATCGTCCAGGCGCAGCGCTACCGGGGCGTTGCGGTAGCGCAGGCTGGCGCTGACGGCGGCCATGAGGTAGGTCGCGCGCGCCCCGAGCGGCTTGCGCGAGCGGTTCACCAGCTGATCCCCCAGCCCGCTCAGGCCGAAGCTGGCGACATTGATGAAGTAGCGCCGCGCCGGCTGGTCGGCCAGGGTGGTGTAGTCAACCTGGCCGACGTCCACGGCGCGCGGCGCAGCATCGCGCAGCGCTCGCGCGGCGACCAGCGGCTGCAGGGAGCTTGGGAAGCTGCGGCCGAGATCGCGGCCGGTGCCGCACGGCAGAAAGCCGAACGCGACGCCGGAGGCCGGCCCCGCTCCGGCCTCCATGAGGCCGGTGATCACCTCGGACACTGTGCCATCGCCGCCCACCGCGATGAGCAGCCGCGCCCCCGCCTGCAGCGCCTCGTGGCAGCGCTGGACGCCGTGGCCCGGCGCGGTGGTGAACGCGGTGGTGAACTCCCCGAGCAGCGGTCGCAGCGCGGCAGCCAGCGCGCCGAAGCGGCGCCCGACCCGACCCCCGTGAGCCTGCGGGTTGACGATAAGTGCGATCGCGGAGCTTGCGGGCATAAGCGTGACTGCCTCGAGCTGCGCCGGCGGGGCGCGTCAGTACAGCAGCGCCGCCGCTGCGTAGTAATAAAGGGGGGCCGACAGCAGCAGGCTGTCGCAGCGATCGAGCACTCCGCCCTGACCGGGCAGGACCCTGCCGCTGTCCTTGACCCCGGCGCCGCGCTTGAGCGCCGAGATGAGCAGGTCGCCGAGCAGGCCGCAGGGAGCCAGCGCCGCGCCCACCGCCGCGCCGGTCCAGCGCGCGACCCCAACAAGCCCCGGCGCGGCCACCGCGGCCACCACGACCACGATCAGCGTGCCGCCGAGCAGCCCTTCCCAGGTCTTGCGCGGGCTGAGCACCGGAGCCAGCGCATGGCGGCCGAGCAGCTTGCCAAAGAAGTACTGGAAGCCATCGCCCATCATGATGCAGAGCAGCAACAGGCTCGCCAGGCCGGCGCCACCGGCGGGAGGCCGAGCCGGCAGGGCAAACAGGCGCACCACATGGCTGGGCGCCAGCACCGTCAGCATCAGCCCAAGCTGCAGGCGCGACACCCCCCAGACCACGGCCGGTCCGCGCAAGGCCGCGGCCAACAGCGGCAGCGCCGCGAAGGCGTACAGCAGAATCGGACCGAAAAAGAGTCGATCCCCGCCGAGCAGCAGCGCCCCATAGTGCAGCGGTACCGCGGCATGGCAGAGCCGCGCCAGTCCGGGGTCCTGCTCGCTGGCCGGCAGCATGCGCAGAAACTCGCGCAGCATCGCCACGCTGAGCGCCGCAAAAAGGAGCCACGCGACCGGCAGGCCGAAGCACACCGCCAGACCGACCAGCAGCGTCGAAGGCCACCATGAAGTGACGGCCAGCCGCACCGAGCGCGCCTCCGGACGGCGCAGGCGCGGGTGCAGGTAACAGACTGCGCTGCTAAAGGCCAAGAGCCCATAGACCCACAGCAGCACCCGGACAACCGGCAGCGGGACTCCCCCCGCCCCCTGGAGTATGGCCAGAGCCTGCCAGTCCACGGCCCCAGCTTACCACGGCGCCGTCGCTTCTGCCGACGGCAAATTATGCGCTGGCAGGCGACTCTGCGCGGCCGGCCAGACCCCACGCGCGCAGCGACCAGCCTCGCCGGTCTTCATAGTAGGGAGCGTCTGACCTTGCTACCATGTCCGCCATGCACCCACTTGCCTTGCTCCTATTTTCTCTGCTGGCCGCGCCGCTGCCGGCGGCGCCCGGCTCCGCGGAGGCGCTGCACCGCCAGGCCATCGTGGTCGACACGCACGCCGACAGCACCGGGCGGATTGCCCAAGATGGCATCGACTTTGCCAAGGAGCAGCCGGACATGCACCTGGATCTGCCCAAGATGCAGCGCGGCGGCCTGGACGCGCAGTTCTTCTCGATCTTCGTCGGCCCCTGGGAGGCCAAGCCGGAGCAGTCTTATCCGGCGGCGCTCAAGCAGTTCGCGGCGGTTCACAACATGCTCAAGAACAACCCCCGCACCATCGCCTGGGCCAAGACCGCCGCCGAGGTCCGCGCGCTCGCGCAGCGCGGCCAGATCGCGGCGCTGTTCGGAGTCGAGGGCGGACACATGCTGCAGCCCGGCACCACCGCCGAGCTGCTCGCCCACCTGAATCGCTTCTACGAGCTCGGGGCCCGCTACCTGACCCTGACCTGGTCGATCAAAAGTCCGCTCGGCGGCTCCTCCGGCGATGACAGCGATGGGCAGGGGCTCACTCCGGTCGGGCGCGAGATCCTCGATGAGATGCAGCGCCTGGGGATGGTGGTCGACATCTCGCACGTCTCCGATCCGCTGTTCTGGGATGTGATCCGCTATGTGAAAAAGCCGGTGCTCGCCTCGCACTCGTCGGCGCGCGCCCTGGCCAATGTGCCGCGCAACCTGACCGACGCCATGCTCAAGGCGGTGGCGCGCAACGGTGGGGCGGTGTGCGTAAACTACAACCCCGGCTTCCTCGATGCCGACTATGGCAAGGCAGAGCAGGCGCTCACCGCCGCGGTGCTCAAGCGCGGGCTGGAGCCGCGGGCGGCCTGGCAGACCCTCAAGAGCGAGTGCGCCCGCCTGCCCAAGGTCCCGCTCGCCAAGCTCATCGATCACATTGATCACATCGCCAAGGTGGCGGGCATAGACCACGTCTGCCTGGGCAGCGACTTCGACGGAATCACCGGCACGCCCGCCGGCCTGGAGGACGGCTCCAAGCTGCCGGCGATCACTGCCGAGCTGCGCAAGCGCGGCTACAGCCCGGCGGATGTGGAGAAGATCCTCGGCGAAAATACCCTGCGGGTCCTCGCGGCGAACGAACCGGCGGCGGCCAGGCCGACCGGCGCTCCCCGCTGAGCCGCCGCTGCGGCCGGCTGCCGGGCGTCAGCGCTGCGCTGACCTGGGGCTGACCGCCCCCTGCGGGGACAGCCGAGCGTACCGCCGCCGATGTCAGACTTCGTGGGGGGCGCGCATATCCACTCATGCTCCTTCTTGGAGCCTTTTTTGTTTGCGCGACCTCCATGCAGCTGCCCGCGGCGGGCGGCTGGGAGTCTATTTTCATGCAGGGTCAAAAAGTCGGTCCGTACCTGATCGTCAGGCAGCTTGGTTCCGGCGGCATGGGCACGGTGTACGAGGCCGTCCATCCGGTCATCGAGCGGCGCGTCGCCCTCAAGGTGCTGCACCCGCAGCTGGCCCGCGATCTGGGGGTGATGAAGCGCTTTGCCAACGAGGCCCGCGCCGTCAACCTCATCGATCACCCGGGCCTGGTGCAGATCTCCGACTTCGGGCAGGAGCCCGACGGGACGGCCTACATCGTGATGGAGCTGTTGCGCGGGCGGACGCTGGCCCGCCAGGTCAAGGCGCAAGGCGGGCGGCTGCAGCTGGCCGAGGCGCTGCAGGTGGGCGCGCAGATCGCTGCGGCGCTGCAGGCGGCGCATGACAAGAAGGTCATCCACCGCGACCTGAAGCCGGAGAACGTGATGATGGTGCCCGATGCGCGCAGCCTGCTCGGCACGCGGGTCAAGATCCTCGACTTCGGCATCGCCAAGATCGCCGAAGAGTCGCAGCGCGAGCAGATCCAGACTCGCAGCGGCACCCTGCTCGGGACGCCGCGCTACATGTCGCCCGAGCAGTGCCGCGCCGCCGACAAGGTGACGGATCGCACCGATGTGTATGCCCTGGGGATCATGCTCTTCGAGCTGCTGGCGGGACGGGCGCCGTTTACCGGTCAGTCGGCCTTTGACGTCCTGGCCAAGCACATCTACGAGCCGGCGCCGCTGCTCAGCGAGGTCTGCCCCGGGCTGCCGCAAGATCTCTGTCAGCTCGTCGGGTCGCTGCTCGCCAAGCTGCCGGCGCAGCGGCCGGCGATGGCGACCGTGCACGCGGCGCTCGACGAGCTCTCGCGGGTGCATGCCGAGCTCGCGGACCTGCCGACGCAGCGCCATAAGGAGGGCGCGCGCCCCTCGCGTCCCTCGGTGCCGCGGGCGTCGGCATCGATGAGCTGCATGAAGGGTGAGAAGGTAGGCCCGATGCGGCGGCGCCCGCTGGTGGCGTGCGCGGTCGGCGTGCTGAGCGGCGGCGCCCTGCTCGGCTGGGGGACGATGCTGAAAAGGGAGCCGGGGCCGCTCCCCGCCACCTACTCTCTGGCCGCGGCCCAGCCGGAGAGCGTGGTGCCCGCGTCCGCGCCCGCGGCGCCTGCGTCCGCGCCCGCGGCGCCCGCGTCCACGACCGCAGTGCCCGCGTCCGCGTCCGCGGTGCCCGCCGCGCCGCGGGTGCCGACAGTCATCCTCACGCCGCCGCGCCCGGTGCTGCCGGCGATCCTGCGGCGCGAGCGCGCCCCGCTCCCCCGCCCTGCCCGGCCCGCCCGCGAGTTCATCCCATACTGAGCGAGCCCGCGCCGACCGCGCACGCCCCGGTTGCACAAGCCCGCGCCGACCGCGCACCGCCCGCCCAGCGCTACGGCGAGCCGGCCTCGGTGGGCAGACCTCCGGTGGCCACCTGCAGCGACGCCAGCAGCATGCCGATGAGCAGATCGCGCAGCGCCACGAGCGTCAGATCGCGGTGATCCAGCCAGTCCAGGCTGATCGCCTCGACCATGCCGATCCAGCCGCGCAAGGCGGTGCGCAGGGCCGGCGCCGGCCGCTCGGTGTGCAGCCCCTCCAGCAGGCGAAAAAAGAACTGCTGGCGGGTCCCCTCGACGATCGCCGCCACCGCCGGATCCGAGCCGACGCCGCCGCGCAATAGCGCCGCGTAGGCCGCCGCGCAGCGCTCGACGTAGCCAAGGTAGCTGTCCAGCCCGTGCTGCAGGCGCAGGAGCGGCGGCGTCTCGGGGTCGGTGGCGGTGGCGTCGATGAGCTGCTGCGCCGCGGCGCGCAAGGCGGCAATGTAGAAGTCGCGCTTGGTCGAAAAGTAGTGATAGAGCAGCCCCTTGGAGATGCCCGCCGCCCGCGCCACCGCGTCGACCGAGACCTGATCGTACGGGCTCTCGCTGAAGAAGCGCACCCCCAGCGCCAACAGCTGCGCCCGGCGCTCGTCCAGCTCCAGCCGCGCGCGGCCGGCGCTCGTCTGCGGCTCTGCGGGCGGCTGCGACCGCGCTCTCCGGACCTTGGCCATGGCGGCAGTATAGAAGATTGGCCTTGTTGACTTCTGTTCAATAGAGCCGTAGATTTCTTTTTGAGCTATTGAACAGGAGTCAACAATGACCTCTGCCTCTCCTCGGCTGCTGCCTCGTCCTCGCGCGCTGGCCCCGGACTTCGAGTCGCCGACCCCGCGCCACTGGTTCGCCGGGCTCGCGCTGCCCACCCACGTGGTCAACGGCGTCAACCTGCTGTTCCCGGCCGGCGAGCGCTTCTTTATCCGCAGCGTCCGCCACTACCTGGACCAGATCGACGACCCGGTCCTGCACGAGCAGGCGCGCGGCTTCTTCGGCCAGGAGGGGCGCCACGCCCAGGCGCACGAGAGCTTCTTCCGCGTGCTGACGGCGCAGGGCTATAAGGTCGCGGACTTCCTGCGCATCTACGAGTTCATCGCCTATAATGGCATCGAGCGGGTCGCGCCGCCGGCGCTGCGTCTGGCGGTCACCGCCGCCTGCGAGCACTTCACCGCCATCCTCGCCGAAGAGGCCCTGCGCGAGCGCTTCCTTGAAGCCGCCCACCCGACGCTGCGCGCCCTGCTCCTGTGGCACGCCGCCGAGGAGATCGAGCACAAGGCGGTGGCCTACGACGTGCTTCAGCGGGTCGCACCGAGCTACCCGCTGCGGGTGGCGGGGCTGCTCATCGCCGCCACCTGCCTGTCGGGCTTCTGGGTCGCCGCCACCGCCATGCTGCTGTGGCAGGATCGCAAGTTCAGCCCGCAGCCGCTGCGCCCGCAGGCGCGCCTCATGCGCGAGCGCCGCGGCATCCTGTCGCGGGTGTTTGGTCCCGGCATCCGGCAGTACCTGCGACGCGACTTCCACCCCAGCCAGAACGACGACCAGCAGCTGGCTGCCGACTACCTGGCGAGCATCGGCGCCCCCCCGGCCCAGGCGCTGTCATGACCGCCACGGCCGCCCACTTCCGCCTTGCCGTCATCGGCAGCGGCTTGGGCGGCCTGGGCGCCACCATCCGCCTGCACCGAGTTCGCGCAGTTCGAGCGGGCGGAACGGACGGGGAGCGCCCGGCGCCGCCGCCGCTAGCGACCGTGCAGGCTGGAGATAACTGTGGTCGGCTCGACAGTCAGGGCGGCGGCGAGCTCCGCTGCCGAGGGGCGCTGCGCCGGGTCCATGCTCAGGGCGCGCTCGAACAGCGACAAGAGCAGCGGGTCCAGGTGGGTGAGCGCCCGCAGCCCGAGCGGGATGCGCAGCGTCTCCTGCCGCAGCACCGTCCCCACCGGCGGCCGGCGGAACGGCAGCTCTTTGGTGAGCAGCTCGTAGGCGATCACCCCCAGCGCGAAGACATCCGAAGCCGGCTGCGCCAGCCGGGAGCCGAACGAGATCTCGGGGGCCATGTACATGGGAGTGCCGACAATCATCCCGGCCTCGGTCAGATCGTCGGCGCGGGCGGCACCGGCTGGCCCGGCGGCGGGGGCGCTGCCGCGGCGGTCGCGCTCGCGAGGGGCGGCGGCAGGGCCGTGCGGCTCCTCGATCGACAGCTCGCTGAGGCTCACCTCCTCGGCGTCCGCCTCTCCGGTGAGGAGCGAGACCAGCGGGCTTATCGCCTGCTTGCCCGCCGCCTCGGCCTTGTCGTCCCGAGCGACGACCGAGATTCCGAAGTCGGCCAGCTTGACCAGCGGCGGCAGGCCGGGCGCCGCTTCGGCGATGAGGATGTTGGCGGGCTCAGGGTCCGGCTTGTGGGTTCCCGTCGCTGAAGACCCGACCAGGCAGCCCGAGGGAACCGCTGCGGAACGATCTCCGGGCAGCCCCTGCCAAGTCGCGGCGCATCTTACCTGGCGGCGGCGGCGACCCCCGGACCCTTGGCGGGCGCTGCAGAAGGCACTACCCTGGAGCCCGGAGTGACTCACCCATGACCCCCCCATCGCCAGAGCGCCTGCGCCAGGTCCTGCAGCGGATCCTCGGCCAGCCCGGGGCCCTCCCCGAGGACTGGGAGCCCGAGGCCACCACCTATGATCTGCCGCGCTTCCATTCCGAGGCGGAGTTCGCCGCCCGCTTCAGCAGCGCCATCGCGCAGATCCTCGACCAGGACGTCCGTGACCCGGAGGCGCTGCGCGCGCTGCTGTTCGCCTGCGGCCACCCGTACGACTACGCGCGCCTGGGCCACCCGCTCTCGACGGTCTACGAGCTCTACATGCAGCTCGTGAGCGGCGCCGCGCGGGCGGTGTCCTTCGCCTCGCGCACCAAGCCCTTCCTGGCGGCCATCGAGGCGGCGACCGCGGGGCAAGCCCCCGGAGCGGTCGCCACGGTGCAGCTGTACGCCGCTGGCCGCCTGCCCTTGTCGGCCGCGGGCAAGCAGGCGCTGCACAGCAGAGGGGTGCAGCTCCACGAAGACTGGCAGGGCCCGCTGCCCGCGCCGCCGCCCGGCACGGTGCTGACGCTTTATGTCAGCCAGGGCCCCTACTCTGGCGAGCTGATGCGGCACCAGGCGGACGGGGTCTGCTACGCTGTCCCGCACGGGGGCGTGCTGCTCATCCGGCGGCCCGAGGCGATCGCCGCGCCGCGCATCCAGCTCATCCGCAAGCGCACCGTGGCCGCCCTGCTGGCGGCAGACGCCAAGGCGGAGCTGCGCCGGCTGGCCGGCCTGGCCGAGGAGCCCGCGGCGACCGCGACGGAGCAGGACTGCGACGCGCGGCTTGTGGAGCTCTTTCCCCAGGTGCGGGAGTGCGCCTACTTCTGCACCGGCCTTGGCGCCGAGGCGGCGGTCTTCAGCGCCGCGGCCCGTGTGGCCAAGGACCCGCCGGACGCCGCCCCGATGAAGCTCTTTTACGCCCAGAACGGCTACGGCGGCACCGGCCAGCTCATCGCCGAGCTGCTGCCGGCGCAGGAGCGCATCGAGCCGGCGCCGCTGCCGGTGCTGGGCCGCGACGCCGCGGGCCGGCCGTTCACCCTGGTGGACCGCTTCCTCGACGCGCTGCCGGGGCTGGGTGCGGCGCCCGCCTGCCTGTTCCTGGAGACCCCGACCAACCCCGAGCTGCAGGTGCACGACTTTCCCCGCCTCCTCACGGCGCTCCGCGCGCACGCGGCGCGCTACGGGCGGCAGATTCCCGTGCTCGTCGACACCACCCTGGCGCCCCTGTATCCGCTGTTCGCCCAGGAGTTCAGCCGCGGCTGGCCCTTCCTGCTGGTCAAGAGCGGCTCGAAGTACTTCACCCGCGGCAAGACCACGCTCGGGGTCGTGTGCTGCGGCGAAGATCCGCTGGCGCGCCGCATCCTCGCCCAGGCCCGCGCCATCGGCAGCGACTCGGATTCCTTTGCCAAGCCGTCGCAGCTGGCGGCGCTGGCCGCCGGGCTCACCGACCTGCGGCCGCGCATGGAGCGCATCGCCGCCAACACCCGTCGGCTCGCTGAGCTCATCCGGGCGGCGCTGGCGCGGCATGGGCGGGAAGTGACGCTGTACACCCTCTCGGACGCGCAGCTCGCGGCCGGTCTGCAGAGCGGCATCCTCTCCTTCTACCTGCCGCCGGCGCCCACCCGCCACGCCGACCTCGTCGACGAGTTCGTCGAGTACCTCCTTCTGCAGGCGCCGACCCTGGTCAAAAACCGGGTGAGCTACGGCCAGTCGAGCGGCGGCGGCCGCCCCGACGTGTTCTACGTCATAAACCCCGAGGAGTCGACCCAGGGCGCCCTGCCCGAAGCCGTCAAGGCCTCGCAGAAAAAGGACAACGTCCAGATCTGCCGCATCTCGGTCCCCGAGCACGGCGACGTCGAGCTGCTGGGACGCGCCATCTCTTCCTTCTGTGACCTGAAGTACGCCTGAGCCTATAGCAGGTCTCGACCGGGCCACGTCAGCCCGCGGTCCATTCCGCACCCAAGACCCGGTGTCCCGAGGGCACTTCGCGCCGTCGCGGAACGGTCTCCTTGGCTTCGCTTCTGATCGCTCCCTTGGCGGGCTTGAGATCGCGGTGCACGATGCCGCGCTCGTGCACTGCCGCCAGCGCCACAGCGACTTGGCGCAAGATGGACAGGGCCCAGGGAGCGTCGCCGTAGCGCGGCCGCAGGTGGCGCAGGGTGGTGCCGCGCACCAGCTCCATGACCAGATAGAGGGTGCCCGAGATCGACACATCGACATCGACGATGCGGATGAGGTTTGGGTGGGACAGCTTGGCCAAAAGCTGCGCCTCGCGGGCAAAGCGGATGAGGCTTGTGCGGTCGCCGTCGCCGCTTAGGACCTTGGCGGCCAGCCGCAGGTGATCGGTCGTGCGCTCGACTTCATAGACCGCGCCCATCGCCCCCTGGCCGATGTTGCGCACCACCTGATAGACCTCGCCGAGCGTGCTGCCGGGAGCCAGGGTGGTGGCCGTCGCCACCGGCACGCGCTCGCTGCCGAGCAGCGCCTCCAGGAGTCGCCGCGACCGCTGCTCGATCTGGCGCAGCAGCTCCTCATTGAGCGACTTGACCTTGGCGTGGCTCTGCTGCAGCTGCTGGAACTTGTCGCGCAGGTCGCGGCGCATGTCCTCAAGCGCGCGGCCCAGGTGGCGCAGCGGGCTCTGGTCGGCGACCGCAATCGGCGTCTCCAGATCGCCGCTGGCCATGCGCACCGCGGCGTCCAGGAGCGCGCCCTGCTCGGCGAGGCGGCGCTGGTTGACGGCGCTCTCCACCTCCAGCTTCATCGCCCGCTCGCGCGTCTTTTGCAGCTGCAGCAGGCGCCGGATCGGAATGACGGCCAGGATGGCGATGAACGCCAGCATCGCCAGCGGGGTGATGATGTTGGTGGGACGCGCCACCAGGCCGAGCGCCGCCAGGCTGTCGTAGACCATGAACGCGACGGGCAGCGCCAGCGCCGCAAACAGCAGCTGCGCCTCGACGTGACGGCGCCAGGCGGCGACCAGCACGACCGCCAGCACATACGCGCAGTCAAACAGCAGAATGAACGTGAAGATCACCGCCGTGTGCATCACCGGCAAAAGACCGGTCAGGATGCACAAGGCAGCAAAGCCGCAGTATCCAAGGTGGAGCTTGACCAGGTGCCGGGTGATCCCCAGCGGCCCGGGACCGATGAGGCCGAACAGGAACTGCAGAAAGCACGGCACCATCACATAGAGCGCGCCCAGCTCGACGTAGTTCCACTGCAGGGTGTGCGCAAGCTCCTGCGTGCGCGTCTGCGAGTAGAGGACGATGTAGGTGCCGCTGGCGAGCGCGAAGCCGCCGTAGGCCCCATACAGGGAGTCTTTGCGCTGGGTCGCATAGATCGCCAGCGCCAGGAGCCCGATGAGCATCAGCACCACGCCGATGCCGAGCTTGGTGAGGCCGCTGCGCATCGTCGCCACCGTCAGCGCCAGCCGGCTCCCGAGCTGGACCTGGCCGACGATGCCGATGTTGATGTGCTCGGAGTAGATGCGCAGGGAAAGCAGCTTGCCCTGGTAGCCAGCGCCGAGCGGGACGTAGTGCGGCCGGTGACCGGCGTAGTGGCGGCGCGCCGGCTCAGCGAGCTCGCCGAAGCGGTAGACTAGCTGCCCATCGAGGTAGGCCTCGAAGATCTGGTCCATTGAGAGCAGGAACAGCGCCGGATCGGGATAGTCGGCGCCGCCCAGCACGGTGCGCATCCACAGAAAGTTGTTCCCCTGGCGACCGGGCGGTGTCCCCGGCGGCCGGCAGGGTACAAATCCTTCGCTGGCGCCGGGGCGGGCCAACCGGGGCTCGCCAGTTTTGCTCAGCGGTGAGTCGCCGTAGCGGCACTCCCACTGGCCAAGATAGGGCGCCATGGCGGCGGGGTCAGTCTCACCCGCGGCCGGCAAGCGGGTCGGCGGGCTGGCGGCGGCCGCCGTGGCCAGCGCCAGCAGCCCGCCCAGCGCCAGCCAGAGCCACACCCCAGCGCCGAGCCGCGGCGACGGCGCCGCTCGGCTGCGGGCGGGCTTGGCGTAGGGCCTGGGGCTTGCCATGAGCTGCAACCAGCTATCTTAATCCGGGCGGCGGACCGGTTGCACGCCTCTTCTACGGGCGGACGGCCGCTCGACTCGGGCCGCCGGCAGCGGCAGACAAGGGCGACCGAGACGGGGTTTTGGCCGCGGGGCGCTGTGGGCATCTGCTAGGCTGGGTGCATGGCGGATGACAATAACCCAAGCTGGCGGACGCACGGTCTGCCGGATGCGCAAGCGTTCGCAGCGCTCGCCCAGGAGATGCCCGCTTCCTCGCTGTGGTCGCTCCTTATCGAGGTCATGGAGCGCCGCGCCAAGGCGCGCAGCCTGCCCGAGCTCCTGCGCCAGTGGGAGCAGGATGATTTCACGGCGCCGGCGCCGGTGGATCAGCGGACGTTCCTGCGGCTCGACAGCCGACTGTTCGAGGCCGCCGCGGCGTTCGAGGCGGTCGAGCTTT
Organism: Polyangia bacterium; assembly: GCA_044222245.1. Lineage (GTDB taxonomy): Bacteria > Myxococcota_A > Polyangia > Palsa-1104 > JAEUJZ01 > CALFML01. The sequence continues at coordinate 52,152 of JBGANQ010000007.1, read as the reverse complement.
CACCGCTGACTCCGCTTGGGACCTGCTCGACCATGGGCCTCGCCAGCCAAAACAAGATTGTCTCGGCGCTGCGCGGCACCGAGGTGATGTCCGACCCGACCAACTCACTGGCCCTTGAGTGCGCCCGCCGCCTGCGCCACAGCCCCGAGGCGAGCTTGCGCCTTGCGACCTCGCAGCGGGTGGTGCGGGCGCAGCGCCTGCCGCCGCTGGCGCAGCGGGTCGGGATCAGCCGCCACTTTCGTCAGCACTTCCGCATGTTCGTGCTCACCACGGCCGGACGCGAGGTGAAGGACCACGGCTTTGTCGTCGAGGCGCTGCGCGAGCACATCCTCACCCACCTGCGCGCGCTGCAGCTCTTGGAGCGCGACGGCTACACCATCGGCGCCCGCTCGCTGCGGCTGCTCGCCACCAAAGAGCGCGCCCCGCTGCTCGACCGCATCGCGGCCAACTTCCCGCGCGACCTCGCCATCTCGTGCGAGGTCCTCAACCATCCCTACTATAGCGGCGGCCTGCGCTTCCTCCTCAGCGTGCGTCCAGCCGAGCTCGAGCTGCCGCTCATCGACGGCGGCGCCTTCGACTGGGTGAGCCGCCTGAGCGCCAACCGCAAGCACGTCTTTGTCGCCAGCGGCCTTGGCTCCCAGCTGCTGGCGACGCTGCGCCCGAGCGACCCGCCGCCGGGCGCCGGACAGAGCCGATAAGACTAGCCCCAGCCCACTTTCCGGCGGCCCGGGCAGGACGGCTCGCCGCAAAAATTCGAGCCGGCCGCAAGACTTAGGAGCCACCGTCGCCAAGCCGCTTCTTCTTTTCTTCCGGCTGCGTATCATGAAGAGATGAAGACCATCGCCATCACCATGGGCATCCTGACCTTCCTGTTCATCGGTCTGTTCGCGCTCGGCTCGTCGAGCGGCAAGGGCCCGGCCAAGCCCGAGCCGGCCGGACTGAAGACCGCGGTGTTCGCAGTCTCTTGATACGACGTCGGCAAGCAAGCCCTGGATGGGCTGCAAGGTGTCTATTCTGTCTCCACCGGCTGGCGCGGACGCAATGAAGTAAACGAGGTCCGCTACGATCCGAAAGCGGTCACCGTCTCGACCATGGAAGAAACGCTGCGCCGGGCCAGTACCTACGTAAAGACTCTGGAGTCTGGACCTTAAGCGCTCGGCGCGACGGTGACCGGCGCTGCCTCCGCAACCTGAACCGCGGCGCGGCCGCGCCCTCAGGCGGCCTCCCTATTTGAGGCAGTCGTAGCTGAGCTCCTGCGGCATGGTGACGCCGATGTTGTAGTCGGCGTAGATGCCCAGGTCAAAGTAGGGGTCCAGGCCCAGATCGAAGCCGCCGTTGCCGGGGGTGCGGTCGACGATCCGCGCCTCGACGGTGTTGGCCTTGTAGGTTATGCGCACCGCGCGCGCCGCGGCCGGACAGCGATCGGTCGCGGTCACCAGCAGCTCGCTGCCGCTGATGCAGCCGGCGGGGTCGCTGTCGCAGGTCAGGCCGACCTGATTGACGGCGCCGTTTTCGGTCTGACTGCGGCCGAGCGCGTCGCAGGCGTCCTGGGTGGCGTAGCCGGCGATGCGCCCCGGACAGCGCAGCATGCCGAGTCCCTTGTAGAAATAGTAGTGGACGCTGGCCCCGGCCCTTCCCGAGCTCAGGACCGCCCCGCCGCCGTCGCCACCGCCGCCGCCGCCGGGCCCACCGGAGCACGCGCCAGCGATTCCAAGGAGCAGCGCAACCCCCACCCGTAGCCGGAGCTCTCCCGTCGCCATCTTCGAGATCTTAACACAGCCGCTACTTCTTTTTTGACGCCTTCTTAATGGACTCTTTTTTGGCTTCCGTCTTGGCTTCCGTCTTGGCTTCCTTTGGGGCTTCTTTTTTCGCCTTGCCCAGCGGGCCGTTCGGATAGGGAGTCTCCCCGCGCGCCAGCATCTGGACAAAGTCGGCGATGCGCTTGCTGCGGCCGGCGGCGGTCTTCATGTGGTGGGTGCGGAAGGCGAGCGCGTAGCGGTTGGTGCTGTTGAGGGTCTGAAACACCGCCCACGCCTTGGGCTCGGCCGCGATCGCGGCCTGCAGGTCGGCGGGAAACTCCATGTTGCGGCCCGAGGCATACGCCGCGTCCCAGCGGCCATCGGCGATGGCGGCGTCGATGTGCTTCTGGCCGTGCGGCGTCATGCGCCCGGCGGCGGTCAGCCGGGCGACGTGGCCGCGGTTGATCTGGCTCCAGATGCTCTTGGCCCTGCGGGGAGTGAAGCGCTGCAGGAACGAGCTGTCATCAAACGACTTCTTCTGCCCATCAATCCAGCCCCAGCACAGCGCCACATCCAGCGCCTCGGCGTAGGTGACCGTGGGCCGACCCGAGGCCTTCTTGTGAATCTTGAGCCAGAGCTCATCCTGCTGGTCGTGGTGCTTCTGCAGCCACAGCTCGAAGTCCTTCTCGCAGGCAAACTCACGGATCTTTGCGGGGCTTGGAATCACAGGCGCCATCGGGTCGTCTCCGTCGGTAGTTGGGCAGTCGGCACCGCTTTTGAGCGAGCGCGAGCGGACTTGGGCACAAGGGCCAGCGCGGCCGCTGGCAGAATAAGCGGCCGGGCGCGGAACCGGAAGGTCAATCCCGGTGGCGCCAGCGCTAAGGGCACGCCGCGACAGGCTGAAGCGCGGTCGGCGCGCGCGCCCGGCCGCGGCCATGGTAGACTGGCGGCACCTTCCTGGGTTCAAAACCGCCGTCGCGGCGCAAAAAGGGGTTCAACGTGTCCAATCGTCTGCAGAACAGCTGGGAGCTGGTCAAGGCCAGCGCCAAAGTACTAGAGCAAGACAAGGGGCTGCTCGTCTTCCCGCTCCTCTCGGGGCTGGCGAGTGTGCTGCTGGCGGTGAGCTTCGTGGTGCCGTTTATCGTCAGCGACTCGCTGCGGGCGGCCTTTGACGGCCAGAACGCGGGCTGGCTGGCCGGCGGGCTCACCTTCGCGTTCTATCTGAGCCAGTACTTCGTCATCTTCTTTGCCAACGCGGCGCTAGTCGGGGCCACCCTCATCCGCCTGCGCGGTGGGACCCCGAGCTTTGGCGCCGGGCTGGCGGTGGCGACGCGGCACATCGGCTCGCTGTTTGTGTACTCGCTGATCTCGGCCACGGTGGGCATGGTGCTGCGCGCCATCGCCGAGCGGGCGGGCTTTATCGGCCGCATCATCATCTCGCTCATCGGCGCCGCCTGGAGCATCGCCACCTTCCTCGTCGTGCCGGTGCTGGTCAGCGAGCAGCTCGGGCCGGTGGACGCGATCTCGCGCAGCATGGCGCTGTTGAAAAAGAGCTGGGGTGAGCAGGTGGTTGCCGGCGCCGGCATCGGCCTGGTCTTCAACTGGCTGACCATCCTGTCGCTGCTGCTGTTCGCCGGCGGCATGTGGCTCACCGCGGGGGTGTTCAACTCGCCGATTGCCACCCTGCCGGTGGTCGGTCTGCTGTTTATGTGGCTCCTCGGGCTGAGCCTGCTGCGCGCCACGCTGTCGGGCATCTTCGCCGCCGTCCTGTACCGCTTCGCCGCCGAGGGCGCGGTCGGCGAGCTCGGCAGCGCGTTCCGCCCCGAGCTCATCCAGTCGGCGTTCCGCCCGACCGTCCGCTCCCAGCTGTCTGCCTGAGCGGGCCGCGCCAAAAGTCCCCGGTGGCAGCCAGCCCGCAGCCGGGCCGTGCGCCCGGGCGGTGCGTATCCCTACCGCCGCCCTGACGCTAGAAGTAGCTGCGCATGACCACGGCGCCTTCGAAGGCCAGCGCCGCCGCGCCGCTGAGCGGGCCGCTCAGCTGACAGTCCAGGCCAAGCGCCAGCTGCGGCCTGCCGGTGTAGAAGATCCCCAGCATCCCCTGCTGCAGCGGCAGCCCCGCAAGCCCCCCCAGGGCCGTGCCGAGCCGGTAGCCGAGCACGGCGCCCAAAGGAACCTTGGTGATGCCGCGCAGATCGAGGCTCAGGGCCGCCGCGGCGCTGAAGGCATCGGCGCTTGCCCCCGGTGCGACGCTGCGAATCTGGTTCCGGTAGGTGACCTCGGCTAGCAGACCGACGGCGCGATGCAGGCCGGCGGCCAGGCTCACAGCGAGCGAGAGCCAAAGCGGCTCCCTCTGGGTCAGCAGGGAGTCCTTCTGGCTCGCCACCCGATCCAGCAGGACTCCCAGGCTGTCGGGCGCCGGGTTGAGTACGCTATCGAGCGAGCGGAGGATGTTGACGTTGTAGTTCGGAGCGTAGTCAACGTCCCCGGCCACCCCGAGCCGCAGCGCACTTTTTAGCCGCAGCGAAGCGGTGACCCCCGCCGAGCCGCCGTAGTAGGCGTCGGTCCCCTGCAGGCGCAGCGCCGCCGCCGTCAGGCCGCTGCGCACCCCGGCCCGCAGCGTGCCGCGCACCGCCAGCGCCTGGAACAGTGATACCTGTAGCGCGAACTCCTGCGCGTAACCGGCAAAGACCAGCGGCTCGGCGGGCGCATTGGCGCTGGGCAGCGCGCTCTGGGCGAGCGTAGCCCGAGTCGTGGCGGTGAAGTAGGTCGCAGTAAACGGGTCGCGGAGATACTGCGAGGGAATGAAGGAATGCCCGTGCAGTCGCCGTCCGCCTGCGACCCCGCCCCAGGACACCGCCGCCCGCCGGGCGGACGAAGGCCCTAGAGCCATCGCCGACAAGGGCAGCCCGGCGGGCGCTCCCGGCGCCGCAAAGACCGCTGGCGCCAGCATCGGCTTGGCGCGCGGCGGAGCGGCCGGCGGCGCCGTCATGAGCGGCTTGACGCCCGCTGGGGATACCGCAGTCGCGCCCGAAACGACGGCAGGCAGCGGGGCCGGAGGAACAGGCGCGGCGGGCGCGGGTTCCGGGAGGAGCGGACCGGGGGCCGGCTCGCACTCCGCGTCCAGACACGGCTCCGGCGCCCGCTGCGCCGACCTCCCCGCCGCCCCCGGCTCCTGGCTCGGCACCGACGGGCTAGCCGCCGCCACCGACCCGAGTGCAGACCCGAGCAGGAACCAGTTTACAAGCCACCGCGGCATGGGAATCTCCTTGGCATCACGCAACCGATGCCTCAAGCGGGTGGCAAAAGCAGAATGCGTACCAGATTCCCAGCCAGACCGACGCGAGCGGCTCACCGCCGGAGTGACGCCCCAGCGGACGGCGCCGGATTCCCTTTTTGCGCCGGCGAGTTCGATCGGAATCGGAGAGCCAAAACCGCTGCACGCGCTGCCGCGCTAGACTCGGCCGGGTCAGAGCCGATCGGACAACTCCCTACGCAGTCCGAGCGCAGCGGTGGCCGGCGCTAGAGTCGGTGCTGGGCAGACAGGTAGCCGGCCGCACCGCTGCACCTGGCCGACCAACCTGGGGTCAGGATCAGTCGGCGACTTCGACCAGGATCTCGTTGCGGCGCAAAAACGGCAAGGTCCACGGCGGGTTGTACTGGGCGATGGTCGGAGTCCCGCGGGGCACCAGGCCCGCCCCGGACAGCGCGGCGAGCAGCTCGGCGGTCTTCTTCTCGACCTGAGCGGCCCTGGCCCAGCCGCGAAACCGCAGGGCTGCTACCCGACGCGCCGGCAGCAGGCGCAGGGTGACGCGCTGATCGTTGGGCAGCGGTAGCGTCTCAAGCTGTGAGCCCTCTGGCATCGCAAAGGTGACCACCCAGCTCCCCGCCTCCGCTTGCGCCGAGACCGGAGCGGTCATCGGCAGCTTCTCGCTGCCCGGCTGCGCCGAGACCGGAGCGGTCATGGCAATCTTGGCCTGCGACCGATTGCCGCCAAAGATGTAGCCGGCAAGCCGGCGAAAGCCCTCGTTCAGGCTCGGCCAGTACTCGCCGGCGACTCGCGTCTCCGCCACCACATAGGAGGCATACAGGCGGATCTCAAAGCGCTCATGACGGCTGACCACCGTAAAGGCCGGCTCAGCCACTTGTCTGGCCATGACCAGTCCTCCAACCGCCGCCACAGCCACGGCACCGAACGTGAGCCCCAGGATTAGACGCGTGCGCCGAATCATCGCGTCAACACAAATCGCCGGCCCCAGAAGGCAAGCTGCTACGCGGGGAGCCTGAAGGCCCCCCGAATCAGAGCTGAAGCCGAAGATCCCGCGCTGCGTGAAGCCCGTGCCCATGCACGTAGATGACCACCCAGCGGTGGCGCTGCCGGTCTGACGCGCCGCCGGCAGCCAGGCCGCTCTACCGCTCGATCGCCAGCCCCCCTGTGCTCTTGGCCCGGATGGTAATGTTCTCGCCCCAATCGGTGGTGAAGGTGGTGCTGGCATAGGCAGTGCCTGCGCGCTTGGCGCTGCAGTTCCAGCTGCAGGCGTTAAGGCCAAGCCCGTCGTTATACCACCAGTCCCCCCAGTTCACGACCTTGGTTGCTCCCGCCGTCACGGTCGTGGTGGTCATCACGATCGGGCTCGACAGACCACGCGGCTTGGGACAGCTGCAGCTGAACGTGAGCGACTGGCGCGTATTGTTCACCAGGGTCCACTTGGTCGGGAAGTTGAGGCTCGACGAGGTCGCGGCGCTGGTGAGGCTGGCGCTGCTTTGCTCGGCGGGCTCCTGGCCCTCCTCAAGCGGTCCGCAGCTTGTCACAAGTGCCAACCCGCAGAGCGGGAGCAGCCGAAAAACAAGTGATTTCCAAGCGTTCATAGGCAAGTTCCTCCTTGGCATCTAGTACCATAGAAAAATCGCGCTTTATACAGGTGGATTGGCCAAGGCGCTCGCAGGGGGACCGCACCAATAAGCGATCAGGGTCAAATAGCGGCAATGGCTGCAGGTCTTGTCGCGGTATACTGAGGCAGTGGCATCAATGCTGGCGTCGGCATTCTCGACCTGCACGCGCAGAGCTGGCGCTTTAGCCACGACAAGCTGCGCGAGCGGGTGTGCGATGCCCTGGACGGCGAGACGCGGCGCGAGCTCCATGGCCGCCTCGCCCAGGCCTTGGAGCAGGTCTACCCGGGCGAGCCCAGTCACGCGGCCAAGCTCGCATTCCATTACCGGGAGGCAAGGCAGCTGGCGCCGGCCGCTCGCTGCTATCTATTGGCCGGCTGCGCCGCGCTCTCGCACGGGGCGCCTGCGGAAGGGGCGGCGCTGCTGCAGCAGGCGCGGGCGCTGCACGAGCAGGTAGCGACTCCCCGGCTCGCTCAGGTGCAGGTGTGGCGCGGCCTGACGCAGGCCCACTTCGCGCTCGGACGACTGCGCGAGTCGGAGCTGGCGCTGCGCCAGGTATGCGCGCTGGCCGGCACCCCGCTGCCGACGGGCACAGCGAGCCTCTTGCCCCTGATCGGGCGGATGGCCGCGGGGCTTGTGGCGAGCCGGCTGGGCCTCCCACGCAGCGCCCCGGCCCTGGAGACCGAGGAGCGGGCGATCTGGAACGAGCTCTTGGAGGCGCCGGAGGTAGAGGAAGTATTTGTGTAGACGGATCAATCGGAGCTCGGCCTCCCGTGCACGCTCTGGGGGATGAAGCTGGAAGAGCTGCTCACGACAGAAAGCCGGCGCACCTATCATAGCTCAGCGCTGTTTTTCATTCTGTCGGTTACGCCGCTGCGCGGCCTGTGCCGGCGCTACCTGGAACGGCACGTCGGCAAGGTCACTCCCGGCACTCACACCGAGATCAACTACCTGCGCGTGCGCGCCCTGGTCGAGATCAACGACTGCAAGTTCCAAGCAGCGGCAAAGTATGCCGCCCAGGCGGTGGCTCTGGCGCGAACGTACAAGGACGACCTGGGGCTGTTGCACAGTCTGCTGCAGCTCCAGCTTGCCGTGGCCGGCCTGGATGACTATGAGCAGATGCTGCAGGTAAGCCGGGAGATGGAGCAGCTCGCGGCCCTCGCGAACCACCCCCGCGACCTGGCTCTAGCCTATCTGGGCCAGGGAGGCGCGCGGATGAGCCAGGGCGCGTACGCCGAGGCGGTTCTGCTAGTGGACCGAGCCCGCGCCTACCTTCCCCACGAGCTGGGGCCGGTCCCCGAGGCGGTGGTGCTCGGGCTGGCGGCGTCCGGAGCACTTCACCTGGGTCACTGCGAGCGCGCCGTGGAGCTGGCCGCTACCGCGCTGTCCACCGTACAGCGCGCGCGGTGGACTCTGTTGCAGCTGCGCTACCCCCTCACCTGCATCTTGGAAGTCTATCTGGCCCTGGACAGGCCCGAGCGCTATAGGGCCCAGATCGAGGCGGCGCTCGACAGGCTGCAAAAGATCGCGCGCCAGTTCGCGATGGCGGTGCCGGCCAGCGCCATGTACCAGGGCATCTATTGGTGGAAGTGGGGGCACCCGCGCCGCGCACTGGCTGCCTTCCGAAAGAGCCTCGCCGCTGCCGGGCGGCTGAAGCTGCAGCAGGATCTGGCGACCACGCAGTACTGGGTAGGCTGCTTCGCCCAAAGCCCGCAAGGACGCAGCCCCATGCCAGAGGGCTCCGCGCCCTACCTGCTGGCAGCCCTGGCGACCGACGAGCGACTGGGCGCTGCCGGAATGGTCGCAAGTATCCGCGGGGCGCTCCAAAATTCTTCGCGCGGGGCTTAGGGAACCGGCCTGTGGGTCCTTTTGTCACGGCAGTCACCGAGCCAGTCGGGCTGGCGCCGCCCACCCCACAAGAAGGCAGGTATGTGACCTGCGCGCGGCGCCCTAAAGGAGGCCGGCTTGATCGGGCGGGGAAATCGGAAGACCTCACTTGGTTTTTGCGGAGGGCCAGGTACACGAGGTAAAAAGGGTGCCCGCGAAGAGGTTTGGGCTCGCTCGCATGACACCGCTGCTCCTGCGGCGGCACCCTGATATAATACAGAGCTGGTCAGTGCGAACAGGTCAGGAGCGCTGCATGCCTACCAGACGCCGGTCGGTGCCTTGTCTTGTCGTCGGCTACTTGTGCCGCGGTGCCACCCTGGGCGGTGCGGCGGCGCCCGCGAGCGACCAGAGACCGCGCCAGCGCGCCAAGGGGTTCCTCGGGCCGATCGCCGGGGTGCTCGCGGCACTGCTCGGGGCCGGTGCGGGCTGCGATGTCCTGTGGCATCCATATATACAGCCGTTCGCCGGGTCCGATGGCGGCGGCGACCTGAGCATGAGTCCGGATCCGACCGTCGACGCTGCAATGACCCTGCCGGCGACCTGCGCGCAGGCCAGCGTCGATGGCACGCAGCGCACGGGAGCGGTCACTTTGTACATCGGCAACGATCCCCGCAAGCCGTGGACTGCGTTCTGCGAGCTCGTCAACAACCAGCTCTTTGAGTATCTGGTGCTGCCCAACTCAGGCAATAACTTCTCCCAATACACAGCGGGCGGCGCCGCCGTCGGCATGGACGTGCGGACCACATACAGCGCGCTCCGCATCGATCCTTTGACCCTGAAGGTCAGCTGCAGCGACCAGCGGCACGCCACCAGCGTGGGGAAGCTGGACCATCCCAACTCACCAAACCCGATCTCCGTCACTTCCATGCCCTACGGAGTCGCGATGGGCTGTAACCGCGCGGCAAACGGGGTGGCCCAGATAGACCTCAACGGCACCCAGTTTGCGGTCGCCCAGAGCGAATTTTTGAACCAGGGCGCCACCCCGCTGGGCAACGTCAACTATGGCAACAGCAACCGGACGGTCAGCCTGACTGGCGGTGGCTTCTGCGGCTGGCAAAGCCCCAAGCCTGGCCTCAATAACCCGGTGAACATGACCTCCGGCATCGAGCTTCAGCTTGCATACAATCCCAACTAAAGATCCTGGGCGCTTACCGCCTCCCCGCCGCCCCCTTGGGCCCTCCCTTGACAGGCCCTCTCGGGAGCTCCAGCTCGGCCAGCAGCAGCTGCGTCTGTCCACTGAGTTCACTGCGTCTTACTGGGAATATCGGCTGCCTGGCTGCTGAATACATAATCCTTCTCCTTAACAAAAATGTTCGATCCTGCGGCGAAAAAACTCAGGTAGTTTTGCCGGGTCGCAAGCGATGAGATAAGTGGCTCCTGCCCTCGCTGAATCGTGTCCGTCCGCTGAGAAAAAGTACAGCAATGGATGTGCCACCTGAATCCTGCGCCGGCAGCAAACAGCACCTATGCGGATTGGCTATGAAACCGGATACCGCGCCTCAGAGGCTGCGCGCGGCCTGGTGCTGGGCTGCCTCGCCACATGTGGCGCCCTGCCGCAGAGACGTTAGGTGCGGCGCCGACAAAATGGCGCATACTCGCAAGACCTGGCGACCCCATCATGACCCCGGCGCGCGGCTTCATCCTCCAGCCCACCTACCGCATCGAGAGCGGGCGACCCGTGGTGCACCTTTACGGCAAGCTGGACACCGGCGCCACCTTCCTCGTGCGCGACGACCGGGCCCTGCCCTACTTCTTCATCGGCCAGGGCGATCGCGAGCGCGCCCTGGCCCTGGGCGCCCGGCCGCTGACCGCGACCGGCCAGCGGACCCTGCGCGGCGAGCCGGTGCTGCGCGTCGAGCTGCCCACGCCCTTGGAGGTGCCAGCCCTGCGCGAGCGCCTGGGCGCGCACGCCATTTTGGTCTACGAGGCGGACCTTCAGTTCGCCCTCCGCTACCTCATCGATCGCGGCATCCGCGGCGCAATGAGCATCTGCGGCCCGGCGACCCAAGAGCCGCTCATCGCCCAGGTCTTCGCGCGGCCGGAGCTGCAGCCGGCCCGCTGCGCCCCGCCCCTCAGCGTGCTGTCGCTGGACATCGAGACCGATCCCAAGGCGCAGCGGCTGCTCTCGGTCGCGCTGTATGGCTGCGGCGCCGCCGAGGTGCTGCTGCTCACGCCGCCGGGCTACTGCTGTCCGCCGGGCGCCACGCCGTGCGCGACCCAGGAGGAGCTGCTGCGCCGGTTTCAGAGCCGGGTGCGCGAGCTCGACCCCGATGTGCTCATCGGCTGGAACGTCATCGACTTCGATCTGGCCGTGCTGGCCCGCCTGGCCGCCGGCCACCGGATGGAGCTGGAGCTCGGGCGCGGTCCCGGCGCGCTGCGCGTCCAGCCCTCGCGCTCGCGCTGGGCGAGCTCGCGGGCGAGCCTGCCGGGGCGGGTGGTGCTCGACGGCATCCAGCTTCTGCGCAGCGCCTTTATCCGCATGGACGAGTACTCGCTGGACTTCGTCGCCCGGCAGGTCCTGGGCGAAGGCAAGCTGATGACCGGGCACGAGCGCGCCGAGGACATCCTGCAGGCCTTCTTGCATGACCGCCCGCGCTTCTGCGCCTACAACCTCACCGACGCCCGCCTGGTGGATGAGATCATCACCAAGCTGCGCCTCATCGAGCTCTCGGTCGAGCGCAGCCTGCTCACCGGCATGCCGATCGATCGCGTGGCGGCGAGCATCGCCTCGTTTGACTACCTCTATCTCTCCGAGCTGCGCCACCGGGGGCTCGTCGCCCCCACGGTCGGCGACGCCGAAGAGGCGGTGGAGCCGACCCAGGGCGGCCATGTGCTCGACCCCGAGCCGGGCCTTTACCGCAACATCCTGGTCTTTGACTTCAAGAGCCTGTACCCGAGCATCATGCGCACGTTCCTGATCGACCCGGTGGGCTACGTAAAAGCGCCGGAGCCGCAGCAGGATCCCGCAGCGCTGATCAAGGCCCCGAGCGGCGCCGCGTTCCGCCGGCAGCCTGGCATCCTGCCGGCCCTCCTTGACGACCTGTTCCCGCGCCGCGAGCAGGCCAAGCACGAGGGCGACACGGTCAAGAGCCACGCCATCAAGATCCTCATGAACTCCTGCTACGGGGTGCTCGGCACCCCCGCCTGCCGCTTCTACAACGCCGACATCGCCAACGCCATCACGAGCTTTGGCCGCGAGCTGCTTTTGTGGTCCAAGGCGCGCATCGAGTCCTACGGCCACCCGGTGCGCTACGGCGACACCGACAGCCTGTTTGTCGAGTCGGGCACCGCGGACGCGGCGCTGGCGCGCGAGGTCGGCTGCAGCCTGGTGGCGCGGCTCAACCGCGATCTGGCCGAGCACGTGCGCGCGACCTGGCAGGTGACGAGCAAGCTCGAGCTGGCCTTTGATCGCCTGTACCTGCGGCTGCTGCTGCCGCGCATGCGCACGGGTCTGGGCGGGGCGCGCAAGCGCTACGCGGGCCTGGTGCAGCAAGGCCCGCCCGAGTCCCCGCTGCGGCGGGTCGTGTTCACGGGCATGGAGGCGGTGCGCAGCGACTGGACCGAGCTTGCGCGGCAGGTCCAGCGGGAGCTGTACGCGCGGCTGTTCAGCGACCAGCCGGTGATCGACTATCTGAAGCAGGTGGGCAGCGATCTGCGCAAGGGACGCATCGAGCCGCGGCTCCTGGTCTACCGCAAGGCGCTGCGCAAGGACCTGACCGACTACACCAGCACGACCCCGCCGCACGTCGCGGCGGCGCGCAAGCTGCAGGGCCGACCCGGGCGGCAGATCGCCTACGTCATGACCCAGGCCGGACCCGAGCCGGCGGCCGAGCTCAAAAGTCCGATCGATCACGAGCACTACGTCCAGAAGCAGCTGCGCCCGGTGGCAGAGCCGGTGCTGCAGCTGCTGCCGGTGCCGCTATCCTTTGCCGAGATCATGGGCGAGGGCGCGCAGCTCGACCTGTTCGCGCCGCCGGGTCCGCAGCGCTAGCCGCCGGCCGGCGCGCTAGTCCCGAGCGGCGCCAGAGCGTTCCTAATATAGATCGCAACAAAGCAGTGCCCGGCGCAGTGGGGCCAGCGAGCTTGCGCGGCGCTGCCCTAGCCCAGCTCGTAGACGCACTTGCCGCCCTTGCACGACAGCGGCGAGCAGCAGTCCTCGGCGGTGACGCAGGCGCCGCACTGGCCGCCCTTGCAGGCCTGACCGCCGCAGTCCTGGCAGCGCTGGCAGGTCGGGATGGTGCCGCCGGTGCCCGGAGTCCCGCACGCCTGCGAGGCGTTGAGGATGGCGATGTCGTGGTGGATCTTGACCGCCGCGCTCGGGTTGAACGAGCGGACGAACACCGAGCCGTACACGTCCAGCGCCCCCGAGGTGACCAGCGAGGAGTCGGGCGCATAGACGTTGCCGCCCAGCACGCTGCCCGCCGACAGGTTGATGTTGCGCGAGCCGCCCATATACAGGCGCACGCGCGCCGGCGCGTCCTTGTTGCCGAAGTTCAGCGGCGCCGAGCTGGTAAGACCGCCGTTGATGAACAGATCGAGCTCGCCGCCAGCGGCCAGGGTGACCGTGAAGGCGTCGGTGAGGTTGACGTCGCCGCCGATAAACAGCGCCGTGCGGCCCGAGATGTTGAGGTTCACCTTGCCGCTGCCGCCGATGCGGTTCTGGAAGAAGCGCCCGCAGGGCAGGTTCAGGGTCTGATCGCCGCTGAAGTTGGTGAGCAGCGCCGGATCCAGACCGATCGCCGCGTTGTCGTTGCTGGAGCGGCGCCCCTCGACATAGCCGGCGATGTCGTAGGTGTTGCCGGCGCCGCAGTCGCACGGCGGCATGACGACGACCGGCGCGCGGACGATCGAGCCGATCTTCTGGTTCGGCGCGGTGAGGGTCTTGCCGGCCGGGAAGGTCAGGCTGCCGGTGATGCTGAGCGCGCCGTTGCAGCGCACATCGCTGCCGACCTGGGCGTTGCGGCCGATGGTGATCGACTGATCGCCGGCCAGGCTCGCGCCCACCAGTGCGTCGACCCCCACCGTCATCGGCGCGCTGACCGTGACCGCGCCGACCACCTGCAGGGTGCCGCCCACCGCCAGCTGGTTGCTGACATTGACATCAGCGTCGCAGCCCACCGAGCCGCCGGTGCCCAGGGTCATCACGCCCGGCCGCGTGCTGTCAAAGGAGTCCACCGTGATCGACGCCCCGGAAGACAGACCCTGGCAGGTGCACAGCCCGTAGCGGAACACGGTCGCCGCGACATCGCCGCTGCAGCGACCGCCGGCGCCGGCGGTGTCGCCGACGACGATCGGCGGCCCGCTGCCCATGCAGTAGGCGCTCTGGCCGCCGTCGCCACCGCCGCCGCCGGTGCTGCTGTCGGTGCCGGTGCCGCCATCGCCGTTGACCGTGCCGCCGATGGTGCCGCCGTTGCAGCCCGAGGTTCCGGCCGCCGCCGCCACGCCCAGCAGGAGTCCGCAGACAAGAGCAGAGACAAGAGGTCTTAAGGAAGTTCTACGCGCCAGCAGTTCAGGGTTCTTCATCGCGTGATTGTACCCTGGGAAGACGGCCAGTGCAGCGCAGTCAGCGACGGCAGGTGAATTGGTAGTGGCGACGCCGGGTTAGCCATCATCGCTCTTTTCGCAGCCGGCGCCGCGCGCGCCCCGCTGGCGGACAGAGCGATCCTGTGACCCTGGGCACAGAAGGTCCGCTGCTACATAGCGGCGGCGGCGCAGAGCGATGAGAAGCAGCGGAAAAGAGGGAGTATTGGCGGCAGGGAGCGCGGCGGACGCTCAGACTCCGTCGCTGCCGGCGCCGCAGACGATCGCGCAGACGCGCGTCGCGGGGGCCAGCTGCACGCGCTCGGCGAGCAGCGCGGCCACCGCGGCGGCGCCGGACAGCTCGGCGGCGAGGCCGCACTCCAGGTAGAGCCAGCGCGCCGCGGCGCGCATCTGTTCATCTTCGACCAGGACGATCTCGGCTACGTGCTCGCGGATGAGCTCCAGGTTGAGCTGCGCGCTCTTGCGCGGGGCCAGGGTGCCGGCCGCGGTCTGGACGCTAGGGAGCTCGATCACCCGACCCGCCTTGAGGCTCTCGGACAGGGTCGGAGCCCCGACCGGCTCGACGCCGATGATGCGCAGCCGCGGGTTGCGAGCGTGCGCCGCCAGCGCGACCCCGCTAATCAGTCCGCCGCCCCCGATCGCGACCAGCAGGACCTCGAGCTCGGGCGCCTGCTCGAGGATCTCCAGGCCGAGCGTGCCCTGGCCGGCGATGACCTGCGGATCGGCGAACGGATGAACGTACAGCGCGCCGGTGCGCTCGGCCGCTTGCAGCGCGGCCTGGTTGGCGTCATCCCAGACCTCGCCTTGGTAAAGCACGGTCGCGCCCCAGCCGCGCAGCTTCTCGGCCTTGGCCGGCGGGGTGCTGCGCGGCAGATAGACGGTCGTCGGGGTGGCGGTGGTGTGGCCGGCGTAGGCGACGCCGAGACCGTGGTTGCCGCCGCTGGCGGTGATCAGGCCGCGCTGCCGCTGCTCGGCTGGGGTGGTCAGCACCTTGTTCAGCGCCCCGCGCACTTTGAAGGAGCCGGTGACCTGCAGGCTCTCAAGCTTGAGCAGCAGCTCCTGGGCGCCGCCGGGCCGCTGCCGCGCCGGGCCCAGGCGCAGCATCGGAGTCCGCCGCACCGCCCCGACGATGCGCTGCTGCGCCGCTTGCAGCTGCGCCAGGTCGATTGTCTCTGGCGTCTCTAGAGTTCCTGGCGTCCCCGACATCCCGGACATCCTAGCAGCCCGGCTTGTCGGGACACATCCCGGTGCGCGGCGTCGCGGCGCCGGCGCCGATGGCGCAGAACGACGGCATCTCCGCCGGCAGGCCAGCGGTCTTGTAGGGCGACTCGCCGGGGCCGAGCCAGAACGGGTGATCGAGCACGAAGTCCCACAGCCCGGCGTACTTGGACAGCATCGCCGGCGCCTCAAACGGCGGCTCGGCATGGCCGCAGTTGTGCACGCACTCCAGCAGGAAGTGGCCATCGCGGGTCAGCTCGTTCTCCAGGGTCTTGGAGATGACGTTGAAGCGAATCACGCCGAAGCAGGAATCGGTCGGTCCGCCCCACAGCACCATCATGGGCAGCTTGTGCGCCGGCTTGCCCCACGGCTTGACGCCGCCGCCGACGCCGCCGGAAAGCGACAGGGCCGAGGCCAGATACTGGCTGCGCGCTCCGGCCAGCTGATCGGTGAACAGGGCGCCGGCGCTCACCCCGGCGCTGGAGACGCAGTTGTTGTTGATGTGGTACTGCGCCGCGGCGCACGCCAGCATGTCGTCAAAGAAGCGGTACTCCTCTTCCTGGCGGGCAGCGGTCACGCCGACGTCGAACGGCCACTTGAAGATCATGTCGCTCTTGGCCTCGGGCAGGATGGCCAAAAAGCGCTGCGTGTCGACCGCGTTCTGCACCTCGCCCTTGCGCAGGAACTCGTCGGCGCTGCCGCCCAGCCAGTGCCACAGAAAAACCAACGGCAGCTTCTCCATCGGGTCCAGGGTCGCCGGCACCGCCAAAAGGAAGGTGCGCGCGTGGCCCGAGGTGGTGATGGTATTTTTACCCGGCACAAGGTGCGGACACGTCCCCTTGTAGACCGGCGGCGGCGGCGCCACCTTGGCCCCGGCCGGCGGCGCGGTGTCGCACAGGTGGCGCGAGGTCAGGCCGGCCGCGCTGCTGCCCACCGCCTCTGGCAGCTCGGCCGGCGGCGCGCCGCAGCCGGTGGCGAGCGCGCTGCCCAGCCACAGCACCAGCGCCGTGGCGCGCCCCGCAGGCCGGGCGAGCCCCTGCGCCCGCTGGATGAAGTTGCCGTGATCGAGGACGTGATCCTTGCCGTGGTCCATCTGTAGCTCCTGCGCAGAGAGGAATTCACCTGGAACTTCGCGCACCTGGAAACGCGCCGAGGGCGTACCCGTCAGGCTGCGACGATTGCCAAGTTCCAGTCAAGGAAGTTCGCACGGCCAAGGGGTCTAGTTTGTGGTCCGTTTTTATCGCGGGTCCAGTCTGACTTGCGCGCTGCCGGCGCTCGTCTGCAGGGCATTGGCGGCTGCGCTCAGCGCGCCGCGCGGGGTGAGCGGGAGCGACGGGGAGAAGGCGCCGGCGCCAGGGTGGCGGGGGGACTCTGGAGCTCGGGGCGCAGCCAGCGGCACAGGCCGCGGCGCTCCTCCTGCACCCGCTCGGCGTGCAGCTGCAGCAGGCGCTGGAGCAGCTCGGCGTCGCTCAGCTCAGGCGGCCAGCCGTAGGCAAAAGCGACCGCGGCGTCCAGCTCGGCGTGCAGCTTGTGCAGCGTTCCCACGCCTCCTTTTTCAGCGATGGCCTGCTCGGCGGCGCTCAGCGGCTCGGCGCGCTGCCGCTTCTCCAGCACGTTGTACATGCCGGTCAGGGTCAGCTCGGGGTGCGCGCGCTGCCGCTGCTTGCGGTGGTCGTCCAGGCGCTCGCCGAGCTCGCGCAGGCGCGCCTGCGGCAGCGGCGCGCAGGCGGGGAAGGGAAACGGATCAAAGCAGCGGGTCTTGTTGTAGCGCGGATCATTGCCGACGCCGAGCCGGCCTCCGGTAGCCACCGCCCAGACTCGGTGGAGCCGCGAGGACAGCGTGGCCAGCACGAAGGCATCGGCGCTGGCGATGCAGATGAGCGTGTTGTCGGCGAGGATCTCGGCCGGCACGAACAGAAAGACGCGGTGCCGGCTGGTCTCGACCGTCGCGATGTAGCGCGGCAGTCCGGCGAGCGCGCGGCGCAGGGTCTTGCGCGGCTTGCCGAGCAGCCAGAAGTTGCGCGCATACTCCGCCGCATCGCGCGTGCCCGACGGTGAGCCGGCCTGCCGGCGGCCGCGCACATGCTCGCAGATCCAGGCGTGCAGCGAGGGGAACTCGCGCCGCGCCTCAGGCTCGCTCAGGCCCTGCAGGTCGATGACGAACCCCTGGCGGCTGTGTGCCATCAGATCTTTTCCGTTGCGGTACGGCCGCACCCGCTGCGCCATGCCCGGCACCGTGCCCAGGCCGAGCGCCGCCGCCTGCGCCGCGGTGACGATGAAGCCGGCGCCGTGCAGCTTGACGCCGGGTGAGCAGAGCTGAAGGTTGGCGCGCAGCGGCCGCACCGCGGTGAGATCCACGCCCACTGTAAGATCGGAGTGAATGAGCCCGGCGGCAGCTGTGAGCTCGACCTCGGCCGGGCCGCTGGCGTCGCGACGCTCGCGCGCGACCGTCCACACGACGCCGGGGCAGCGGCCGGCCTCGGCCACCGTCATGGCGATGCGGACCTCGGCGCGCTGCTGGCGGCGGGTGGCGCGCCGCGCCCGATAGGCGGCGCAGTGCCAGGGATGATTGGGAATCACGAACACCAGGGCGAGCGGCGGCGTCGCCCCAAGCTGCCGGCCGACCACCTGGCGACCGAGCTTCTGCCCTAGCGCCTTGGTGGTGATGAAGCCGAAACGGCGCAGCTGCTGCCGGCGACAGAGCTCGGCCGCCTTGTGCCACCAGTAAAGGACGTAGTCGGCGCTCTTTGGCACCTCGGGGTAGGCGGCGCGCAGAGCCTGGGTATAGCCGGCGCCCTGGGTCGCGCGCATGAGCCGGCTGCCGATAAAAGGGGGATTGCCGATCACGAAGTCGGCGGGCGGCCACGCTGCCGGCCGGGGGGCTGCCGGGCCGTCCGCGCCCGCCTCAGCGCCCCCGCCGGTCAGCACCGCGTCCCGGCACTGCAGGCTCCCCCGATCGGCGAACACCGCTGCCGGCAGCGGGTGGCTGGTGCCGTAGCTGCGCAGGTGCGCCTGCAGGGCGCCTATTCCCAGCACCAGCGCCGCCACTTCGCGGACCCGCGGCTCCACCTCCAGACCGAGCAGCTGCGCGGTGTCAAGCTGGCTCACCCAAGGTCCTGCCGGCGGCGCCAGGATGGCGAGCAGCGCCTGCACCTCGGCCTCCAGCTGCTGGAGTACAGCGAGCGTGACATACAGGAAGTTGCCGGCGCCGCACGCCGGATCGAGGATCCGCAGGCGCCCGAGCTGGGCGTGAAAGTCGCGCACCCGGGCGACCGCGGCGTCCGCGGCGTCCGCTGGCGGCCCGGCGGGCTCGCGGCAGAGCAGCGCCCGCACCTGCTGCTCGACCGCCTGCCAGTCGGCGCGCAGCGGCTCCTCGATGGTCGGACGGACCAGGCGCTCGATGTAGGCGCGCGGCGTATAGTACGCGCCCAGGGTCCGGCGCTCGCGCGGCGTCAGCGACTGCTCCAGGAGCAGGCCGAAGATCGTCGGCTCAACCCACGACCAGTCGGCGCTGAAAACACGCAGCAGCAGCTCCAGCCCCCGGCGGTCAAGCGGCAGCGCCGAGGCCATTGCAAACAGCGGGCGCTGCTCCAGTCGCGCGGCCGCGCCCACCGCGGTCTGGCCGAGCGCGCGCCACAGCGCTTCCAGGCCGCAGATCGCCTGCTGCGGCGCCGGCAGCCAGTGCGCGCGGAGGGTCGCGGCGAGCGACCCCGGGGGGTCCTGACCTGGGGCAACCGGCGCGGGGAGGAGGCCGAGGGCCTCGGCGTAGCAGGTGAAGCTGCAGCGCAACAGGAACCCCGCGACCGCTTGCGGCGGGTGGCCGCTCGCCTCCAGCCGACGCCCGAGCTCGACCAGAGGCTGCGCCACCTCGCTCGTCACCCGCGCCGCGCGCCGCACCGGGCATAAGGTGAGCGGGGCGGTAAACAGGGCCCGCAGCAGGTCTTGGTGCTCGGCCAGCGCGGCAAGCCACAGGCGCGCCTTGGCCGCCGCGGGAAACGGCCGGTAGCCGGCGGTGCCGTCGAAGCAGGCGTACACGTCGATGCAGCTGGCGAGGTCGGCGACGAGCAAAAACGGCGGCGGCCGCGGCAGCGAGCGCGCCTGCGCGACCGCCGCTTCATACGTGGCTCGCATCTCCAGGTGCCACCGCGGCGTGCCCGGCCGCAGAGCGGCATCCGCGCCCCCCGCGCTGCCGGGTCGCGCCATGAACAGATAGTGCTCACCCTGGCCGACCTCGCGGCTGCGAGCGGACCGCGGCAGCTCCAGCGCGGCGGCCAGCTCGGCGACAAAGGCGTCCGGCCCGCCGCCGGCGGCCGGCGCGGCCCAGCGGGCGGCAAAAGCGGCGAGCCGGCCGGGCGGCGCAGGTGCTGTCGAGCTCACCATGACTGACATACAGCAGAAGGGCGCCGGTCGACAAGCCAAGCCGAGCTCGCCACCGCGGCCGGGCGCAGCTAGGCGGTCGTCGGATCGCCGGCGAAGCGGGCCTCGGGCGGCAGCCGGAAGCGCCCGAGCTGGGTGAACGGCTGCGCCTGCGCGGGGGGGAACATCTTGAGCGTCGCCAGCACCCGGCTGCCGCGGTGGCCGAGGCTGCCGATCGTCGGCAGCACCCCCGGCAGCCCGTCCAGCCCGACGTCGAACAGCTGCTGCGTCTTGGGGTTCTGCTGCAGCTCCTGCTCGGCGTACGCGTGCAGCATCTGGCGGACCAGCCGCAGCTCGCGGCGGACCAAGTCCGGCTCCGACTCGCCCAGGGCGGCGAGCGTCGGCTCCAGGAAGCGCCGCCGCATGCCGGAGGCACCGTAGCTGTTGGCGATGCCGATCATCGCCGCCAGGGTCAGCTCCAGCCGCAGCCCATGCGCGGCGTGGATGGCGACGGCCGGGTTGACCTTGCCCTGCACGAACTGCGCCAGCTGAAAGCCCCAGAACCGCCGATCCCCCAGCAGCTGCGCCAGCCCCCGGCGCAGCCAGGCAAAGCGGATGAGGCCCGCGTTGTTGCCAACCTTGGTGCCGCCCCCGTTGTTGGTATAGATCCAGTCCCGATCGAGCAGCAGGACGCCGCTAGCCCCAAACAGATCGCTGAAGACATCGGGATAGTTCTCATAGGACAATATGTTTTAAAATCTCCGACGAGAGATTGTGTTTCAGATAGGTCTGTGGAAACTTTCTGGAACTCGCTCTTGGAACCTTCTACGCCTTCTTTTGGTAGCGCGCTCAGAGGGTGGCGGCGGTGCTCCTCTGCGGGCACTGCCGCCGGACAGAGGCGCGAAAAAGAGGACTCGGCGCGGCGTGGCGGCGCCGCCTCGCCGTCGGCCGCAGCACAAATTTTTGCAGATCGCGTAGCATCCAATCATGGGTAACGCGTTCGTCACACAAGCCACCGCGGAGCTAAGCCGCTGGGAAGCTGAGCTCTTGCCGCTCATCCTCGGTGCGATCGGTCAGGAGCATCGCGCTGCCGTCCAGGCGGCGCTGCCCGAGCAGCTGACGCGGCTGGTGCAGATGATGCCCGACCCGGGCTGGAGGGCCCAGCAGATGCGCTCGTTCAGCATTGGGGGCGCGATCTACATCGCCGTCTACCTGGTGCTAAAGCCGTACGGACTGACGGCGGCGCAGGCTTGGGAGCTGTGCGAAGCAGCGACCCGCCGACACTTTGCCAGCCTGCCGACGCTGTCCCGCTGGCTGCTCGGCCGAGTCATGTTCTCGAGTCTGTGGAAGCTCCTCAGCCGGCGGCTGGCGGGGCGCTCGCGGCAGCAGCTCATCGGCGGCTGGCAGGTCGAGTACCTGCCGTCCCAGGCCGGCGAGTTCGATTACGGCATCAACTACACCCGCTGCGCGATCTTCCAGCTGGCGCAGGACGCGGGGGCCGCCGACTTTGCGCCGTTTATCTGCCAGGCCGACGTGGTGGGCAGCGACATGTTCGGCTGGGGACTCAAGCGCACAGAGACCCTGGCCCAGGGAGGCCGGCGCTGCGACTTCCGCTTCCGCAAGGGGCAGCAGTCCGAGGTCAGGTTCCGCCTGCCGGTGCTATAGGAGCAGCGGGTCGCCGGGCAAGCCGCCAGCGCTGCGCTCGCGCAGGCTCCAAGCGACGGTCCGCAAGAGCGGAGGGTCGCTTTTAGTGATAGGTGATGCCGCCCTTCATCACCAGCTTGATGCGGCGCAGGGCGGTGATGTCTTTTTGCGGGTCGCCCTCGACCGCGATGAGATCGGCCAGCAGACCGGGCTTGACCCGGCCCACCCGCTCGGTCAGCCGCAGCACGCGCGCCGCGCCGGAGGTTGCGGCCCGCAGCGCCGCTTCGCTGGCCATGCCATAGCTCACCATCAGCTCCAGCTCGCGCGCGTTGTCCCCGTGCGCGAAGACGCCGACATCGCTGCCGCTGAGGATCTCGACCCCGGCGGCGAGCGCGGCGCGGAAGCTCTGGCGCTTGTGGACGAGGCTCGGCGGCTCCGGGTCCTTTTCCCGCCGCCAGCCGGCATACTGGCTGAGCGCCTCGCCCGCGGTCAGGGTCGGACATAGGGCCGTGCGCCGCTGCGCCATGAGGCGGAACAGCTCGGGGGTGCCGCCGTCGCCGTGCTCGAGCGTGTCGGTGCCGGCGAGGATGGCGTTGCGCATTCCCTCCGGGCTGGTGGCGTGCATGGCCACCAGGGCGCCGCTCGCATGCGCGACCTTGACCGCTAGCGCCAGCGACTCCAGCGAGAAGGTTGGATGGGCGCCGGGCAGCGGACCTGGGTGATAGTCGGCGTAGAGCTTGATCCACTCGGCCCCCTTACCGAGCTGGCTGCGCACCACCCGCACCAGGCGCTCCCCTTCATCGGCCTCCTCGGCGCCCTGGGGCACGTCCCACTCTGCGGCGTAGCCTTTGGGTCCGTAGCTGCCGGTGGCGACGATGGCGCGCGTGGCCACCAGCATGCGCGGCCCGGCGATGATGCCCTGCTCGATCGCCTGCTTGAGTCCGACGTCGGCATAGCCGGCTCCTTCGGTACCCAGATCGCGCAGGGTGGTGAAGCCGGCGAGCAGGGTGCGGCGCAGGTGCTCGGTCGCCCGCGCCGTGCGCAGGGCCAGCGACTCGCGCGCCACCTGGTCGTTCCAGCTGGTCTCGTTGTAGGGGTGTAGCAGGACGTGGCCATGGCCCTCGATGAGACCGGGCAGCACGGTGGTGCCGGGCAGCTCGAGCGTCCGCGCACCGGGGGCGGCAAGCTCCGCCGGCGGGCCCACTGCATCGATCCGCTCACCGCGCAGGCGCACCGCCCAGCCTTGGTGCATCGCCTCGCCATCAAAGACGCGCGCCGGCACGAGCAGCAGCAGCTCCGAAGGTTGCGGCGGCAGCGGCGGTGCCGCGCTTCCAGTTGGCGAGAGCAGGGTCAGAGCGAGCCACAAAGTCAGGGCGCAGCGGGTGTGCATGGCGCGGCAATCATATATGGTACGCGCTCTTAGAGATCGGCTCCGGCGCGATGAAAAAATCAAGGCTCACTAAAAGGGGGAAGCGGCTCGGACCGCCAGACCCCAAGGCATCCCAGAGGCCAGTGGACGACTTCGGCCACTTTTTGACCGCTGGCCGGAAGCGGACGTCGGGCAGCCGGCGCCCCGGCTGGCAGACCGAGGAGCGACGGACCGCTCGTCCGCGCCCGATCTGGCCCAGAAGCTGCTTTGGCAGCCTGCTGCCGGCCACGCAGCGCCGCGGCGGCGGCCGGACTAGACCTGGCTCCGAGCCAGCCTGCAGAGACTAATTTTTACCAAGGAGAGACCCCGATGTTTTCCCGACTCGCCATCAAAGCTGCCCTTTTTACCGTGACTGCCATGGGCTCCCTCGCCGGCTGCGGCAGCCCGATCTCCATCATCGACCTCTGGGCAAGCACGACGAAGCTTGGCACTGCCCTCCAGCAGGACTGGACGCTCCAGTTCACAAACGACAACAAGCTCGCCCTAAAGCTGGTGAACACGAGCACCGCGACCTCGGGCCAAGGCGCCGGCTGCGTCAATACCGTCTCGATAAGCGGAACCTATACCACCACCCAAACGGAGCTGACCGTGACCGCGCAGAGCGGCACCTCGGTCTATGAGCGCTGCCAGAATCCCGCCGAGAATGCCGGGCCCATCACCCTGTCTGCCGCCAACCTCGCGATGTTCGCCACAGACCTTAGCGGTCCTTACACGCTGACCGCGGATCAGCTGACCCTCAGCCCGCCGGAGAGCGGCTTCGGCCCGGGCGTGCTCACTCGCAACTAGACCGCTCGGGGCTTGCCATCAGCGAGCCCCACCCTCCCAGTGCTTCGCGACGGGAAGACCTGCGGGGCCCGCGTAGCCGACCTTGGCCCCCAAAGAGGCGAGCTACGCGGTCAGAGCGCGCTGCACAGAGTCCGATTCAGGAAGGAGCGTACTGTCTCATGAAGCAAGAGATCCTACTCGTTACCGCCCTCGCCGGGCTGTCTGGACTTTCCTTGGCAGCGACGCCGTGGCGCCCCGACCCGCCGATTACCTGTGACTCCTGCGCCCAGTGGAATGCTCCGCACAAGCCATTCCGGCTCTTTGGCAACACCTACTACGTCGGCGTAGCGGGCCTCTCGTCTGTCCTCATCACCTCGGACAAGGGCCACATCCTGCTGGACGGCGGTCTGCCGCAGTCGGCCGCGCTCATCGACGACAATATCCGCGCGCTGGGGTTTCGCACCACGGACGTCCGGCTCATCGTCAACTCGCATGCCCATTTCGATCACGCGGGCGGGATTGCGGCGCTGCAGCGGCGCAGCGGGGCCCGGGTGGCGGCCAGCGCGGCCGGGGCGCGGGCGCTCGCGGCGGGCGAACCGCCGGCCGATGATCCGCAGTACGGCCTGGGCCGCCAGGCGATGGCCTTCCCGAAAGTGCCGCAGGTGCAGGCGGTGGGTGACGGCGAGGTCCTGCGGGTCGGCGCGCTGG
Source organism: Polyangia bacterium (assembly GCA_044222245.1). Lineage (GTDB taxonomy): Bacteria > Myxococcota_A > Polyangia > Palsa-1104 > JAEUJZ01 > CALFML01. The sequence continues at coordinate 27,978 of JBGANQ010000007.1, read as the reverse complement.
CGCTCACGGCGCACCTGACCCCCGGGCACACGCCCGGCAGCACCACCTGGAGCTGGCAGAGCTGCCAGGGCCCCCGCTGCCTGAGCGTGGTCTACGCCGACAGCCTGAACCCGGTCGCGGCCCCGGGCTATCGGTTCAGCGGCGGGCCCCACTCTCCCGGCACCGCCGACCTGTTTCGCCAGAGCATCGCCAAGGTGGCGGCGCTGCCCTGCGACCTGGTCATCGCCGTGCATCCGGGCTTCACGGATGTAGAGCGAAAGCTCAAGGAGCGGACTGGGAACCCCGGCGGGCCCGATCCGTTCATTGACGCGCGCGGCTGCCGGCGCTACGCCGAGGACGCGGCGCATGGGCTGGCGGCGCGGCTGGCGGAGGAGCGGGCCGCTCCCTGACCACGACCCTGGGACAGAAGGACCCCGATCCCGACCTGAGGCAACACAAGGTCACGCTGGCGGGGGCTTTGACCGGGCAGCTCAGCGAAAAGGGCAAACGATTTCCAGCGCCGGTCTATCGCTGCGCGACGTTTCTGGAAAGCTCAGCGGCTTTTTTCGACGGAGAGTACCGTCCTCATAGGATGATCCCAGCCGTCGCGAGCTTGGGTCCGGCGTGTCCAGCCGCGGGGCGTCGGGGGCGGGAGCGAGCTGGAAACGTTGCGCCGCGGCCCCCGGCAGGGACCAAGCAGGTATACTGGGCTGGATGCGCCGGACCTTTGTTTTCCTCGTGCACCTGAGTCTTGCAGGGCTCATCAGCGGCAGCCCCGCCTGCCGCCGCGCCGCCCCGACACCCGCCCCGGCACCCGCTGCCGCGCCGGTTGATAAGGCGGTGGCGGTCCGCGCCCTGCTCGCCAAGGGGCGTCAGGCACGGACGACCGACCTGGCCGCCGCCAGCGCCGCCTTTGCCGAGGCCCGCGGGCTCACGCCCGAGGATCCAGAGCTCCTCGCCGAGCTCGGGCTGACGCAGCTGTACCAGGGTGAGCTCGACCAGGCACGCGAGACCACCCGGGCCGCGCTGCGCGCTGCCGAGACCCCCGCCCAGACCGCGGCGCCCGCCTACAACCTGGGTCGCATCGAGCAAGCTGCTGGCCGCATCGATGAGGCGGTGACCTCCTTCGAGCTGGCCCTGGCGGCGCAGCCGGCCCCAGAGCTGCAGCAGCACCTGGCGACGCTCAAGGCGGTCCTGGAGCAAGGACAGCCCCAGCCGCTCGCCGGACCGTTCGCTTCGCTGCCGGCGGTGTGCGACTTCATCAAGACCACCCAGCCGGCGGCCCCCGACTCGCTCGCGAGCTGTGGCGCGGCGCCGTGCGAGTTCTCCTGTCCGCTGCAGGAGCTCGGGCACCTGACCACCGGGCTCCCGCCGCTGGTAAGCGAGGTGCGGGTCTTCTGGAGCCGCCGCCGCGCGCCCGCGCCGGCGGATGCTGGCCCGGCGCCCGAGCAGTGGAGCGGCGAGCCGCGCTGCGGGTCGGTCAACGCCGCGGTGCGCCTGGGCGCCAAGTGGTACGCCGCGCCGGTGCTGCGCTCGTTCTGCAGCGGCAGCGGCCAGAAGGGCGAGGTCAAGCTGACTCGCCTCACCGTCGAGACAGTCGGGCCCACCAGGCTGGCTGCGCTGTATCTTGACGCAGCGCAGGAGTATCCCTCGGGCAGCGCGGGCAGCCAGTCCCTGACCCTGTTCGGCGTCGGTCCCGCCAAGAAGCCGTCGCGCCTTGGCCCGATCCTGCTCGGCGCGCAGCTGACCCGCCAGCCCCCACCGGCCGCGGCGGGCAGCCCCAAGACGCGCGACTTGATTACCTACAAGTGGCGTCTGGCCGATGGCGCCGTGCAGGTAAGCGGTCAGACGGCCGACAGCTGGCTCGGCGAGCACAAGCTGACCCACAAGGCGCAGCTGGCGCTCCGCTACCCGCTGGCGCTGCCCTGAGCCGCAGCGGACCCTTGGAAAAGCTCGGCCCCGAGCATGCTGCGCAATACTCTACCGGCGGCGCGTGCTCGACGAAGCAGCGCCGCCGCACGCTCCCAGAAGGTACAGATAGCTGATGCGCTCTTCCAGCTTGCTCCCGAGCAGCGCCCCCACCGCAACACCGGAGTCCCTACCAAGCCCCACCAAGGACGGCTGTTTTTGCTCCCCGTTGACGGGCGGGGCCGTCTCCACCTATCGTATCCTCTCTATAATTCTGCATATATCGTAAGGAGCGAATAGATGCGTACGTCAGCCTGTTTGATGGTGCTCTGGGCGGCCAGCTGCACTCCGGCCAGCTCGACCAACTGCGTCACCAATCCCAGCGTGTGCGCGCCGTCCGAGACCTGCAACGCGCAGACTGCGACCTGCCAGCCGGGGAGTCCCGGTCCCTTCTGGTCCGCCGATGCGAGCAGCGGCGCTCTGGCCACAAGTGACCTCAACGGAGTTTGGGGGAGCAGCGCCCAGGACGTCTGGGCCGTCGGACTCGGCGGCGTCCTGCTGCACTACACGGGCAGCGCCTGGGCCGCCGACGCCGCCAGCGGCAAGATCACCCAGTTCCCCTTGTGGAACCTGTGGGGCAGCAGCGCCCAGGATCTGTGGGCGTTCGGCGATATGGGCGTCATCCTGCACTATGTCGGCGGCGCCTGGACCACCGATCCGATGAGCCGCGTGCTCAACAGCGGCGACCTGCGCGCGGTGTGGGCGAGCGGCAAGCAGAACATCTGGCCGGTCGGCGAAGCCGGCGCGATCATCCACTACAACGGCACCATGTGGATGAACGATCCCAAGACCGCCGTGGCGACCAACAACTGGCTCTTTGGCGAGTGGGGCAGCAGCCCGCAGAACATCTGGGCGGTGGGACACCTGGGGACGATCATTCACTACGACGGCACCACCTGGACCGCCGATGCGAAAAACGGCACGGTGACGAGCAACGCGCTAAACGGCGCCTGGGGCAGCAGCCCGAGCGACATCTGGGCGGTGGGAGCCAAGGGCACCATCATCCACTATAACGGCACCACCTGGGAGGTGGATGCAGTCGGCAGCGCGCTCACCCAGGTCCCGCTCAACGGCGTGTGGGGGAGCAGCGCCAAGGATGTGTGGGCGGTGGGCGGCCAGGGCACTCTGCTGCACTACAACGGAACGAGCTGGGCGATTGATCCCAAGAGCGGCACCTTGACCCAGAACAACCTGCTCGGAATCTGGGGCAGCGGACCGGAAGACATCTGGGTGACCGGCGGCGGCGGCACCATCCTCCGCTACCATCCCTAAGCGCGCCGCGACCAGAGCGTGCCTTCTAGGGCGCCGCGGCCGGGCGCGACCCACCGGTAATGCGCGGCGGCACGGACTGCTTGTCGGCAAACAGCCGGCGCAGCTGCGCCACATCGGCAGCCGAGAGGGCATCGGTGCGAGCGATGTGAGCGCGGCTCTGCAGCCGCCGGCGATAACGGCTGAAGTAGCCGGGAATGTCGCCGCCGTACTGGAATGAGTACATGATGTCCTGGTAATCGGCGGTGTGAATAAGCCCGATGCCGTGACCGAGCTCATGGACGCAGGTCAGGTAGACGATGGTGTCGCGGAAGAGGCGATCGGCGCGCGCCTGGGCGTCGATCTCCTCGCCCAGGAGCTCGGTCGCCACATTCACGTAGACCGCCGCGCCGGGGCGGCCGTTGACGCGGATCGGCCGCATCTCGCCAAAGCCTCCCGGGTGTCCGGCGTCCACCCAGTAAAGCCGCAGCAGAGCCGAGCTCTCGGGCGCCGGTACGAACTGCAGCGCCTTGTTGGCGGCCCGCTGCCACGACGCCAGCGCCCACTGGGCGAGCATCCCGTCATCACTGCTGCCAGCCAGTGAAGGAGCGACATAAGTCGGAATGACCAGCGGCTCGGCAACGGCCGGGGTGACGTGCAAAAGGACCAGAAACAGAGCGCTCAGGCGCAGCCAGCGATTCATGGCGCGAGTATAAGCAGATCACCCACCCTCGTGCGAGAGCTGTGCCGAGCTGCGCCGAGCTGCGCCCGCTACCTGGCCGGACAGCGGGAGCGCGACCTCGACCGCTGCTCGGTCTTGACTGCCCACCCGCTGGAAGCTCGCAGGCAAGCGCGAGGCACAGGCTGCCGATTCTCGCCCCCGCGGGTTTGTCGGCGGATCTACCCGGGTGTAAGCTAATACAGACATGATCCCAGGAGAGCGCCATGGCCTACAAGCCAATTGAGTCCTACGGCATCATCGGCGACATGCACTCGGTCGCTCTGGTCGGCATGGACGGGTCGATCGACTGGTGCTGCCTGCCCTACTTCGACTCCCCCAGCGTGTTTGCCGCGATCCTCGACGACCACAAGGGCGGCGCGTTCCGCCTGGCGGCCACCGAGGCGCACACCTGCAAGCAGATGTACCTGCCGGACACCAATGTCCTTCTGACCCGCTTCCTGGCGCCGGGCTGCGTGGGCGAGGTCTGCGACTTCATGCCCATCCATCGCGACGCCTGGGGCGTGTACAAGGCCGGCCGCCACCAGATCGTCCGCATCGCCCGCGCGGTGCGCGGCGAGGTCCGCTTCCGCCTGGAGTGCCGACCGGCGCTCGACTTCGCGCGCCGCTCGCATCGCTTCATCCTCGATCGGCGCGGGGCGATCTTCGATGGCGACGGCATTGATCTGGGGCTCATAAGTCCGGTCCCGCTCATCCAGGATGGCGACGGCGCGGTCGCCGAGTTCGTCCTGCGCGCCGGCGAGTGCCGCAGCTTCATCCTGCGCCAGGTCGAGGACTACACGACCGCGCACGACCTGCTCGAAGAGGCCCCGGACGGGGAAGAAGCCTACGCGCGGACCATCGATTTCTGGCGGCGCTGGATTTCCCGCTCGAGCTATCAGGGGCGGTGGCGCGAGATCGTCAACCGCTCGGCGCTGGTGCTGAAGCTTTTGACCTTCGAACCGACCGGGGCGATCGTCGCCGCGCCCACCTGCAGCCTGCCCGAAGAGCTGGGCGGCGTGCGCAACTGGGACTATCGCTACACCTGGATCCGCGATGCCGCCTTCACCCTCTACGCCTTCCTCCGCCTCGGATTTACCGACGAGGCGGGGCGCTTTATGGAGTGGCTCTCGGCGCGCATCGCGGAAAAGGACGGACCCAGCGGGCCGCTGCAGATCATGTACGGCATAGATGGCCGCCACGAGCTGCCCGAGCAAGCGCTGCCGCACCTGTCCGGCTACTGCGGCTCGCGACCGGTGCGCGTCGGCAACGACGCCGCCAACCAGCTGCAGCTCGACATCTACGGCGAGCTTATCGACTCGCTGTACCTGCACGACAAGCACGGCCAGCCCATCGCCTACGATACCTGGCGGCACGTGCGGCGGATGGCGGACTGGGTGGCGCACAACTGGGAGCTCGCCGACGAAGGGATCTGGGAGGTGCGCGGCGGGCGCCGCCACTTCGTCTACTCCAAGCTGCAGTGCTGGGTCGCGCTCGACCGGGCGCTGCGCCTGGCCGCCAAGCGCTCGCTGCCCGTCGATCGCGAGCGCCTGGGCGCGGTGCGCGACCGCATCTACGAGACCATCATGGACAAGGGCTACGACCCGCAGCGCCAGACCTTCGTGCAGTCCTTTGGCGGCGCGGCCCTGGATGCGAGCAACCTGCTCATGCCGCTTCTTTTGTTTATCTCGCCCGGCGATCCGCGCATGCTCGGCACGCTCGACCGCACCCTCGAGGAGCTGGTCAGCGACAGCCTGGTCCACCGCTACGAGCTCGGCCGCGGCGCCGGCGACGGCCTGGCCGGCGGCGAAGGGACCTTCAGCATCTGCACGTTCTGGCTGGTCGAGGCGCTGGCCCGCGCCGGGCGGGTCAACGAGGCGCGCTTCATCTTCGAGAAGATGCTCACCTACGCCAATCACCTCGGGCTGTACGCCGAAGAGATCGGCCCGAGCGGAGAGGCGCTCGGCAACTTCCCGCAGGCCTTCACTCACCTGGGCCTGATCAGCGCCGCCTTCGCCCTCGACCGCGCGCTCGGGCGGCGCTAGTCAGCCGAGCACCCGCCAGATGGCGGCGGCGGCGAGCGTCAGGTTGATGACGATGATCGCCCGCCGCACTGCCGGGACGCCCACCCGCAGCGCGAGGCGCGCGCCCCCGTAGCCGCCGCCCACCGCGGCCAGCATCATCAAAAGCGCCGGCCCCGGCTGCACATAGCCCTGCCGCAGGAAGATGAGCGCCGCCGGCCCGTTGATGCACAGCGCGGCCGCATGTTTGAGTGCGTTGCGCTGGTGCAGGCTCGCCACCCCGGCCAGACCGAACGTGGCGAGCATCAGGATGCCCATTCCCGAGCCAAAGAAGCCGCCGTAGATCGCCACCAGCAGCTGGAACAGCGCCACCGCCGCCAGCACCAGCGGGCGCCGCGCGCGCACCGGCGCGGCTCCGGCTCCCTCCGGCGATGGCGGCAAGAGCCGGCCGACCCGCCGCGTCAGCGGCTCCTGGGCGACAAACAGCGCCGTCGCCCCCAGGATGAGCCACGGCACCAGGGAGGCAAAGCGCGGCTCGCCGACCGTCAGCAGCGCCAAGGCGCCCAGGATGCCGCCGAGCAGACTGGGGAGGCCGACGATGAGCAGCAGCAGCGCCTGGCCGCGCAGCTCGCGGCGGTAGCCCCACAGCGAGCTGACCGAGCCGGGCAGCAGCGCCACCGTGCTCGTGGTGTTGGCGAGCAGCGGCGGCACCCCGCTCAGGATGAGCGCCGCGAAGGTCAACAGCGAGCCGCCCCCAGCAATCGAGTTGACCGCGCCGGCGAGCAGCGCGACGACGAACAGCAGCGCGGTGTGGGCCAGCGACAGGGTCACCGGGCAGCGCTCTGCTCTTCGCTGAGGAAGGTCTCCAGCCGCAGCCGCTCGGGCGGACGCAGCACCTCGGCGAGCCAGCTGATAAGCTCGGGCCGCGACTGGAAGGCGCGGCGGGCGGGGTTGTTGGCCTGGCGAATGATGCGGCTGAACTGCAGCGCCAGCAGCGCCTGTCCCGGCGGCAGCAGGAAGGCGTTGCGGGTCCTTACAAGAACTATTTTTTCCGTCGGTGAAATTGTTGTAGGGTCCGCCAAAAGGGGGCATCGTCTCGCCCATGGGCGCGCACAAGCGATCACCGCCCCCCCGCACTCCCTACGGCTGCACTCTGTTGGGGCTGGCACTCACAGCGTAGGGGCTGCGCCCGCATGCGTCTACCGCGCAGCTCATCCCCTTTGTCGATTAGCTCAGAGCGCTATGTCGCTATCCCCCAAGCTGAAGACGCACCCGCGGTGCTGGCTGCCGCCTCTTCGACGAGGAGCAGCGTCGCAGCAGAGCGTGGCAGGCGCCCCTGCAGCCGCCCGTTGCTCAACACCACGGTGGGCTGCGCCGCCTTGAGCATGGCGTCCAGGCGTGCTTCCGGATGGTCCGGATCCAGCGGCAGATAAGCCGCTCCCGCCTTTAGAATCGCCAGGAAGCAAAGGACGGACTCTGGCGACTTTTCCAGGAAGACGCCGACTACGGTGGTCTGCCCGGCGGCTCCAGGCGCTCGCTTGCAAGACCTCGGTGAACCGCGGGTTGCCAGAGAGCTCGAGGCGCAGCGGCAAGGTGTTGACGAACAAACCGACGACGGACGCGAAGGCCTGCTGGGTGCGGCCGGCGATCGGCGAGCCGATGACGATGTCGGTCTGGCCGGCATAGCGGCTGAGCAGCCGTGCGCTTGTTCATCTGGGTGGCCATCTATCAGCAGGGGCCGCGAGCGCAAGCAAAAGGCGCAAATGTTTTTCCGCCCTGTAGTGCGACTTGCGCGCCCTCGTTATACTGCCGGCACAAGGAGGTGCTCGTGGAGCGACCGCTCAAGGATATTGTGGATGGCTATGACGCGAATCTGCCGCTCTCGGCGGCTCAGACGCTGTCTTCCGACTGGTACATCGACCCGCGGATCTTCGAGCTGGAGCGGCGCGCAGTTTTCTCCGACTGGCAAGTCGTGGGGCGGCTTTCCCAGGTGGCGGAGCCGGGACAGTTTTTCACCATAGAACTGGCGGGAGAGCCGCTGCTAATCGTCCGCGGGCGCGACGGCGTCCTGCGCGCTTTTTACAACGTCTGCCGCCACCACGCCGCCGCCGTTGTCAGCGAGTCGGCGGGTCGGCTCAGCGCCCTCCGCTGTCCCTATCACGGGTGGACGTACGCGCTGGACGGCTCACTTCGCAGCACTCCGGACTTTGACGGTGTGTGCGGCTTTGATCGAACCCAAAGCGGTCTGGTGCCGGTTTCTGTGCAAGCTTGGGAGTCGTTTGTCTGCGTACGCCTTGCAACCTCTGGTGCGACGCTGGAAACGACCCTGGGCGGGCTGGCGGCGCAGGTCGCGGGCCTGGCCCTGGATAAGCTCCAGTTTGCTGAGCGGCGCGTCTACACCGTCGCTGCGAACTGGAAGGTATATATCGATAACTACCTCGACGGCAGCTACCACGTCCCCCATATCCACAAGGGACTCAGCTCCATCATCGACTACAAGAACTACCTGATCGAGCTTGGTCCACGCTACTGTTTGCAGCAAAGTCCACTCCATGGCGGCAGCCAGGACAGCGCGGTCGCGGCGCTGCGGCCTGGGGAGCAGGCCGCTTACTACTGGCTATACCCCAACTTCATGATCAACTGGTATGAGGGGGTGATGGATACCAACCTCGTGCTGCCGGTAGCGGTCGACCGGACCGAGGTCATCTTTGATATGTACTTCGCCGATGTCAGCGCGAGCGCGCACGAGCACAACCGGGAGAGCATCGAGCTGGCGGACCGCATTCAGGAGGAAGATGCGACCATCTGTGCATCGGTCCAGCGCGGGCTGCGCTCACGCTCGTATGGGGCTGGCCGGCTGTCGGTGCGGCGCGAGGCCGGGGAGCATCTATTTCACCGCCTCCTACATGCAGATGTCAAGCGTGCCCTGACAGAGTAATAGCGGGCGAGTTGGCAAAACTGCCCGAGCATGACCATGGGGGCGGCGGAGCAGGCAAGCTTCATCCAGAACTATCTGGGACCCAGGCTGCGCGGCGCCGGCTATGACACCAAGATCATCTGCTTCGATCACAACTGCGACGACACCGCGTACCCGACCCAGGTGTGCCGCGACGCCAGCGCCTACGTCGACGGCTCGGCGTTCCACCTGTATGCGGGGCCGATCTCCGCGCTCTCGACCGTCCACAGCAGCACCGGCAAGAACGTCTATTTCACCGAGCAGTGGACTGCCTCCAGCGGTAGCTTCGGCGGCGACCTCGCCTGGCACACCGAGAACGTCACCATTGGCGCCGCCAACAACTGGGCCCGCGCCGTCATCGAGTGGAACCTGGCGACCGATGCCAGCTTCGGCCCCCACACGAGCGGTGGCTGTACCCAATGCCAGGGAGCGCTGACTGTCAGCGGAGGTGCGTATGCGCGCAATGTCTCCTATTACATCGTCGCCCACTTGGCCAAGTTCGTGCGGCCGGGCGCCTTGCGCGTAGGCACCTCGAGCACCAGCTCCAACCTCGTCAGCGTCGGCTTCGTCAACGACAGGACCGCCGGCGGCGCGCGCGCGCTCGTCGTCTTGAACAAAGGCGCGACCGTGCAGAGCTTCAACATCTCCTATGGCGGCAAGATCGTCTCGGTGAGACTGAACGCGGGCGCGGTCGCAACCTACCTCTGGTACTAAGAGCACCGTCTAGCAGAGAAGCCGCCCCCCAGCATCAAGATACGCTACCGCTGGTCCATCGCGGCTACCGCCCTAACTTGGCCTATTGGCCGCGCTTGGGCTTGCCGAGCGCCAACCGTCCTCGCTAGAGCGGCCGCGGCATCATACGGCACGATATGGGCCCAGCAATGGACGAAGGCGCTGTTCTCACCTCGGCAGCCGAGGCCGGCGCTGAGCAATTCGTGAAGAGCCATCATGGCAAGCTCCTCTCGCGAACCAGTATCACCTTGGGTTCACACACGGGCACAGAGAGCAAGGTCGCCGTGAATAAGCATCCGCTCGTCGGAACCTATTGCTGGCGCACGTTCATCCATCGCAATCGCTTATTCCAGCTCTATGCGTACGCGAACCAGGGCGAGAAGATCGACAGCGAGCGTTTCTTCCAGAGTTTCCGGTTCACTGAGTCAGATTAGGCAGCGAGAAGCTTATTGGTCACCGGTTAGCAGTGATAGCCCGAGCATCCCGCGTGCCCCAATAACGCGTTCTGGACCGAGTTTCATTTCTTGCTGACTTGGCGAACACTTGCACCACTACTTGGCATGCCAACATCGCCGCTTTACCCGTAGTCTCGAGCGCCGGCAGCGCTACTTCGCCGGGCCGCTCGGAGCTATCACTGGCTTTGGCGAACGGCCCGCCGGACGGTGCGCCGACAGGATGGCCTGCGCCTCGGCTTCAGTCGCCACGAAGAAGGGCCCGCTACTGCGACGCGGTGTCAGCATCTTGATGGCATGGAAGATCAGGCGGGCGATGACGAGCATCAGCGGGCTGGCTCCGAAGCAGATCGTCACCCCTTCACTCTCGGGATGTCGCTGCTCCCAGTTCGCGATGAAGCGGCGCGCCTCAGGGGATGGGAGTCCGGCATCGCGCACATCTATTATCAGCCCCACCCAGCGATACTGCGCAAGCACACCCTCGGCCAGCGCATAGAACTGCCGGATCTCGTCGAGCCCCACCGAGCCATGCGACTCCCAGTAAACGACATCGAGTTCTCTGCAGATCCGGTGTTTGCCAATCAGCTGCCAGTCCCTCATCGAACATCATCTTAAATCATTTATCAGCATCAGTCTGCAGGCTCGCTTGTCGTGGTGGGTCAGTGCGACCTGAGACGACGGATGTTTCCGCTAGGTGTCGGAGACCGTAGTGGTTTATCCCATCCCGACCAGATGGTTGACCTTGTGGACGATACCACCGGCAGCACCCACCACGGGATCACCACAAGTACGTCCCTGTACGTACGCTGAAAGTAGTGCCGCCTCGCGGCCGGTCTTGGTGGTCACCGCCGCCCCATCTTCTTCCGCGACTCCAGGGCGGCGGTCTCGGACCCCAGGCGCTACACCCCTGCCGAGCCCGAGCGACGATCGCCTCACGTTCCCACGGCGCGACCGACGTCAGCACGTTGAGGACAGCCTTGCGCAGCATGGTAAGCGCCGCCTGCAGACCCGGACCCTTGAGGTTTGAAGCGGAGTAGCCTTCATCAGCGATAATGTCGATTAAGTCGATATCCATTGCTTTGCAATAAGCGCGCATCTTATTGCGTTGTGCGTCAAGGCTTACGCCCTCGTCGGCTTGCTGCTCACTGCTTACCCTGACGTAGCCGACCGCTTTTGTGCGTCGCTGTGTTCTCATTGGTCATAGCCGCCGAGAACTGTTGTATTTGATTTAAGGGGTCAGCCCGGGCCGCGAGCCGCGCAGCAGGTTGAGGAATGCATCGGCCTGGCTGGGCGGCAAGAGCTGCACGCGGCTGACATCGATGCAGACCACCCGATCCTGGCCGACCAGGCGCATGAGCCGCTCGCGCTCGTGCTGAAACTCGGTGAACTCGGCGTCGAGGATGGGCGAGATGAGGCGGGTCTCGATAAGGCGCCCGACGCGGTTCTCTATGGTGATCATCGGCGAGCCGGCTCGAGCCTACCGCTTCCATTATAGCCGCCCGCGCCGGTCCGCGGGGAGGCATTCGCCCGGGCCGGGGCGTGCTCAGACCTCGGTCGCCACTACGTCAGCGAGGAAGCTCATCACCGCTTGCACGCGCGCGCTCTTTATGAGATCGCGGTGCACGCCTTGCCAGATGATGCGCGGCTCCACCTCAAGACCCGTGGGCAGCTGCACCAGCTCGGGCTCCCTGCCGGCCACCAGGACTGGCAAAAGGGCGATGCCGAGCCCGGCCAAGGTGGCGGCGTAGATCGCGCTCACCGAGTCCGAGCGCAGCACCACCTCGGCCTCGGCGAGCCGCGCCGCGAACCAGGTGTTCTCGACATCGAAGGCGCGCGACTGCGCGAACAGCACGACCCGGTGCCCGCGCAGGCTGTGCTCGGGCCGGGCGGGCGCGCCATGAGCGGCCAGGTACGAGCGCGCCGCGTAGAGCGCCAGGTGAATCGCACCAAGCCGCTGCGCCACCACGTCCGGCTCGCGCGGGCGGGTCAGCCGCACCGTCAGGTCGGCCTCCCCGCGCGCCAGCACGATCGGGCGCGTGCTGGTCGAGATGACAAGCTGGATCTGCGGGTGCCGCGCGAGCAGGCGCGGCAGGTGCGGCACCAGGAAGCGGGTGGCCAGCATCTCGGTCGTCGCCAGCCGCACCACTCCCGCCGGCCGCTGGTCGGCGCCGGTGACCTCGCGCTCGGCGGCCTGCACCTCGTGCTCCATGCGCTCGGCGTGCGCCAGCAGGTCGCGGCCTGCCTGCGTAAGGGCGTATCCCTCGGGAGTGCGCTCGAACAGGCGCACCGCCAGCGCCTCCTCCAGCGCGCTCAGGCGGCGGCCGACCGTCGTGGCGTTTACCCGCAGCGCCGCCGCGGCACCGGTCAGCGTGCCGGCCCGCGCGACCGCCAGCAGCACGGGCAGGTCGTTCCAGTGGAGCATCCTCCAACATATATCACGCAGCGCCCTGCATCCCCGCCGGCCGGGAATGCAGAATTGCAGCGAGCGCCGGCGGCGCGCGGCGGCTAAAACGATCTGCAGGAGGTCCTGTCATGCACTCCACGGCCGGCACCGCAGTCCGCATTACTACCGAAGATGGCTTCGTCTTGGGGGCCCGCAGCTACGCCCCTGCCGCTGGGGGCCGGCCGCTCGCGGTGGCCGTCCTGCACGGTGGCACGGCGGTGCCGCAGACCTTCTACGCGCGCTTTGCCGGCTACCTGGCCGCCGCCGGGCTCCAGGTCATCACCTATGACTACCGCGGCGTGGGCGCGTCGCGACCGCGGTCGCTGCGCGGCTTCCGCGCCCGCATGCAGGACTGGGCCACCGATGCGCGCGCGGCGCTGGCGCTGGCGGCCGAGGCCGGGGTCCCGGTGCTGTGGATCGGCCACAGCTTCGGCGGTCAGCTGCTCGGTCTTTTGCCAGAGGCGCGCAGCTGCGCGGCGGCGATCCTGATCGCTTCCCAGCTCGGCTACGCCGGCGACTGGCCGGCGCGCCTGCAGCCGCGGATTCGCCTGTTCTGGCACCTGCTGGTCCCGGCGCTCACCGGCGCGCTCGGCTACTACCCGGGCCGCGCCTTCCTGGGCGAGGATCTGCCGGCCGGGGTGGCGCGGCAGTGGCGCCGCTGGGCCCTTGATCCCTCCTACTACCTGAGCGAGCAGCCGGCGGCGCGCGAGCGGCTGGCGAGCTTTGACCGCCCGACCCTGTTTTACAGCTTCACCGATGACGACTTCGCGCCGGCGCGGCCGGTGCAGACGCTGCTGTCGCTGTTGCCGAGCGCGCAGCTCATCCACCGGCGCCTCAGCCCGCAGAGCCTGGGCACGCCAGCAGTCGGCCACTTCGGCGCGTTCCGCCCGCGCGTGGCGCTGACGCTGTGGCAGGAGGTGCTCGCCTTCATTGCCCACGTCCTACACGGCGAGCCGCTGCCCGAGGCGCTGAGCGCCGCCGCCCGCACGGCGCGCCAGGGCGAGCTCGGCGCCGAAGAGATCGACCGCTTCCTCTACCTGCGCGACTCGCGCCAGGACCCAAGCGCCGGCGCCCGGCTCCTAGACAGTCCCCCGGGCTCCTGACCGCAGAGCCGCACGGTCACCGAGCGAGCCGCGATTCACCCTGGAGCAGACCGCCGCGCTTGCTGAGGAAGGCCCTCGCCTTGGCCGCGCCACTCAGGTGCCGCCAAAGATGTCGGCGTCCCCCCTCAAGCTGCGCGCTCGGAGTCCTTCCTGGATCAATGAACATGCCTGTTGCCTGAGTCTGCCCGTGATGGACGCTCGACCCCGACCCCGGCAGCTTGGGCCGGCGGGGAGTTCCAGCGGATTTCCAGCTCCCGGCCAGCGGCGGAATTTCGCGACGGCAGGAGCCAAGCGAATGAGTCTCATAGAACTAACCGCTGCCGGGCAAAACCCAAGCAGCTGCGCCCACCTGGCCGCGCGCCGGCTGGCGGCGACCCGGCAGCTGCCGGGCGCTCCGAGGAGGACCTACCTTGCGCGCGCGGTGCACAGGCGGGGCACGGCGCCGGCGGCCCTGGCTACCGCTCGAGCAGCCCCCGCTGGCCGAGCGCGCGCTGCTCTTCCAGCCAGGCCCTGGCCTCCTGGAGGGTGAGAAAAAAGCGCGTCTTGGGGCGATGTCCGCTCACCATACCGACCGCCCGCAGCACCATGTCGATAAACAGCGTCATCGTCGGGCTGGCTCCGACGATGGCGCTGGCCCCGACCGCCTGGTGCTGGCGATGAAACTGGCCAAGGAAGCGCCGCGCCGGGGGCGGGAAGGACCAATCGCCCACCGCGGTGATGAGCATGAGGGTGTAGCCGTGCGCCGCCTGCACCGTCAGCGCGGTGCTGAAGATCGCGCTGATCTCGGGCACCTCGATGTCGCCGCAGACCTCCCACCAGAGCAGATCTCCCGAGACGAGAAATCTCTGTCGCCCTACTATCTGCCAGTCGGACTGTACGGCCACTACTTAGAGGATAGCAGCCTGCGCCCCAGGCGGAGCGCGGCCGGCAGGCTTTGCGCGCCCGTCGCCAGCTCAGCGCTGCGGCAGGCGGGCCGAGCGGCGGGTTTCGCTGGGATCTCCACGGGGAGGGCGCCGCGTGGTAAGCTCGGGGCGGGAGAGCGCGCGCAGGCGATGGGCGACATCATCCGCAAGCGGAAGGGCGGCAAGGACCTTGGCTGGTACATCCGGTGGGTGGAAAACGGCCGCCGCATCCAGCGGGCCAGCCATCAGACGAGCTACGCCATGGCGCGGCGGATGCTCCTTGAGATCGAGGCGCGCGTCGCCCGCGGTCAGGCTGGGCTCGTCGAGCCGGCGCCGCAGCCGCCGCTGACCGTAGCGGCGCTGCTGGCGCGCTTCTGCGCCGAGTTCCGCAGCCCGCGGCTCAAGGACGTGGACCGCTATCGCGCCCAGGCGGCCTCGATCTTCAAGCGGGTGCTGCCGCACCTGGGGTCGCTGCCGGCGGCGGCGCTCACCGCGCCCAAGCTGGCCGAGCTGCGCGATGCGCTCGCCGCGCAGTACGCGCCGGGGACGGTGCGCACCACCCTCATCCCGCTGAGCGCGGCGCTGTCGTGGGGCGTACGGCAGGGGCTTGTCGCTGACAACCCGCTCAAGGGACTCTCGCGGCCGCGCGCGGCGCCGCAGCTGGAGTGGCTGACTGCCGAGGAAGTCCGCCGCCTGCTCGCCGCCGCCGAGGAGCAGGCGCGCGCCGCCAGCGGCCGCCTTGGGCAGGCGTGGTTCTCGCTGTGGGTGGCGATCGCGCTGGCGCTTTACACCGGCCTGCGGCGCGGCGAGGTGTTCGGCCTGCGCTGGTCGGATGTCGACCTCGACACCCAGCGGCTCACCGTCGCCTGCAGCTACGACACGACGACCAAGACCGGCCTTGTCCGGCACCTGCGCCTGCCGGCGACGCTGGCGCCGCTTTTGCGCGAGTGGCGCCCGCTGTGCCCGGACACCAGCGGCGCGCTCGTCTGTCCGGCGCTGGCGCGCGGCTCGTTCGGCCTGGCGCGCGGCGAGAAGGTGCTGCGGAGTCTCATCCGACTGCAGGAGGCCGCCGGCTGTCGGCCGCTGCGCCGTCCCTGGCACGCGCTGCGCCACACCTTTGCCTCGCACTTTGTCATGAACGGGGGAAGCATCCTCGCGCTGCAGAAGCTTCTCGGGCACGCCGACATCAAGATGACGCTCCTTTATGCCCACCTGGCGCCGGACTTTCTCGGCGATGAGCTAAACAAGGTCAAGTTCTAGCGCCCGCGGCCCGCGGCCCGCGGCTTGCGCTTGGCAGACCCTTTTGCCAAGCTGCTAACCTAGGTGTCCCAAAGGTCTATTGCGATGAACGCTGCGATTTGCTGTCGCCGATGCCGGACCGAGCTCTCCGCGGCGGCGCGCTTCTGCCCCTCGTGCGGCAAGGAGCAGCTGCCCGCCGAGTCCACCCTGGTCGCCAACACCGAGCTCGCATCGCCCGCCGCCCAGCAGAAGTGGCTGCCGCTGCCGCCGATGCGCCTGCTCCCGAGCACGCTCCTTGCGGGCGTGTACACCATCGGCAACGTCATCGGCGAGGGCGGCATGGGCGTGGTGTACCGGGCGCACGACACGCGGCGCAACCGCAGCGTCGCCATCAAGTGTCTGCACAGCAACCTCTCGGGCGACGCCGAGGTCCGCCGGCGGTTTGTCCGCGAGGCGCGCCTGCTACGCTCGTGGAGTCACCCCTACGTGGTCGCGACCTACGACTTCATCGAGCACGAGCACCTGCTGGCGATCGTCATGGAGTACGTCGAGGGGCTGACGCTGGCGCAGCACCTGGAGAAGTGGCGCGGCCGCATGCCGCTCAAAGAGGTCAGCGCCCTGTTTGCCGGCGTGCTGCAGGCGATGGCCGAGGCGCACCGCAACGGAATTATCCACCGCGACCTCAAGCCCGACAACATCCTCGTCGCCCAGGTCGCCGGTCGGCTCGCTCCCAAGATCGTCGACTTCGGCATCGCCAAGATCCTCGAGGGCACGACCTTCACCGTAAGCGGCGCGTTCCTTGGCACCTGCCGCTACATGTCGCCCGAGCAGGTGCAGCGGCCGCAGTTCGCCGACCACCGCTCGGACATCTACTCGCTGGGGGTGACGCTCTATCAGCTGGCCACCGGCCGCGTCCCGTTCGAGGACGGCAATCACTTTGCGCTGATGATGGCGCACGTCGCCCACAAGCCGCCGCCGCCCACCCAGCACCGCGCCGAGCTGCCGGCGGCGCTGGAGCGGCTCATCCTGGAGGCGCTGGCCAAGGACCCGGCGGCCCGCCCGCAGACCTGCGAGGAGTTTCTCACCCGCTTGAGCGCGGCGCTTGGCGACCGCAACCTCGAGTCCGAGCCGAGCGCGGAGCCGGCCGGCGAGCCGCTGCCGGCGACCCTGCAGGACAGCGATGGCTGCGAGCTTGTGCTCATCCCGGCCGGGCCGTTTCCGCTCGGCGCCGACCGCCGCGAGGTGTACCTGGACGCCTTCTACATTGATCGCACGCCAGTGACCAACCTCCAGTTCCGGACCTTCCTCGAGGTCACCGGCTACCGTCCCCAGGATGCCAGCGCTGGGCGCTTTTTGGCCCACTGGCCGCGCGGTGAGATGCCGCGCGAGCTCGCCCATCATCCGGTGGTGTTTGTGTCGTGGCTGGACGCCAAGGCGTACGCGACCTGGGCCGGCAAGCTGCTGCCCACCGAGGCGCAGTGGGAAAAGGCCGCGCGCGGGCCAGACGGCCGTAAGTACCCCTGGGGCAAGGGCGAGCCGACTCCGACGCGCGCCAACTTCGGCCAGCAGCACCGCGGCACCATCGCGGTGGGCTCACTGCCAGCCGGCGCCTCGCCCTACGGAGTCCACGACCTGGCCGGCAACGTCTGGGAGTGGTGCGACGACACCGACGATCCTTCCTTCTATAAGAGCGGCCCAGCGCACAACCCGCACAGCACGCGCCGCAGCGAGCGCCCCTCCTATGTCATGCGCGGCGGCGCCTGGATGTACGGAGCGCAGGCGCTGCGCACCTATTCCCGCACCAGCTTCAAGCCCCACTACCGCTTCGCCGGCGGCGGCTTTCGCTGCGCCCGCCTGCCGCCGTAAACATACTATTGCGTCGTGCCACCTGACTTACTGTCATTTTCATGTCGCGCTCCGCTCAGCAGATTCCTAGCCGCGGCCGGGTCGTTACTGGAGCAGAAATAGCGCCTCACGCAGCGTCAGGGTCAACAAGCTTTTTTCGGCAATTCGCCGCCGCGAGACGAGCGCTGTAGGGTCCCATGCCACCCGCAGCCGTGGTGCACAGAAGGGGCACGGACTGGCAGCGGTCGGACGTTTTTCGTCGCTGCTTCAGCGCGGGCGATCAGTTCTCATAGAACGAGCGGAAGAAGTCGGCGCAGCCTTCGTTGCCGGCAAAGTCGGTGATGCCGAAGGTCAGCCCGTCCTGGCCGGTCATCTCCTCGAAGTTCTTGGAGTCGCCGCCACGGGCGACGACCAGCAGGATGCGGCCGATGAAGGTGTTCAGGTCGGCGACCGACTGCACGTCTTCAAACAGGCGCCGCTCGTTCACCGGAGTGTAGCGCCAGATGTGGCTGGGGTCGGGATCGTCGGTCAGGGAGTGGTAGCGCAGCGGATCCGGAGTCTTGGGTGCCCACTGCTCGGCCGGCGGCGCGCCGGCGGTGGGGTCCTCCGGCTCGGGGCTGTCGCCGGCGGTGGCGGTCAGCAGTCCCGGGTCGAGCAGCCAGCGGTCGGAGTCGCTCATGGGGCGCTGCGGCTCGGACAGCACCGGCTCCAGCAGGCCTAGCGGCGGGATGAGCTGAAGCGGCATGCGCTACCCGAAGGAGGCCATGGCGAACGTCGCCATGACCTTGTCGTTGGTCGCCCGCAGGCGGTCCGAGAGAGTGCGCACGAAGTTCCACAAGAGGGTCAGCGCCAGATCCCGATCGGCGTTGAGCGCATCGTGCAGATCCGAGATCTTGATCGCGTGCAGCACGCACTCCTCGTGCGCGATCGCCTGCGCCGCGCGCGGCGTTGGCTCGATGATCTCCATCTCGCCAAAGAACGCCCCCGGCGGCAGCACCGCCAGCGCCTCCTCGCCGACTCCGGGCACGAGCTTGGAGATGCGGATGCGCCCCTTGGTGATCACATAGAAGTACTCGGGTGGGTCCCCCTCGCGAAACAGGACCTCGTTGCGCTTAAGGTGCACTTCCTCGCACAGCGAGGCGACATGGGCCAGCTGAACCGCGTCGAGATTGTGGAACAGCCCTACATTCCTAAGCTCGGTGACCATGTATTAATTGGGTATCAGATCAGCGGGGGCGGAACTACGGGTTTTGCGCGGCGGCAGACTCGGGAAGAGCGCAGCCGGAGAATCGGTTGCAGTTACGGCAGCTTAGTGGGCCGAAGGAATTGTAGATTCGCTGCGGTGCAGCGCGCTCACCACCCCCTTGCGCACCGCGAGCAGCGGCGCCGGCGCAAAGCCGCCGAGCAGGAGCAGCACAACCAGCGTCACCGAGACCCAGCGCTCGCGCGGCAAAAAGTCCTCCATGCCGCGCATGATCTGCACATGCGGCGACGGCGGTCCGAGGAAGGTCCGCTTGAACGCGCGGTAGAGCAGGATGCCGTTGAGGGCAGTGACGACCAGCAGCCCGGCAGCGGCCAGGCCGTGGGTGTGCAGCAGCCCCTGCACCAGCAGATCCTCGGAGACAAAGCCCAGGGTGCCGGGGAAGCCGACCGCCGCCGCCGATAAGAGCAGGAAGCCGGTGGCCATGCGCGGGCCGCGGGTGATAAGGCCGCCGAGCAGCCGGATGTCGGTGGTGCCGGTGCGGGCGGCGATCGCGCCGGCGATAAGGAGCAGGCCGCTGCGGCAGAAGACCGAGCTGATGGCGTGCAGCAGGGCGCCGCTGATGCTGGTCGTGTTCCAGGCGGCCATGCCGACCAGGAGAAACCCCTGCTGGCTCATCCAGAAGTAGCCGAGCAGGCGGCGCAGATCGTTCTGCGACAGCGCCAGCACTGCCCCGTAGATCGACGAGAACAGACCAAGCGGCAGGAGCAGCGGCATCGCCTGCTCGCCAAGCCCGGGGAACAGCGGCGCCGCCAGCCGGGCGAGCAGGAATAGCCCGATCGGGGTGGCAAACGACACCAGGGTGAGCGGTCCGGGCCCGCGCGCGGCGAGCGGCGGAATCCACAGGTGCAGCGGGAAGCAGCCCATGCGCGCCAGCACCCCCATCAGCACCAGGGTGCCGAGCAGCGTGGCGAGCGGCCCGCTGCCCAGCACCCCCGACTGACTGAGCCGGATGAGGTCAAACGGGGCGCGATCGCCCTCGCCGCCCGACCAGTAGTCGAGGACCCCCAGGGCGACCACGAACAGGATCATGGGCAGGGTGCTGCCCAGGAACACCACGTTGAACGCCGCGCTCGCCGCCCGCTCACCGCGGCGCTGCAGCTCGCCGCGCAGCGGCAGCAGCGACAGGGTCCAAAACAGGGTCAGGACCAGCGCATCCAGCGACACCAGCACGCCCAGCACGGCCCCTTGCGCGATCAGGATCTGCGCCGCCGTGCGCGGCGACAGCTCGGCGCGCGGCGCCGCCAGCAGCGCCGCCAGCCCGATGAGCGCCGCCAGCGGCAGCAGCACCGCCGACAGGCCGTCGACCCCCACATGGTAGCGGACGCCAAGCAGGATCGGCGCCACATCGGCGTGGCTGCGGGTGAAGGCGTCTTGCGCCGCATCGCGCAGGAACACCACCGCCGCCATCGCCAGGGTCAGCGCCGCCAGGCAGATCGCCAGCGCCCGCGCCCGCTCGGCCGAGCGGAACAGTCGCACCGCCAGCGCGCCGAACAGCGGCAGCGCCCACACCGCCGAGATGAGGATTACCGTGCTCATGTCAGGCTTCCTTGGAGTCGCGCCGCACGGGGGGAGGCGGTCCGCCCGCTCGCGGCTGGGCGCCCTCGGACTCGGCGCCGAGCCCGGCGATGAGGCGCGCCTCCTTCTCGCTCAGCCAGCGCGACAGCGCCAGCACCGGCCGCGTGCCCCAGCGGTCAAGGGCCGTCTCGACCTCGAAGCGCTCCACCGCCAGGCGGTAGAGGAAGCGGCGCAGATCGACGGGCAGCTGGCGCCAGCGCGGCGCGCTCTGCGCCGCGCTGGTGCCGCCGAGCGCCGCCCGCCGCGCCAGGGCATCCTGCAGGGCCGAGGGGGCGCGCAAAAACTGGTAGTAGCGAAGCAGCGCGTGGGCCAAAAGGTGCAGCGTCGCCACCCGATAAAGTCCCAGCCCGCACTCGACGACCATCAGCGCGACCTGGCTGATCGTCGCGTAGGCGATGCCGGTCTTGGCGTCGGCGCTCACATGGCCGCTGAGGGTCGCCATCACCGCCGTCACCGTGCCCACCGCGACCAGGGCCGTGGCGACCAGCGGCGACTGCGACAGCACCGGCGCCGAGCGGATGAGCAGGTAGATCCCGGCGTGCACCGACATCCCGCCATAGAACACGGCGCTGGAGGCGGTCGGCCCCTCCATCGCCCGCGGCAGCCAGCCGCCGACGGGGAACTGCGCCGACTTGCCCATCGCGGCAAACAGCAAGAGCAGGCCGATGGCCAGGCCCGGGAAGTCCGCCGGCGGGGCGCGCAGCCGGTCGGCCAGCTCGACAAAGACCGTGCTGTGCAGGCTCAGGTGCAGCCACACCGCCGCCAGCAGCAGGCCGATGTCGCAGATCCGGTAGGTCACCAGCACCCGCAGCGAGGCCCGCACCGGCCCGGCCCGCTCGTGGAAGAAGCCGACCAGCAGCACCGAGGTCAGGCCCACGATCTCCCAGCCGGCCAGCAGCAGATCGTAGCTGCCGCCGAGCACCAGCAGCAGGATGCCGGCGCCAAAGGTCAGCATGAGGACAAAGAAGCGCATAAACCCCGGCTCGCGGTGCAGGTAGTGCACCGAGAAGCGGCTCGTCGCCAGCAGCAACAGCGCCGCCAGCAGCGCCACCGGCACCGAGAGGCCGTCAAACAGGAACAGCAGCTCGAAGCCGTAGTCGCCGGCCTTGTAGAAGTGGCCAAGCCGCACATCGAGCGGCGCCCCGCGGACCAGGTAGGCGCCCGAGCCGACGAGCACACAGAAGAACGCCACCCACAGCGCGGCCTGGGAGATGACCACGATCGCCCGCTCGCTCAGCCGGCGGCCGCGCAGCTCCAGGGCGCTTATCAGCAGCGCTCCCAGGGCCGGCCAGGCGGGCGCCGCCGCCGCCACTCGCTCGACGATCTGGGTCATATCCAGCGTCCCCGGCCAGCTCATCGCGCCGCTCCGCTCGCGGCGCCCGGCGGCTCGCTGCCCCTGCCGCCGAGCCGCGCCGGCGGGATGAAGTCGTCCTTGCCGCGGTACCAGTCGGCCGAGGTTGCCACTACCGGCACCTGGCTCGCCCACGCCGGCGGGGTGAACGGAACAAAGCCGCGCGGCCCCTCCAAAGTGGCGATGGCGCCGCTGTCTGGATCGATGGTTGCCACCCGCACCCACTCGTTGCCGACGAGCTCGGCGATCGAGGGCTGGCGGTGCACGATCTGGTTAAGCAGCTCGGGTCGGGTCTCGATGAACAGCTGGAGCCGGACTGGCTCGTGGATCTCGATCATCTGCTTGGGCAGGCCGGTGCGCAGGTCGCTGGAGGCGCCGTTCATGACGCCGACCAGGCCCGTGACGTTGTGAGGCAGCTTGGTGCCGGCGCCGAAATGCTCGTTGTCGACGGCCGAGAAGAAGTACTCCAGGTTGATACCGGCCCCGACCGGCCCGACCGCGAGCAGGATCCGCTCCAGGATCTCCCCCGTCGCGTCGAGCCGCGGATCGTACGAGACGAGAAACGCCCGCCGATCGAGGAACAGCCCGCGCGACAGCGCCCGTCGCCCGACGATGCACGAGGCGTTGGTGGCGTGCCCGAGCTCGGGCCGTGCCTGGCTGAGGTCGGTGGCGCGCTCCTCGACGTGGCGCAGCGCCTGATCGACCGCCAGGCCGCCGGCCACCCCCGGCCCAAGAGCCGGCCGAGCCGAGGCGAAGCGGCGCGTGCGCTCCTGGGCGTTGCGCCGGCGGGCGGCGTCCAGCGTCTGCCGCAAGGCCTCCAGCTCGCCGCCGCGCGCCGCCGGCAAGTCCTCGTCATAGAGGGTGATCGAGTCGGCGCAGGTGTCATGGACGCCGCCGACAAACAGGGTGCCGGCGGGGATGTGGATGCCGCGCGCGGCCAGGAGCTGGCGCACCTGCGGCCGGTTGGCCATGCGGGCAAACAGACGAGCGTTGGGACCGCCGCTGCGGCCGCCGCAGGCCCCGCACGAGTAGGCGGCGAAGTGGGGGTTGTTGACGCTGTGCGAGTCGTGGCCGAGGATGAGCACGAGCGGCGCAAACTCGGTGGTGAGGCCGATGTTCTCCAGCAGGGTGCCGACCCGGTTGGCCTTTTCCTCGACGGTAAAGCCGCTCTGCAGCATGAGCGCGCCTTTGTTGTCGGTGGGCGTCGGCTCGGCGGGCGGCGACAGCTGGGTCTTGACCTCGGGAAACAGCCGCCGCGCCAGGCTGGCGCGGATGCGCGCCGACAGCCGCGGGGCAAAGACGTTGCCGAGCAGCGGAATCGCCGCCAAGAGGCCCGAGACGGCGGTGAGCAGCGGCGCCCAGAGGAGCGACCGCGAGGCGCGCTCGAACGTCGCGTCGAGGTAGCCCCAGTTCTGCCGTCGCTTGCGCCGCCGCGCCATCAGGTGGGCGTCCTTCTCGGCCGGCTGCTCGCTTATCTGGTGGCGCGGCTTGACGACCACCGGGCACAGCGGGAATGTCGATGGGTCGTCCAGGCCCTGAAAGGCGATCGCGAGGTTGAAAAAGCCCGCGACGCCGAAGGTCTCGGCATCGGGCGTGACCTCCTCGAGGTGGCGGCGGAAGGACTCCAGGCGCTCGTCGATGCAGCAGATGAGCTGGAAGCGGCGCGCGCCGAGCTGCAGCTGGTGCGGCCGGTTGCTGAGCAGCGCCGCCAGCACCTCGTCGCGGTAGTGGCGCTCGAAGGCCTCGTGAAACACGAGCAGGCGGGAGTGCTCATCCAGGGCGGCGTGCAGGGCCAAGATCGCCCGTGCGCCGCTGGGGCCGGCCTGGCGCACCGCTGACGCCGGCAGCCCGGCCAGCTGCGCCGCCTGAAACACCGGCCAGGCGGTCTCGTGCTCGCTGTGCTGCGGCGTCGGTGCAATGAGCGGCTGCTGGCGGAGGAAGGCCCGCAGCTCGTGCAGCGGCCCGGTATAGCCGAGCCGCGCCGCGACATCACGGTAGGCGAACACGTCGAGCGACAGCCGCACCGCGAGGAAGTCGACCAGGGTGACGCGCGGCTGCGGCCCCTCGGCGGTGCCGGCCGCGCCCTGGATGCGCTGGAACATGCCGGCCCAGCCCGGCAGCTGCAGCAGCACATGCTCGATGAAGTCGTCGAGCTCGTCATCGGCGATGCCCAGCTCGTCGAGCAGCCCGAGCAGCACATGCTCGGCGTCGACGTGCAGCAGCTCGCTCTTGCGGATGCGCCGCGCCAGGCCCTCTTCCCAGGCCGGGCGCACCGCGTGGCCCGCCCCGTGCACCCGCCGCCAGGCAACCAGGAAGCCCTCTTCGCGATCGGGCATCGACCACTGGGTCTGGCCGCGATCGAGAAACGCCGCGCACAGCGGGATGAGCGCCGCGTGGACCAGCTCGCTCGGGTCCTCGTTGGCCACCGCGACCAGCAGATCGCGGGGGAAGCGCGGCAGCACCGGCTGCAGGTCGCGCGGCGAGGGCAGCTCGCGGGTCACCTGGCGGCTCGCCGCCCACAGCTCGGCGACCGCGCGGGCCGCAAGGCGCGCTGGATCAGGCCGCGCCGCGCCCTGGGCGGCGGCCGTCTCATCGAGGATGCGCTGGCGGGCGGCCGCCGGGATGTCAGGGCGGAAGCGGTGGTCGGCGTGGCGCTCGGTCAAAAGCCAGGTCAGGCCCGCCGCCGTGGTCTCGCGCAGGCCGTGCACGATCATGAGCTCGCGCACCTCGGCCTGCGGCGGCAGCGTCGCCGGCCACTCGGCCTCGGCGACCGGCAGCGGCAGCGCCGCCAGGATGGCGCGCAGGTCGCTAAGGGCGATCCGCCCGCTGCGCAGCGCCGCCCGGTAGGCCTCCTCGCTCAGGTAGCCGCGGGCGCCGAGCTTGTTGGCGGCGGCGGTGACGGCGTCGTGGAACGGCAGGTGCTGGAAGGCGTGCAGGGTGTTGTGGTGGACGAACACCTCCAGCGGCGCCTGGGCGGGCAGGTAGTGGGCGGCGTGCTCGATGGCGTGGCGCAGCGCTAATAGCCTGGTCTCGCCGGTGCTGGGCGCCTCGGCAGCGGACGGGGAGCCAGCGGTCCAGCGGGCGAGCGCCGCGGCTGACCCCTGAGCGAAGGCCTGTATGCGGCCAAGACGGTCTGAAGTCACGAACTTGCGCCTATATTACACGAGCCGCGCCCCGCTACGGGCGAGGGCTTGGCGATGAGGGAGCACTTTTTATCCACAATAGCGACGACGCCGGCGACCGCAAGGCCAGTCCCCAGCGCGCTGACGGAGGCGGTCTTTTAGCTGGCTCAGGACACGACGCGGGTGCGGATGCTGGTGGCGAGCTCGCGCAGCCGATCGCCGATCTGCTCGGAGACGTCCTGGTCGAGATCCATGATCAGATAGCCGATGGCAGCGTCGGTGGAGAGCAGCTGGCTGTGGATGTTGGCGTTGAGCTCGGAGACCACGCGGTTGATGTCGCGCAGCACGCCCGGCACGTTGCGGTGGACGTTGAGCAGGCGGTGGGTGCCGGGACAGGGCGGCAGCTCGACCTGGGGGAAGTTGACGGCGCCGGTGGTGGCGCCCTGGTTCATGAACTTGATGAGGCTGGTGGCGACCTCGCGGCCGATGTTGGCCTGCGCCTCCTGCGTCGAGCCGCCGATGTGGGGGGTGAGGATGACGTTGGCCAGGCCCTGCAGGGGGGTGGTGAAGCCGTCGCTGTTTTCCTCGGGCTCCTCGGGGTAGACGTCGATCGCGGCGCCGGCCAGGTGCTGCCTCCGGAGCGCCGCGGCCAGGGCGTCGATGTCGACCACGGTGCCGCGGCTGGCGTTTAGCAGGTAGCTGCCGGGCCGCATGCGCGCAAGCTCGGCTTCTTTGATCATGAGGTGGGTCTGCGGCGTCGCCGGCACGTGCAGGGTGACGTAGTCGGCGGCGGCGAGCAGCTCGCCGAGCGACTCGCAGGACCGGCAGTTGCCGATCGCCAGCTTGGCCGCGATGTCGTAGAACAGCACCCGCATGCCGAGCGCCTCGGCGAGCACCCCGACCTGCGAGCCGATGTGCCCGTAGCCGACGATGCCCAGGGTCTTGCCGCGCACCTCGTTACAGCCGGCGGCGACCTTGCGGAACGAGCCGGCGTGCAGCTCGCGGCTGCGATCGCCGAGCTGGCGGGACAGGACGACGATCTCGGCGATGATCATCTCGGCGACGCTGCGGGTGTTGGAAAACGGCGCGTTGAAGACCGGGATCCCCTGCCGGCCGGCGGCCCCCAGATCGACCTGGTTGGTGCCGATGCAGAAGCAGCCGATGCCCAGAAGCTGCGGCGCGGCGTGCAGCAGGTCGGCCGTGAGGTGGGTCTTGCTGCGGATGCCGAGCAGGTGCACCTGGGCCAGGCGCTGCCGCAGCTGCTCGGGCGGCAGCGACTTGGGCAGGTGGTCGACGTGGAAGCCCTCACGGGTGAAGGCCTCGGTGGCGGTGGCGTGAATGTTCTCCAGCAGGAGCACGTTGATGGGTGGGCGCTGGCGGCGGGGAGAGGTCATCGCGGAAGGATCGTCTTTCTGCATGGCTCGGCGGTCATTCGGGTTTGGGTCGGGCGGCGGTCGCCGTGCGCCGTGCGCCGTGCGCCGTGCGCCGTGCGCCGTGCGCCGTGCGCCGTGCGCCGTGCACGATAGCAGACTCGCGAGCAGACTCGCGCGCGGCCGGCTGGCGGCGACCCCGATTCCCGGGCGGGCCGGAGGCGATCGGCCCGCTGGAGCGCCTCCTGGCGGTCGGCCGCAGCGAGTTTTGTGATTCCCATTGCCATCTTTTCCCTAGTCAAATTATTGTCTTAACATGGCGGACCGTCCCTACCTTACAAGTGCCGAGGCAGCTACCTACTGCGGATTCAAGACCATCGGCGGCATCCAGCAGGCGGTGCGCCGCGGCAAGCTCAAGCCGGCGGGTCGGCGCGGCGGGACCGGGACCTACGTCTTTGCCAAAGAGGACCTCGACGCCTTCCTGACCGGCGGCCTGCAGCCGCACGAGCGCCTGTTCGTGCCGCCCGAGCTTAATGAGGCAGCCCGCGTGGCCGCGCTCGCGCCAGCGGCCCCCGCGCCCCGCTCGCGCCAGCGGCCCGCGCCGGTCCGCGAGGCGACCGCCGCACCGCCCCCGCACAAGAGCCCCCCGCCCGAGGCGACGCTGCCGCCCGAGGTGCCCGCCGCGCCGCGCCCGAGCAGCCCAAGCCCCGCCCCGAGCCCTGCGCCAAGCCCGGCACTCAACAAAGAGCCCGCCGCCAGCAAAGCGCCGCGGCCGGCCGCCCGGCCAGCCCCCAAGCCCGCTCCCCCGCGCGGCCGCAAGCCGGCGACCAAGGACGATCCAGTGGCGCGCATCGTCCAGGCGCTCTCGGGCGCCGCTCGCAAGCTCGAAAAAAACGCCAAGCGTGCCCACTAAGAAGCGCTGGGCCAGGCGAGGCAGCAGGGCGCCGGCTCTGGCTGCGGCCGCCGCTCGCCGGCGGGCAAAATGATCTGCCCCCCGCCGCGTCTATTAGGAACCGAGCTAGCTCGGGAAAATCCTTGGGGAAAAAAATTTGACTCGTGAAAAATTTTTCTGGTCGCTGCTGGCGATCTCAGCTAGGGTGTACTGCTCAACTTAATTTGCCAACTCGACCGCAGGGATCTATAGAGATCAGCTCCTTGGCTCAAGTCCCTGTCCGAAAAACTGCCCTACCCTCACTGCCCGACCAGGGGACTGTCTGAGCCGCTGACCTGTGGGTACCAAAACCGGCGCTGTTGACGCCGTGATGCTCCGATTTTGTGTCGGAGCCGGAGAAATGCGCGAAGCGAACTGTCAGACCCAAGAGCTATCAACAACGTTACTAAGAGCATGGCTGGCGACCGCGACTCCCGGGGGGGAGCGAGCCGCCCAGGCACCGGCCGCCAGCCTCACGAAGACAGCTCGCTTCGCTCGGAGAACTGCTATGAAATCGCAACTTCAGAATCAAGAAATCCTCTCTAATGTCCCCGCTGCTGGCCTGCCCGGTGCCGAGAGCTCGCGCATCGCTGCGGCGATCAGCCGCATCCTGCTGGTGCACCGAGCGACCAGCGGATCCGCCGCCCCCAGCGGCCTGCCCACCGACCGCGACGAGAGCCCGGCCGAGCGCCGCCGCGACGCGACGCCGGTTGAGTGGGCGCTGCGCATGATGTTCTAGCCCTTGCCCGGCCCGCCCCC